>JAETRR010000136.1 GCA_021770065.1 Lachnoclostridium sp. | reverse complement strand
GCTTTCTTCTGTTCCTCAATGGTCATTTTCTGCAGATCGGACATCTTGCGTTTGATGTTCTTGATCGCCTGGGCCTGGTCGATGGACTGGATATGCAGGTTCACCGTCACGGCGTCATCCAGGTCTAAAAGCTCCGCCAGCAGCCGGTCCGTCAGTTCCGGCGCTAAAATCTGCAGAAAGGACACCGCCCCGGAATGGTCGGCCACCCGGAAAGTCTTTCCGTCATTTGAGAACGACAGGCCGGAGGGCGCAATATAATCCTTTGTGGAGAGCCCGGTTTTCGGCAGGTCCGCCCAGGTAAAATGAAACTTTTCCTGCCCGTCCGGGTGGAGCTGGCTGTGAAGGAGCTCCAGGCGTTCCAGCCCGTCTAACGGCTTTGCCTGTACTCCTAAGGCTTTGAAATTTGCCAGCACGTCGGCCTCGATCCGCTCCAGGCGCATCTTTGCGGTGCGGAGGTCGTCAGCCTCAATGCCGAAGGTGATATATTTCCGCTTGGTAAGGCCGTTGTTGCCTTTTTGAAGCTGGCCCTTTAACATATCCCCATACTCTTTGCGGATTCCGTCATATTCGTCACCGCGGATGGGGATGTCGATACTGCGGGCGAAATCCTGCATGTTGGCCCGCTGGTTGATGAAGGTAAGCTGCACATGGATCGAAGCGTCAAAATAATTGAGAAAATCACAGTAGCCCTCAAAAATCTGCGCTTTGTCATCCGCCTGTGCAAGCTGGTAGTTAATGTCAAAAAACTGCACCGTCTTGGTGTAGAGCTTATCATTCAGCCGGCAGATTCCATCCCGGTACATTTCCTTATAGGGAATACTTTGCTGGACCGTCTGTGGGGCGTCCGTTTTCAGCCCGGCAAAAAAGCCGCCCTTTTTAGGCGGCCTGGTGCGGACAGTCTTATTTCCGCTTGTCTTTGCGTCGGCCCTGGCCGTTTTTGCCTGCCTGATGTTTCTTTGCAGACGTTTTTCCTGGGCTTCCTGCTGTTTGGTTTTTGGCAATTCTCGTAACCTCCTTCTTTGACATGGATTTATACAGGTTTTCCGCCCGGTATGGCCGTTTCTTCGGCCAGAGCTTATAGCGGAGCCTGTTTTTCAGAAGTTTCTCCGCCGGCTGTCCGTCCCGCTCATACATGGCGAAAAAGAAAAAGGGCATCATAAGCC
>JAETRR010000135.1 GCA_021770065.1 Lachnoclostridium sp. | reverse complement strand
GCCGCCGCCCTGTATGGGCTGGGAAAGAAAGAAGCCGCCATACAACTGGCACAGGACTTCGGGCTTTCCTATGAGGACTGGAAACCGCCGGGAAAGGCAAAAAAGCCCAAGCCCCGACAGAAATCCCCGGAGGAACAGTTTCAGGAAACAAAGAACAGATGCTTCCGTATTCTTGCCGATTATCTCCACCTGCTCCGGGCATGGAGAACGGACTACGCCCCGCACTCCCCGGAGGAAGCCTTTCATCCTCGGTTTGTGGAAGCCTTACAGAAGCAAGACCAAGTGGAATATCTGCTGGATGTGATGCTGTTCGGGGAGACAGAGGAAAAAGCGGCTTTGATTACGGACTACGGAAAGGATGTGATACAGATTGAACAGCGAATGGCAGAGCTTGCAGCCGCAGACGCAGCAAGAACTAAAAAACACCATGAACGCCATGCAGCCGCCCCAGAGCGTTGAGGAAATCAAGGCGGGACTGGAAACTACCGAGAAAGGCGGTGTCCGTCAGAGCATACGGAACTGCCTGACCGTATTCCAGCGTGACCCGCTGCTTTCCGGGGCTATCGCATACAACATCCTGACCGACCGCAAGGACATCATAAAGCCCATCGGCTTCCACAGGGAAAGCACAGCCCTGAACGATACGGACATGAAGTATCTGCTTCTTTATCTGGAAGAAACCTATGGGCTTACCAATGAGAAAAAGATTGATAACGCCATCGGGATTGTAGCGAATGAAAACAAGTACCATCCCATCCGGGACTATCTCAATACCCTTGTGTGGGACGGGACAGAACGAATCCGTTTCTGCCTGCGACATTTTCTGGGGGCTGACACAGACGATTACACCTATGAAGCGTTGAAGCTGTTCCTGCTGGGTGCAATCTCACGAGCCTTTCAGCCGGGGTGCAAGTTTGAAATCATGCTCTGTCTGGTAGGCGGTCAGGGGGCTGGCAAGTCCACCTTCTTCCGTCTGCTGGCAATCCGGGATGAGTGGTTCTCCGATGATTTGCGGAAGCTGGACGATGACAATGTGTACCGCAAGCTACAAGGTCACTGGATTATCGAAATGTCGGAAATGATGGCAACCGCCAACGCCAAGAGCATTGAGGAAATCAAGTCATTTTTAAGCCGGCAGAAAGAGGTTTACAAGATACCCTATGA
>JAETRR010000022.1 GCA_021770065.1 Lachnoclostridium sp. | reverse complement strand
TTTCCCTCTAACCGCTGATAAGATTTTGTTATCCGAATGACCTTGTTATCAAAATCTATATCCTGCGGTGTGAGTGCTAAAAGTTCGCCAACACGCAAGCCACACCAGTATAAAATCTGAAATGCTTGATAGGAATATGGCTTATCCTTTACTGCTTCGATAAATTTCAGATATTCTTCTTTCGTCCAAAAAAGCATTTCTTCCGCTTTCCCTTTCCCAAGCGGCCCGGCTTTAACAACGGGATTGCTCTTTAATTCGTAGAACCGCACCGCATGATTAAACAATGCACTCAATTCAGATTGCAGAGTTTTCAAGTAAGTCGGTGCATAGGGCTTTCCTTTTTCATCACGATAGGAAATCTGCTCATTCTGCCACTGGATAATATCTTTTGCACGAATATCACACATTTTCTTATTCTCAAAGTACGGTAACAATTTTGTGCGTAAGATATGCTCCTTTGTAAGCCAAGTATTGTGCTTCAGCTTCGGCTTCATATCCCTTGTGTATGCCTGTACAAATTCCCCGAAAGTCATATCCAAGTCAGCCGCTTCTTTCATGCGGAAATGATGTTCCCACTCCGTAGCTTCTCTTTTGGTTTTGAAACCTCTCTTGACTTTTCGGCAGTTCTTCCCCGTCCAGTCATAATAATGGAACGATACATACCATGTTCCACGTTGTTCATCTTTATATGCCGCCATAATCTGCCCTCCTTAGTTCGCCGCCTGCGCCATGCCGTAGAATTTTTCTTCATAATATTTTCTACTGACACGTCCTGCGATTGTGATAAACCCTTTTTCTTCCAGTTCCTCATTCATCTGTCGTACTAATTTGTAAGCAAATGGTTTGGAAACACCCAACTCCTGCGCTACCTCCCCGGCAGTTACAAATAGTTCATTCTTCATTCAATATCCTCCTTTTGTTTAGCATTTTTGTTAAATTCTGTATTTGAATTATACTTAACATTTCTGTTATTGTCAATAGCTTATTTGTTAAACTTATCTTTTTTATTAAATTTAGCATTTCTGATAAGTTTTTCTTGCCGTATTATTTGAAATGTGCTAAAATATAGTGAATAAAACAATCGAACTTTTGAAAGGAAATTGCATGAACATAAATATCAGACAAGCTAACGAAAATGATAGGAGTGATATCGCTTTGTGTATCGCAGAAGGATTTAAAAAAGATTTTGATGTATTATGCAAAAATACACATACCGTAGCAACCGCAATCAGTACAGGCATACAGATTTCAAAGTTTTATGTAGCAGAATCCGAAAATAAAGTAGTTGGTGTCGTAGCTATATCTGATTGCAACGGCAGAGCCGCAGTAACAGATATAACTTCTTATAAAGAAAATTTTGGATTTATCAAAGGGAACATTGCAAATTTAGTATTAAAAGAAGAATTTGAATCATCATTAGACTATCCGCCAACCACAGGCTATATTGAATTTGTCGCTGTCCGAAATACACACCAAAGAAAAGGAATTGCTACATCTATGCTGAAAGAAAGTATGATACAGAGTCCCTATGAAGATTATGTACTTGACGTTACAGATATCAACACTGCCGCTATCTCTTGCTATTCTGCATTAGGATTCAAGGAATTTAAAAGAGTAAAAGAAAAGCACAGCAAACAGAAAGGATTTTCAGCAAAAATATACATGAGATATCAAAAGAAATGATTCCCTTAAATATATAATTTCAGAAAGGACAGAATTAACATGGTATTAGGAGAACGGATAAAGAGAATACGCACATTTCGGGGTATGACACAACGTGAATTAGGCTTGAAATTGGGCTATGAGGAACGCAACGCTGATGTTCGTATCGCACAGTATGAATCTGGCTATCGTGTTCCCAAAAACAACACTTTAATGGAAATGGCAAAGATACTGAACGTCAATTATATTCACTTTATTGGTGTTACCCCCGGTTGCGCCGAAGATATTATGCTCACATTCCTTTGGCTTGACGAAGATGACCGCAGCACGATTCATTTATTTCAGCTTGTCCGCAATCCCGGCAAGTGCAACGCTTCTGATGATAAATCGGTGCGTTACTATGACAATGACGACTGGCCTGCTCATGCCCCAGTGGGTATGTGGCTAGAGTACGGTTTAGTCAATGATTTCATGCGGGAGTGGTGTCTGCGGAAAGAGCAATTGAAAAATGGAGAAATTTCCGAGGACGAGTATTTTGAGTGGAAAATCAACTGGCCTGCTACGAGTAGTAAAGTTGATTACAATGGAAGAGATGACCAAAAATGTAGCTATAATTGGCGAAATAAGAAAGGATGAGAAAAAATGACTTTTGACGAAATGATTGAAGATTTTAATATCTACATTCCCGAACTAAAAAATTTTAAAAGTTACTTATTGTCTGATTCTCAAAGTATAAACACTAAATTACTCGGTGGAATACGAACTGAACATATTATCGAAAGTATAGATTACAACATAGCGCATAACGGATATACTTCAAAATCTATTGCTTCCAAATACGCCATAGCTATAGCACAGTTTTACAGATATGCTATAGATCAAATGTGGTTTGCCAACAATGATTTATTAGCACAAATAAATTCATATCGTCTAAGCGAATCATCATATTACAATATGATCGGGAATTATATTAGAAATAATCCAAAACTTGCCAATAAAGCTGTCAAATCTCCCTGCACAAATACAGAAATAAATGACATCATAATAACTATAGATTCGTATTTTAGAGAGTATACAAATAACATTGAATCTATGTCCTTTTCAAAAGTTTCTTCAATGTTAGCAATTAAACTAATGATTTTAACGGGTGCAAAATATTCTGTTATTCGAGATTTAAAATTTGATCATTTAAAACTTGACGAAAATACTATTACCATTCAAAAATATACAATAAGACTTCCTGTCAATTTGAGCTTACAATTCCGAATTTTTTGCAAATTGCGAGAAAATGTTCTTAATTTATCTTCCAAGTATCTATTTTGCAATCAAGATAGTTCTCAATGGCATAAATCCATTTATTCTGGAATTGCTGATTTCTTATCTGTCACAATTTTAAGAATGGATACTACCGGAATTTCAAAATACGGAATTACTAATTTATTAAAAGCAGGTGTTAGTATTGTAGAAATAGAAAATCTAACGGGAGCAAAAGGAGACTTAATACGAGGTTGTATGCCCATTGATCTTGAGTCAGATATTGACAAAGAAAACAGACTGATGAATATGAAATTAGCAAGTTCGGAACACTATTATAAATTATAAAACCTCTCTATATAGGTATCAAAAAGGTATCACGCCCCACATCAAAAGCCGGAAAGTCCGCTGTTTATGCGGCTTCCCGGCTTTCTGTTTACTATTCGAACTCTATCGTCCCAGGCGGCTTCGAAGTCAGATCGTACATAACCCGATTCACTCCCTTCACCTCATTAATAATCCTGCTCGTCACCTTAAACAGCACATCATAAGGAATCTGGGCACACTCCGCCGTCATAAAATCACTGGTATTCACAGCCCGGAGCGCCACTGCGTAATCATAGGTACGAAAATCCCCCATAACCCCTACAGATCGCATATTCGTAAGCCCTGCAAAATATTGGCCAAGTCCTTTATCCAATCCGGCTCTGGCAATCTCCTCCCGGTAGATCGCATCCGCGTCCTGCACAATCCGGACCTTTTCCTCCGTAATCTCGCCCACAATCCGCACGCCAAGCCCCGGCCCCGGGAACGGCTGACGGTACACCAGATACTCCGGAATCCCGAGTTCCAGTCCGGCCTTGCGCACCTCGTCCTTAAACAGCATCCGAAGAGGCTCAATAATCTCCTTAAAGTCCACAACTCCGGGCAGACCGCCCACATTGTGATGCGATTTAATCACCGCAGACTTCCCAAGCCCGGACTCGATCACATCCGGATAAATCGTCCCCTGCACTAGAAAATCCACAGCCCCAATCTTCCGCGCCTCTTCCTCAAAGACACGGATAAACTCCTCACCGATAATCTTCCGCTTCGCCTCCGGCTCCGTCACTCCTTTGAGCTTCTCATAATACCTCTGCTGCGCATTCACCCGAATGAAATTCAGCTCATAAGGCCCCTCCGGCCCGAAGACCGCTTCCACCTCATCGCCCTCGTTTTTTCGAAGGAGGCCATGATCAACAAACACACAAGTCAGCTGCTTCCCGATTGCCTTGGAAAGCAGAACCGCTGCCACCGAAGAATCCACGCCTCCGGACAACGCACAGAGCACCTTTCCGCTTCCGACCTTGTCCCGGATCTGCCGAATCGTCTCCTCCACGAAGGAACCCATCCGCCAGTCACCGGAACATCCGCACACCTCATACACAAAAGCCCGGAGCATCTTCTGCCCCTCTTTGGTATGCATCACCTCCGGATGGAACTGCGTTGCATACAGCTTTCTCTCCTGGCACTCCATAGCCGCCACCGGGCACACAGGCGTATGCGCCGTAACCCGAAAGCCCTCCGGCGGTATCTCAATATAATCCGTATGGCTCATCCACACAGCCGTGGTTTCCTCTACATCCCGAAACAGCACGGAGCTCTTATCTACCTGAACCTCCGTATGGCCGTATTCGCCGACCGGAGCCGTCTTCACCGAGCCGCCCAGAGTATAAGCTATCACTTGAGAGCCATAGCAGATCCCGAGAATCGGAATGTTCAGATCAAATATCTCCCTCTGATAATGAGGCGAAGTCTCCTCATAGACACTGTTCGGTCCCCCTGTGAAAATAATTCCTTTCGGATTCATTTCCCGAAGCCTGTCCAACGATATCGTATAAGGGTGCACTTCACAGTACACACCACACTCTCTGACTCTTCGGGCTATCAGCTGATTGTACTGTCCGCCAAAGTCCAGCACAATAATCATCTCCCTGTTCAATCCATCTTCCTCCTGTGTACTCCCCTGTTTTAACTATTACCCGGCTCTACATGAATATACAAACCCTTTTTCAGCCATAAAAACCTGTGCTGCCGAATGTCCGCACTGTTTTTACCAATTATATGTAATCACCGGCTGCTTTACAAGCCTTAATTATCCGTCTTTTAAAACCGGATCTCCTGCCATTTTCCCCCACAGTACCGGATGACAAATAACACGGCCCGGAACAGCCAGTCAATAGTCATTGCAACCCAGATTCCAAATACGCCCCATCCCAGTTCCTTTCCCAAAAGAAAGCTGAATCCAATCCGGAAGATCCACATAGATAAAAGACTCACAATCAGCGTTATCTTCACATCTCCTGCCGCACGCAGCGTGTTTGGCAGACTGAAGGCCAACGGCCAGATAAACATACAGCAGACAGCATGGTAAATCAGAATTTTTGTGGTCAGCTCTCCGGTTGCCGCAGACAGATGGTAGGCTTTTACGATTAACGGGCAGATAAAGATAACCGCCAGATTTACCATCCACATACCTGCATAGATATATTTTAAAAGAAGCTTTGTATAATATTTCGCCTCATCGTATTTTCTTGCTCCCACGCACTGGGAAACAACCGTAACAATGGCATATCCGATTGCCATGCCGGGAATAATCTGAAAAAGTGCAATATTATTTGCCACCGCGTTTGCCGCAAGGGCCGTAGTTCCAAAACTGGTCACCAGGCTTAACACCAAAATTTTCCCAAGCTGAAAGACGCTGTTCTCTAAGCTGTTGGGAATCCCGATAAAGCATATCTTTTTTATAATTTTTTTCCGGGGACGCAGCCGCTCCCCTCTGCGCAGATGGATATCAAGCTCCTGTCTGCGCAGGAGCACCGTAATAATCACCGCGGCCAGTATCCGGGACACAAGAGTCGGAACAGCCGCTCCCTCTACCCCCATTTTCAGGCCGTAAATCAGGAGCGCATTTCCCGCAATATTAACGCCATTCATAATCAGAGACACCAGCATGGATGTTCGCGAATCACTCATAGCACGGAAAATAGCTGCTCCTGCGTTGTAAACAGCAATAAAAGGGATAGAAAAAGCCGTGATCAGCAGATAGAGCCTGGCATCTGCCATAACATCCGCTTCAATCCTTCCAAATACGTGGGTCAGAATCCATGAACGGCCTGCCAGAAGTACAAGCATAATTCCTATGGAAGCCAGAGACACAAACAGTAAAAGCTGTTCGGCTGCCTCACATGCACGTTCCTTCGAGCCCTCCCCAAGACTGTGGCCTGCGACAACAGCGCCCCCCGTGGCCAGGGCAGTAAATAAATTAATCAGCAATACATTCACCGTATCCACCAGAGATACGCCTGATACAGCCGCCTCACCCACGCTGGAAATCATAATCGTATCTGCCATTCCCACAGCTACCAGAAGAACCTGTTCTATGATCAATGGCAGAATCAGCTTTCTCAAATCCTGCTTGGTAAACATTTTCACACTCTCCTCATTGGTAATCTGCCTGTCGTCAGACTTTATCCCTCTATTCTAGCAAGTTTCATGCAAATGTCAACGGGTTTTGTCTATACATTCTTTTGATGAAGATACTTTTCCTTAGTTGCCATTCCTCCCCGAATATGGCGCTCCGACTTGTTGATGTCCAATACGATTCTGGCCTGCTTTGCAAGTGCCGGATTGATATGAACCAGGCGCTCTGCAACATCTTTATGTACCGTAGACTTACTAATCCCAAACCGCTTTGCCGTCTGCCGCACCGTTGCGTTGTTCTCTATGATGTAATTAGCGATGGCCACCGCCCGTTCTTCGATATATTCCTTCAAGGTAATCCCCCTGAGAACGTTTTTTACATCTTATGAAAAATAAAATAAGATTATTCCCCAGGGGCTTCAAATATACCGGCAATGCGGTATCAGGACAGGCTGCCAGGCAGACTGTATGCTAAATCTCCACAGCCTGCCCCACCACAAAATCAACAGTTTTATCAAAGATCAGTCCGTCCTCCACCGTTTCCCGGCCATACTGCTCTTCAAATGCCTCCGGGCTCTCCGCTCCATACTGATCGGCCAGGTTCTTTAAGCCTTCCTCATATTCCTCCTCAGTCACCGTAATATCCTCCGCGGCGCTTATGGCTTCAATCACCAGCTGGCTTTTCAACTGGTTCTCCGCCCTGTCCGCAGCCTGCCGGTAGAATTCCTCTTCCGATATGCCGTTCATATAATACTTCAGAAAATCCGTCAGCTCCACGCCGGAAAATGAGGCGTACATCTCATATTCCTGGACAATACCTGTCTTTATGCTCTCAATCTCCTCCTGATCACAGTCAAACTCCGTATCCGCAACGACAGCCTGGATCACGCGGTTCTCCCACTCTGCCGGCTGGTTCTGGATCTTTTCCGTTTCCAGCGTAGATTTTGTACCCTCCCGGTATGCCTCTATGGAATCGTACTCCGTATATTTCTGCACAAATTCATCCGTCCACTCTGCATCCACATATTCCACTATGTTGTGCACAGTGACCTCGAACACTACTTCTTTTCCTGCCAAATCCGGGTTATTCTTATAAGGATCCGGAAATGTCAGATTCAGCTCGTACGTATTGCCAATCTCTTTTCCAATCAGCCCCTCCTCAAAACCGGCAATAAAGGAACCGGAACCGATTGTCAGATCATAACCCTGATCCTGGGAGCTTCCTCCCTCAAAAGGTTCTCCGTCCCTCCGGCCCACAAAGTCAATGTTGACCGTATCTCCTTCCTCTATGACAGTCTTGCCCTCTATCGGTTTTGTAGCCGGATAAAAGGCCAGCAGGGCGTCAATCTCTGCCTGAATCTCTTCCTCCGTCACTTCTGTGCTGACAGCCTCCGCCTTTACGCCCTTGTAATTTCCAAGCTTAACTACTCTGCTCTTACTCTCACCGGCTTCTTCTGCAGCCTCATCCGATACTACATCCGGTGCTTCATTTGCCCCGGCTTCCTCTTTGCTTTTGCAGGCCGCCGCCATCGTCAAAACGCCTGCAAGAGTTAACACTAAAATCCATCTTTTTTTCATAATCATCCTCCTATTATTCGTTCTGTAATATCCTCCCGATCCCCTCATACCTATAGCAATGGCGAAAATAATCTGGAAAACTGCTCTTTTAAACGTACCAGGTACGACCGCCTTCCGTAGAGATAAGGAGTCACCCTTGTACAGTATTTCAAATCCTCCAGAAACAGAGCCTCCAGCCTCTCCGCCGTCTGCACACTGTAAATCACCGCATTCACTTCAAAGTTAAGGCAGAAGCTGCGGATATCCATATTGGCGGTTCCATAGCAGCTTACCACTCCGTCCACCACCATACCCTTAGCATGAAGAAAGCCATTGTCATAAGTATAACACTTTGCCCCGGCCTCCAGCAAATCTCCGATATAGGAATAAGTAGCCCAGTAGACAAAGGGATGATCCGGTTTACAGGGAATCATCACCCGCACATCCACGCCGGACATAGCCGCAATGCGGATGGCATTCATAATGGTTTCGTCCGGAATAAAGTAGGGCGTCTGGATATAAATATTCTTTCTGGCTTTGCTGATCATCTTAAGGTAAACATTCCGGATATTCTGCCATTTAGAGTCCGGTCCGCTGGTGACAATCTGAACGGCTTCATCCCCCCGGCGTTCCTGCTTGTATTCTTCAAAATACCGATCCGTAATAAAAAGATTCTGCTTTGTGGCATAATTCCAGTCCAAAATAAAACGGATATGCAAAGAGAGTACCGCAGAACCGCGGATTTGTAAATGGGTATCACGCCAATATCCAAACTTTGGATCTAACCCGACATACTCCCTTCCGATATTGAAGCCTCCCACAAAAGCCGTTTTCCCATCAATTACCACAATCTTCCGGTGATTGCGGTAATTGACACGGAGCTGCAGCCGCCCGAAAAGAGCCGGAAAAAACTCTCCCACCTGGATACCGGCCTCACGCAGCCGTTTCCAGTCACTCCTCTTCATCGATCTGCTCCCCATACTGTCATACAGAAGGCGGACCTCCACCCCCTGTCTGACCTTTTCCGTCAGCAGCTTCTCAAACGGCTGCCATAGTTCATCGTTTTTTATAATGTAATACTGAATATGGATGTACTCCTCCGCCTTCTCCATGGCTTCATAGAGCGCCTTGAATTTTTCTTTTCCGTCCGTGTAGATTTCTATATCATTATCTGCCGTATACACGGCATCCGCCGCCTCCAAGTTCATCAGTACAACATCCAGGTATTTGCGGAGCCTGGGATCCTTTGGCTCAAATTCGTCCCGGATAATGATTTCCTCCTGCCTGCTGATTGCGGAATACATGGCATCTTCTATTTCCTTGGTCCGGAACATGTGCTGCTTGTGAAAGTCATGTCCGATCATAAAATACAAAAAGATTCCCAAAATAGGAATAAAATACAACAGAAGAAGCCAGGTCCAGACGGTCCGCGGCTCCCGGCGTTCAAAAAATACAATCACTATGGACAAAATAATATTGATAAAAATAAGATGATCCATCCAGAATCCCACAAGCTGGATGAGACCATTCCACAAGCCGCCAAAGACAGCCAGCATAATGTTTTCTCCTCTCCGGGGCCAGCTTTACCTAACACAAAGCTGTCCGCTATCTGCTAGTATATCATTTTCCCTTGCGCTTTACCAGAAAAACTGTTATAATATCTTTTGTTTGAAATACGCAGGAGGAATCGAATTAATGTCAACATTAAGTATTGTTTTAATTGTTATCATTGTTGTCTTAATTGCCGCACTGGTAGCATTATATTTCTTCGGAAAAAAGGCACAGCGGCGCCAGGCTGCTCAGGAAGAGCAGATGCAGGCCATGGCCCAGACCGTCAGTATGCTGGTTATCGACAAAAAGCGCATGAAGATTTCACAATCCGGGCTGCCCTCCCAGGTAATCGAACAGACGCCCAAGCTCCTGCGCTGGAATAAACTTCCCATTGTGAAGGCAAAGATCGGTCCCAAGGTAATGACGCTGGTTTGTGACGATAAAGTATTTGAGCTGATTCCCGTAAAGCGCGAGGTAAAGGTTGTAGTCAGCGGCATCTACATCAGCGCTGTCAAGAGTGCAAGAGGCGGGCTTGAGACACCTCCGCCTAAGAAAGGCTTTTTCAAGCGCCTGTTTAAAAAGTAAATCGGTTGTAAAAAAGAAGTGCGGATTTTATATCCGGCACTTCTTTTTTATGCCAGGCCCGTGCAGGGAAACTGCCGCTGAAGCGGCGCACGGGCCGCTCGGCTGTCTCTTTGCATCCGTTTACTGCCTGAGGCAGAAATTCCCTGCGTTCTTGGACTTTACATTCAGTGCAATGGAGCAGTCCGCAAGATACTCGTCGTTCACATCCAGAGAATACCCCACTTCAACATCAATATCTGTGTCGCTCTCATCAATCCGGATCCGATGGGCCATGATCCCCACGGACAGATTTCCAAAGGGCGTAGCATAGCAGGTCACATTTTTCTTATTTTTTTCAAATACCATATGCGTATTGGAAGCACCCTTCTTAATAACCTCCAGGGATTCCTCGCCGATTTTCACTGTATTGTGAATATGGTCCGTACAGCCCTCCATTACTTCGTCATAGAGAATATAATGCTTTCCGTTCCGATAATAATAGCTCCCTGGCGTCACAACCTCTATCGGAACTCCTTCTTCTCCGTCCAGAAGCTGAAGTCCTGAAATCGTAAGCAGTACCTCATTTGTCATACATTAAAACTCCTCTATCTGAATCTGTCGTGTACTTGTAATATCAAAGGGCAAAATAGAATTGGCAAAAGCCTTAAAACGCTTTGCCGCATCACTGACAAAAAACTCATAGGGGTTCTCCCCTGTCTTATTGTGTCCCTGATTGTCCATCTGCCCCCTGTGAAGAAGCTCCCGCAGGCTTATGGCCGTCTCATAAGCGGGATTTACCAGATTAACCTCTTCCCCCATTACCTTCCGCACCGTAGAGCGCAGTAAAGGGTAATGCGTACATCCCAGAATCAGAGTATCCACCTGCCGATCCTTCATCTCCTGGAGATATCTCCTGGCTACGGCCTCCGTAATCGGATCCTTCCACCATCCCTCCTCCGCCAGAGAAACAAAAAGCGGACATGCCTTTTCAAATACCCTGGCGTCCGGCCGCAGGTTCTGTATGTAATCACGGTAAATATGGCTTCCTACCGTCGCTTCCGTTCCAATCACACCGA
This sequence comes from Lachnoclostridium sp., assembly GCA_021770065.1. Classification (GTDB taxonomy): domain Bacteria; phylum Bacillota; class Clostridia; order Lachnospirales; family Lachnospiraceae; genus Laedolimicola. The sequence goes on along the minus strand of JAETRR010000022.1, from coordinate 70,852 downwards.
TATTTCCGCCGGGTGTCTCCCTGGCCGCCACCCTTGCTCCCGGCTTCACCACCCCGATAACCGGAAGTTCAATCTCCTGCTGCAGGGTTTCCAGTGCATAGGCACTGGCAGTATTGCAGGCTATCACGATGACCTTCACGCCTCTGGTTTTCAAAAAACGCACGATCTGCCGTGAATAACGGATGACCGTATCCCGGGACTTGGTTCCGTAGGGTACCCGGGCCGTATCTCCAAAATAAACAATCCGCTCCTGTGGAATCTGGCGCATAATCTCTCTCACCACAGTCAGGCCTCCCACACCGGAGTCAAAGACCCCTATGGGCGCTTCCCTTATATCGCTCATATCTCTCTCCCATTCCAGTTCCGCAATATCTTATTCTGTACCTGCATTTAGAAAAATTTCCTGATATTTTATCAGTCATTCAAGAATGTCAGATATTTAAAACGCACTTTTACCGGAATATCCGTCTCCGGGCCGCCGTCCTCTTCTTCTCCCGCGGCTTCCACAGCCCCTGACAGACAGTATTCCGGAAAAATACCTCCCCACCAGGCCATCTGGGCCCTGGGCGCCGGGCTGCACGCAGGAATCTGTCCGGCACACAGATAAGTGCCCGCACCTCCGATTATCACTGACAAAGTTAAAATCACTAACTGAATCTTCTTTTTCATGGCTCTCCTCCCGAATTCCGCCCAAATCCCCGGCAGCAAACCGAGGAAATAAGCCTTGTCCATCAGAGGATTCCCATATTCTTCTATATTTATACCTGCTGCTCCCGGATTCCTGCCAGAATTGCAGTCTCCTGATTGTCAATGTGTTCACAGACCGCTGCCTCAACCGCTTTTTTATCGCCGTTTCTGATTGCCGTATAAATCTCCCAATGCTCACGGTCAAGCCTCTCCCGGCTGCTCCTGTCCTTCAGATATTCCAGACGGTATCGGTACATCTGTTCTCTGAGGTTACTCAATATATGAATCAGCCTTGCATTTCCCGTAGCAGTATAAATAATCTCATGAAAGCGGACATCTGCCTCGGCCAGGCGGTTTGCATCTTCCGTCTCCTTCAGACGCCCGAACTCCTCTCCCGCCTTCTTAAGCTCATCCAGAATCTCAGGCGTAATCCGTTCACAGGCCACCTCGCCGGCCAGAATCTCCAATGTGCGGCGCACCTCCAGTACATCCTTAAGATCCTTTTCCGTAATGCTCGCCACCACCGCTCCCCGTCGGGGAATCATCACCACCAGCCCCTCCAGTTCCAGCTTTCGGATAGCCTCCCGGATCGGCGTGCGGCTCACGCCCAGGCGCTCTGCAAGATGAACCTCCATCAGTCTTTCCCCCGGCTTCAGCTCCCCATGAAGAATTGCCTGCCGGAGCGTCTGAAACACAACGTCCCTCAAAGGAAGATATTCATTGATCGTTGTATGAATTTCCTTACTCATCTCTGCTCCTATTCCAGTATATCGAAGATTAAACAGCTGACACATTTACCCTGTACTATCGAAATGCAGGCAAACAAATGCGTTAGTTATTTAATTTATAATGTACCTGCACCCTGATATCAATAATCCCGTAAAGCATTCCGCATCGGCAGCCCGGCCGCATTCTCTGTCAGATGCCGGACTGCCGGCTGTTATAAGGCGTAGTCAAAAAAATCTGCCTGGCCAGATGTCCCCGTTTCAGAACACCATAAGCCCTTTTTGCCGTCTGCCTGCTGTCAAAAATCCCAAACACTGTAGGGCCGCTTCCGCTCATCAGCGCCCCCAGGGCTCCGGCCCGGAGCATGGTATCCTTGATCCTCTGTATCACCGGATAAGCCGGAACCGTCACTGTCTCCAGCACATTCCCCGATTCCATAAGCCTTGCAAGCCCCTTCAAATCCTGCTTCTTAAGAGCCTCTGCCATCCCGTCAATATCCGGATGCCGCAAAAGCTCATCCGCCTTCAGATTCTCAAACACAAACCGGGTAGAAACCCCGATTCCCGGCTTCGCCACCAGAATCGTACAGGGCGGCATCGGCGGAAGCGGGCTTAAAACTTCTCCAATCCCCTCCGCCAGGGCAGTCCCCCTCATAATACAATAGGGCACATCCGCTCCGATCTTCACTCCCCTCTGCATAAGCTCCTCCAAAGACAGCCCCAGCTCATACATCCGGTTCATTCCAAAAAGCACTGCCGCCGCATCCGAGCTTCCCCCGGCCATCCCGGCGGCCACCGGAATATACTTCTTCAGCTGAATCGAAATCCCTCCCGGCAGCCCGAACTCATCCCGCAAAAGTTTCGCCGCCTTATACACCAGATTATTCTCATCTTCCGGCAGATAATAAAGGTTTGTCCTGACCCGGATACCCTCCTCCTGCCTTTTCTCCAGCTGAAGCTGATCAAAAATATGTACTGTCTGCATAATCATGCGGACCTCATGGTATCCATCCTCCCTGCGCCGCAGAACATCCAGTCCCAGATTAATCTTCGCCATAGCTTTAAGCTGCATCCTATCCATACCCGGTCATCCTCTGTTTCCACACCATTGTATTTACACTGTTTTTTGTATACACAAAAGTATAACAAACTTCCCCCTCTCACACAACCCCAAAATACCTCAAATCACCCTTCTTCTCAAAACCGGTACCGCCTCAAATCGAAACCTGCCATCTCCCGTCCCCAAAGCCAGGGGCAGGCAGAAAATAAGCCATCCGGTATTTCTGATATCCAGGTGTCCGGCTGTTCACGCACACGCTGTCTGATATGGGCGAACATTACCTCAAAGCGCCTCACATCTTCCAAACACCCCAAGGTAATGTTCACACAGAGCAGACAGCGTGTACGTGAACCGTCCGAACACCGGATACAGAAATACCGGATGGCTTATTTTCTGCCTGCCCCGTCCGTCCCTCCTAAAAATTCTCCATCTGTTTCACCAGCAGCAGCTTCTGCCCCTGCCGGATCTGGTCATTACTCAGCTCATTCAGCTCGCAAATCCAGTCTACCGTCGTATGATAAGCCTTTGCAATATCCCAAAGCGTATCCGACGGCTGCGCCGTATAGATCAAAAATCCCGGCAGTCCCTTCACCACATCCATATCAAGAGGCTGCTCCTCCACCGCAGAAATACACTGCATACTCACGCGGTTCAGCACCAGCGCGTTCACCTGCACAACCGCCTTCACTTCCAGTTCTCCGCTGTTCACCATCGTAACCCCAAGCTGCTCCAAAGAAGTCTGAAGGTAATAAATACTGTCCTTCCCAATCCCCGGCGCCTCAATCAAATGCTCAAAAGGAACCACTCCTTTCAGGCACAGGAAGGGATGATTGTCATCCGAAGTCACATAGAGAACCTGGATCGAGATCACACCCTCCACCAGAAGTCCTTCCGGCGTAACAGAGCTCTCATCCACCTTCACCTCGCCCCGGCTGTGGCAAATCTGAAGAATCTGCACCTCCGGGCTTCCGGTCTTCATCCGATCCGCAACCCGGCACTTGGAAGAATTGCTCACCAGAATACTCTCGTAAACCGCCGGAGCCGTAACAAGCTTCAGTTCCCGGACCGGACTGTACAGGTCACAGATCATACTGAGATGCTCTTCCTCATAAAGCTGGATATCCAGCTCCAATACAGCATCCAGATTCAGTACTCTGAGCTCCCCGTCATAATCCGGCTTCACTTCCAGATCACTGTGTGACAGATTAAGCCCCAGATTTCCGAGCATTCCTTCCTGGCAGCCGCTCACGTCCACATGGCTGCTGAAGGGTATCATCTGTTCCATCCAGAAAGCCTTTCCGCTCTCCTCCTCGCCCTCATACAGAACAAACACCGCCAGCTCGCCCTTTACCAGAATCTCACCCTCGCCAATCCGAAGTTCCGTACCCTGCATGGAAATATCCTGCCAGAGCAATTGACGGATATTCGGCTTATTGGCCGGCAGAATCATCTCATCCTTGATCCGGCAGGTATCCTTCTTCCTGACTGCCAGGCCGGCCGTAGACACGTGGCAGGTCTTTACCTGAACCGTATCGGAGCCCTCCGCCTCTACCGGAACCTCCGCATCAAAAAGCTCCTCCACGGAAAGCTCCAGCGTCACGATCGTCTTGATACTCAGCTTTCTGGAGTTAATCAGCGCCGAGGACACATCCTCCAGCATCCACTTTAACTGCAGGCTGTCTCCGTCCCTGGCATCCTCCACGTTCATCATTTCCTCAAAGGGAATCTGCCCCTGCACACTATGTAATCCGCTCTCCGGCCCTTCTTCCATATAGAGTACAAAAAAGTTCAGAGCACCTTTGACCTTCACCCGGCCGGCCTCCGCCCGTACCTCTCCGATCTCGATACTTCCTTTTTCCTGGATAATCATACCGGCATCCGGCATGTTATCCGGAATATTATAGTCATCATCCAGCGTCATCTGGCTGACTGCTTTTCCTTTTTGCCGGTTCATATGTATATTTCTGCGAACAAGCTCCATAACATACACCTTTCCACTATTTCTTTTCTACCAATCTATGCACGCATCTCTACTGAAATACCACCGGTTTATCCACATATTCTGTCCGCACCACCAGACAGGGATAGCTTGGCACCTCCGCAGCCTGCTCCTCCCTGCTCGGGCCGATGAGGCTGGTGTCAAAATAAATGGCATTTTCCGACAGATACAGTTCATTGACTGCAATACTGTAACCGCTCGTCTTCTGTTCCCCGTAACCGATACACAGGTAAAGCTGCCCTTCCTCCTCATACGTCAGTTTGAATTCTCCCTTTCTTTTTTCCTCAAGAATCGTCTGGAGCCCCTCCGGGGCCTTCCCTTCCTCCACAATGGTATATTCCAGATCATGCAGTTTTTCCCGGTCATTTGTCTGAATGCTGCATCCGGACAGAAAAATCAGAATGCTGCCAATCAAGAGAACGCGTTTCCACATATTCATCACCTCACTTATATTTACGTGGAAAAAGCTTGTAATATCCTTGTTTTTTAACGCTGACTTTATTATAATGGGAAAAGAAGAATCCGGTTACGGCACGGTACATCCCTGTTTTCATTCTGAAGTAAATACAAGTATCCGCCATACCGCGAAAGGAGAAGCACTATGCGTTTTAAAACAGCTGCCGATGACCATGTGAATCACAGGTACAGCGGCATTTTGCTGCACCCTGTTTCTTTCCCGTCTCCCTACGGAATCGGGGATTTCGGAAAGGGTGCCTATGAATTTATTGATTTTCTGGAAGCCTCCGGACAGCATCTCTGGCAGATACTTCCTCTGGTTCCCATTACCTCCTACGGCAATTCCCCCTACCAGGGTTATTCCGTGTTTGCGGGCGAGCCTTTGCTGATCAGCCCGGAGCTTTTGAAGGAAAAAGAACTTTTGACAGCAGCGGATCTGGAGGATATTCCCGATTTTGATCCGATACGGATAGATTACGATAAGGTGCGTACTTACAAATACGGCCTGTTTAAAAAGGCATACGAAGCCTTCCGCCATACTGCCGACAAGAATTTCCTGGAGGAATACAATTCTTTCTGTGAGGCAAATGCCTTCTGGCTTTCCGATTACTGCCTGTTTATGGCGATCCGGGAGGAACAGGAAGAAGCTTCCTGGACAGAGTGGCCGGAAAATCTCCGTAACCTTTCCGCAAAGGACCGTCCTCTGTGGGAGGAGAAGCTGGCGGACGGTATTGCTTATCAGCAGTTTTTACAGTATTTATTCTATATTCAGTGGTATGATCTGAAAAAATATGCCAATGACAAAAATATAGCTGTCATCGGAGATATTCCCATTTTTGTATCCCCGGACGGCGCCGATGTGTGGGCCAACCGGCATCTGTTCCAGGTCAATGAGGACGGCTATCCGGATTCCGTGGCAGGTGTACCGCCGGATTATTTCAGCGCCACCGGCCAGAAATGGAACAACCCCCTGTATGATTGGGACGCTCATAAAAAAGAGGGCTATCAGTGGTGGATTGCCCGAATCCGCAATCAGATCGATCAGGTCGACTACCTGCGCATCGACCATTTCCGCGGCTTTGAAGCTTACTGGGAAGTTGATGCAAAAGAGGAGACCGCCATCAACGGCACCTGGAAAAAAGGGCCGGGGGAAGCGCTTTTCCTCGCCATCGAAAAGGAGCTTGGCGAAGATCTTCCTATTTTTGCCGAAGATCTGGGATTAATCACTCCGGAGGTAGAGCATCTGCGGGATACGCTCGGCTTTCCAGGCATGCGGATTCTCCAGTTTGCCTTTGAAGGCGGCGAGAGCACCTTCCTGCCCCACCAGCTCAACACACGCAACTGTATCTGCTATACCGGTACTCACGATAACGACACCAGCACCGGCTGGTATCAGAATACCTCAGAATACGCCCGTGATAAGGTCCGCCGCTATATGAATACGGACGCATCCAGCATAAGCTGGGATTTTATCCGTATCTGCCTTGGAACTATTGCACGTTATGCCATCTTCCCTCTTCAGGATGTTCTGAAGCTCGGCAGCGAAGCGCGCATGAATACGCCCGGCGTTGCCCTGGGCAACTGGGAATGGCGCTACCGCAGTGAAGATCTGAATTCCGGCATAGCCTCCGGATTACGGCAGATGACTGAATTGTTCGGCAGATAGGAGGCAGCAGTGGTAAGATTCATCATTATCGTTCTGATACTTTTTTTGTATCTGCTTCTGGGCATTCCCGTTCTTCTGATAGAATGGATTGTCGGAAAATTTAATCAGAAAGCAAAGGACTACAGCTGTCTGCGCATGGTGCAGGCAGCCTTTAAACTGATGCTTAAGGCAGCCGGTGTGCGCCTGACCGTCATAGGGGAAGAAAATGTCCCCAGGGATCAGGCCGTCCTCTATATCGGGAACCACCGCAGCTATTTTGATATTCTCCTTACCTACTCCCGGTGTCCCGGACTCACGGGCTATGTGGCAAAGGTTGAGATGCTCCGCTACTGGCTCCTCCGGGACTGGATGAAAGCGCTCTACTGCCTGTTTCTGGACAGGAAGGATATCAAAGCGGGATTAAAAACCATCCTGCAGGGAATTGAATATATTAAAAGGGGAATTTCCATCTGCATTTTCCCGGAAGGAACCAGAAACCGCACGGACGAGATGCTTCCCTTTAAAGAAGGCAGTATGAAAATTGCCGAAAAAACGGGATGTCCCATTATCCCTATGGCAATTACCAATTCTGCGGAAATATTTGAAAACCACATTCCCTTTATCCGCCCCTGCCATGTGATTCTGGAATACGGCACCCCTATTCTCCCAATGGAGCTGACAAAGGAAGAAAAAAAATTTCTGGGTTCCTATACCCAGAACCGGATTCAGGAGATGCTGGACAAAAATAAAAATCTGGTATGAGGAGTAAAAGCTTATGAAAATCGTTGTATTAGCCGGAGGTACCAGCACGGAACGGGATGTATCCTTAAGCTCCGGAAGTAAGATTTATTATGCCTTAAAAGCAAAAGGACACCACGCTGTCCTTCTGGATGTCTATCTGGGCCTCGAGTCCGAAAAACCTGTAACAGAAGAACTTTTTCAGGAAAACATTGACTGGGCAAAGGATATCCGGGCCATTTCCGAATCTCACCCGGATCTGTCCCGGCTGAAGGAGCAGCGCAAAGACGGAGGAAAAAGTATGTTCGGCCCAAATGTGCTGGCTCTGTGCGAGATGGCTGACATTGTGTTTCTGGGTCTTCACGGGGCAAACGGCGAGGACGGCCGGATACAGGCAGCCTTTGATCTGATGGGTATTCCCTACACCGGAACGGGATATTTAAGCAGTGCAGTTGCCATGGATAAGGATCTGTCCAAGCAGCTGTTCCGGCAGGCCGGGATTCCCACTCCTGCGGGAATCACTCTAAAGAACGGCATGCAGGCAGATCCCGCTTCCGTTCCCTATCCCTGCATGGTAAAGACGATCTGCGGCGGCTCCAGTGTGGGAACCTACCGGGTGGAGCGTCCGGAAGAGCTGCCGGATGTGCTCGCCGATGCCTATGCCTTCGGGGAAGATGTAATTGTAGAGCAGTTTATCACCGGCCGCGAATTCTCCGTGGGCGTGATTGACGGAAAGGCTCTTCCCGTTATTGAGATTGCCCCTCTGCAGGGCTACTATGACTATAAGAATAAATATCAGCCCGGCAGCACCATCGAAACCTGCCCGGCAGATCTGAGCGCTGATCTGACCGCACAGTTACAGCAGTATGCAGAGCGGGTCTTTGAAACCTTAAAGCTCAGCTCCTATGCACGGATTGATTTTATGATGGATACGGCGGATCAGTCCTTTTACTGCCTGGAGGCCAATACCCTGCCGGGCATGACACCTACCAGCCTGCTTCCCCAGGAGGCCGCAGCTGTCGGAATGTCCTTTGAGGATCTGTGTGAAAAGCTGATTGAAGTGTCCCTGGCCCGGTATGAAAGCATGTAAGCATTCATTCTTCGCAAAAGCTCTTTGAAACTGGAATAGGAAACTAATACCATGAAAGAAATGTCGTTAAATCAGATTGCCCGCGCCTGCGGGGGAACCTATACGGGGGAGGATTCCAAAAGGCATCTGGAGGTATCCGGCATTGTGATAGACAGCCGGAAGGTGGAGCCCGGTTATCTCTTTATTGCCATCAAGGGTGAACGGGCAGACGGCCACAGCTTCATCCCCTCCGTCTTTGCCAAGGGCGCTGCCTGTGTCCTCTGTGAACGGGCTCCCGAGTATCCTGCCGGACCTTATATTCTGGTAGAATCCTGCCTGGAGGCTTTAAAAAGCCTGGCGGAATACTACCGCAGCACCCTGTCCATTCCTGTTGTGGGGATCACGGGCAGCGTGGGCAAGACCAGCACAAAGGAAATGATTGCATCCGTGCTGGAGCAAAAATATAAAGTATTAAAGACAGAAGGAAACTTCAACAACGAGATCGGACTTCCTCTGACAATTTTCCGCATCCGCGAGGAACATGAGGCCGCCGTGCTGGAAATGGGCATCAGCGATTTCGGTGAGATGACCCGTCTAAGCCGTATGGCTAAGCCAAACCTCTGCGTAATTACCAACATCGGCCTCTGCCACCTGGAGAATCTCAAAGACAGGGACGGCATCCTGAAGGCCAAAACAGAAATGTTCGGGGAGGCTCAGCCGGGGGCTCAGGTGATTTTAAACGGAGACGACGACAAGCTGATAACCCTCCGGGAAAGCCGTTCCCCCACCCCTTGCTTTTTCGGCCTTGACCCCTCCGGCGATCTCTATGCAAAGCAGATCGAGAATCTGGGGCTTGACGGCACACGCTGTACCTTTGTGACCAGAGCCGGAAGCTTTACGGCACATATTCCCATTCCCGGCCGTCACATGGTTTACAATGCACTGGCCGGAATTGCTGTAGGCCTGGCTCTGGATCTGACTTTAGAGCAAATCAGAACCGGCATAGAAAACCTCACTCCGGTCAGCGGACGAAACAATCTGATCCACACTGGGAAATGGACGATTTTAGATGACTGTTACAACGCCAATCCCGTTTCCATGTGCGCTTCTCTTGATGTACTGAGCTGTGCCCTGGGCAGAAAAGTTGCCGTTCTGGGTGATATGGGCGAGCTGGGCGAGAACGAGAAGCTTCTGCATTACAATGTAGGCTGCCATGCAGCCGATGCCGGCATTGATGCGGTCTTTCTTGCGGGCGAACTGTCAAAAGAAACCGCCCGCGGGATAGGAGCCAAGAACCCCTCTCTCACTTTCCGGCATTTTGATACAAGAGAAGAGCTTATCAGCGCTCTGCCGCTTCTTCTTTCCAAGGGGGATTCGATTCTGGTAAAGGCTTCTCATTTCATGGAGTTCGAAAAAATCGTAGATTATTTGAAAAAAGCAGGAAGCGAGCCATAGTCTTCAAAAGGAAAAATATTATGGAAAAATTACGTTTTGGAATCTTAAGCACCTCCTCCATTGCCCCGCGCTTTATCAAGGGCGTTCAGGCTGCAGAAAACTGCGAGGCATCTGCCCTGGCCTCCCGAAGCCTTGAGAAAGCCCGGGAAAAAGCTGCTCTCTGGAACGTTCCAAGAGCCTGCGGCAGTTATGAGGAGCTTTTAAGCTCCGATGAAATTGACGCGGCTTACGTAGCCATGATCAACAGCGAGCACTACCGCTATGCAAAAATGGCTCTGGAACACGGAAAGCATGTGCTCTGCGAAAAACCCTTTACTTTAAGCGCCCGGGAATCCCGGGAGCTGTTCGCCCTTGCAAGAGAGAAAAAGCTTTTTATAATGGAAGCCCAGAAAGTACTCTTCCTTCCCGTGATACAAAAATTGAAAGAGCTGATCCGCTCCGGAGCCTTAGGCGAGGTAAAAATGGCGGACTTCTCCAGCTCCTTCGACCCCGGCTACAACTCCTGGTTTTTTGACCCGGAAAAAGGCGGAGGCCCCCTTTACGGCAATGCCATATACAGCCTCCAGCTCATGCAGTACCTGTTCGACTGCCGGGTTACGGACTGGAGCGGCCTGTGCACCAGAAGCCGGACCTCTGTAGAAAATCAGTTTTCCCTCTCTATGCTGATGGAAAACGGCCTTTTATTCACAAACAAGACAAGCACCGCCGTAACCACCTCCCACACCGCCTATCTATACGGCGAAAAAGGATATGCAGAGATCCCCGACTACTGGAAAGCGCGCAAAGCCATCCTGCATTACCCGGATCGGGAACCGGTCATTCTGGAATTTCCCTGCGAACATGAGCTTATGTACGAGGTCATCCATATGGAACAATGCATCCGGAAGGGGCTGACGGAAAGCCCTGTAATGACAGAAACAATGACTGTAAATGCTATAAAAATATTAAACGCCATCCAAAAATCATGGATCGCCTGAACGACATTATTTCCACAATATTTCCACAAAATTCCATTATTTATGCTTGACATTTGGCTTGGGATAGGCTAATATGAATGGTGCATTGAAGTATATTTTTGATGAATTTGATTCACATGTTTTGTAAGTCATCATTCTATGCATGATGCTTACAGGACATGTTTTTTTTATCTCGGAGAAGATATGCGGAATAGTACTTAAATTAGGAGGTATCTTTTAATGAACAAAGGTACAGTAAAATGGTTCAACGGCACAAAAGGATATGGTTTCATTACCAACTCCGAGACTGGCGAGGACGTATTCGTACATTTCTCCGGTATTGTGGCCGAAGGATTCAAGACACTGTGAACAGGCTGTCTGATATGGACGGATATTGCTTTAGCAATGTCCGTACAGAGCAGACAGAATGTACACAAACCGTCCGAACACAGGGTATAGAAATGGCTGCTGCCTTATTTCTTGACAGCCCCTTTTTACATTCCATTATGAACCCTATTCTATCTCTATAAGTTCCCCGTTCTCACCTCTGGCATAATGACGCAGAAAGTCCCATGCCACAAACGCCTTCTGCTCTGTCAGCTCATGTCTGCCTCCCTCAATCATCACCAGCTGTCCGAGAGGCGCAGTATGTCCCTCCTTATAATAATTGCTGAATGTCCATGTTGTTTCCTCAATAACTGCCGTCTCTACCTCGTCCGGTTCATAGCCCCAGTACTCTGTTTTATCAAAGTCCTTAGCCTCCCCGGATTCCAAAAGGCCGTTAAACCGCATCAGGGATTCAATTCCCCACACTTCATCGTCAATCACGCGCATAGCGCCGGAATCCGTTTCCAGAGTCAGATCCCTGCTGCCCTGTATAATCTGGAACGGCATCTCATAGGGGGAACTCAGATGCTTAATGGGCATCATCCAGCTCATAAAGCAGATCCCGGCAAAGGTTCCCGGATAATCATTCGTCAGTGCGCCCACCACTCCGCCTCCATTGGAAAAGCCCGAAGCATAGATGCGGGTGGTGTCCACGGGATAATGCTCTATGGCGTAATTCAGGATTTCCATAACCCGTTCTGTCTGGCTGTAGCTTTCCGTAGTTTTATACTTCGGAACCAGAAGCAGAAGCCCGGCCTCCTGGGCCTGCCGGATCCAGCCAGCCTGCCGGAGTTTTTCCTCGGGATGTCCGCCGAAAGCACAGGTTACCAGAACCAGGGGGCGTTTTTCTTCCGGGTTATCGACAGCGGCATCCGGAAGATACATCCAGCCTTCTTCTCCTCCCGCCGTAGTATAGCTCTCTTCCTTCATCTTTACTTCCTTTTTTCCCGAACATCCGGAAAGCAGCAATGCCATGACTGCTATTATGCTCACAAACCGCTTCATCCGTATTCTTACCCCTTTCTCGAAATATTTTAACTCTTCATTCCGCCATGGATCAAGTCTCTTTTTCCGGCTCGTCATATGGCGTCTCGCCGGCAAGCTTTAACAAATTCTCCACCTCTTCCACCGGCATATCCATATACACAGCCAGTTCTTCCACAGAAACCTTACGTTCCAATTCATCGGTCAGCTTCTTAATCTCATCGCGCAGATGATTCAGACGCTCCGCTATAAGGCTTCCGGCCTCCTTTTCCGCTCTGTCATCTTCCACAGCCTGAATCATAGCCCGGCAGACCTCCTGCCGCAGATATTGAAGCGGTGAATTTCCCGGTTCCCGGAGCCCTAAAGTTTCCATGGCAAGCATTAATCCGATATTTCCCTCCTGAACCAGATCGCTCAGAAGCACCTCACGCCCCCGGAAATCATGGGCCAGCCGCAGAACCTCCGGCAAAAGCTGTTCTGTCAGCTTTGCCTTCGCAAATCCGTCGCCTGTCTCCTCCACCCGACGGCACAGCTTTAGAAGCTCTTCTTCCTCCAGGCGCTCCAGGCGGTCAAGATCTGCCTGATAGCTCTTTAGAAAACTTTTTTCCTCCTCCGACAGAGGAAGTTCTGGTTTCTGTTTTTCTTCTTCCCTCTGCACCGGAACATAGCCTTCTACAACCACCCGGCGAGAAGCCAGATAAGCGAAAATCAATTCATATTGTTCCTCTGTAAGTTCCATTGACTTAAAAAAATCCCTCACCCGATCCCCTGTCAGACGGTTCCCGTTTTTCTCTGCCAGTCCGCCGAGTTCTGCGAGTTTCTGCTGAAATTCTTCCCGATTCATGGATATCTCCTTTGAGTTTTGATGGGTTATCTCCTGATTAAAAGCGCCCGGTCAATAAGCACACCGTTTCGATCCCGGCTGTTTGAGGGAACATATCCACAGGCTGCACCTCTCTCAGCTCATAGCCGCCCTCACACAGAATCTTCAAATCCCTGGCCAGCGTAGCCGAATCACAGCTCACATAGACAATGCGCTTCGGCGCCATAGAGAGCATAGTATCAAGGCACGCCCTGCCGCAGCCTTTCCTTGGCGGATCCACCACAATCACATCTGCCCGGACTTTGTTCTGCTCATACTGCTTTGGCAGAACCTCCTCTGCCTTTCCCAGATAAAATTCCACATTGGACAAGCCGTTAAGCCGTGCATTTTTCCCGGCATCCTCCACTGCCTGAGGCACTGCCTCCACCCCATAGACCTTCCCTGCCTTCTGAGCCAGAAACAGGGAAATTGTTCCAATCCCGCAGTACAGATCCCAGACAGTCTCACTGCCGGTCAGTCCTGCATAGTCCAAAGCCGTCTCATACAGCCTTTTTGTCTGCGCCGGATTGACCTGGTAAAAAGATAAGGGAGAAATCTGATATCGTACAGAACCAATCCAATCGGTAATAAAAGCCGGCCCCCGCACCGGGATGAGTTTCTCTCCCATAATCACATTGGTATTCTTCTGATTCACATTCAAGGTCAGACTGGTCATTCCCGGAATCTCAAAAAGGCGATCCGCCAGCTCTTCCACTGCCGGAACCCTGCTGCCATTGATAATCAGGCAGACCATCAGTTCTCCCGTGGCAAATCCCTTGCGTATCAGCACATGCCGCAGCAGCCCCTCCCCCGATGTCTCATCATAGGGCGCAATCTTCTCTTTCTCCATAAAATCCAGAATTGTCTTTAAAATCCTCTGATTTTCCGGCACCCCTAACATACAGTCCGTATTCGAAATGATGCTGTGGGTTCTGCCGGCATAAAAGCCGGTAATAATGTTTCCCTCCCGATCCCGTCCAAAGGGAAACTGCGCCTTGTTCCGATAGCGGAAAGGCTCCTCCATTCCCAGAACCGGAAAAACCTCCGGATCGGTAAATCCTCCAATCCGGATCAGATGGTTCCGTACCTTCTCCCGTTTATATTCCAGCTGCTTCTCATAGGAAAGAGCCTGGATCTGGCAGCCGCCGCAGGAGCGGTGAAGGGGGCAGGGAGGCTTTGCCCGATCCGGCGAAGGCGTCAGAATCTCCGTCAGCCGTGCATAGCCATATGTCTTTTTTACCTTCAGTATCTTTGCCCGGATCACATCCCCCGGCAGTGCATCTTTAATAAACAAAGGAAAGCCATCCGCCTTTCCAATGCCTTCCCCTTCGTTCCCCATTCCTTCTATTTTTAACGTAAGCAAATCATTTTTTTTCATTCTGCGCTCCTCACCAAACCCTGTTCCCGGTTTACTGCTGCTCCCCGGACTGAGAACCGGGCTGGGAGCTTCTGCGGATATTGGACTCAAACAGACGGTTATAGCCAAGCCATTCCTGGCTGCCTCCGGCCGACTTAAAGAGCTCTTTCAGGGTCTCCATCTTGGCATCCGTATTATCCGCCATATTCAGGGCCACCGCCTCAATGAGCGCCGGCTTCTTGGGTGAGCCGTATTCCAGCTCCCCGTGATGAGCCAGAATACAGTGCTTCAGCTCATTTTCCAGACGGCGCGGAAATCCGGGAATCCGCCTTGCCCGTTCCCCCACCATCTCGCTTCCCATGGCAATATGTCCCAGAAGCTGTCCTTCATCGGTATAATCATTTTCCGGGAAATCCGACAGCTCATAGACCTTGCCGATGTCATGGCACATGGCCGCCGCAAACAGCAGATCCCGGTTCAAAACAGGATATGCCTCCACATAAAAGCCGCAGAGCCTGCACACACTTAAGGTATGCTCCAAAAGGCCGCCCACAAAGCTGTGGTGCACGCTTTTCGCTGCGGAATGAAGCTTAAAGGCTCTGATAAATTCCTGATCCTTTACAAAAAAATCCTGGAGCAGCGCTCTTAGATGAGGCTCCTGCACCCGATCCGCAAATTCCATCAGTTCCCGGTACATCACCTCAATGTCCCTGTCGCTGACCGGAAGGTAATCCGCCGCCTTATATTCGCTTTCCCTTGCTTTCCTGGCCCGCTTGATATTAAGCTGCAGAGTTCCCTGAAAACTGGTAACTTCTGCCATAACATCCACGTAGTCCAGAACCTCAAACTCCTCAATTCCCTGGGAGTTCGGATCCCAGATCTTGGAATCAATGGTGCCCGTCTTGTCCTGCATAATAACATTCTCGTATGCCTTGCCGTTCTTCGTCACGGCAGACTGTCTGTATTTGCACAGATAAACGCCGGAAATCCTGTCACCCTCCCGAAAGCTCTCAATATATTTCATAACACCCTCCTCATATCATCCCTTTACAGCTGATCCAGGGTCACGCTGAATGGAATTTCTTTATACCCCTCTTTTCCAAGGCGCATCACAAGTACCTGTATCACCTGCTCTCTGGAAAACTTCAGCAGCATCTCCTGGATCTCCGAAATCCCGGTGATAGGCTGTCCGTTAATCTCTATAATGACATCTCCCTGCTGGATTCCGGCATCCATGGCCGGAGAATTCATTTCCACGCCGGTTACATATACACCCTCCGGCAGTTCCTGAGCCGCAGCCGTCTCCTCTGTCACATCCGTTCCGAAAATACCGATATATACCAGATCCTGGCTGTTGGAAAGATGCTCTATCACGTCCTTCATATCGGAAATCCCATAGGCCGTCAGCGTATCTCCCGATCCCTGATAGCCCTGTTGGATAATTCCCACAATCTGCCCTTCCAGATTCAAAAGCACACCGCTGCTCTCGGAAGCCTTCGGCATATCTGTGAGAAGCAGCTCGTATTCCCCGTCAATAACGCTCACCGTATATCCGGAGGATACCAGATTGCCGTAAAGTACAGAGCCGGACACGCCTGCCGGGCTTCCCGCTGCAATCACCAGCTCACCCGCACGCATATTCCGGGAACTTCCTCCCAGATCTGCCATCTCAATCTGATCCATGGTTCCCTCCGGCAGATCCGCCAGATTCACACTGAGCACCGCCAGATCCGTCACCGTGTCATAATTCTTCAAAACCGCGTCAATGCTTGTATGGCTGGCCAGAGTTACCTGAAGCCGATCCGCCGACTGAACCCTGGAATAAATCGTAAGCACCAGAAGCTCCACTCCGTTATTTCCCACCAGAAGCCCGCTGGTCTGCTCCCGGCTCTCGTAAGTCTCGTTGAACCAGTCCTTATCATTGCTTGCCGCCGTTACCGTAACCAGACTTCTGGCACACTCGTCGGCTATGCTTTTCAGCTTTGTATAAAGCTTCCTGTAGTCCTCAAGCTCCAGCTCCACAGATTCCGTGATGACAATGGGCTCCTGGGGCGGTTCCGGTTCCTGGGGCACCACCGGCACCGGCTCTTCCTCTTCTTCCTCCCGGGGCAGGCTGATCTGCTGGCGCTCCTCTTTCTGAAACCGTTCTTCCATCCAGGGATAGGAAATCACAAAGACGAAGCAGGCCGTGATTCCGCACACAACTGCCAGTACAAGATGAAATACCACCTTTCGGAATGTCTTATTCTGATAAAAACGCTGACGCTTAATCTTCTCCTTCACAAAGGAAAATTCCTCTTCTTCCCGATTCTTTTCTTCCGCCATAAGATTTCTCCACTGCTGTAAATCTGCTGACCATGTACACTATATTACATTCTAATACATTTTCTCTTTTCTGTCCAGATTTTGTTATGTTGTTACAGTTCAAGCGGCAGCTGCGAAACCGGGTCATAGCTTTTCCAATATCAAGTGTCCGGCTGTTCGTGAACGCCATGTCTGATATTGACGGATTTTACATCCGGCAAGAGCAGACATGGTGTACACGAACCGTCCGAACACGGATATGGAAAAGCCATGGCCCGGCTTCGCAGCGAAAAAGCCCTTTCTTTTCCGTCAAAAGTAGGGTAAAATAAGATACATGAACGAGAAAGTATTAAAAACATTAGAGTATGACAAAATTACAGAACAGCTGGCTCTTCTTGCCGGAAGCGAAGGCGGCAGGAAGCGCTGCCTCTCCCTGGTTCCCGGACACAGTCTTGGGGAGATCCTTCAGGCGCAGAACGAGACCGATGACGCACTGAAACGCTTATACCGGAATGGAAGCGTCTCCTTCTCCGGTATCCGGGATGTGAGAGCTTCCTTCAAAAGACTGGAGATCGGAGGTTCCTTAAATGCCGGGGAGCTTTTACAGGTATGCAGCCTCCTGGAAACTGCAGGACGGGCCAAACGGTACGCCCGGAATGCGGAAACGGATGAGGATTCCACGGACAGCCTTGATCCCCTCTTTTCGGCCCTTGAGCCCTGTACTCCTCTGTCCGCAGAGATCCGAAGATGTATCCTGTCAGAGGATGAGATAAGCGACGATGCCAGCCCGGGGCTTAAGCAGGTGCGAAAAAATATCCAGACCGCAAACGGGCGGATTCACAGCACTCTCTCAGGACTCATCAACGGCTCTTCGCGCAGCTACCTGCAGGATGCTGTAATTACCCAGAGAAACGGCCGTTACTGTGTTCCTGTCCGGGCAGAATACCGCAGCCAAGTTCCCGGCATGATACACGATCAATCCTCCACGGGCTCCACCCTGTTTGTAGAACCTATGGCAGTGGTAAAACTGAATAACGATCTAAAAGAATTGTATTTAAAGGAACAGGAAGAGATTGAGCACGTTCTGGAGCGCTTAAGCGAGGAAACCGCTTCTTTTACGGAAGCCATTCTCCAGGACTATGAGCTTTTGACAGAGCTTGATTTTATCTTTGCAAAAGCCGCTCTTGCAAAAAGCATGAATGCATCCCGGCCCGAATTCAATACCAGAGGGCAGATCCATATCAGGGACGGGCGGCATCCCCTCCTTGACCCGAACATAGTAGTTCCCGTGACGATTCAGCTTGGAAAAGATTTCGATCTGCTCATTGTAACAGGACCGAACACGGGAGGAAAAACCGTGTCTCTGAAAACAGTGGGACTGCTGACCCTTATGGGCCAGGCCGGACTTCAGATTCCCGCCGCCCCGCACTCAGAGCTGGCTTTATTTGAGGATGTGTATGCTGATATCGGCGATGAGCAGAGCATTGAGCAGTCCTTAAGCACCTTCTCCTCCCATATGACGAATATTATCCGTATATTGAAGGAGGCTTCGCTGAACTCACTGGTGCTTTTCGATGAACTCTGTGCCGGAACCGATCCCGCAGAAGGAGCGGCACTCGCCATCTCCATTCTCTCCCATCTCCACAAGATGGGCATCCGGACCATGGCTACCACCCACTACAGTGAGCTGAAGGTTTTTGCCCTCTCCACGCCCCGGGTGGAAAATGCCTCCTGTGAATTCAATGTGGATACCTTAAGCCCTACCTACCGGCTGCTGATCGGAATTCCGGGCAAGAGCAATGCCTTCGCCATTTCCTCGAAGCTCGGGCTTCCCCCTTTCTTAATCAAGGAGGCAAAAACGCATCTTGGCGAGCAGAATGAAAGCTTTGAGGAGCTCCTGGCGGATCTGGAGGCCAGCCGCAGAACCAGTGCCCTGGAGCAGGAGGAAATCCGCCTTCACAAAGAAGAGATTGAACGTCTCCGCGCCGCCCTGGAAAAGAAACAGGAGAAACTGGAGGATCAGAGAGAACGCATTCTGCGGGAAGCCAACGAACAGGCCCGGAAGATTCTTAAGGAAGCCAAAGCCTATGCGGATCAGACCATGAAGGACTTCCACAAGTTCGGCAAGTCCAATATTTCCGTAAGCGAGATGGAAGCGGAGCGCGCCCGGCTTCGGGAGCGCATTCAGAAAACAGAAGAAAAGCTTTCCCTCAAAAAGGATCAGGCGCCCGGGAAACAGCTGAAGCCGTCGGCTCTGCATCTGGGGGATGCAGTCCGCGTGTTAAGCCTCAACCTGGAAGGATCTGTTTCTTCCCTGCCGGATGCAAGGGGAAATCTTTTCGTACAGATGGGCATTCTGCGGTCACAGGTCAATATTTCGGATCTGGAGCTGATTGACGAACCGGTGATTACCGGAAAGAATTTCAGCAGGAGCGGTGCCGGAAAGATTAAAATGAGCAAGTCCGCCAGTGTCAGCACAGAGATCAACCTCATCGGCATGACGGTAGATGAGGCCCTGGCACACCTGGACAAATATCTGGATGACGCTTCCCTGGCACACCTTCCTTCTGTGCGCATTGTCCACGGAAAGGGAACCGGCGCTCTGAGAAAGGCGGTTCACAGCCATCTTAAGCGCTGTAAATATGTAAAATCATTCCGCCTGGGTGAATTCGGGGAGGGCGATGCCGGCGTTACCATTGCGGAATTTAAGTAAGGAGACAGATATATTATGGTAGCAAAACAAAAAATTCTCATTGTTGATGATGATGCCAATATTGCGGAACTTATTTCCCTCTATCTTACTAAAGAATGCTTCGAGACCATGATGGTCCATGACGGTGAGGAAGCCCTGTCTGTATTTGACAGCTTTGAACCCAATCTGATTCTGCTGGATCTGATGCTTCCCGGCATTGACGGTTATCAGGTGTGCCGGGAGGTCCGGGCCAAATCAGCGACTCCGATTATTATGCTCTCTGCCAAAGGCGAGGTCTTTGACAAGGTGCTGGGCCTGGAACTGGGCGCCGATGATTATATTATCAAGCCCTTTGATTCCAAAGAGCTGGTAGCCCGGGTAAAGGCCGTGCTCCGGCGCTATCAGCCGTCCAAGCAGGATGTACCCAAATCCTCGGCAAAAGTGGTGGAATATCCCGATCTGGTAATCAATCAGACGAACTACTCGGTGCTCTATAAAGGCGTACCCGTAGATATGCCGCCCAAGGAGCTTGAGCTCCTCTATTTTCTGGCCTCCTCGCCTAACCAGGTATTTACCAGAGAGCAGCTTTTGGATCATATCTGGGGATATGAGTATATCGGAGATACGCGTACTGTAGATGTACATATCAAGCGTCTCCGGGAAAAGATCAAAGATCACCCTGCCTGGAGCCTGGCTACCGTATGGGGAATCGGTTACAAATTTGAAGTCAGAGGATAGACGCTTTATGAAACACTCCCTCTTTTTAAAATTTATATTAACATATGTGGTATTCGGCTTCTTAAGTTTCTTTATCATTGCCACCTTCAGTTCACAGATGACCTTAAATCATCTGACCTCTGAAAAAGCGGAAAGCCTCTATAAGGAAGCCAACTACATTTCGACCAATTTTGTGCGGAGCTATTATTCCCGAAGCTCCGACTCAGACTCACTTAGAGCCATTCACTCCCAATTTCAGGCTCTGGACACTTATCTGGGTGCCTCCATCTGGCTTTTGAATTCAGACGGAAGCATTCTGGTTGACTCTGATGCCGGCTTTTCGGAAGGCTCCTCTTTGTCCATGAGCGATTTTGATCCCACTGATATGGGAAACCGCTATTACATGATCGGAAGCTTCTATGATACTTTTGAAGAAGAGATGCTGTCTGTCGCCGCTCCCATTACTTATAACTTCAGAACCAGGGGCTATGTATTGATTCATATCCCCCTGTCGTCCATTCTGTATCAGCGGGATCAGCTTCTAAATATCACCTACCTTACCGTTTTGCTGGTATTTCTTCTCTCCCTCTTAGTCCTGGCCGTATTTACGTTTACGGTGTACCGGCCGCTGATGAAGATCACGGAGGCCGCCCGGCAGTATGCGCAGGGCAACTTCAAGTATACCCTGGAAATCTATGAAGAGGATGAGATTGGGCAGCTGGCGGATACCTTGAATTTTATGGCCCACGAACTGGGAGAAAGCGACGAGTACCAGAAAAAATTCGTAGCCAACATTTCCCATGACTTCCGCTCTCCCTTAACTTCTATCAAGGGCTACCTGGAAGCCATCCTGGACGGAACCATCCCTCCGGAAATGCAGGAAAAATATCTGAATACAGTCCTTATGGAAACGGAACGGCTCAACAAGCTCACAAGCGGTTTACTGGCCCTGAATTCTTTTGACACCAAACGGAACCGCCTGGATATCACAAATTTTGATATCAATGGAGTGATAAAAAATACCATTGCTTCCTTCGAGGGGCAATGCCGCGAGCGCCATATTACCATTGAACTTCTCTTCGACGCAAAGCAGCAGTATGTGTCCGCAGATATGGGAAAGATTCAACAGGTCATGTATAATCTCATTGATAATGCCATTAAGTTCAGCCGTAACAACTCCGTCATTACCATCGAGACTACCCTGCGTCACGAAAAGGTCTTTATCTCCGTAAAGGATGAAGGAATCGGAATCCCCAGGGACAGTATGAAAAAGATCTGGGAACGCTTTTACAAGACGGATGCCTCCCGGGGCAGGGACAAACGCGGAACCGGGCTGGGCCTGTCTATTGTAAAGGAAATCATCACCTCCCACGGGGAGCATATCAACGCCATTTCCACAGAAGGTGTCGGAACAGAATTTATCTTCACTCTGCCCCGTGTACCGGAATCGGAGGATGCATAAATATCTCTTTACCTATAAAGTCAAAACTAATATAAATCCCAAGGAGGAGCTGACAGACAATGAAGAAAAAGACTACCAGCCGCACACTTTGCAGACATTCCATGGCCCTGTTTCTCGCCTTATCTCTGATGATTCTCCCCATAGCCGCCTGTAAGTCCGGGAAAAAAGCGGATGAGACACAGGAGCGCTTTGACGCCTTTACCAATGAGGTTTTTGTGTCTGATATCACAGAGAATATTATGAATCTCCATTGGACTCTCGCCTTTCCCGAGAGCTATGGAATTGACGATTACGAGATATCCTTCGGCAGCTTCTCGAAGGAATATGAGGAGGAATCCTTTCGGGAACTCCGGGATATGTTAAAGGAACTGAAAGAATTTGATTATGAACAGCTGACGGAAGATCAAAAGCTGATTTATGATATCATGCTGACTTATGGGGAAGATAATTTAAAGACAGAAAAGTTCCGGCTCTATTATGATTATCTCTCGCCTACTAATGGAGTACAGTCCTATCTGCCTACCCTTCTGGCAGAATACAAATTTTATAAAAAGCAGGATGTTGCAGATTACCTCGACACGCTGCGGCTGTTCCCCGATTATTTTAAGGATTTGATGGCTTTTGAACAGGAGCAGGCGGATAACGGATTTTTTATGCCGGACTTTGAAGCCGACAAGGTAATCGATCAGTGCCGGCAGTTTATGGAGGATCCGGAAAATCACTATCTCATTGACAGCTTTAACCTGCGTCTTGAAGAAACGGATTTCCTCACGGAGGAGGAAAAAGAGAGTTATCGGGCAGAAAATGAAGATCTGATCCGGAACACGCTGATTCCTGCCTACGGCTATCTGGCAGATGAGCTGGCCGGGCTTAAAGGCTCTTCCGAAAATGATGCGGGTCTCTGTTATTTTGAGGACGGAAGAGAATTCTATGAGCTTCTTGTACGGGATTCTACCGGCTCGGATAAATCCGTAAAGGAATTTGAAGACCTGATTATGACGAATCTTCAAAACGACTTGGAAAACATCTGGAATCTGTCCCTGGAATATGATGATTTTGACCGCATGATGGAATGTCCGGTGGATCTTAGTGACCCTTACACGGTTCTGAATCTGTTAAAGGATGGGATTGCCGGGGATTTCCCGGCCTCCGGCGAACTTCCCTTTAAGGTGAGCTATGTTCCGGCCTCTATGGAGGAATATATGAATCCGGCTTACTATATTCTTCCGCCTGTTGATTATCTGGAAAACAACGCTATTTATATTAACAATAAGCATTCCAGCGATGACATTGAACAATTTGTCACGCTTGCCCATGAGGGCTTTCCGGGACATCTGTATCAGACAACCTATTTCTACGGGAAGAATCCTTCTGCTATCCGTAAACTTTTCGGCTTCTCCGGGTACTCGGAAGGATGGGGGACCTATGCCGAAATCTATGCTTACCGGCTGGCCGGGTTAGATGATAAAATGGTTCAACTGAATGAGCTGAACAAGACTTACACCCTGGCTCTCTACTGCCTGACTGATATCGGCATTAACTATGAGGGCTGGACCTTTGAGGATACAGTGGAGTTTCTGGGGGTTGACGAGAATACCTGCAGGGAGATTTATGAGATTATGGTGGAGGAACCTGCTCTCTATCTCGCTTATTACGGGGGATATCTGGAGTTTACAAAGCTCAGGGAGAAGGCGGAGGAAACCCTTGGCGAAAAATTTAACCTAAAGGATTTCCATACCTTCCTGCTGGATATAGGGCCTGCCCAGTTTGAGATTATTGAGGATCGGATGGATGAATGGATGAAAGGAGTGTAGAATGGGATTTTTTTCCCATTTCACTCCCGGCATTTTCAGAACCGGAACTGCCCTCCCATTCCTGTCTGGCTCTTACCATTTCATTTCTGTCTAAAAAGGTCTGCCCGATGCCCATGTTCCTTATATCATCCAGCCACTGGTAAATCATGCTTTTATTATATAAAGGTCTGCCATTTTGATCCTTCATTTTCTCCAAAGCAAGCGCCATATATGCATATTCATTTTCAAGTGAAACACTAAAAACACCGCTGTCATCTGTATTGATTGAAACACAAAGCTGCGGGCAGTCCGCCAGCTGCTCCCAGTCATTTGTCAAATTCCTATTATAAAATTGAATAATCGGATGCTTGTCATAACGTTTAAATGTTCCAATCAAATAATTTGAAGACGGATTCGTTTCTATACCGATGCCGTACTCTGCTACTCTCCTCTGCATTTCCTTTTGTATCTTTGCCACTGCCTTTTTGTACATCGGCAGTATTTTGATCTCTACCCGTTTTCCTCCCTCATACCGCACATTCCAGTCAAAATGATAATAGTAATACAAAAGTGCATTTTCCTGAAAATACCTGGTATCCTGCCTCTTTTGAGGAAATTTTCTGTTGACTGCATAAAAAGAATACGTATATCTCATACAGTCAAAGGTTCTCCTGTTCTCAAAAAACCCCCGTCTGTACAGGTCTGGATCGTCCCCCCTCAGCCGCCATGCTGCATAATACGTTTCGATACTAAATTGCAGTTTTTTTACTCTGTAATAATTTTCCCACTCGGTTCCCTGATAGTACTCCCTGGCCTTCCTGTTTATGCAGTCCAAATCTTCTTCATCCATCGAATTACCATATATAAGCTGAAAATAGTAGTCATACTCCTTCTTTAAATGCTCTTTTATTGCCGATGTATCTTCTATTCTGAATGCAGCCAGCACATGATACAGCCAGACCACATTATCCAGATATTCCTGTTGTGAAAGTAAAATCCTGTTATTCTTAGAACGATACCAGTCCTCAACATCCACCCCGAGAGCAAGTGCATGCCCCATTCTTGCACCGCATGGCATATTTAAAAAGTGAATCGCCTCATCAATTGCCCGAATCCCGCTTAGTATATCAAAAAAATCTTCTCCCACATGATACGTCATCCTCAATTGCGGCAATGATTTTCCAAAAAACTCTGTGCCCTGCCGGACATGATCCGAAAGGAAGCGGAATACCTGCGCAAATACTTCCGGCCGACAGGAGATTTCCTGTGAAGCCGCATCAATACCTCTTATTCTCACTGCATACTCCGGATACCTCTCTCGCATATCTGCCAATGCCAGGGCTCCTTTTTTTGCCTTTTCACGTACTTTACAATCTCTGCATAAAAGAACCGGGCTTTTATCCGGCATTTTTTCTGTTTCTTTAATAAAATGAACCGTGTAAAAAAACCTGCTTTTGTAAGCTTCATTTTTTACTATAAAGTTATCCAGTTTTCTTATGCAGGCCATCATTTTTTCCGCACTTTCTTTCGGCGCAATTCTGGCCTCCAGAGTCAATACATTTCCGCTCAGCAGGTTATTGCGGACAGCTTCCCTCACAAGCCCTCTCTGATAAAAAGGAGATTCCAAAAAAAATTCTTTCCTATCCTGATATATCTGAAAATTTTCAAAGCCTATATAATTATTGCTCTGAATCAATTCGGAACGTATATTTTCTTTTATCAGTATATAAGCATAAAGTAAATCCGGCAAATATCCCATATCCGCCGGTTCCCTGTTTAAATACCAGAAAGATGTATATAAAAACCAGCGCTCCCCCTGATAGACTGCTGTTTCCTCCTCCATATTGTAATTGGCTGCTCCCAGACCGTTCAATGCATAATCCGGAAGCTCTGCGGCATGCCAAAGCCCCCTTACACGATTCATCTTCCGGATAAATCCTTGTATCTCATAGCGTTTTAAGCATATTGCCTCCGGATTCTGCAGGCATTGAATGACCTTTTGCACATCCCCGTACCAATTTTCTTCACATAGTTCCAGAGGCTGTCTCATATATTGGTAACATAAAAACACTCTTATCAATGCTGCCTGTAAAATTTGAACCTCAAAGGGAGCTTCGCAGCAACCGGCATCATAGTTCACATGAAACATCCGCCGTTCCGAATCCAGTTTTCGGAAATACTTCAAAAAATTAGCATCCATAATATCGTTCATAATGCTAATCCAGGATAAGTGAAAAATGGGCCCCGATCCCTTTAAATGATAATGATTTTCTGACATTCCGTGTTCAAGAACCCGATGCAGCTGAACATTGTTATGTGTAATAACAGGTTTCCAGCCAAATGCCGTTCTACGTATGCGTTCATTCTTTTCCCTGTATGCCAGAAATGCTGCGATAAACAAATCTTCACTTAAACTAATGGTACTCATTCTCCAATGCAGAAGCCATTTATACTGACACAGAATTTCTCCGTTCTCAATTGTTAATATCCAATTCCCATACCAGAACAAAAGATGAAAGACATTGAGCGAAGGGCTTCTTCCCGGCATAACATCCAAAGCAAAAAAGCTGCTTTCAAAATTGCGCACCAGATAATCATACAGATTTGAAAGCTCCGTATCGCTGTACGTGCCTTCATATCCCCGCATCATGCGCACAAATTCACTTTCTCTGATTGCTTCACTGTGAATTCTCTCTTGAAAGACCATTTCGGGAGAGACCTTCCCAAACATTATCTTCAGTACCTTTTCTAAATTATCCAGCATGATTATCAGTATTCTCCAATCTCTGATGACAGTTCTCTTTCTTCTCCTCTTGTGTAATCTGCCAGGACAACTTTCTCATAGATGAAATCGTTCATTCTGTCCTTCAGGCTGTTCTTTTTCTCCCGTAAATACTGAATAAAAGGACAACTTCTATATATATCCACAAACGTTTTATGTTTGGAAAATTCCTCTTTGGGATATTCATCCCGGTAAAAATCATCTTCTTTATTCAGCTGCTCTTCCAATAAATCATAGTCCTGCAGGATAGATTCAAAAATCATCTCTTTCCCAATCCCATTTGGATAGCGCTTTTCATTTTCCGCTTTTATTCTTTTTTCAATGTTATAGAGCATATCAATATTATAAAAGGGTATTACCGCATAGCCATATCCTTTCTCCCATTCTTTATAATTCTGGTACAATGAATTGTTTGTAATTACTTCTTCTATTTTTTTAATCTTTTCTTTTTCTTCCTCAATATGAAAGCATTTCACAACCGCATCGCAGAGAGTCTTATGCACTTGTTCGAAATATTCAACATAACGAGCGGAATTTATCACAAATCCCCATCTGTCAAAAGTAATTCTTTCATTTTTGCACTTTATTCGTATGACTCCGTTTTGTGTGTCATCTGAAAAATGATTTTCCGCATTTTCCTTTTCCTTCGTTTGTGGTACTCCTATCTTTTCCATCTCCAGGACACAGGCCGTCCCTTTCTTTCCATACCCCCAATTTACAAAAAACATCAGCAGCACTTCCAATTCCTTTACCGTATCCTGCTCTTGCATATTTTTTAGAAACGTATCAAAATCCGCATCTGGAACAGAAGTGATTTCCATATCATCATCTGTATTGGCCACATTTATGTAACCCATTTCATACTTTTGATGTGATTCAAATAACTCTTCCACATTGAGCAGCGGAGATAAATAATTTCCCCAGCTTCCCACTACAGTATCCGATATATAGCTTTGCAAAATATCGTAGTCTCTTTGTCTTTTTTCTTTTGTTTTTTCGTATAGGGAATGCATATACAGCCTGGTCATAAGTGCCGAGGCCAAAGCCATAATACAATGCAGCATAGGCTTTTCTTCCTTATTCTCGCGCCCTAAAACATAAATTCCACGGAAAATCTCTCCTATATTATACTTTTTAAAAAACTGTAAATCATTTACAAAATCAGCATCATCTATCATCTGTTCGATATAATTCAATATTTCCTCTCCCTGGCGCGTAGGATCCGTTTTATATATCCGCTGCAGTACTTTTATCTGCATCTCGTTCAATTTATCATTAGCCATACGATTGCAGATGTCATCCAGAATATTTGAAATGTTAAGATCCAGGGTTTCCAGAAATCCAGTATTTGCTTTCTCAACTTCACCGCCTTTTTCTGCATCTTTCTCTGTTCTCGTATACAGCCGGCAGTTATTCATATGCAGTTTTTTCAGCGAGTTCAGAAAACAGTACAAATTCGTCAGCGCTCTGATATCTTCCGGCTCGTAAAAATGAGTTTTCAAACCACAGCCGTCAAAAAGAATATTTGTCCTGTGAGCCATTTTCCAGAGAATCGCCTTTTTAATTGTATAGTCATTCTTATCCCCGTCACGGCTCTGCTGAATTGTCTTATTCCCTATTGTGATACCGGATTTTTTGGCCAGCAGCACCGGCATATAGATTCTCTGCGAAAAGGGAAGTACTTTATCCGTATAAGCCCGCGCCAGCCGTTCACTTTCCCTATACACGCCGTCAAAGTGATTTTTGCAAATATCCATAAGATGTTCTTCAGAAACTGCCAGATAGATAAGAACCCGCGGAACCATAAAATACCGGTGAATCTGTTCCAGCATATCAAAGCCATTCTCTTTATTAATATCCAGGTCATCAATACAGATAACCAGGAATTGCTCTTTTGCAGAATTTCCGGAAATCGCTTTCAAAAAATCAGGGACAAATTTACAAAATTTGTCCCTCAATGCCAGGCTTCCTGACAAATTCTGCAGCAGCTCTACCGGAGATATCCCATAGCCGTAATTATCCTGCTCCTTGCCGTTCATATTGCGCTTGCTTCTGTATATTTCCTCAAATTCTCTCAGCAAATCCGAGTCTTGAAACCGCATGCGTTCCTTTCCGTTTTTCTCTTCCGCCGCCTTCATAAACTTTGCCATCATTTTAGCCAGAACAACTTCAAATATGTCTTCTCTCTCCTCAAGAAGAGAAGCATCAATATTTTCCAGCGCAATAAACTCTGTATTCAAAAAGGGCGTATATCCTTCTTCCATTTCAAATCCGGTATGTTCCTTAAAAAACTTCCTGTATTTCTTCTCATCGCAGGTTTTCAAAGCCTCTGCAAACGAACGCATAACAGACGTTTTTCCTGTCCCTCTTTCTCCCATAAAGGATATTATATTATAGAGACGTTCATGCTTCCCCTCCTCATACTTCGAGTTCACATCAATAACGCGTTCCGTCATTTTGAAAGCATTGTAATATACATCTCCAAATAAAGACCGGGAGAATTCCTCTATGCTTTCATATTTAACCCCATGCTCACTCTCTATCTCCAGGATCATCTTTTTCTCAGCCATAGTTCTTCCCTCTTATCTCATAATTGTAATTTAAACTTTTCCGATTACCATTATAGTAATTGTGAACTTTAATTTCTGCCTTTTTTAACGATATCCGTTCCTGTGTTAATCTTCGGAATCCTGCAGCTTCTTCTGTCAGCCCATAAAATTCCGGATAAAAGCGGTTGTTCTTATGGCGTTCATTCAAATCTTTTAACTGTTGATAAACCGCCTGCACCCGTCTATCCTCTGATAATTCCATATAAATATCCAACATCCGGATAAGTGTTTTAAATATATACTCCGCCTCTATCGGCTGTAAATAATCCGCTTCCGTCTTCCTGTTCAATAGTTCCAGGATTCCTCTGTAATCATTCAATGCTTCCTTGTAATTACATTCTGTTTCCTGCTTATATACTCCAATTTTATATAACGCCCGGAAGGAGCTCCTGTTCGCAGCGTAAGCTTTTTTGTAATCCACTATAGCCCTGCTCCATTTTCTGCGCACCTTTTCCCAGTAGCCTCCCATGGCATAATAAACTTTTTCAATCCCGATTATGGGACGGCCCGTCTGACACATCTCATTTACACACTTTTGATAGTAATTGACTGCCGGAAATTTCAAATAGGTTGTTCGCTCTCCGGCTGACAGCTGGCCCATTAAATACCAGCAGGAAATAAGCTTTTTATCATTGTCTGTAATATCCTTCAATGTTTCAATAACCCTGGGCACATCATATCTCTGAATCCATTTCATGGCTAATGCCAGCTGATGCATGCATTTTATACAGTACGCTTTTGCATATTCCACAAAAGACTCATTTAAGCCATTTAATAAAATATCATCCAATTTCTGATACGCCTCCGAATAGCATTGGTAGGCCTTTTGGGAGGATTCCTTACTATAAAAATAGTACTTTCCATTATAATCATATATTCTTAACTGTTCGCTTAGATAAATCTCACTCAGCTTTTTTAATGTCTTTATATCGCATGAATCCTTTTCATCATAGCACTCCTCCATCATCTCCAGACACTTGTCTATCGTCTTGAGGCACACGCCATCTTTTACCTGCTCCACGTCCCCATAGTTAATCGCCACTACGGATTCTCTCCAGGACGGATCCGGCTCCATAGACTGTTCTGTCTCCCATAAGTATAAAGACAGGTCATATCTTCCATCCAGTAATTCCACGATTTCTTCTCCGCAGCTATCCGAGATCTCATCCGTCCATATTCCGCAAAACTCCAAAAAAGAGGACAGGCATAGCGTTCTCCTGTCCTTCAGTTCATCATGTATAATCAGTACTGTCCGAATTCCATTCTTCATAACATACCCGACTTTCCTTTCGCAATGCTTCAAACTAAAAAAATGCCCAATTATGGGTGTATATTATCCCCATCCTTGGGCATTTTTTCCTCTCAGCTGCTTATCCATTGTATTTACCTCATGTGTTTTTATCTATTATAGCATATTTTTGCCCATTTGCAACCACAACTATACAAAAAGGCCAAAAATTATCTCTGCCGCATATACCCTCAGAATAATGCTTTCTTTATCTGTTTCTACTGGTTCAGATACCTCATAACTCCCATATGTATAGCCCACACCAGCTGATCCTGATACCCCTCATCCTTAAGCTTTCCATTTTCCTCCCAGTTGCTTAAAAAACCGCACTCCACAATTACCACCGGCACCTGGGTCTTTTTCAGCAGATAATAGGTATCATTGGCCTTGGCCTGTCTGTGGTTCTCGGGATCCGCAAAGCGGACCAGTTCCTCTTGAATCAGCTCCGCAAGGCTCTGGCTCTCCCTGGATGTTCCATAGTAGAATACCTGCGCCCCGTGAATCGCCTCTTCGTGGTAGCTGTTCTGGTGTATGCTGATCACACAGGCCGGCTGCTCCTCATTGATCAGTTCACAGCGCCGCTTCATGTCCTGGGCCTTTTTGTTGGAGGCATTTTCATCATACAGGCCCTGATCCCCCTCACGGGTCATCACCACCTCAATATCCTGCTGTTCCAGAAGCTCTTTCAGCTTCCCTGCAATCTTAAGGTTCAGATCCTTTTCCTGGGTTCCGTCCACACTGATTTTGCCGGGATCATTTCCTCCATGTCCGGCATCCAGAATCACCAGCCCGGAATCCGTCCGACCCGCTTTTCCTTCTGCCTGTTCCCAGAAGCTTCCTCTTGCAAAATAGCAGGCGCTTGCCAGAACCAGGAGAGCCATTCCCGATCCGATGACACGGCTTCTCCTTATCATTTTCTCCTTTAATTTCCGCAAAATTACCATGAAAAACCGCCATATATTTCTTTGTAAAATATATGGCGGTTTCTTTTATTCCATGTCTCATTTCATCCGGAACACAAAGTCAATTCACGTAACGCAGAATAATGTCCCAGATATCCTGGCGCTCAAATCCGAGCTTCCAGGCCGCTATGCCGGCCAGATTGTACTCACGGATCAGTGCGGCCTTCAATTCAATAGAATCCTCATTCTCCAGCCAAATCTTATAGGTATTCCCATTCTCCGTATATTCCGCATAATATTGGCCGCATTCATCGTTCCAGACCTTCTCTGCGCCATGCTCCGATACCAGGCTGTCTGCCGTATCCATGCCGTAGGCTTTACTGGTTACCACATAAGGTACAAATTCTTCACTTTCCGATTCCTCAGCCAGCTCTTCCTCTGTCTTGGGCCGTTCCTCCCACAGCCTTGTGTAGAAAGGAACTGCATTAATCACCTTTTCCGCCGGAACCTCTGTCAAAGTATCCTCAATTCCTTTTCTCACCCACTCAATGCTTGCGACAGAACCGGCTTCCGGTGAAGTGGCATAATGTTCATCATAGCCCATGATAATCACATAGTCCGCCACAATTCCCTGCTCCGTCCGGTTATAAAGCAGATTATGGTCCGCAGGGACATAGTTATCCACCGAAAGGACAATTCCGTTCAGACGGCACATAATGGACAATTCCCGTATAAACTGAACGAATGCCTTTGCAGAATCTCCGTTGATGAACTCAAAGTCAATGTTCAGGCCGTCCAGGTCAAATTCTATGGCTTTGGCAATCAGATTGTTCACCAGCCGCTGACGGGATGAAGTTCTGGACAAAATATCATAATCTTTGATGGTGTCCTTGTATTCAATATCATTTACCAGAGCCCATACCTCGATCCCGTTTTGATGGCAGTAGTTCACATAAGTCTGGCTTGCCAGAGACTCGATATTGCCCTCATTGTCACTGAGGAAAAACCAGGTAGGAGAAATGGTAGTCAGTCCCTTGGTTTTGGCAATCATCTCCAGGACTGTATTATTGGCATCTGCATTCGTTACCTGATGCCATGCCAGATTAATGGTATAATCCTTCTTAATACAGGGATACTCCGGATCCGTATAATTCGGCTCCTTTGTCTCCTGCCCTTTCTCTCCCAGATATTTATTGCGGATATAGCCGATGAAGCCGTTACTCGTGCGCACTCTGGTCCAGTCATCCGGCATCTCCGTCTCCGCTTCCGTATCCGGGGGCAGTACATAGAGGGCGTCTCCCTTCACTGTGTCCGTGAGGATAGGGCTCTTAATGTCCGGCTCAAAACGCACCCTGGCATCTTTTTTCACGGCCACTGTGTCAAAGGTGCCGAAGTTCTTCTGAATGTGCACCCTGTTGACTTCATCCGTCATAACCTCGAATTCCATGGCTGTATATTTCTGAATGTATTTCAGCGCCACGTAAGCCGTGTCGCCGTCTACCTTTACCGGCACATAGCTTTCCGTATATTTTTCCTTGGCCACGGTATATTCTTTGCTTCCCACATTTGCAGTGATAACCTCAGTGGGAGTCGTGTACAGAAGAAGATTTTCCTTTGCATCCCAATAGAAACGCTGATTCAGCTGTTCATACAGGAAATCCGTCGTCACATACGCCTCCCCGTCCATAATCCGTGCACGAAATTCCGTAAGTCTGTCCTCCAGAATGATCGCCGCCTCATCTCCCTGTTCCAGATTAAAATATGAATATAAATCCATTCTCTCATCGGATGGACTGTATTTTTTCACCAGATAATTGATCAGCATAATGATCAGAATAATAATAATCAAAAACACTGCTGCCAGGACAGGCACCAGCTGCCTTCTGTCACTGCTATTCCGCGCACTGGATCTCCTTCTTTTTCTTCTTTTTTTTGCTGCCATGAAAGAATCCTCCTATTCTTTATCATAATAGCAGAATTTTTTCGACACGTCATCCCCATTTTTCGACATTTTATAAATTTTAAGAAAACTCTAAGGAACTGTCCCTAAACCCGGGAACCTTCATAGTAATTTTGAAGCTGCCGCACTGCGGATCATTTTTGACTTCCGCGTCCGCATCAGAGGGGACCGGTCCGCACGCGCAGGATCCGCAGGGCGTCTGCTTCCTCCAAAAGGAGATCGTGATAGATATTCAGGAGCGACCTGACTGCTTTTTCATATCTGCTGTTTTAACAATCGTGGAATGCTTCACCGAACCGGTGACAGAATAAAATGCCTGGCTTACACAAGTCCTATGTAATATGAATATGCTCCGCCTCCTTTCCGCAGGCGGTCCTCCCATGTATATTATATTCGGATTTTCTTTAAAAATGCATGTGCAGGAAAAAATTTAGAAATTTTTAATAAAAAAATTGGCATTTTTGGCATATTGACTTCTGTTTAAATATTGTATATACTTTCAAAAATGTATATAATAGTTGTAAACAATGTGATTTCAAATTTGGATGTGGTGATTATGAGAATAGAAAAATTGAACGAGAATCAGATACGCTGCACTCTGACCCGTGATGATCTGGCCACACGGCAGATCAAGCTCAGCGAACTGGCCTACGGCACCGAAAAGGCCAAAGAGCTGTTTCGTGATATGATGCAGCAGGCCTCTGTTGATTTCGGATTTGAAGCAGATAACATTCCTCTTATGATTGAGGCCATTCCTCTGCCTAATGAGTGCATTGTCCTCATTATTACCAAGGTCGAGGATCCCGAGGAACTGGATACGCGTTTTTCCAAGTTTGCTCCCGGAAATGATAACCGCTTTGAAGAGGTTTCCGATCTGGGCAGCGTCCTTCCGGAGGGAGCGGATAATGTACTGGATATGTTCCGCAAGCTGATTGAACGCCATCTGAAAGAAGGCACACAGGAGGAACAGGAGGAAAAGGCTATTGCTCTGGCCCAGGAGCTGGATTTGACCCGTCTGTACCTTTTCTCCAGCCTTGATACGGTTATCTCTGCCTCACATGTGCTTCAAAACTGCTACAACGGACGAAACAGCCTGTTCCGCTTAAAAAGAGACGGCAGCTATTGTCTGGTGGCAAGAAAAAGCGGCCATACACCGGAAGAATTTAATAAGGTTTCCAATATTCTCTCCGAGTATGGCACCAGTGAAAAATATGCATCTGCCAGCGAAGCCTATCTGGAGGAGCATGAAGAACTGCTGATCCGGGATGAGGCTCTTCAGAAGCTGTCTCTCCTGTAAAGGACAAAGCAGAAGCGGGAAACAAAAAGCAAAGACAAAAAAACAGAGCCGGGATGCTTTCTCCACCGGAGAGCCCATCCCGGCTCATTTTTATCGGGATTTTTTATTGTGCTTCCAGAAATGCGTTCAGCCGCGCCGTCAGCACATCGGGATCCATCCCATGAACCAGTGCAGCCTCCTCCAGTGATTCAAACTGGTGTGAGGGGCAGCCTACACAGTGCATGCCTTCTCTCATCAGAATTCCTGCCATATTCTCATCCACCTGAAGGATCTGTCCCATCAGCATGTCCTTGGTTATCTTTGCCATTTGAAGCTTCCTCCTTTATCTGTATTTCTTATTATCTCTATAACTGCAGAATTTATTATAAAGTAATTCCGACTATTTTGCAAGGAATTTTAATTTGCTCTTTTTATAATTTTTCCACTTGTATAATCTTGTACTTTATATTAAAATACACGTAAGGTCCCATACGGATCACAATGAGACAATATAAGGAGGAGCGGTATAATGGCATATGTAATCAATGATGATTGCGCTAACTGTGGTTCCTGTGCTGCTGTATGTCCTGCAGAAGCTATCAGCGAGGGCGATGGCAAGTACGTAATCGATCCCGATGCGTGCCTGGATTGCGGAACCTGCGAAGCAGAATGTCCCACCGGTGCTATCAGTGCAGAATAACCGGATCCCTTTTTACGGGTAAAGAAGGTTAGGAAAAGGAAACAGTATTCTGTTTACTGTTTCCTTTTTTTTCTTTTTATATAAAACAAACCGCCTGCTGCAGCGCCTGTTACAAATATCATAATAACTGCAATTATTTTTTTGTAATTCCTTCCCGGAATAAAAAACGCTGCCTCCGGTGCTTCCGCCCCCCGGCGTACAACGGCCACACGCTTTGTAACCCGGATTCCCTCCTGCGCCAGCTCATACATACTGCGGCGGTATGCGGCATCTTCTTCCCGCCATGTCTCATAGGCTTCTGCAAGTTCTTCTTCTGTCACCCGGCCGGAACCGCAGTCTGTGGAATTCTGTACCTGCTTCCGGTAAGCAAGTTCTGTTACTCTTCTTCCACGGTTCATCTGCTCTATGATAAGCGCATATTTCTGGGCCGGATTTTCCGCAAGATTCGCAATATTAACGCCCCCTGCAAAGTCTGCGCCCTCATAACTTCCAATCAGCCCACCATTGATATAAATATCATATACCTCATCATCCTGCAGATCCTTTATCTGTATTATCTCCCGGCTCATTTTATCAAGAATATTAAGGACGGCATCTGCTTCTCTGTATTCCTCAGATATCCCCATAGGCAGACAGTGCGGCTGGTAATCATAATACAAATACCCGTCCTTATAATGCAGATTAAAAGCCCGTGCGTTGTCTGAAGATATACTTCCCTTTTCAATTTCAACCCTGGAAACATCCTTCAAAGCTCCCTGGTGCTGCAGAAAAAGGTATGCAAGATAAATCTGCCCATTTGTATTGACATGCAGATTATCCTCCTCCATAATCTCTTCCCCGGAAAGTGTCTGTATCAGCTCTGTCAGCGGATTTTGAAATTCTATCAGGACGGTTCCCTGTTCCCCCGAAGCCTCTCGCACGATTTCCGATATTTCTCCATAGCCCTCCCGTGCCAGAGACGCGGCTGTATCCGGGCTCTCTCCGTTCTGCTCTTCTTCACTGCCGGGGAGCGCTAAGGTTGTTATATAAACTTCCTCTCCCTCTATTGAGTCCTCCCTCAGCTCTTTCAGGAATGCGGACAGATTTCCCCGGTACTCTTCCAGATTATTCTCCCTTTCTTCCCCGCTTTCCTCAAATGCCGCCTCATTTTCATAATAGCCGGCATTTAAATCATTAATTCCATATTCCAGAACAGCCTTATTAAGCCCGGCAGCAGCCGGATCTCTCCCATAGAGCTCCAATCCGTTTATTATCCGGGCACCCCCTACTCCCAGATTCCGCAGCTCTATCTCTTCCTCCGGCATATGTGTCACATAATAATTGTACAATACATGTGTATAATTTATCTCCGAATATTCTGCGTGTGTAATGCTGTCTCCGCAAAAACCGACCACATCTCCGTCTTCAAACGGCTGGCTGCCGATCTCTCCGGTCATTACTCCTGCTGCCAGAATGCATATTAAAAAACTTCTTATCATGTGTCTACCTCTCGGAATGCTTCTTATTTCGCAGCAAGGACAGACCTACACAGTCTGCCCCTTTTTGAGCCCGAAAAAACTCCGCTTTTTCTTTTCTTCCTTCTTTAACAGCGCCCGTTCCTTCCGGGCCTTCTGGGAATTGCGTATGGCCTCATCCAGACGCTTAAACCGCTCATCCTCACGTTCCTCTTTCATCCGAAGAAGGTAGTCGACCTCCTTAATCACATGTCCGCTGACCTGGGTGCTGATTTCTTTTCCCATCCGCTCTGTATGATCCTCCAGGGCTTCCGAAATCAGCCGGCTCATAATGCATTGAAACTGCTGCATCTTTTCCTCCCTGGCAGCAGCCTGTCCCTCTGCCGCAACGGGAAGCTTGTCCACACGGGCCAGCAGATGCGTAATCTCCGTCTCTCCCTTCTCCAAATCGGGAATCAGCATTTTAATCGCCTTCAGCTGGACCCCCTGCTCCTTTAGTTCCCGGATGCGCTGAAACAGCCGGACATTTTCTTCTGTATAATAGCGGTGCCCCATTTCATTGCGGCCGATGGGAAGCTCCAGCTCTTCTTCCCAGTAGCGGAGCACATGGGCTTCCACGTCCACCAGCCTGGCCGCATCGGAAATCATATACCGCACTTCGCTCATAATTATCCCTCCGATTTTATGTAAATTTTTTCCATATTCTACATTATAACAGTTTCAGTCAGAATTGCAAGAAAAATTTACATAAAATGGAAAATTCAGGGAGGCGATTGAGCCGCTTATTTTCAAGGCGCTGTCTAAGGCCTACATGACAGGCCTCGGATTATAATTCTTAAATGCAGTGTATTCCGGCATCCACAAAAGATTGATTGTCCCGATAGGACCATTTCTCTGTTTCGCCACAATCACTTCCGCCAGATTCTTCATCTCAGAATCCTTATTATAATAATTGTCCCGGTACAGGAACATAACCATATCCGCATCCTGCTCAATCGCTCCGGAATCACGGAGATCCGAAAGTATCGGGCGGTGATCCGGTCTCTGCTCCACTGCACGGCTCAGCTGGGACAATGCGACCACCGGCACATTCAGTTCCCTTGCCAGGCTCTTCAGTCCGCGGGAAATATCGGAAATCTCCTGCTGCCTGGAATCAGAGGAACGCCCGCCGCCTGTCATAAGCTGCAGATAGTCAATCATCACAATTCCCAGACCATGCTCCAGCTTATATTTCCTGCATTTGCTTCGCAGATCCGCCAATGTAATACCCGGCGTATCGTCTATTATCAGATTTGAACGGGCTACTCCCTCGGCGCCCTCCACCAGGCGCTCCCAGTCATTGTCGGTCAGATTTCCGTTACGCAGCTTCTGCGCATCCACACCGGACTCCATGGACAGCAGACGATTCACCAGCTGCTCCTTGGACATCTCCAGACTGAAAATCGCCACTGTCACGTCATGGCGGAAAGCCATATACTGGGCAATATTTAATACAAAAGCCGTCTTTCCCATGGAGGGCCGGGCCGCAATAAGAATCAAATCGGAAGGCTGAAATCCGGAAGTCTGATAATCCAGGTCTTTAAAGCCGGTGGCAATCCCTGTCACATTTCCCTTTGTCCTGGAAGCAGTCTCAATCTTCTGGATCGCATTCAGCACCACCTGCCTGATAGGCACAAACTCCCCTGCATTCCTTCGCTGCACCAGATCAAATACCTTTTTCTCTGTCTGCTCCAGAACTTCCTCTAATGATTCCACACCTCCATAACAGAGCTTGCTGATCTCGTCATTTACCCGAATCAGCTTCCGCAGGGTAGATTTCTCCGCAACAATATTAGCATAATACTTAATATTGGCAGAGGTAGGCAGATGCTCCAGAATATCCCGTACAAACTCCATGCTGCTGATTTCTTCCGGAACCTCCTTCGCACGCAGCCTGTTCTGCAGCGTAACCAGGTCTACCGGCTCATTCTGATTGAACAGCTCTACCATGGCCTCAAAAACAACGCCGTACTGTCTCTGATAAAAATCTTCTCCTGTGATCGTTTCAGCGGCAGCAAGAATCGCTTCCCTGTCCATAATCATAGAACCGATCACTGCCTGCTCTGCCTCCTGGCTGTGGGGCATCGTTCGCTTGATAATTGCTTCTTCCATCTTATTCTTCTCTTACATTCACCTTAAGCTGTGCCGTCACCCTGGGATGCAGCTTAATGGGAACCATCTGCGTTCCGATGCTCTTAATGGGACTTGGAAGCTGCATTTTCTTCTTATCCAGTTCCACTCCAAGCTGATCTAAAGCTGCCTGGGCTATCTCTTTTGAGGAAACGGAACCGAATATCTTACCGCCCTCTCCGGCCTTTATGCTTACATTGACCTCCATCTTTGAGATTCTCTCTGCAAATGCAACGGCCTCCTCATAGACTTCTTTGGCTACTTTTTCCTCATTGGCCTTTTTCAGCTTCAGATCATTCAGGTTCTTGGGGGTAGCCTCCACACCCAGTTTTTTTGCCAGAATAAAGTTTCTGGCATAGCCGTCGTTCACATCGACAAGCTGTCCTTTTTTTCCCAGAGATTTTACATCCTCTATCAAGATTACTTTCATTCGAATTCTCCTTCCTCCTGCATCTTCTCAACAGTATGCTTTACAATTTCTACAGCTTCCTCCACACCGCAGTCCAGCTGGGCTCCCGCCATGTTCATATGGCCGCCGCCCCCGAGGCGCTCAGCGAAAATCTGCACATTGACCTCATCAATCGAACGGGCGCTGACATAGGTCCGGTGCTGATAGTAAGTCAGCACAATGGATGCCCTTACACCCACTATATTCAGCAGCTCGTCTGCCGCCTGGGCTCCCACAATGGTAGGACTCTCAATATTCTCATTGGGACATATGGATATGGCAAATCCGTGGTAAACCTCTGCATGGCGGACTGCCTCGGCCCTTGCCTTGTACTCTGCCATCTCATTGCGGAACATCTTGCGTACACGGGTCACATCTGCGCCGCAGCGTCTTAAAAATGCCGCTGCCTCAAAGGTCCGGACACCCGTTCTCCGCATAAAATTATCTGTGTCCAGAACGATTCCGGCATAGAGACAGTCCGCTTCCGCCGTCTTAATCTTCAGCCCCTCGTCAAAATACTGCAATATCTCTGCCACCATCTCACAGGCAGAAGAAGCGTAGGGCTCTATATAAGACAAAACGGCGTTTTCAATCTGTTCATTCGTCTGACGGTGATGATCCAGAACCACTATGGTAGGCGTCCTGCCAAGGAGCTCGCTGCACTCCGTATAGTTCGGCCTGTTCGTATCCACCACTACCAGAACCGTATTCCGGTCGATAATCTCCAGCGCCTGTTCCCCCCGCAGAAACATGTCTGTCTCGTAGACCGGGTTATCGTCAAAGCTTTCCCTGAGAGGGCGGACAGAATTGGTAATGTCATTGATCACAATATAGGCTCGTTTTCCCAGCACCTTGGCTGCCCGGTAAATGCCGATGGAAGCGCCGAAGGAGTCCATATCTCCCATCTTATGCCCCATCACTATGACTTTATCACGGCTCTCAATAAATTCCCGGAGGGCATGGGCCTTTACCCGTGCCTTCACCCTGGTTGCCTTCTCAATCTGCTGGGTTTTGCCGCCGAAATAGGTGATGCTCTCCCCCTCTTTGGTAACTACCTGATCGCCGCCCCTGGCCAGCGCCAGATCAATGGCAATCCTGGCATAGTCATAGTTCTCCGCAAAGCTTGCACCATTTAATCCAAGGCCTATACTCAAGGTTACCGCCATCTCATTGCCGATGTTTACTGTCTTGACATCCTGAAGCAGCTCAAACTTATTTTCTCTCATAATGGGCAGATGCTTTTCTTGAATTGCGATGAAGTATTTATCCTTCTCCATCTTTTTCACAATGCCGCCGAACGCTCCGATATATTTATTAATCTTTCTGTCCACCAGCGCCACCAGAAGCGAACGCCGCACCTCCTCTACCGTATCCAGCGCTTCCTCATAATTATCCAGGTAAATCAGTCCCGCTACCAGACGTTCTTCCTTATTCATGCGGATATACCGGTTGATTTCTGTCTCGTCGAACATGTAGAGAGCAATCAGATATCCGTCCTCCTCTTCCACATCCAGAAGCACATTGTTTTCCAGGGCATGCTCCAGATACACCTTGCGGATGTCCACTCTGAAATCCATGTCCTCTGTGGAAAAACGGATTATTTTACTGTCTCCTTCGTTCTCCCCGAACAGCTCTTCCCCTGCAAACTCCGGAAAGAACCAGGAAACAGGCTTGTGAAGCCCCTTTTTCGTCTTTCCGCTCGCCTCAAAAAAAGCAGTATTTGCCCACTGCACTCTTCCCTCATCATCCAGAAGCGCATAGGGCAGCGCCAGATCTTTCAACAGTTTTTTCTGAATCTGTCCATATTGGGTGGCAAATGAAATCAGCTCATTGTAAATCTGCGTCCGGCTGCCCATATACAAAAAGAAGACAATCAGCAGATAAACCGACAGGAACGCCGACACAAGAATTCCCGCTTTTACGGATATTGTATACATACAGGCATTCATGGCAAGCAGCAGAATACTCAACAGCAGAATCCATCGCGTATAGCTTTTTAACTGACCCTTTAGATGAACCTTCTTTTTCATTCTTTTTCTCCATAATCCAGTGCTTATTCCCATAAACTATGGGCGGAGTATCAAA
Source organism: Lachnoclostridium sp. (assembly GCA_021770065.1). Taxonomy (GTDB): domain Bacteria; phylum Bacillota; class Clostridia; order Lachnospirales; family Lachnospiraceae; genus Laedolimicola. The sequence continues at coordinate 29,831 of JAETRR010000022.1, read as the reverse complement.
CTTCTTTGCCTATTGTATCACACATTCTTCATATTTGCCATATAATTTCCGGGTATACGCAGAAAATGAGGGTATCCGCATGTATTTCGGCTTGTGGATACCCTCACTTTCTTCAGCAGGGAAACTCTTATGATTAACTTCCTTTATTTATGCCGCTGCTTTGTCCTTCTTCATTTTCAAGACAGAAAGAAAAATGAATACTGCTATAATAATCACAATTCCGATCCAGACATTCTTCATAGCCAGCATCAGCATCATGGCGTCGATACAGTCATGTCCTGTTCCCTCTGCCCCAACTGCCGCAAAACGGTCAAAGATGCGGTAAGTGAGACCGGAAAGAAAAATAAGTTCAAAGCCATAGACAAAGCCCGCTATCATTGCACCCCGGCGTCCGCCCTTTGCATTTCCGAATACACCTGCCACGCCTCCGGTAAAGAATGCGCCGATAATGGAAACCAGCGGAACCACACCGAGAACGATAGAACTTACAAGCATGGCAGCCAGCATGCCTGCTACTGCAAATATAAATCCGAGCATCAGAGAATTGGGCGCGTAGGTAAAGAGTACCGGAACATCCAGAGCCGGGACAGCATGGGGCACCAGCTTATCTGCAATTCCCTTAAATGCCGGAACCAGCTCTCCAAGAAGCATGCGCACGCCCTGGAGCAGTACCAGAATCCCTGCTGTAAAGCCCAAGCCTTTCAGCAGCCCGTAGATGATATAATTTGTAGTTCCCGCATAAGCAGCCACTTCCGCCGGTCCTGCCGCAATGACAACGATAAGGTAGAACACTACCATTACAATTGAGATAGACATGGCCGTATCTTTGAAAAAGGACAATTTCTTGGGGAGATGCAGATCCTCCGCGTCCTTTTCCTTATTTCCAAGAAGGCCGCCGATATATCCTGCGGAAACGGTACCCAGAGTTGTCAGATGGCCAATGGCAAAATCATTTGTTCCGGTTACGCTGCGGACCATGGGCTGTGAAATAGCCGGAATGAGTGTCAGGAATGCTCCCTGGAGAAGCACGCCGATGAGCATAATCATTCCGCTTCCCATTCCCGCCGTGTACAGACTGTAGGCTACTGCGATAGAGCTTATCCACATCATATGGCCGGTAAGGAAAATATACTTCAGCGGTGTAAATCTTGCCAGAAGAATATTTACCAGAAAACCGCCGCCCATAATCACGGCTGATGCCGACGCAATTTCCGGAACCGCTTCCGACATGGCTCCTACAATCACCTCGGATCCGGTGGCAAAACCATCCAGCCCGAATACAGTCTGAAACAGGCCTACAAACGGCAGAATCTCTGTGACAATCAGGCTGGAGCCTGCCGAGAGGACTAGATAGCCCAGCGCTGTCTTTACCGTTCCGCTCAGCACAAAAGAAAATCCCCTTTTCTGCATAATCAAGCCTATCAGTGACACAAATGCCAGGACAATTGCCGGTGTCTGTAACAGTTCCAAAAAGAATCCTAAAAACTTCATTTACCCTCTCCTCCTTTTAGCAAGTGCTGCTGTTCACTCCGTGGCCAGCAGCCAGCAGGTACCTATTTGTTCATCTTCTCCAGGTATGCCTGAAGCTTTTCCTTCGCTTCATTTCCATTTACCACGTTCTTTAAATATACAACATTATCCCGATCTGCAAAGCGCTCTGCAAAATCCTCACTGGTAACAATCAGATCTACATTCTTGCTTCCTACCGTACCGGCATCCCAGTGCTCTATCTCTGCTTCAACCCCCAGTTCCCTGAGAACTTTGTCGATAGTCATTTTCATAATCAAGCTGGACCCCATACCCATTCCGCACACGCATACAATCTTCATTCTTTTCCCCTTTCTGAATCTTTCTGCCTTTAGAGACAGGATATCTGCTTTGAATAATTTTTAATGTACTCGGCATTGATAGCATCGCCTTTATCAAGGTTGGAACTCACATATACCGGGGGACAGAAGCCGCGCTTCATACAGTTTTCTACTGTCTGGGCTATGATAGATTCCATGACCGTCATTCCAAGGACTGTGGAAGTTCCGCAGAACTTTGCGTCCATTCCCTCCATGCTCAGCGCCGCGTCTCCGGCAACACATTTGATATCAATGACCGTATCTGCCACGTCCTTTAAATTCTTTCCGCTGGAATGCCGGGATGTTGTAGCATTCGCAAAATTCCCGGACACCAGGGCCACTACCTTCATGCCGATTTCTTTGGCTGCCAGAGCCATGTCAACCACCCCCGCATTGCGCCCGGATATGGATACAATAATCATGGTATCTCTGGGATCCGCATCCTCCAGCTCCAGATATCCCTTTGCAAACCCTTCGATCCGCTCCTGCATAGTGCTCAGCTTCGCCTTGGGAAACAGTGCAAGATGGGGAATCAATAATGCATTGACGGGAACCAGGCCGCCGGCACGGTAAAACACCTCCATGGCAAACATCTGGGAATGCCCGCATCCAAAAACATGAATCAGACGGTCCGCCAGCACCGAGTCCGCACAGTACTCTGCTGCCCTGCTGATCCGATCGCCCTCCTCCTCAAATTCCTGTTCCAATTGTTCTGTAATCACCTGATAATATTCCTGATATTTCAATCCTTCTCCACTCCTTTTCAATTTATCAGTATTTCTCTCCTGCATCTCTGACATCTGGGCCTTACAGGAACTTCCCGGGGCCCGCTCCCTCTTTCCCCCCTTCCGGATGCCCTTTCTATTTTCATTGTAAACCAATTATGACCCTTGGCAAGTGATATGGGTCTTTTTAGCCCAATCCGTAATTGGTATTATAATAGGTAGCATACCACTTGTGCAAATGGACTAACTGATTCGTATAAAAAAGCCTTTTTTTAGATAAAACATATAAGTTTTTGAGACCCTTACGCTACTGTTCGCTTATAATGTCATTAAGCCGGGCCTGCAGGGATTACCGGCGCAGGGGAGGGAGAGGGGATATCGGAAAAGTATGCTGTCTTATTGCGACAGCCCCGGTTCTTGACGGCGGCCGTCTCTGTGAGTATACTGGAATCTAGAAAGACATTTTGCAGGTGCCTGCTGTATGGCAAAGGTAATCCCCGGCACTGTACCAGGAACCTGCTGCCTCCTCTGCGAAAGGAAAAGCCATGAATACCCTTCCTCTTTACCGTGAGATATACAACGATCTGCTCAAAAAAATTATGTCCGGTTATTATCTGGAGAAAACTTATCTTCCATCCGAGCGAACCCTCTGTGAAATGTATCATGTAAGCCGTGCCACAATACGCCGTGCCCTGGATGATCTGCGCAAGGACAAATATATCGAAAAGAAGCAGGGCAGCGGCAACTTTGTCAAGCCCCAGATGTATGAACAGACCCTTTCCCAGTTCCATTCCTTTGCCGGTTCCCTCCGCGCCCAGCATATTGAAATTACAAATCAGATTTTAAGCTATGATCTCATTGAAGGAGATAAATATCTGTCTGAAGTCCTCACCGGAGAGGAAGGATTCAGCCGCTGGCACAAGCTTGTGCGCCTCCGCCTTGCCAATAACTATCCGCTGATGATCGAGACGGCATATCTTCCCCGGGAACGTTTTTACCGTCTGGATCTGGATTACTTAAAATCCAATTCCCTGTACGCCTATCTGGAGCTCTATTATTCTATGAGTATCAATGATACAAACGAGCTCCTCTCCCCCATTATGCCCACCGTCCAGGAGGCCGGATTTCTCCGGATCTCTACCCAGGAGCCATGTATGCTTCTGGAGCGTTTTTGTTACGAGAACGAGAGGCTGATTGCCATTCACAAGACTACTGTACGGGGAGATAAGTACAAATTCCGGGCCTTCTATTATGCAAATTAGAATTCTGCATATAAAAAGGACTGCCATATAAACAGTAATCCCTGTTTATATGGCAGTCTTTTTATCTCTTCTGGTTAATCCATTACATAGGGCATCAAGCTGATATGACGCGCTCTCTTAATAGCAACCGTAAGCGCTCTCTGATGCTTTGCACAGTTTCCTGTGATTCTGCGGGGAAGAATCTTTCCTCTCTCAGAAACGTATCTCTTTAATTTATTCACATCTTTATAATTAATCTCATTGTTCTCTTTTCCGCAGAATACGCAGACTTTCTTTCTTCTGCGCCCCATGCCTCTTCTTCTCATGGGAGCATCGCCTTTGTCGGATTTTGTGTAAGCCATGGCCGTTACCTCCTTATATAATCTCTCTTTTCATTCCGCGATTGTTAGTTGAAGGGCAGCTCCTCGTCAATACCGTCCGGGATATTCATAAAGCCGTCGCCGGCTGCCGCAGATGGCTCCGGCATGCTCTGATGGAAGGAATTCTGCTGCTGATAGCCGCCGCTGTGCTCGCCTGCCGCTGCCTTGCTCTCTGCAAACTCCTGCTCCTCTACCACTACATCCGTGGTATAGACCTTCTGTCCCTCACGGTTGGTATAGCTTCCGGTCTGAATCCGTCCGGTAATCGCAATCTTGGTACCCTGGCGCAGATACTTCTCTGCAAACTCCGCCTGTCTCCCAAAGGATACACAACCGATAAAATCGGCAGTCTGATCTCCGTCTCTGCGGAATCTCCGATCTACGGCCAGTGTATATCTTGCTACCGCCGTGGCATTCTCACCCTGTGAGTAGCGCACATCCGGATCACGCGTCAAACGTCCCATTAAAATCACTTTATTCATACTAACAATCCTCTACTTTCCGGTTAAAACCTCAGTCTATGCGTCTTTGCGAACACACAGATAGCGGACAACATTCTCCATGATGCGAACATGTCTCTCCACTTCAGCCGGGCAGGTTGTATCTGCGTCAAACTGAATAAAGTAGTAGTATGCTTCTCTCATGTGCTGAATCTCGTAAGCAAGTCTCTTCTTGCCCCAGTCCTCAACCTCGGTCACAGTTCCGCCGTAACGGGCAATGTACTCTTTTGCCTTCTCTACGGTAGCTGTTCTTACGTCATCTTCTACCTTTGCATTCACAACCAATGCTAATTCATACTTGTTCATGCTTTACCTCCTTTTGGTCTCTGGCTTCCTCCCTGCGAAGGAAACAAGGAAATGAATATTCTATCACGAATTCAAACTATAACATATTTTTCCGGGAAATTCAAGTGCTTTTCCAAAAAATCCGCATACAAAAAGGGACAAACCGTAACGGTTCAGCCAGGCAGCAGCGCAGGCAGGCCGACAGGCTTTTCCAATATCCGTGTTCGGACGGTTCACGTACACACTGTCTGTTTTGGACGGACATTACCTTATAAACTTTGAAAAATACTTAGACATTTTAAGGTAATGTTCGTCCAAACCAAACAGTATGTTCGTGAACAGCCGTACACTTGATATTTGGAAAAGCCTGTCGGCCTGCCTGCGCTGCTGCCTGGCTGAACCGTTACGGGCAGACGGCGTTATTCCGGCCCGCGAAGTCCTCTGGTGTTCTTCTCCACCAGCTTTCTGGCAATCATAATCTGATGGCCGCAGCCCAGGCATTTCAAGCGGAAATCCGCTCCCACCCGGAGAATCTCCCACTCCTGGCTTCCGCAGGGATGCTGCTTTTTCATCTTTACGATATCTCCTACTTTATATTCCACTCAGCACCTCTCCTATATCAGCCTGTATGAGCAGATCCGCATGTTTATCCCTGGGAGTGGCTGCCCTGTTAATCACGACCAGATGCTTTCCCGTATAATAATCAATCAATCCCGCCGCAGGGTACACCGCAAGCGATGTTCCACCGATGATCAGAAGATCCGCCCGGGCAATGGCTTCCACCGCCCCCTGAACAGTGCGGTTGTCGAGCCCTTCTTCATAGAGAACCACATCCGGCTTAATCAAGCCGCCGCACTCGCAGTGGGGCACGCCCTCTGCCCTGAGCATATATCCGGCATCATAAAATTTACCGCATTTCTGGCAGTAATTCCGATGTACGGACCCATGGAGCTCATATACCTTCTTACTTCCTGCAAGCTGATGCAGACCGTCGATATTCTGGGTTACAACCGCGGTCAGTTTCCCTTCTTCCTCAAGCTGCGCCAGCTTTTTATGGGCCGCATTCGGCTTTGCATCCAGACACAGCATTTTCTTCTTGTAAAACCGGTAAAACTCTTCTGTATTACTCACGAAAAAGCTGTGGCTTAAAATGGTCTCCGGCGGATACTTCCATTCCTGGTGATACAATCCGTCCGTACTGCGGAAATCCGGGATGCCGCTCTCCGTAGAGACTCCGGCTCCTCCGAAAAATACAATCCGGCTGCTTTCCTCTACATATTCCTTCAAACGTCCGATTCGTTCCTCTGTTGTCATGCTGTCCCTTCTTTCTAATAAATTCTCTTTGCATGTACTACAAAACGATTCTCACTTCTCTTTGTACAGGTAGAGAGGGTGATCACTCTGTCGTTTTTGGATACCTCAATCCCTGTATCATACGCAGAGCTGTTCTTAAGCGTCTGCACAAACTGCTCATACCGCCCGTCCGGCTGTGAAGCAAAGCCTATGGTATAGGTATTGCTGTTTGCCGGAGTTTCGTAACAGGAAAAAATCTCATAGGCATGGGTTCCGTCCTCCAGATCTATGTAAACCATCGGATGATCCACCAGGTAAGATGCATTGCGGTACTCTTTGAGGCTGCCGAACATGGAACCGTTCTTCATATTATGTCCATAGATTATGGTATGCCTCTCCGAAAAATCCGGTTTATTCAAGGCCTCTATAAAAATGCTTCCGGCACTGTTCGTATTGCCGCTGAAGGTATGCTTTAAGTAATACTGATCGTCTTCTCCGTGCATCAGAGGATAGCTGATCTCCGTATCCGGAATCTCTATCCAGCCGACCACATCCTCGTTCTGCTCCTTCAGCTCTTCAAAGGCGATCCGCTGTTCACGTACCTCTTCTTCTCCTTCATCCGAAGCCTCTTCCCCATATGCCGCATCTGGAACTTCTTTCTCTACATACTTTTTGAGATCGTCATACTCGTCCGTCCCTTCCTTATATTCCAGAAAAATACCGGCCAGCTGGCTTCCGCAGTAAATCACCATGCCCAGGCACACAATAAGCGCTGCAATCAGAACCACCGGTACACGTCTTTTCTTCTTTCGTTTCATCTTCTATCACCTCTTGTTCATTCTATCAGACTGACAGTCAAAAAACCAGATCCAAATGCTGAAAAGTTACTGCTCACTCCGTGACCGGCAGCACCGAAAAACTTAAGGCCGTCCGAACCGGTTCCTCCGCAAAAACAGCTTCCTCCGAGCAGGCCGCAAGACTAAACGGCATATCCTTTAAATGGTAAAGCATATAATAATAGTTTTTATGATTTCGGTTCTGCACGACCTTTCCCCTTCCCTTACTGATTTCCTCCATGTAAAAGGAATTTAAAGGGATTAAAAGCCCTGTTCCCTCTGCCTTCATAAAGCTTTCCTTCAATACCCATAAATCATAAAACAGCCTTTCCCTCTCCGCTTCCCCCGTATCTTTATAAAGCTTCTGTTCCTCAGGATGAAATTTTTTTATCACAAGCTCCGGCTTCCTCCGGCTTCTCCTGCATTCTATATCTATACCAACCGGTTTTTCCCCCAGGGCACAGGCCGCATATCTTCCGCTGTGGGAAAGGTTCATATAAATCTCTGGATACTCCGCAAGAAACGGCTTTCCATTCTCATCCTTCTCCAGCAGAACAGGGCTGCTCAGAGAAGGGTACTCTCTTTGAAGAACCGTTTCAAAAAGCCTGTGGGCCCATTTTGACTGAGTCTTTGGTCCGTTCTCTTTATCCGGTATCTCCGCCCAATATACACGCACCATAAGTCTACCGCTTTTTCTGCCTGTGAAGCATCTCTTCCAATGCTTCCTCACTGTCCGTGATCCAGACATCCTCTTCCTCTTCATTGAGCCCCAGATATTCCCGCAGAGTACAGGGTTCGTCGCTGCTGCCCCATGCTTCTATATAAGTATCAATCTCTTCAAACGGGATCTCACCTGCCAGATACTTCTCTTTAAATTTCATAAATGCCCTCCCCAGCTTTTACTTCCTTTCTACTATAGCCCATTTATATGGCTTTCGCAAGCTGTAAAAAGCAGCTGCAGGGAAAGGGGCCTGCGGCCTTTCCCTGCAGCTGCTTTTGATTCCGGCTCCGTAATACACTTCCGGAACACTCATATCCAAACCAATTTTATTCAATCTCAATGTCCAGAGGCTTATCCAGCTCCTCTGATACATATTTCCCGTTCTTCTTCCTCTGGCGTACACATTCGGATAGAAGATATTCGATCTGCCCGTTGACCGAGCGGAAATCGTCCTCTGCCCAGGCGGCAATTTCACCGTACAGCTTTGCAGAAAGGCGAAGGGGAATCTGTTTTTTCTGCGCATCTGCCATGATTAATACAGGCTTCCGGAATTCACAACCGGCTGTGCGTCATGATTTCCGCAAAGAACTACCAGGAGATTGGATACCATCGCCGCCTTACGTTCCTCATCCAGCTCCACTGTATGCTTCTCATTCAAGCGCTCCAGGGCAAGTTCTACCATCCCGACAGCTCCGTCCACAATCATCTTCCGCGCATCCACAATAGCGGAAGCCTGCTGTCTCTGCAGCATGACAGCCGCAATCTCCGGGGCATAAGCCAGATAAGTAATCCGCGCTTCCAGAATCTCCAGGCCGGCTTCTGACACCTTCTGCTGAATCTCATTGCGGATACGGGAGGCTACAATCTCGCTGGAACCCCGAAGGCTTCCCTCGTCGGCTATGCCGTCCCCCGTGGTATCCACATTGGGCGCAACATCATAAGGATAGATCCGCACAATATCCCGGAGGGCGCTGTCGCACTGGAGGGAAAGGTATTCCTTATAATTGTCTACATTAAATACGGCCTTGGCTGTATCCACCACGCGCCACATAACGGCTATTCCAATCTCTACCGGATTGCCCAGGCAGTCGTTGATCTTCTGACGGCTGTTGTTCAGCGTCATAATCTTAAGGGAAATCTTTTTGCTGCTTCCCTCACTGCTGACAGATGCCTGGCCATAAGCGAGCTTCAAAGGAACACTGGAACCTCCGTCCACATCTCCGCTCTGGTTCAGCCTTGTCTTTGCAGCCGGATTCACACCGCTGCAGAATGGATTTACATAATAGAAGCCTTCCTTCTTCAAGGTGCCCGCATAATTTCCGAACAGCGTGAGAACTAATGCTTCCTGAGGTTTCAAAATCTTCAGGCCCAGCAGCGGAATCCAGCCCACGGCAATCCAGACAGCTCCTGTCACAATCAGCAGTACCGCGAGAGCTCCGGCACCGTCATCCGATAAATTGGCTCCTAATACCAGACATCCGATTCCCGCCGCATACAACAGGATAATCAGAATCAGCATAACTAAACCGTTTTTCTTATGATTCAAAATTTTTTCCTTCATAAAAACATCCTCCGTTCTTTTTGATATCAAAATAATATCATATAGATATTCTTTTGTCAATAGCACTGTAACTTTTTATCGTACATTTTTATAAAAAGAAAAAAGCAGCAGACTTTTCTGGTATCCAGTGTACGGATGTGTGAACCGTTGTGATAAGGAGGAACTCGCAAAGCGGGAGGATTCCTTATCGCCGGGGATATAGAAAAGTCTGCTGCCTTATTTCAAGACAACTCCCAGTATACAAAATATCATTACCTGCAGTGAACAAAGAACAGTAACCAGCTAAACTTACTGATTTATTTCCTTCCTATTCCAGACAAACACCACTCCTGCCAGCGCCGCCACAGCCAGCACTGCAGCCAGACTGCTTCCGGTAAAGCCGGCAAACAGATATGCCGCAAATGCAATCACCCCGTTCACCACTGCATAAGGAAGCTGTGTCTTTACATGCTCCACCAGATCACACTCCGCCCCGGCAGAGGAAAGAATTGTAGTATCGGAGATCGGGGAACAGTGATCCCCGAAAAGCCCGCCGGACAGCACCGCTCCCACTGCAATGGCATAGGGAATGGAAAATGCATGCGCCATAGGAATTGCAAGAGGCATCATAATGGCAAAGGTTCCCCAGGAGCTTCCCGTGGAAAAGGATACAAAGGTTCCGAAAAGAAAGATAGCTGCCGGAATCAGCCCTGCCGAGAAATGAACGGCCTTCATTCCGTCTACGATAAAATCCGCCGTGCCAAGTCCGCTGATCATGCTGCCCAGGGACCATGCAAGAACCAGCGTAACCGCCACATCCGTCATTCCTTTCATACCGTCTACATAGAGTTTAAAGGTCTCCTGGAAGGTTTTTACCTTATAGATACGAATCAGCGCCATCAGCACCAGAGCCCCGAAGAAATATCCCATAGTCAATGCCACACGGAAAGCGTTGCCATCGACCTTTTGAAAGGGAAATCCCAAAGGCGCCAGTGTGGCAAACAGCGTAACAAACACAACCACGATGGGCAGAATCACCATAGAGGGACGGGCATTTTTAATAGAGTAACCTTCTGAAGCATCGGCGCTGACATCCGAGCCCCTGTCATCTTCCGCAAAATTACGCTCCAAAGCCCTCTTCTCTGCCTTACGCATCTGTGAAAAATCCTTTTTCGTAAATGCAATCAGCGGAATCATCAGAATCGCCAGGATTGCATAAATCTGAAAAGGAATCGCCTGTACAAAGGTAGTATAATCCGACTGGCTTATGTTCAGATTCTCAAATTCAGCCTGTATAAGTCCCATAATATATACGCCCCATCCGATAAAAGGGATCAGAATCGCCACCGGAGAGGAAGTGGAATCCAGAATCCAGGCCAGCTTCTCTCTGGATATCTTCAGCTTGTCGAACAAGGGCCGGAATACAGGCCCCACCAAAAGGGGCGTGCCCAAATCCGAGAAGAATATCAGAATTCCGCCTGCCCAGGCACACATCTGAGCCTTCAGGCCGGTGTTCACAAAACGATAAACAAACCTGCTGAATGCCTGGGCGCCGCCCGACTTCTCCATCAGCTTAATAAAGCCTCCGATAAAAATCACGAGTACAATCACGCCTGCATTGTAGGAATCGGTAAGCTGTACAAAGAAATAATCTCCGATCATAGATTTCACGGCCATAAAGGGATTCCCCATACAGAATATCATGGTTCCCACAAAACCGCCGCAAAACAGCGACAAAATCACATTCCTGCTCTTAATTGCCATCACGACCGCAACAATCGGCGGAAGAAGGCTCAGCCATCCGTAGTTCATCTTACATTTCTCCTTTTGTTTTTGCATAAATATTCATTATTTTATTTTAACTTATGCAAGGGGATTTGTAAATAAAGGAATCAGAGTTCTTCCAGCCTGTCTTAGAGCCTGCATTGCCATAAGCATTTTCCTCCTTCAATTTGATATTGCCGGCAGCCACCTTCTTTACATTCGACAGACCTGTCCCTTTTTTGAACGCGCCTTTTCCATGGAAACTGTTTTCTATTTCCATCATAAGGAAGTCTCCCTGGATACGTCCGGACACACGAATATATTTTTCCATACCGGCATCCAGGCTTCTGACTGCCTGACGGGTCTTCGCCTCCTCCACATACAGGTTCAGGGAATGTTCTTCCTGCTCCAGCAACGAAATTTCAGTGCTGAGACAGAAATTCTGCTGCAATTTCTTATAAGAGAACAAGATGCAGAACAGGCTCAAAAGTCCCAAAAGATGCATAGCAAGCAGCTGCCAGTGACTGAGCAGATACTCGAAAGATCCGTCCTCCTCTAAGACCACATGCTGGTAATCAAATGCAATCATATTAATGTACTCACTCATAATAAAGTTCATCAAGATCGGAATGAAAACCAAAAACATTTGCTGCATTTCCGCTGTAGTACAGTCGGAAAAACAGCGATACACCATATAATAACAAAACCCAGTCAGCAAAAGGGACGCTGCGCAGCTGGCCAGCATGGCCAGGATACCGGCTGTATCATAGTAATAATCCGGCATCCATGCGTATAAAAGACCTATCAGCGATTTCACAATCCCATAGCAGAGCAGCATAATTTCAGTTGTCAGGGCTGCATACAGAAGGGAAGACTTAAAATCCGCATGGCAGACCAGGATCCCGCATACCGTAAGAAGAAATACCATCACCAGGAATCCGGTCACCGTGCCGGCTGAAAGAAAGCGGGTGACAATCACCGCACATACTCCAAACAGGAAATAGAATGGATACAAAAGTTTCTTTTTTAGGATTTTTGCCAGAAAATAAAACTGAAAGCCCCCCTCAATGAGGCCTGCAATATATATATTGAAAAAATCTAAATACTCATCCATATGTTTCCTGCCCCACATGTTAAAACTCTGCATATCTGTTCAGTTCCTTCACAGATATTCCGCAATCCCATAATAATTGCCGCTGACATAGACAGACATTTCATTTTAGCCTGTCGGAAATGCCAAAACAATTTAATTGCTGTGAAATGCTGAATAAAAATCTATCAATCCGTCCATTTGCTGTCGCGGCAAAGACAAAGAGCATGCAAATATCCGCGAAATGTTACAGGGAATTATAAAATACCTAAGCGCTACGAAGAAATTTTCACATTTTCAGAAAAACACAGCCTGACGCTCCATGGATTTTCCTATGAGATGGGCATAAATGAAAATGTCGTTGACCGGATAGAAGATTACATTGTACAGATTGAAATTCCTGTTCTCGGATAACAATCCACCCTCTCAGCCCCTGTCAAAACAAAATTACGGTATGGCCGCTTTTACTACAAAATAGAAACCATACCGTAACTCATCAGATATTTTACGATTTAGTTAAACAGACTTAACTGCACATAGTTACTTTTTTCTTCAAAGGTGTTTAGATATTCGAATATCTGTCTGTTATATTCCCTGCTTCCCTCGGGCAAAGTCATTCCCATGCTTAACACCTCCGGCATAATTGGAACAAAATAAAAACCCCGAAAAATCAAGCTTTTCGAGGTTTTAAGAGGCGACAACCAGATTTGAACTGGTGATCAGGGTGTTGCAGACCCACGCCTTACCACTTGGCTATGTCGCCATACATTTATTATATTCTAGCAAAAACTTTTTGATACGTCAATATCAAAAAATGACTCCTACGGGAATCGAACCCGTGTTACCGCCGTGAAAGGGCGATGTCTTAACCGCTTGACCAAGGAGCCCTGTTCCTTCCGGCCCTTGGGCCTTATGATAAACGGAGATTTTTCTCCATTCAATACGGAAACCCCCGAGTTAGGCTCGAACCAACAACCCCACGGTTAACAGCCGCGTGCTCTGCCAAGGTTACGGTCGCACACCCACGAAAGGGAGAATATATTTTTTTACTCCTGTACCACTTTATCATCAGCAACAAGCCATATACTACCACACTTTTTCGCTTTTTGCAAGCACTTTTTTTGATTTGTTTAAAAGGGAAACAATTTACGTCTTTTTTCGACAAAAAAAGAGCGTACCCGGTGTTGCTTGGATACGCTCTTTGATAAACTCTTAAATAATAAGGAAGGTTTGCAAGGGATGACGAAAAATGTCGAATAAAAAAGTATCGTAATCTCCTTAAAGACTACGACACTTATATACAAATAATTTTTAATTGATAATCTTTTCTTTATTTGACGTTTGATAATCTGTTCCCCTTCTCAGGGGAAAATCTGTGATACATGATATTACAGTACTTTCCCGACTCTCGAAAATATTCGGAAATACATTGCATAAAAATTGGGATTTAACGAGCCTAGACAAAGAAACAGCCTGATAAGTAAAATCAGGCCGTTCACGCAGATAATATTGATTAACCTCAAAACAATAACCGATTTCCCGAACACATTGAATTGCAAACATTGCATCAAATGATGATATATACTTTGATTTCATGTTATATATGAATAACATATGCCCCTATTCTTTGATGTCAAATCACTTTTAAACTCTTTTACTAATCTCAATGAGACTGGCAATTTCATCATCACTATAATGAATCTCAAATGCATTTTCTAAAGGCTTTAGGATCTCCGTCAAGTCATAGTACAACTTTTTGTTGCCACCAATAATCTGATTCTTCTTACGATTTATCCCAATATCTTCTCCTGACTTCAAACGACTTACCGAACAGGCTAAATGCATAAAAAGTCCCAATTCCTGCGCCTCATTAAGCCCACCTGCGCTTTTCTTAATTCGAACAACAGCACGAGGTAAATGGCGCCGTAGTTTACTGATATTTAAATCCGGTAACCCTTCACTAAGATATTCATAGATTGCATCATAATCTATTTTTACAGATTGATTTTCTCCTGCTGTTGCCAATAAAAGCGGCAGTTTTTCCAAAGGAGTTTCAAACAACTTGGCAATAGAAATAAAAGGAATATTGTAAATCTCCGGGTTATAGGTTCCCACCAAACAGATAATTTCGTGTTTCTCTAAAATGGTATTGATTTTACCTATCAATATTTCCGGATCACTCACTGCAAGTGGAATTACTTGTATTCCATTTAAATCCATATTTTTTTCTATATATTTCTTTATCTGAATAGCGCCACCCTGACCAGACATACAGAGAGTAACAATCACTTGTTCCTGATCCAGCCTTTGATAACTTTCACGCATTAAGGGCAGTGCATTTTGACAGCTTTGCATAACATCGTAATAAACACTCTCTAGTTCATTACCAAGGCTTGCTTTCTGTGAACATTCAAGTGCTATTAAAGTAAAAGGTATCTCAATACAACGAATAGGGATTCCCGTATTCTGCATAGCTAAACCTGCAATAGTTTTAATAGAACCCACATCATGGAGCAGAAGAATCCCCTTTCCACGATGAATCCTTTGAATGGTCTCAACAAACAAACGATAAGCATTTTCCATATTCATATCTAAAGGGAAGTCAAAAGCATAAGTATTTCGATTACTCACCAAGGCATTCACAACGTTGCAAATAGAAGTAGCCGCACTTGTGCCATGCATGGCAATTAAAACTACCGGCTTATCTACAGACGCATTATGAATATCTTCCCTGCAAATAAACATAGTGACAAGCACAATTTCATCTGCTGGTAATGTAACCTGAAATTCCTGCTCTATTTCCATAGCAAATTTTAGGCTCAAAGTATACTCCTCTTTATATGTCTCTATTACTTCCAAAACCTTTTCCTGAGACAATGACTGGGTTCTCCCTGTCTTTTCCAAAAAAGCAGAAAGATGGAGACATAAGCCATAGAACGTAGATGATGGATATGCTCGTCCTAACAAATTACTGGCTTTTTCTAAAAAATCTTCAACCATAGAAATAACACGTGCATCCACAATTTTTGCAAGAGATTCTTTATCTAGCTGATTTTCCCCAAGACTCTCCTGCAGTTTTTTCAAATCTTGCTCCAGATCGCCGCTAATAATGCGACTTATTTCTTCTTCATTTATTCCCTGCGTACGCAATTCATTTTCTTTTGTCTCTATCAAAGCATAGATATTGCTTTCCCCTGCGTTGCCAATCATTTCTGCCTGACGGCTCATACTTGTATCCGAAAATATATAGGAAAAATCACGGGGAATAATCTTCTCCATTTCCTGTCGGTGTTGTTTCCAATTTAAGAATCCATTGCGAACCTGCATAGGAAAATCAGATACATATACATGTAACTCTGGTGTAGTTGAATGAAATTCTCGCACATAAGCGTTTGCACAACCTATCCGAATATCGTTGCGTAACTGACGAATTTCTCCCGTACAATGGTATAGCATCAAACAATATAACAGTTCCGAATTCAGCTTGATCGCTCTCCTCATTTTACCTGATTCTTCCATAAAAAAAGAACTAACAAGCTCAAATCGCTCCTTAAGCCCTCGTTCCTCAAGTGTTGGAATCATGATATGAACAGGAAACCAATCCGTAATTGTATCCGAAAGAGAAGTATAACTCTCACAATCTAAAGCACAGATTAACATTTGTCCTAATTTGCGATTTATTTTTTCCAAGCAGCGAAAAAGGATCGCCTGAGTATGCATCGGAAGTAATTGCAAATGGTTTATAAATATATCCTGATCTGCACTATTTTCTATTTCTCTTTGCAATGCAGATTCATTCTCTGCATAATATTGACAATTAATTTCCTTCAAGGTTGTATCTTTGTATGACTGTTTCATTTCTTTGGAAAATTCAAATATTTGAGTTGCAAAATTTGTTTTTCCTATACCAGAAGGACCAGTGAGCAAGATATGTAAAGGTGCATCAGGATAAAGAACTGCCGCCTTTGCAAGTTTCACAGCATTCTTTAAACTTCCATCCCTGCCCACAATTCCCCGAAAGGCCATTTGTTCTTCCATGGTATCCGTCATCCTCAAACGGTAAAAGATGGGTCGGGTTCCGTTTTTAGCCAACAAACCATCCTCAACCAGACGATTTAATTGTGTAGAAATATTACAGCGCTTTATACCAAGGGCTCCAGCTATCTCCTGCGTAGTGCTCCCAATATAATCCTCGCCATTGTCTTTCTCTGCTTTTCTTAAATAAGAAAGAATCATATCCCGATTTGTTTTCATGTGTTCCTCCCTCACAACATTTCTACACACCGACCCACATTTTAGTCCGTCTTATATGCGTTTAATCCAGATCTTCACCGTTTGAAGCAATCACTTTCTTATACCAGTAAAAAGATTTTTTCCGATAACGCTTATAGGTTCCCTTTCCTTCATCATCTAAATCCACATAAATAAACCCATACCGTTTACTCATTTGTGCCGAAGATGCACTGATAAGATCTATGCATCCCCAACTGGTATACCCAAGAAGTTCTACTCCGTCTAAAAGAACAGCATCTTTAAGCGCCTGAATATGTTTCCTGAAATAATCGATACGATAGTCATCCTCGACCGTTTCGTTTCTTAGCTCATCCACCGCTCCAGTTCCGTTTTCCACAATAAATAAGGGTTTCTGATAACGATCATACAGTGTATTTAAAGTAATGCGAAGTCCCATAGGGTCATCCTGACGCTTATACTTCACCGGCCCCAAATAAGGATTATCCAAAGTAGCTAAGGGATTTTCTGCAATGTCTGCGTTTATCTTTTCGTCTGCCGATACCACATGGGTAGCATAATAAGAAAAGGAAAGAAAATCTACCGTATTATCTCTTAGAATCTCCTTGTCGCCTTCTTCAAAAGGTATCTTGATTCCTTTTCGCTCCAATTCCTTGATTCCATAGGAAGGATAAGCTCCCCTTGCCTGTACATCTGTAAAAAAGTATAAATGCCTGTTGTTGGTAATAGCTTGGAAAACATCCGCAGGCGCACAGGTATAAGGATACCATTCTCCTGCACAGACCATATTTCCAATCTTGTTTTCCGGATCAATATCATGTCCGATTTTTACTGCCCATGCACTGGCAACCAAAAGATGATGCGCTGCTTGATAAGTTTGTACGTCCCTGTCTTCCCCCGGATCAATCAATACACCTGCGGATATATATGGAAGTATCACTGAATCATTAATTTCATTAAATGTCAGCCAATAATGCACCAAACCTTTATAGCGTTTGAATAATACGGTTACATAGCGCTTATAAAATTCAATAAGCTTCCGATTTTTAAATCCGCCATATTCTGTTACCAGATAAAGAGGGAAATCATAATGGCAGATAGTAACCAAGGGCTCAATATGGTATTTCTTCAACTCTTGAAATACATTCTCATAAAAACGAAGTCCTTCTTCGTTAGGCTCTTCTTCATCTCCTTTTGGGAAAATACGAGACCATGAAATCGACATACGGAACACCTGAAATCCCATCTCTCCCATCATCCGGATATCTTCTTTATAATGATGATAAAAATCAATGGAGTTAAGAGCCGGATAGTGCCTTCCCTCTTTAAATGAAAGATCAGACACATCTCCAAACATATAGGAAAAACGATCCGGTCCCTGAGGAACTACATCCATATTGGCAAGCCCTCGTCCGCCTTCTTGATAACCCCCCTCTACTTGGTTAGCCGCCGTAGCTCCTCCCCATAGAAAGGTATCGGGAAGCTTACTCATGCCTCTGCCTCCTTCTCTTCCAGTTCCTGACGATATAATTGATTATCATATGCCTTAAAGAAGGGATACCAGATAACCATAGTTAACGGAATCATTAGAGCCACAAACACCAACACTCTCCAGTCTAAGCAGTAAATAAAAATACTCAGAAAAATCGGATATGTACCACTAATCATCAGATATGGTGCTGTTACAAGACCTGCTGTACACACCAGCCAATACAATATTGCCACAATAAGGCTTCCAAAAACAAAAGGAATCATCAAAATTGGATTAAACATGATAGGTGCACCAAAAATAGCTGGCTCTGATAAGCGGAAAAAACTTGGTACAATCGTTGCTTTGCCAAAAGCCTTCATCTGCTCGGATTTTGCTTTCAAACTTAACACACATAGCCCGAACGTATTGCCTGTTCCTCCAAGAAACGCAATGGCCAGCGTCATAAAAATAGGATGAAATACCGGATCTGCCCCAGCGGCAAAGAGATCCGCATTTGATGCAAAGGCAGCCATCGTAATAGGGGATGTCACCGCCATAGTAACCATCTGCCCATGAACCCCACAGCACCATAGGAGTAACATAAAAGCACACAAAAGAATAGCTCCAGGAACAGAATTTACTACGCCAACCGGCTTCGCCAAAATGGCTTCAATACATGACGGTAGCGTTCTTCCAGGCATGACTGCTCCAATAAGAAGATTTATCACAAAGAACAGTGAAATATTAATACCCATCGGAATAATCGTAGCAAAAGATTCCGTAAGAACAGGCGGACATACCTCCGGCAGTCGAATGGTAATGTGGTGTTCCTGGCAAAAACGTGTAATCTCTGTCGTCAACAAGCCTATCAGTATTGCTGTGAACATGCCCTGTGCTCCCAAATAAGCCGTATTCATTACAAGTGATGTAGAACCATCAGCCAAAGCCACATAATTAGCTGGGGCCGCTACAACTGCAAAAACAATCATTGCAGTCACGCCATTTGTAGCTTCTTTCATCCCGTAAGATTTTGCAAGGTTGTAACCGATAAAGAATGCCACAGCCAAAGACAAAAGTCCCATTGTCATATTATAAGGAATTAAAATAGTCGTTTTATAAGTAGCTGCAAAATGATACCATCCGGAAAAAATTCCCCAAAATCCTCCTTGAGCAACCATGTCCTCCGTAACAGGTGGATTAGCCAGCAGCATAAAAATGGCACCTACAAAAATCATAGGGAGAATGCTCATAAACGCCTTCTGCATAGCCGCAAGGTGACGCTCGCCTCCAAGAAAATTCGCCAGCGGCGTCATTTTCTCCTCCACAAATTTCATAAATTTTTTCATTCTATTTCTCCTCCTTTATCAGCTCGTTAACGCATTTCATAATATTGTCCACACGTCCCAAAGCGTAATCCTGAGGATTGATTGTCGCAACAGGACGGCCTATAGCAATTTTCTGTACCTCTTTTAATTTATAGGCCATCTGCGGCCCAATGAGCAGACAATCATATTCCTTATAAATTCCTGCACAGTCATCTACAGGCACAGCCCGTACTTCTAACTCCACGCCATTTTTCTTTCCCCAATCATTCATTTTATTCATTAAAATTCCGGTAGATAATCCATTTGCACACATCAATAAAATCTTCATCTCTATTTTTCCCCCTTATTAGCTTTTTCTTTATGCAATACAATCAATTCCTGAATCAGTTCTATAGCCAACATACTTGTCATCAAATGATCCTGCGCATGGACAAGAAGAATTCCCATCTCTGCCTTTTCCCCATTAGCCTCTGCAAACAAAAGCTCTGACTGTGCGTTATGTGCTTTCGTATTTTCTTTTTTACTGTCCGCTAACATCTGTTCTGCTTCTTCATAATGCCCCTCTTTCGCTTTCTCAAGGGCATTAAAAGCCATACTGCGAGCATTTCCGGAATAGGTAATCAGTTCCATTGCTACTGTTTCATAATCCATGTTTAAACCTCCTAGTTCTTGTCTTTCAAAAGCGCTTTTGTTCAACCGGTATAAAGGTTTTCCCCTTACAAAAAGCATTGTATCCTGCCTTTTCTCCAACGTCAATAGAGGCCAGAACAGCCCCAAAAAGCAGGCCTAAAACACTTTTCCGGGAAAACAAAACACAAGATACAAATGTAATAAAATTATTCACTAAATATAGAAATTCTACGTAAAAACCTTCTTTTTTTATTATCTTTATTCAATTTTTTCCGACCAAAAATAAAT
This sequence comes from Lachnoclostridium sp., assembly GCA_021770065.1. Taxonomy (GTDB): domain Bacteria; phylum Bacillota; class Clostridia; order Lachnospirales; family Lachnospiraceae; genus Laedolimicola. Next base: position 9,644 of record JAETRR010000022.1, on the reverse strand, counting down.
AAAAGTTTAAACAGATTAAAACACTACATTCGGGCAATTTTTTTACAACTTTTATTCCCTTCTCAAATTTCATCTTAAATATCTATTTCATGGAAACAAAATAGATAATAGTAACATAAAAATCCCAGTTTCGGCTTTGTAAAAAATCTGCAATTTTCCCAAAAGCCGTTACTAGGATTTTTACAATTATAACCAACTAACACCAAGCTCCCTTTTGAATATCAATTATTCCAGAAAGCCGACAACTTCTTTTACCTGTTTCAAATATTCTGCAATAGGAAGATGCTGTGGACAGCTTCTTTCACATCGCTTACATTCAATACAGTCTTTCGGTTTTCCACTTACAGAAATCAAATCCATATACCTCATCATTGCGCCCCCACGTACTCCATGTCGTTGAAAATCATTATAGATTGCAAATACCTCTGGTATAATAATATTTTTGGGACACCCATCTACGCAGTAACGGCAGCCGGTGCACGGAACCGCTGTTTCTTTTTTCAAAATAGTATTTACATCTTTCAGTAACATCTGTTCGTCTTTTTTAAGCGGCTCAAACTGCTCCATGCATTCAAGGTTATCTCTCATCTGCTCCATATCACTCATACCGCTCAATACCACCATTACATTTTTCAAAGATGCAGCAAAGCGTATTCCCCATGAGGCCACACTCATGTTTGGCCGATTGTTTTTTAAAAGTTCCTCAGCCTCTTGAGTAAGCTGTGCCAATATGCCTCCCTTCAATGGCTCCATAACAACAACCTGCTTTCCATGCTTACAACATACATCATAGCACTTTCTAGATTGGATACCAATGTCATCCCAATCCGCATAGTTAATCTGAAGCTGTACCAGTTCAACCTCTGGATGCTCTGTCAATACTTTATCCAGAAAATCAGCGTTGTCATGATATGAAAAGCCAATGTGTCTTATCTTTCCCTTACTCTTCATTTCAGAAATAAAACCAAACCCATCCATGTCTTGCACAGCAGTGTAGTTTCTCTGTCCGAGAGCATGAAGAAAATAATAGTCAAAATAATCCACACCACAACGTTCCAACTGCTCGGCAAAAATCTCCGGATACTGTTCTGCTTCTGTTATATTCATGAGCGGCATTTTATCTGTAATCGTGAAGCATTCTCTTGGGTAACGTTTCACAACTGCCTCCCGAAAAGCAATCTCGCTCATCCCCATATGATAAGGATACCCGGTGTCATAATAGGTGAATCCCTTTGCCATATATAAATCCACCATCTGATTTAGACAACCATAATCTATCGACTTTTGATCTGTTGCATCATGCAGCGGCAGACGCATCAGTCCAAATCCAAGTCTTTTCATTTCACTATACCTCCATACACTTTTTAATATCTTCCACAATCAATTCTGGTGTAAGATGGAATCTCGTATACTGTTCCTCCATCGGCATCCTATCCGTGAATATTTTTTCACCGCCCAGATTCAGCACTCTCATATTCGAGTTTCCATAGAAACGGGCAATCTTCTCGCCAAAACCGCCGGATACGGAACCGTCCTCCAATGTAACTACTATACCGTGGTCCGCTTTCAATTTTACCAGTGTCTCCTGATCTAATGCTGAATAAATACGGGGATTGATAACTGTTGCATCAATTCCTGTTTTTTTCTTCAATAGATCCTTAGCCTGTTTTGCCAACCAAAAAAAGTTTCCAAGCCCCAAGAATGCCACTTGCGATCCCTTTTCTATTATCCGATATTGATAAAAGTCTGTTTCCGTCAGACATTCGGTACTGCCAATGGATACCACGGTACTTGGCACCCGGATAACAACAGGAACCGAAGTCTGCTCTAGGGACCAGTCCAGCATCGCCAGATATTCTTCCTTTGCAGCAGGCGCAAGGCAGACAAGACCGGGAATATTGCTCATCATGGAAATATCAAAGATCCCACAGTGGGTCGCATCCCCCGGCGATAGATTTCCCAAAAATACAAGAATTGTGGCCGGACTGGCATTCAACGCCAAGTCCTGCATAAGTTGATCATATGTTCTCTGTAAAAAAGAGCTAACTGCAAGCAAAACCGGTTTTGCACCATTCTTTGCCAGTCCGGACGCAAAGGCTACAGCATGTTCTTCTGCTATGCCTACGTCAACATATTGGGATCCAGCTTTTTTGCGAAATTCCGGCAGCAACCCGGTCTGTAATGGCGTTGCCGGGGAGATAGCAATTACCGTAGGATCCTTTTCCATCTTTTTCAACAGAAATTCGGATGTAATGGAATCATAACTTTCTGCTTTTGCATAGGCTGACATATCAAAACTTGCCGGAAACACAAAATGGCCGTTTTCTTTGTCCTTTTCTGCCCATTCCACGCCCTTTCCTTTTAACGTATGCATATGAATCACTGTGGGATGGGACGTATCCTTCACCCTTTCAAATACCCTGACCAGCTGCGAAATATCGTTGCCTCCCTCTACGTAAAAGTAATCGAAGCCAAAGGATTTGAAGAAATTGCATTCCGCCGTTCCTTTTGTTTTGCGAAGCAGTTCAAAATTCTTGTACATCCCTCCAGAATTATCAGCTATAGACATTTCATTGTCATTAAAGAGTATAATAATGTTGCTGTTCAATGCGGCGGCGTTATTTAACCCTTCAAATGCCTCCCCTCCGGACATAGAGCCGTCTCCAATAATAGCGATGATGTTTTCTTTCCCACCCTTAAGATCCCGTGCCTTTGCCAACCCCGTTGCAAGGCTCACAGAAGTTGCCGTATGGCCGACCATAAACATATCATGCTCGCTTTCTTCCGGATTGGTATAACCAGAATAATCTCCAAAATGATCCGGATCTGTAAATCCTTCTTTGCGCCCCGTCAGAATCTTATGTGTATAACACTGATGGGAAACATCAAATACAAACTTATCCTTTGGGGAGTCAAACACATAATGCAGTGCAATGGTTGCCTCCACCATGCCCAAATTTGAGCCCAAGTGACCGCCGGTTGCAGAGATCTTGTGTATAAGTGCCTGTCTGATTTCTAACGCAAGCTCCGGAAGCTGTTCCACCGCAAGCTTTTTTAAGTCCTGTAACGAGCAAAGATTGTTTAAATAATTCATGTGTACCTCCTTATATTGTTCTTATTTATTCTGCCGAAGCAGTTTTTTCAGAAAAGGAATCCCCAGTAATACTGCCAGAGTAGTTGTCGCCAAATCAGATGCCATCTGCGTATGAAGAATGCCGGACATTCCCCATAGATGATTAGAAATATACAAGAACGGAATATAAAACAGGCATTGCCGTCCCAAGTTTATCATCATAGCCCGTACCGCTTGCCCGGTTGCCTGAAATGTAGACATGACAGAAGTTTGTATTGCCATAAACGGAACTGCCCAAGCCTGAGCATGCAAAAATTGTATCCCTATCCGAATAATTTCTTGGTTTGTAGTAAATGCCCCCATATACACAGGTGCCAATAAGGTAAATGGTATCAAAAATAATACGCAGATGACAGTTCCGGTTATCATTGTAAATTTTAGTCCATTTAAAAGCCGCTTTATATTTCCTGCCCCATAACAGTAGCCAGCCAATGGCACATAGCCCTGTACATAGCCAAACACAATCATAAATTCCATCGTAATCATTTTTATAGCAACGCCATAAGCGGAAACCACCTGATCCCCATATCCGGCAGCAAGATTGTTAAAAAGAATCAGAGTAACACTGCTAATGGACTGTGCTATTGTAGATGGAAGCCCTATTTTTAAAACCTCTTTAAAAATCCGCATACTTGGTTTGAAATCTGCCGGATGAATAGATAAGACTGTATTTGATCTCAAATATATAAATATGTAAAAGACTACGGCACAAAAATTACCTATGATTGTCGCCCACGCAGCACCCGAAACTCCCATATGTAAAACCAGAATCATAATCGGATCAAGAATGATGTTCAGAATGGTTCCAATTACCATGCCAATCATTGCCTCTTTTGCTTTTCCTTCCGCCCGAAGAAGTGCCGGAAGTATAATCTGCAAAATCAAAATTACGGCAAATCCTACAACCAAACGCAAATATTTTCTTGTTGGTTCCACCGTATCACTGCTTGTTCCAATCAAACTCAGAATCGACTCCATGAAGATCGAAACTAACAATGTAAGGAAAAATGTCATAGCTACTGTTATATATACAGAAACCGCACTTGTCCTGCGAACCTCCTCATATTTCTTTGCTCCAAGGCACCTCGAAATATAGGATGGTGCGCCAAGTCCAAACATATTTCCAATCGCCTGCAAAAAGGTAAATACCGGAAATGCCAGAGAAATAGCCCCCAATTGTACAGGATCATCCAAAAGCCCTATAAAGTAGGTGTCTGTAAGGTTATAAACAATTGAAATGATCGTGCTGAATACGGTTGGAATTGCAAGCCGTAAAACCGCTTTTGATATAGGTGTACTTTCTATAAACTCAAGATTTGATTCACGCATATTAGCTTTTTCCTTCCTCTTGCCTTTTTGTTCCGGACTGTATATAATAAATAATGTGTTTTATTTTGCATTTAGTCCTATTTTAACGACTATCATAAAATGGAGTATACTAGATAACTCAAGTTCTGTCAATGGGACAAAAAGAGGGAGATCTACTAATGAATGACTTTACACTTCAAGAAAATCTATTGGCCCTTCTTCCTGCATGGAATTATAACATCGCAAAGCCATTAAAACAGTTTCTGGATGATGGAATCAGTTTGGAAATGTACTACTGTATCCAAACATTGCGCTGGCATGGAGAACCCATGAAGATGTCCGAGCTGTCAGAAGCAACAAAAACACCTAAAAAGCAGATGACAAAGGTTGCTGATCGTCTTGTGGAACAAAAGTTGGTCGAGCGTATCTATGACCCTTCTGATCGCCGCATTGTTAAGCTGCAGCTTACGGAACGATCTATATCCTATATTGACCAGTTTTTAAAGCAGGATGGTGGGTATTTCAATTCTATTCTGGAACAGTTAGATCCGAAGGATCTTGCAAGATTTCAATCAGCAGTTAAAACGCTTTGTGAAATTCTTGCAAAAATGCCAAACAAAGACTATAATTTGAAGGAATAATAAAAAATAGTCAGTCCTTTCCCAGCAAATTTGTGTTCAACCTCCCCAATAATGATTGGATATAACAGGCTTCTTTCCTAATATGGATTATCTAAAATTATCCTTTTCTAAAATAAATAGAGGGCTCTTGGAATCGGCCCTCTATTTTTAATACCTCAATATGCCATATCCATAAATCCGGCTATCCCCCAAAATATAATTTCGTAGCTTTACGGCATTTCCACTGTTTCCTTCAATGGTATGCGCTCTGCCATTCTCTACCCTTTCCACAATTCCCACATGGTCAACATTTCCATCTTCTTCCCAATCAAAAAAGATGATATCTCCAGCTACCGGAACATAACTTCCGTCCTCAAACCGCCCTCTTGCACTGAACCAATCCACACCATCCGAACAAAGAGAAGACTTCGGGACTGCTCCGCTGTCCAGATAACCGCACTACTCGGCACACCATGATACAAAACAGGCACACCACTCCACTTCGCTGTCAAATCCATACCAGCTCCAGTAGGTTTCGCCACTATTCCCTTCCTGCGAAAGTGCTATCTGCACCATGGCCTGACTACCGGTTCCTGTCTGGATTCTTCCAAAGACATAATAGCGAAGGACATGGGGAACGTACTGCCTGTCTCCATAGCTGTCCCATCCCATCTGCTCTGTCATACGTTCCGAAAATTCGGCGGCATTCAGAACGGAATAACCGCCATAGTTGCTCTTGGCCCATGAAATATATCCGGCTCCAAAGTTGTACCCCTGCAGTGCCAGCTTGATATGCTCCATGTCAATGGGGCTTTCCACTCCTGCGCTCTCTAAGCAGGCTCTAAGCTCCTGCACACCGCACGCTATGGAATATTCCGGATTGGTAATGCCTCCCCGTTCCCTTGGATATTGTGTATTGAATCCGCTTTCGGAACTCTGCATCGGGTCCAAGCCTTGGCCGCTGGATTCCTGCATCATAACCGCCTTGATAAGCTCCACATATTCCGGTATCCCGTATTCATCTGCGTATCTTCGGATGACCGGCTCATAAGCTGTCACTTCCATGCCGACAACGGCTTTATCCATTGCCCTTACAACCCTGTGGATCTCACGTGTCTTGACACTTCTTCCCCCTGCCATTATTCCGCTACCTTTTTAGCTACCACGACAAGACGCCCATTGGGAGAGGAATACTCACAGGTGGACAGGCTTATGAGCTTATCTCCATATACCGCTGTTACCCCTGTATCATAAAGTGCAAGGGCTTTACACTCCTTTACATAAGCGTTAAAATCCGCCTCCTTATCCGCATTGGTAAACAGGTAATACTTAAAACCGGTATCGTCATAAACGGTGGTTTTAAATACGGCAACCACCTCATACTCTGCCAGTTCCTCCAAGGTATCAAAACGGATAATCTTATGGCTCTCATAAAACTCTTTCCCGATATAGTCCATTAATGCCCCGAACATTCTGCCGCCTTTGATATGGTGTCCATAGATAATCAGGTTGTCACCGTTTCCGTTAGGGTCGCAGTCCTCCGCCAGATAAGGCACGCCGTAATCACTGGATTCTTTTTCAAAGTTGTGCTTTAAATAAAAATCCGGGCTGTCCGGCGTATACATGACCGGATAGTTGATACCGGTTCCCTCAATGGAGATCCACCCTGCCAGATCGCCGTTCTGCTCTGCCAGTTCCCGGTAGTGTAAAAGCTGGGGATTCTCTCCCTCCTGTGATACGTCTCCTTCTCCTTTCGGTTCTTCTGCCTTCTCCACAAACTCCGCTAACTGCGCAAAATCATTCGTATGCTTTTTCCCGTCCGCATAATGGCTTATGATCTGAAACAGGGAAATACACAACATCAGGGTACAAAGGGCAACGCCTGTTACATAAATTCTTTTCTTCATCTTCTTTTCCTCCATAACATAAAAATGGCAGGCATCATACCTGTGCTTGGTAATCATCCTGCTGTTAGCTGTCTTATTTTTGTTATCTCCCTTTTCATTATCTTGCCAGATCCTGCATAACCGCCTGTGTCGGCTGTCTGCCGCAGGCTAAAAATGCTTTCGCACCTTTCATAAGGATTCCCTTATCCCCTTTCTGCTCCCCCGGCTCCTCTGCCTCCCTGCCAAGCAAGATCCTTCCTGCATTTTTTCCATGCTCCGCCGCCTTATGGAGCTCTGTGCTGATATTCTCCAGTTTCCCGGCACTTTGATTCATGCTTTCCATGCCCCTGTGAAAGCTCCCTTTTAAAAGGGATAAGGCTGTTGGAATCTTCATGGCGGATACCGCTTTCCTGAGTGCGTTCACGCCTTTCTCTTTAAAAGTTTCCACCGCATTTTTAGCGGAACGGACAAGTTTTTGTTTTACAAGCACAAGCTGGCTCCCAATCTCCTGTGCCTTGTTATCCACACTGTCAATGACATGGACAGCCGCCGACCGGATTCCCTTGTCCTGCAATTCTTCTAACTGTCCCCGTACTTCTTTTAATTCCTTCAATACCTGCCCGAACTGGCTTTCCATGTTCTCCAGACAGCTCACAAAAGCCTCTACCTGCTGGCGCTCTTTCGTCAGTCCGTTTTCCTCCAATACCTAAAACAGCTCCTTGATCTCCGGCTGTTCCCTCAATACCGTTACGGGTTCCATGTTCAGCGTCCTCCTTCCCTTTCCGCTCCTGCTTTTTTCACTCTGTTCTCTGTCAAGTCCCTGCAATACTCCGGATACCTCTGACGGATGGCCTCATAGAAATAGGGCGCATAGCCGCAGTCAAAAATTTCATAGGGTGTGGACATCCTTTCTTCCTTCTCCTCTACATACCCGTTCCAGAGATTGAAGGCAAGCCTTGTAAGCCGCACCGTTCCCCCTGTCTGCCAGCCTTCATGCAGTCCGTCCGGATTGATGCAGTCCTTCTTAAAATCAAAAATCCGGCTCACGTTCCGCCTTGCCGTATCGGAAATTCCCACGCAGTAGAAAAATGCCCGGTGATAGCTGTCGGTGTTGCCGCACTTTGCAAGCATGGAAAAGAAAAAGTTCTCATGCTCCTTTGATGCAAATTTTATTTCACTCATATCTTTCTCCTTTTCTGAACGCAAAAAAGACGTATAAAACCGTCACGTCTTATACGCCTCACTGCTTTCTCTGGTATGACACTATTTTACTTTGAATGGCTGACAATCCATTGCAGAAGTTCTTCCGCACTGATTTTTCCAGATGCAAGCGCTAAAATGGTATCACTCAATTCCTGCTGGCTGTACGCCAGTTCATACCCATTCAATGCCAGAAAGACCAGCATTACATGTGTACCCAGTCTTTTGTTTCCATCCACCATTGCATGATTTTTGACCAGGCCGTAACAAAGCTGTGCTGCCTTTTCCTGAATACTTGGATACAGTTCTTCTCCTCCAAAGGATTGAAACGGATTGAAAAGTGCGGATTCCAGCATTCCTTCATCACGAATCCCTTTACTTCCTCCCGTAGCTTCAATCAACTGCTCATGGAGCATCAGTACCTGCTCTTTTGTCAGTTTCATCATTTTGCAAGCACCTCATATGCCTCCATATTCTGCCGGATCAGCCGTTCAGAAATGGCAAGTACATCTTCCGTATCTGCGGTTTTCTCTTTCTCCGCTTTGCTGAAATCAATCACCAGATAACGGGGTACATTATTTTTTAAAATCACTGCGGTTCCATGCTCGTCCACCAGTTTTGTCACTTTGGAAAAATTCTGGTTTGCCTCTGTAATAGAAATCATAGCAGCTGTATCAATCATCATACTTCATCGCCTCTCTTTCCTGATAACAGTATATGTCAGTTCTAGCTAGAATACAACCTTTTTACTTCCAAATAAGATACCTCCCTGTCTGTCTTTTAGACGAAAAAACCGCCGCCTTTGGAAAAAGGGACGATTTCAAATACAATGTGCTTTTATTCTATTGCTAATGAATAAGCCAGCCGTAATCCTGCCGGCAGTCAACTACATAATCGGCGTATACAATGTCATCCCGGATCTGAAAAATCAGCAGATACCGCTTCTCAAATACCAAAAAGCGGTAGACATTCCTCGGTATATACTCACCCGTAAGCCATGGGCATCTCTGGGGCATTGTATCTAAGGAATTAGCCGCTTTTTCAAAGGAAACAACCAGTCGTTCCGCTGCATCCGGGCTGGCCTGCGCCAAAAATGCGGCATGGTTCACGAGCATATGCTTTGCCTGTTCTGATACAATAACCTTATATTTACTTTGCCTCTCCATTCCCCGACGCCTCCTTGATCGCCTCTCGCATCATGGATGCAACTTCATCTACGGAATACCCTCTGCTCCCATGCATCCTGTCCTCCTCCACGGCAAGCAGTTCTTCTCTTAGTTTCAGCATGGCTTCCCGTCTGTTGTAGGTATCAATATCCATAACAACCAAATCTCCCTCACCGTTTTTAGTAAGGAAAACCGGCGCTGAAGTCTTTCTGCATATATCGGCAATCTCATTATAATTCTGACGGATTGCGGCTGACGGACGAATTGTCATAACGGCACCTCCTATATCCTTTAATAGTATTATTCTGTCTATATTATACTTTTCTTATAC
>JAETRR010000134.1 GCA_021770065.1 Lachnoclostridium sp. | reverse complement strand
CGGAGACGAATCCGCATGGTATTTTGGAAACGCTGGAAAAGGGTGAAGACAAGATATCATAATCTGGAAAAGCTGGGAATCAGCCACTCAAACGCAGGAATACTGGCAAATTCAAGAAAAGGCTACTGGCGAATAGCCGGAAGCCCAATTCTAAATACCGCACTTTCCAATGAGCGATTGGAGAAGGACGGATTTCAATATTTCTTTTCTTATTACAAATCTGTCACAGCGTAAACTGAGGAACCGCCGTGTACCGGACGGTACGCACGGTGGTGTGAGAGGTCGGTAGGTGAACTAATCACCTACCTCCTACTCGATTCTGAAGGGAGGAAACTGAATGAGGGATAAGGAAAAGGGCAGGCATGAAAGCAGAAGGACTCCGACAAGGATTATCGTGGAGCGTGTCTATCTTGGCGGTCAGAGCATGGAGGATGCTTTCCGCAAAATCAACGAGGAAACAGTCAAAGAAAATATTGAGGAAATCATGGGAAAAAAGGTTTAATTTCCGGGGCGGTCATGCTATAATGCTTATAGTGTGTTCCGCCCTTTTATGGAGGTAAGCAGATGAAAGGGAACGGAACAAAAATCACAGCTTTATATTGCAGACTGTCACAGGATGATGGGAATGTTGGCGACAGCATGAGCATCCAGAGCCAGAAAGCTATCCTTGAAAAATTTGCAAGGGAAATGGGAAAAGTTGCTTATTCTTTCTATGTGGACGACGGTTATTCCGGCACAAATTTCCAAAGACCGAGTTTTCAGAGGATGATAGCCGATATTGAAGATGGGAAGATTGATACGGTCATTACAAAAGACCTATCCCGTCTTGGGAGGAATTATCTTGAAAGCGGTGCATACATCGAGGTGTTTTTCCCACAGCACCATGTACGCTATATTGCAGTCAATGACGGTGTGGATTCCGAGCAGAGCGGAGGACTTGATATCACGCCTTTCAAAAATATCCTGAATGAATTTTATTCGAGGGATATATCAAAAAAGGTCAAGAGCGGCAAGCATATCCGGGCACTGGAAGGGAAATTCATGGGAACGACGGCACCATTCGGCTACAGGAAAGACCCACAGGACAAAAACCACTTGATTGTTGATGAAGCGACTGCGCCCACTGTCAGGCTGATATACAGCCTTGCTCTGGAAGGGTATGGAACAAACCGCATCGGCAAAGTCCTGTATGAGAG
>JAETRR010000072.1 GCA_021770065.1 Lachnoclostridium sp. | reverse complement strand
GGCTTAGGGCTTAAGTCCCGGGAACAGACAAGCATCCGAAGAGAAGGAGATGTTACTTATTACCGGGTTATTTCCTACCGCTATGACAGGCAGGGAAATAAGATTGAGGAGGCTTACGGAAAGCAGGAAGTAACCAGGGACGGCGAGCCGTCGGGCTGGCATAAGATTCATTTCGCTTATGACGGCAACAACCATCTGGTGGAAGTAAAGGACGATTTCGGGGCCAGGATGCGCTACGACTATGACTGCCTGGGGAATCCGGTACTGGAAGAACGGGTGATAGAAGAGGGTGTCATTCAGAGAATCCGCTACGGCTATAATAAGAACGGCTGGAAAATCCGGAAAACGGAAGAAATCCGGGAAAACGGGGATTTAAAGACTGCTGTCACCCGTTATGGGTATGACGAGAACGGAAATCTGAACTGGATTAAGACACCGAAGGGCTTTGAGATCCGCAGAAAGTATGACGGGGACGACCGCCTTATAGAAGAACGGGTCCTGGATAAACAAAACGGGATTGACCGGAGGACCTGTTATGGATATGATGCGGCAGGGAATCTTCTGTCTGTGGCTGTAAAAGGCTCAGAAAAGGGAGAGGAGCTTAGAAGCAGTTATCAATATGACTTGAAAGACCGCTTAACCCACAGGATCGGCCAGAACCAGGCGGTGACCCGTTATCTCTATGATCAGAACGACCAGTTGATTAAAGAGATCACACCTTACGGTTACGATAAAGAGAGCGACAGCGGAGCAGGAACTTCCTACAGCTACGACAGCCGGGGCAACCGCATCCGTGTGGTGAACGGCTTGGGGCAGACAGTAGAGGAGCGAGTCTATAACCTTCAGGACAGACCGGTTATATTTAAGGATGGCTGTGGAAATCAGACCGCTTTCGCCTATACTCCGGACGGGCGGCTTAAAGAGGCATTAAGAGCACCAGGCAGGGGAAATACTGCGAGAAGTTTAGGAAAAGGAAATAAGGTTCTTCAAAGCTACAAATATAACGCCAGAGGCCAGATCATCGGAATCACGGACGGGAACGGTGAAAAAATAGAATACAGCCTGGATAACTGGGGAAGAATCACGGGAATCGGCTTTTCGGACGGCGTGTCGGAAGGCTATGAATACACGCCAGCCGGACAGGTAAGCAGGGCTGTTGACGGGAATGGTAATTCCATTCAGTACCGTTACAACAGCCTTGGGAAAGTATGCGAACGGATCGATCAGTCAGGATATAAAGAAACCTTTCAGTACGATGAGGAAGGCAATCTTTCCCTGCATACCGACCGGGATGGGAGACAGATCACCCGTACCTATAACGTGTTCGGAAGCCTGGTATATGAGAAGGCCACGGACGAGAATGGGGAGAGTCCTGTCATTACCACCTGCCGCTATGACAGCCTGGGACGGCTGACCCATGCGGTATGCGATGGTCATTCCTATGAGTATCTTTATAATGAGGACGGGCAGCTAAAGGAGAAGCGTTCCGGAGGGAGACGCTTAGTTTCCTATGCCTATGACAAGGTGGGACAAGTAAAGGAACTTACCGACCCGGCAGGCGTAACCACCTGCTATGAGTATGACCTTCTTGGGCGTGCCAGCCGGATCTACAGCAGAGAAGGCATGGAGGTAAAGTATACTTACGACAGTCTGGACCGCCCGGAATGTATTACCTACGGGAACGGCCTGGAGACAGTATATGGGTATGACTCAGACAGCCGTGTTACGCATCTGGAAACAAGGCACGGGGATGAGATCCTACTGTCCTTCCGGTATGAGTATGACGGAAACGGGAACCGCATCTCCAAGACAGGAATACAGCCGAGGATAACGGGAACAGATTATGCAACAGCAGGAAGCTGTGCCCTGGATGTATCGTATAAGTATGATATCCGCGGACAGCTTTTGGAGGAAAAGCAGAACGAAGAGGTATTCCGTTACACTTATGACGCAGCCGGGAATCGGATTAAAAAGGAAGATAAAGAGGGAATTACCACCTACTGCTATAATGAGAAAAACCAGCTTGTCAGCGAGGAAGGACTTAAGGGGCGAAACACCTTTACATACAGCAGGCAGGGTAGTATCCTAAAAAAAGAAAGCCAGACAGGAGAAAGCAGATTCTTCTATAACAATAAGAACCAGCAGATCCGAGTGGAATTAGAGGACGGCCGTGTACAGGAAAACCGCTATGATGCGGAGGGCCTGCGGCATGAGATGAAAGAGAACGGGAAGCTTCTTAGGTTCGTGTACCATAATGGGGAGCTTCTGCATGAGAGATATGAAGGAGAGGATAAGGAAGAGAGCAGCTACCATCTGGGATTAGGAATTGAAGCAATCCGGAGGAATCAGAATATTCATTATTTCCATAGAGATGAGCAGCTAAGCACAGCGTTTATGACTGCTCAAAATGGTGAAATTCAAAACCATTATCGCTATGATGCCTTTGGAAATCTATTGGAAAGCGAAGAGAAGCTTTTCAACCGAATCCGCTATACAGGCCAGCAGTATGACCAGGCGACAGAGCAATATTACTTGAGGGCGAGGTATTATACCCCGACAATGGGAAGATTTCTGCAGGAGGATGTCTACCAGGGAGACGGGCTTAATCTATATGCATACTGTGGGAATAATCCGGTGGCTTATTGTGATCCGAGTGGGTATAAAAAAGCAAAAACTCCATGTGAAATGGATGAATTGGGTGATAGTAGTGGGGGTGACAGGGAAAGAGGAACTGGAGATGGCGATGGATATTCTGGAAAAATAAATCAACTACCATTAGCAAAACCAGGTGAAGATTTATATGTTGGTACATATAGCAAATCTGCATATTGGAATAAGAAAACAGGATTGAATGAAACACATACACCTCATCATGCCGTACAAGATGCAGTGAGTACAGTTTCACATGGAAAGGGCATTACAATTAATTTACGAAAAGACATTCACTTAGAAACAGAAACCTATGGAACTAAAAGAGCTGGACTTACAAATAGACAAAATCTTGCTGCTGATATTGCAGAGCTGAAAGTACTTTTAAAGAAATATGGATATAGCAGAAGCGTAATTAATGCACAATTAAATGAATTAATTAAACAAAATATTGCATTGGGAGGATTTGAAAAATGATTACAAAGTTGGAGGCATTTTCCTTTTTAGAAGAACGCCAACCTATGCCTAGTGATGAAAAGCTTACGGAGATAGAAATTAAAAAATATGAAGAAGTTAGGACTTTTTTTATAAACAATCCAGATGAACAGTGTGTGCCTTTGTTTTTGAATTCATTTGGAGGAAAAGATGGTTTAGGAATATACCAAATGGTTGAAGATGTAATTACAATGTATAAAAAAGAGATTGTGCTTCCACATATATTGCAGGCATTAAAAAATCCATATGAAGGTGTACAGTACTGGTGCATTCAGATTGCATCGAATTTTCCAGACGAAAGTCTGCTGTTGCCGTTGTCTGCTTTTTTACAATCGGAGGATCAAGATATAAAAGCAGCAGCAATAACAGCTATAGCACAGCTGGCCTTAAACCATATTAAAACATACGAAGTGTTAGAAATACTACAAAAAGAGATTAAAGAAATATCAGACATGGATACGAAAGAATTTGCTATTGAAGTATTAACAGATGTTCAAAATAGTATATAATGCAGATTACCACTTTATATCTTTTGGGCTGACCCATGCGGTATGCGACGGGCATTCTTATGAGTATCTCTATAATGAGATGGGTAGCTAAAGGAGAAGCGCTCCGGAGGGAGACGCTTAATTTCCTATACCTATGACAAAGATCTGCTCCGGCAGGAACTGACCACATGGGAGAGCGGCCGCAATGAACATACTGTCTGTATCCATTGGCACTTTACCACTGAAAAGGCCAGAACCAAGCTGACATCGCTCTATCCTAAGTTCGGTATTACAAATGAAAAGTGATTTGGCTAAATATAATAAAGCCAGTATACTAGTGTAATGACCGCTTGTAAATGATGGTAATCATATGATATGATAAAAGAAAAAACGAGGTGTTCAAGTGGGAAGAAAAAGAACCTACAAAATCCTTTTATCAGATGAAGACAAAAAAGTTCTTCTCACTACTATCAACAACAAAAAAACTTGCAAAATGACAGTCAGACGCTGCCGGATTCTTTTGGAGCTGGATGAAAATGCGCCAGGACAGCTTACACAAATACAGATTGCAAAAACTTTTGGCGTCAGCAAGTCAACCGTGTCAAATATTGTTTCCGCTTATATAAGGGGCGGTATCAGCGCAATCATAAAAATCAATCGGAACCCACGCCAAAATGCTAAACGCAAAATAGATGGCAGGCTGGAAGCTGAATTGATTCGCATTGTCTGTGGCCCTGCTCCCGAAGGCCGTGCCCGTTGGACCCTGCGCCTTTTAGAAAAACAGGCACGCATTGAGCTGGATGAGCCTGTCGGGCGAGAGGCGATTAGACTTACACTTAAAAAAATGAACTTCGCCCTCACATGAATAATTACTGGTGTATTCCTCCCAGGGAGAACGCTGAATTTGTTGCGGCTATGGAAGACATTCTCGACATTTATGAGAAACCGTACACCCCTTCCCTCCTGGTAGTCTGTATGGATAAAAAGCCTTATCAGTGCCTGGGTGAAACCCGTGAGCCACTCCCCATGCGCCCCGGAGATACCCGGAAGACAGATTCGGAATACATACGTAAAGGAACCTGCAGCATATTTATCTTTACAGAACCATTGCGCGGCTTTCGTTACAGCTATGTCCGGGAAAGGCGGGCAGCGCTTGACTGGGCAGAAGAAATAAAATATTTCTTGACAGAATGTTATCCTGACAATCAAAAACTTATTTTAGTTATGGATAACTTGAATACCCATGTAATCGGGTCACTATATAAAAGGTATCCCACGCAGGAGGCACGCGGTTATGCGGAGCGACTGGAAGTACACTATACACCCAGGCATGGAAGCTGGCTGAACATTGCCGAAATCGAGCTGAATGTAATGACAAGGCAATGTCTTGCCAGAAGACTGAATTCCATTTCTACAATTGAGCAGGAATTAGTGGCATGGGAGCAAATGAGAAACGAAGAGTATGGGAAAGTGACATGGCGCTTTACAACCCCACAGGCTCGTACAAAACTCGTTTCTCTTTATCCAAAATTCGGAGAATCTGGGAAGTAAAATTCCCAGAAAAATTACCATTATTTACAAGTGGTCATCACACTAAATGCCGATGGAGTGTCCTGCGGAGGAGCTTAAAAAGGAACTAATCTCTAATGACGCAGAAACAAGAGGGATTATCAATGGAGGCGTATCAAGCCAGTTAGTAAGTAAATGTGAGGAAGGAAAACAGAAAGTATTTGGCAGATTTTACAGAATCCGCGAAGTAACCGGGGACGGCGAGCCGTTAGGCTGGCATAAGATTCATTTCGCTTATGACAGCAATAACCATCTGGTGGAAGTAAAGGATGACTTCGGGGCCAGGATGCGCTACGACTATGACTGCCTGGGGAATCCGGTACTGGAAGAACGGGTGATAGAAGAGGGCGTCATTCAGAGAATCCGCTATGGCTATAATAAGAATGGCTGGAAAATCTGGAAAACGGAAGAGATCCAGGGAAACGACGACTTAAAGACTGCTGTCACCCGTTATGGGTATGACGAGAACGGAAATCTGAACTGGATAAAGACGCCGAAGGGCTTTGAGATCCGCAGAAATTATGATGGGGACGACCACCTTATAGAAGAACGGGTCTTGGATAAACGGAACGGGATTGACCGGAGGACCTGTTATGCATATGATGCAGCAGGAAATCTTCTGTCCGTCATTATAAAAGGAAAAGGGAGAAGAGCTTAGAAGCAGTTATCAATATGACCTGAAAGACCGCTTGACCCACAGGATCGGCCAGAACCAGGCGGTGACCCATTATCTCTATGATCAGAACGACCAGTTGATTAAAGAGATCACACCTTACGGTTACGACAAAGAGAGCGACAGCGGAGCAGGAACTTCCTACAGCTACGACAGCCGGGGAAACCGCATCCGTGTAGTGAACGGCTTGGGGCAGACAGTAGAGGAGCGTGTCTATAACCTTTAGGACAGACCGGTTATATTTAAGGACGGCTGTGGAAACCAGACTGCTTTTGCCTATACTCCGGACGGGCGGCTTAAGGAGGCATTAAAAGAACCGGGCAGGAGAAATGCTGCGGAGAGAGGACTGGGAAAAGGAAACAAGGTTCTTCAAAGCTACGAATATAACGCCAGAGGCCAGATCACCGGAATCACGGACGGGAACGGTGAAAAAATAGAATACAGCCTGGATAACTGGGGAAGAATCACGGGAATCGGTTTTTCGGACGGCGTGTCGGAAGGCTACGAATACACACCAGCCGGACAGGTAAGCAGGGCTGTTGACGGGAATGGTAATTCCATTCAGTACCGTTACAACAGCCTTGGGAAAGTATGCGAACGCATCGATCAGTCCGGATATAAAGAAACCTTTCAGTACGATGAGGAAGGCAATTTGTCCCTGCATACCGACCGGGACGGGAAACAGGCCACCCGTACCTATAACGTGTTCGGAAGCCTTGTATACGAGAAAGCCACGGACGAAAACGGGGAGAATCCTGTTATTACAACCTGGCGCTATGACAGCCTGGGACGGCTGACCCATGCGGTATGTGACGGTCATTCCTATGAGTATCTCTATAATGAGGACGGGCAGCTAAAAGAGAAGCGTTCCGGTGGGAGACGCTTAATTTCCTATGCCTATGACAAGGCAGGGCAGATAACGGAGCTTACCGACCCGGCAGGCGTAACCACCTGCTATGAGTATGACCTTCTAGGGCGTACCAGCCGGATCTACAGCAGAGAAGGCATGGAGGTAAAGTATACTTACGACAGTCTGGACCGTCCGGAACATATCACCTACGGGAACGGCCTGGAGACAGTATATGGGTATGACGCAGACAGCCGTGTTACGCATCTGGAAACAAGGCACGGGGATGAGATCCTTCTGTCCTTCCGGTATGAGTATGACGGAAACGGGAACCGCATCTCCAAGACAGGAATACAGCCGGGGATAACGGGAACAGATTATGCAACAGCAGGAAGCTGTGCCCTGGATGTATCGTACAAGTATGATATCCGCGGACAGCTTTTGGAGGAAAAGCAGAACGAAGAGGTATTCCGTTACACTTATGATGCGGCGGGGAACCGGATTAAAAAGGAAGATAAAGAGGGAATTACCACCTACTGCTACAATGAGAAAAACCAGCTTGTCAGCGAGGAGGGACTTAGGGGACGAAATACCTTTACATACAGCAGGCAGGGTAGTATCCTAAAAAAAGAAAGCCAGACAGGGGAAAGCTGGTACTTCTATAACAATAAGAACCAGCAGATCCGCATAGAACTGGAGGACGGCCGTGTACAGGAAAACCGCTATGATGCGGAGGGTCTGCGGTATGAAATGAAAGAGAACGGGAAGCTTCTCAGGTTTGTGTACCATAATGGGGAGCTTCTCCATGAAGGATATGAAGGAGGGGATAAGGAAGAGAGCAGCTACCATCTGGGTCTGGGGATTGAGGCAGTTCAGAGGAATCAAAGCATCCATTATTACCATAGGGACGAGCAGTTAAGCACAGTGCTTATGACCGCCCAAAACGGAGAAATCCAAAACCAGTATTGCTATGATGCATTTGGAAACATACTGGAAAGCGCAGAGAAGTTTTCCAACCGAATCCGCTATACAGGACAGCAATATGACCAGGTGACAGAGCAGTATTATCTGAGGGCGAGGTATTATACCCCGGCACTGGGAAGATTTCTGCAGGAAGACATCTACCAGAGAGACGGACTGAATTTGTATGCATACTGTGGGAATAATCCGGTGGTTTATTGTGATCCGAGTGGGTATAAAAAAGCAGGAGCGGATGGTTGTTTAAAGGCTGATTTGGGTGATGGTAGTGGAGAACAGACTAAAATTGGGGATGATGGTGATATAGTGGACGTTCGCACAGGAACTGGCTATGGGGCAGGAGATACTCCTGTACGAATAGAAGGTGAATGGACTGAAGCAGATATGAAGAGAGCGCTATTAGGACATCCACCGCGTGGATTGGGAAGTCCAGATATTCATCATGGTGGACAGATGCCAGGTGCTGCTAAACATGAAGTAATACCTGAAGAACATAGAAATAATCCTGCATTACATCCCAATAAATATAATCAAGGAGTAACACCTGAAATGAGAAGTGAAGATAAGCAGTTACATTGGTGGTATAGAGCAAGGGAACAAGGAGCTGATGAATTACTACCAGGTTGGATATATGATATACCAGAAGATGAAGACTGAAAGTGATAGAGTTAAATATAATTAAAAAATAAGGAAAGTGATAAACATGGATAGTATAAATTTTAAAAATATGATTAAGGAATTTTCTAATAAAAGACCTCTATTATTGTCACTGAATACAGATCAGAAGGCTACTGAAGAAATGATTAAAGACGTTGAAAAATATTATGATATAAAATTACCAAAACAATATAAAGAATTTGTAAAGAACTATGGAGGAGGGTATTTTGGTTTTATAGTAGTCTTTTCTTGTGATCATAATGGTATGTTTTATATTAAAGATAATGTTGCAAAAAATTGGATTTATGAGAAAAATTTTATTCCTATCATTGATTTGGAAACTGGGGATTTTTGTGGTTTTGAAATAAAGAAGGGAATATGTCAAAAGACTGTTGGCCTTTACTCTCACGAGGAAGACGAAATACAAGAGTCAACAATGGATTTTTTTGATGTATTAATTAAATACGGTTTCAAGAGTAAAATCTAAATTACTGATGAGCATATACAATACTTAAAATTACAAAAGACATTTTGTTTTTTAACACATAAACCTATCTATTGCTTATGGCTATGAGTAACGGTATGACTTCCTGGAACGTTTGGAGGAAATCATATCGCCCCTTAAGGAGCATCAGAGAGTGTTCCGGAACATTGACGGAGACATTGTGCGTTCCGTCCATCCGGTCAGCTATGAAACGGCAGGAGAGAATGGCGCCGGCACCCGTTATGATTATGACAAGGACGGGAACTGCATACGGATTCATTACCCGGACGGAGGAACGGAGCGCAGGTTCTATGACGCCGAGGGGAATATGCAAAAGCAGGTGCTTCCGGAAACTTACGACCAGGAGACAGACGACGGAAAAGGCTTTTCCTACGGCTATGATTCCGC
>JAETRR010000133.1 GCA_021770065.1 Lachnoclostridium sp. | reverse complement strand
TTTGTTGTCTGCACCCATGTGGATAAACACCATGTCCATAACCACATCATCATAAATTCTACCACGCTGGACTGTCAGAAAAAATTCCGCAACTTCTGGGGCTCCACCTGGGCGATTCGACGCATGAATGACAAGCTCTGCCTGGAGCATGGGCTTTCTATTGTAGAAAATCCGAAGCCCAGCCGCGACCACTACGGCACATGGATGGGAAGTCAGAAACAGCCCTCCCACCAGGAGCAACTACGATGGGCGATTGACGCTGCCCTGGAAGAAAAGCCGAAGGACTTTGAAGAACTTTTGAAGAAGCTGGAGGCAGCCGGGATTGAAGTCAACCGGAAACGGAAGTACCTCCGTTTCCGCCTGTCACCGGAAGATCGATATACCCGATGTGACACGCTAAAGGGCGACTATACCGAGCAGGCTATCAAAGAACGGATCACTGGCACCCGGACGGTGAAGCCGCGTCGCACCTCTTACCAAAAGCCGGTTTCCAAAGTCGGTCTGCTGGTGGACATTGAGGCGGCGATCCGTTCCGGCAAGGGTCCGGGGTATGAACGCTGGGCGAAGGTTTTTAACTTAAAACAGCTTTCCCAGGCGGTGATCTGGCTCAAAGAGCATGGCGATATGAGTTATGAGGATTTGCAGAAAAAATCAGACGCCGCTACCGCCAGCTTCAATGCGTTGTCGGTACAGATCAAGGAACTGGAATCACAGATGGTCGCCAACGGGGAGCTGCAGAAACAGATCGTAAATTATGCCAAGACGCGGGCGGTCTATGTGGAATACCGGAAAGCCGGGTACAGCAAAAGATTCCGGGTAGCGCATGAAACGGAAATCCTGCTGCATCAGGCGGCGAAGAAACACTTTGACGAGCTGGGGATCACAAAGCTGCCCTCCGTCAAATCTCTGCGGGAGGAATATGCCGGACTTCTGGAACAGAAACGGAAAACCTATTCTTCTTACAAACAGGCCAGAGCTGATATGAAAGAACTCTATAATGTCCGGGAAAATGTAAAGTATTTGCTGGACGAGCCTATAGCAGAACGAAGCCAGGATAGAGAACGAAAATAATAGCAGAAAATCTGCTATTGACAAAAAGTTTTTTCTATGCTATCCTTTATACAGACCAACGGTTTGTATGGAGGTGGAACATGGCAAGAAACAAGTACCCAGAGGAAACGGTGAAACTCATTGTGGAAGTTGCCACCCGATTATTCACAGAAAAAGGTTA
>JAETRR010000132.1 GCA_021770065.1 Lachnoclostridium sp. | reverse complement strand
GAGCAGGCTGCTGACGGCAACGGGAGGACACCGGCCGTAGTGGAAAAAGATTATTATGTGACACTGATTCTGAAACTGCTTTCAGAACAGTTGGCTGAGTGTGTGTTCAAGGGAGGAACGTCCCTGTCAAAAGGCTTCCATGTGATAGACCGTTTTTCTGAAGATATAGATATTACATTTAAGGAACATATTGGGGAGAGCAGGAGAAAGAAATTGAAAAATGTTGTTTTGAAGGGGATCAGTGAGGAACTGGGGATGCCGGTTGCTAACTGGGAAGAAACCCAGAGCGACAGGGATTATAATGCCTACCTGTTTTCTTATGAATCTGTGTTTGGGCTTCAGGATGACAGGCTGCCACAGTATGTAAAGCTGGAGACTGCCCTGGGTTCTTACTCTTTTCCCACACAGACTGTTGAAATCCGCAATTATATTGGAGATTATCTGGAAGGCAGAGGGAGGACGAAAGTCAAAACGCTATTCCCGCCATCTGTATGATATTTACAAGCTGACTCCTCTGATAGAATTTAGTGATGGATTTGCTGTGCTGGTACGGGAAGTGCGGGAACACCGTTCAAAGATGCGGATATGTCCGTCAGCGGATGAGACAGTTGATGTACCGGCAGTTATTCTTGAATTTTGCGATAATTCCTTTTACAGGGAGGATTATCAGTCCATTACAGACTATTTTGCAGAAGATACGGTACCTTATGATGATGTGATAGGGCAGATGCGGACGCTTGCGGCCAGTAATCTGTTTGTAAAATAATGTAGATTAAAAAGGGAGATACAACATCTGCTGCATCTCCCAGTTGTTTCTAACAAGCCACATTTTCCTTTGTGAGTATTTTTTCGGGTTCTCAATATGAGTTTTCGTAAAAATGCAAAAACTCTTGTCCAGATATGTCTGTCCGTTCATTTCGCAGGATTCGCAGTCCTTATAGGTTATTTTTCCTTCACTGTCTGTCTCCTCCGTCTTGATTGCAAACCGGAAACAGTTTTTTTCGAGTTGATGCAGTGATATACATAAAAATCTCCATTCCGCCGCCTTTCAGTTGGCGGCACAAATAGTAATGAAAGTTTTCCGAACCTCTACTTTGTGCGATATAATAATTCCTAAGAAGCTATACTACAAAGCACGGCAGGAGGAGTTGTAAAAACTTTCTTCGTTTTAGACAGCATAAAAATCAGTGTAAGTTCTGTCTTTTCAAGCACAAATGAGTGGTATTACGAA
>JAETRR010000071.1 GCA_021770065.1 Lachnoclostridium sp. | reverse complement strand
AAAGAGCGGCCCCTTCGGGGCCTTAAAGAGAAAGTCACCTCCCCCTTTCCCCCCTCGCTCCGGCTATGGAAATGATGGAAAACCCTACGGGTTTACCACATTCCCACAGCCTCCGCACACCCCCCTATTCCCCTCCGACTTTCTCCCTTTCCGAGAGAGAAAAAGAGTAACGTTTTTAAGGCTTAGGGGGGCGTTTATTATCAATGAGTTTTTCCCTATTTTTTGCTATTATTATAGCCTGTCCTGCCTGGCTTTTCAAGCCCTCTGGACAGGCTATTTTAGCAGACCCTCATATCCTTTGGAACCACACCCAGGGGCTTTGTATGGAGACAGACAACCTCCCAATAGCCCGCTCTAAAATTCGCCCGAAATTTCGGCTTCAGCATAATGTTGAACCGCTCAGGCTCTGCACACCATTCCCGATCTTCGATCATGCTGCCATACCCTTTGCCGTAATACCCATTGATCCCCAGCCTATCAATCAGCCGGTATCCATCTTCATCCTTCCGAAGCAGCTCCTCCAGGATTTGCTTGCGAATCTGCACCTCCGGAAAATCCACCACATACGGACTTTGTATCACCGTCTCCCAGAGCAACACCCTTTTCACACGTCTATTCCCGTCTTTGAATTGGTGTTCTTTTTCTCCAGAGAACACAACCAGGTAACCCGTATGCTCTTTCTTAGGCTTTAGTTTCCTGTCAGCGTTTGCCCTTTCCTTGGCAATCCGCAGCAAATTGGCGTTCAGCGCCCGCTGATGGGCGCTCTCAGCCCTTTCAGCAGCCAGGTCGGCCTCCATAGCCTCCACCTTCTTCTGGGCCTCAGCAGCGGCTTGTTGGGCCGTATACTGGGCTCCTCGTCTTGCGTCGTTTATCGCCCTCTCAGCCTCATATTTTGTACTACTGACTTCTCGCTCTGCCTTTGCCTTCTCACTATAAATCTGGTCATACTCTTTCTTGGTCAAGATTACATGAGTACACTCCGGATCAGACTGGCCACCAGGAACATCCTTATAACCCCCAAGAGTTCCCAGCTTGACATATCTGGCCATGACATCTCCCCTCCTCTCACAAACCCCGGATGTAGTTGTCGGCCACAACGCTGATCCGGTTATGGCCCAGGGCCTTGCTGCACACCAGCATGGCAGCCTTGTCCAGCTTCTTCCCGGCCTCATCCTTCCGACAGGTATAGACCTCACTCTGATACCGCCGCCCGGTGCCTTTATTTACTCTGTCATAGGGGATATCCTGGATTGCCCTGGCATGGGCTTTATAGATGGCCGTGGCATACTCGGCCCGGTAGGAATGGATATCCGCACTCTTATGAACGTGCTGCCATACCTTTTCCTCTGCCGGTGTCTCCTTCATCCTGGCCACGATCTGCTCCATGTTCTTCCCGATAATGGGGCTCACCCGTTCCCGGCCACCTTTGCCCTGGCGGACAAACGTGAAATACTCCCCCGGAAACATCCTGGTATCCTTCAGCATATCCAGCCGCTTCGATTCCTGGGACGTCCGTTTGTCAACGGGGATTGCTTCGATCCTGGCGATACCGGCCTCGATCTGCGCCCTGGTCACCAGGTCTTTCCCCTTCAGGGCCTCCAGTTCACTCCGCCGCAGCCCTGTTCCCCGGCAAAACTTAATCAGCTCGTCATTGTTCGTTTTGGAGAAGTGACGATCCCGCACCCGGTCGCCGCGGCTCCGTTTGATGTCCTGTCGGTTTCTCTTGGGCGGCTTAAAGTAACTATCATCGTCTGGAGCAATCCCGTACAACTTACCCAGGGCCTTCGCCTCAAGC
Organism: Lachnoclostridium sp.; assembly: GCA_021770065.1. Classification (GTDB taxonomy): domain Bacteria; phylum Bacillota; class Clostridia; order Lachnospirales; family Lachnospiraceae; genus Laedolimicola. The sequence goes on along the minus strand of JAETRR010000071.1, from coordinate 7,680 downwards.
TGGACAGTCCAGGCAGACAAGCCCTGGTCAACCCGTGTTTGAAGCCATTCGTTGGCATACTTCTTTGCGCTTTTCAGCGTGGTACACTCTGGATGGTTTTCCTTGATGTACTTAATGAAATATTTTGTGTGTTTCCAATACCCCTTGTAGGTGCTGATGGAGAAAATCTTATCTCTGTCCGTCCCAGCGGCCACCGCCGCCTTCTTGCTTTCGCCAAAGGCCAGCATACCTGTGAGCCGGTCATAGGCTTGCTGGTGAAGGTCTTTCGAGTATGATTTGTTTCTCCGCCCCATCTCGGCCCCTTTCCTCTGTATGTAGAATAATATTTATCTATAAATATAAATTTCTATTTTTACAGATAAATATAAAACTACATTTCTATAACTCTTGTTTTCTATAACTCGTTAAAGCCAAGCCGCCTCCTGCCAGCTCCCATCGGAGACTCGACAATCGGCAAAGTACACTTTTTAACGTCTTATGTGTGACGGGTTTGGGAAAACTCCCTACACTTTTTTCTTGCTTATGTGTGCAGCCCTATTTATTAAACATCTACGGCAGTTAGGATTCTGTCGGCTCCTCGATCCGAGGGAGCAGCTCTCCGGTCATCTTATACAGTGCAACCGGCCACGTTCAGAGGGTGGGAAGGGACATGATACGTTTTACTTACCTGAGCTTTCAAAAGGATTACTCACATCAGGGTCAATGGTACGCTTTCCATTTCACAAAGGTTACTACGGCAAGCCCACGTACCACATAGGTGTATCAGACCTAAACGGCTTCTGATTAGCAAACTGCTAAACCCCCGGCCATGAGCCGGGACGCTCTGGGCCTAATTAGCTGTTTATCCTCGCCCAGACGAGTAGCGGGGGAGAGACGTCACATCGGGATCGACCGGCAGCGGCCCCAGAAAAGCCGCTATCAGGGGGGCGTCTCATCTCCCACGTTCAGTATAGCATAAGTTTCCGGGGCAGTCAACATATTTCTAAAAATACAGTCATAGCGGTTTACCCGTTCATTATATAAACGGGTAAACCGCTAAAGCTCCTTGACACATCACCGCTCACACTGTATAATAACTATAGTCTATCCTTAATCCCATTGCACACATCAAGGAGAAAAATACTGTATGAAACAATCTCTGCATGGTATATGTTGTATTCTACTGTTATTTATAAATCTCTCCGCATGTCAAATACAATCTAATAGCACATCCCTTCCTGAACCAAACTCTTCTGCTGATGCTTGGCGTGATGTTTATTTCAGTGAAACGCACAACCTGTCAGGGCTTAACCCCTGTGGATTCTATGATGTAACAGTTAATAAGGTGTTTTCTGGAACTTTTTCCAAATCTTCTTCTAAAGAATGCCTATTAATTGAATGCAAAATTAAACATATTTTCTTTCAATCTTTTTCTACAAACTCTAACCTTGATTTTATTTCAATAGACGATTCAATCTTGCTTTGGATTGATGTAAGTGAGTATAATTCAGACACAGTTTCTCTATTAACTTCGCTTTTTGAATCTGTCGATTCAGTCATTATATATGGATATCAATTTACTCCTTATGTAACTCAAAACTCTGCGCTATGTAAAAAATTGGAGGCCGAATTAGGGGAAGAATGTATCAACTATTTCTACCACGATGGATTAACCCTTTTGAAATTACCCCCCTGTGTTATAGTTTATAATTTAGGAAAATGGCCAATTCTTCCTATCATTGACGGTAATTTTTCTGCTGATAGTATAACGTCTATTTTGGGTGCAGAGAATATGGCTTTTTCTCTCGATTTAGAAAATCCAGATGGGCTTCAATACTTTAAGGATGGAGATGATATATGTATAATATATGACGCAATAAACCAATTCATATCAGAAACCACATAAGAAGATTGGAGGTTTTTATGAAAACTCTGCAAAAATTCATCTGTTCATTACTATCGCTTTCATTGTTGCTCTCCATTTCAAACGTCGCAGCTGCCAATGTTGAATCTTCATTCTCTGGAAAAATAGAGGTTGATTCTACTTCCGAGTCCATTGATTTAACCAATATAAATATCAATGTTTACCAGTCTATACCCAGAGAGGAAACCGCAACAGAGTGGGTTACTGAATATGACGAAACCCTTGCATTTACGGTTCATCCGAATCACGACGGCGTGTTTACATTCACTCCCCCATCCTCTGTCTTTTCTTTGACTGTTCAAATGGATACGTTGCCCATAGGATTCGGCATTGATAAACATACCGAACTATATTACGGTATTAACAACGACCAAAATGTATTCACACTCTCTCAAATCAGCGATGTGGAGTTGACCTCTTCTTCTCTCTATGACTATCCAAATATTACTATCTTGAATGAGGGTAACGAGGAAATCTATGCCGATTTTGATTTTTCACCTACATATAGCCAAGACGTATATAATTCAAACCGAGTAGAGATTTCTGGAGCAGTAAAAATCAATGGTGGAATTGAATTTACCCCTTCCACAACAGTTGATCTATCAGGCACTGATCCATTTGATAGAATCAATCAACTTTTTAGTGTTGGCATAATTACTGAAGATGAATATTTGGAAAAATGTATGCAGATGATGGAGGATGATGGTACATTTGACTTCTGCGGTGTCCCTTTGAGTAGTGACGTATCCACCTATGGCCTCGAAACTCTTCCTGAAGAGGTACAAGAATCTATAGCAACTCTTACCTCTGAGGTACATAACAACTACTTCAAGGTTCATTATAACGCAAAAAAACAACTAAAACCAGTGCAGAAGCAGTTGCAAGTTTTCTATTAGATATGAGAAGCAAAAGCCTCAGTGCAGGGTTCAAAGCTCCTATATCTGATGCTGGTGGCAATCAAATAAACGTGTACTTATCCACCGAAAAATGTGCTGATCCAAATCCAAAGTTCAATCCTTTGACAAGAGGCATAACTTATCCGACTGGATCTGGTTCTAGCGTGATTACTATATGGAATTTCAGTACATTGAGTAGCCAAGAAAAGGAAACTGTTGCACATGAATATTTCCACACTGTTCAATTTGCGTATCAAGCAGGAAACACTCCTTCATGGTTTGTAGAAGCAACTGCGGTATGGTTTGCCGCAAGATATTCCGGGTCTATTGAGCGTGCTAAAGGACACTTCGATAAATACTTTGAGAATTGTCGGCAGTCAGTTTTTAATGCCAATCTTCAATATGGTGCAGGAGTGTTGCCAATGGCGATTGATGTTGCTTATGGTGGCCCGGCCACAATACGCAACATATATATTCGCATTGGCTCTATCAAACCAACAAATGAAACAAGTTTAGAAAGTTGCATCACATATGGAATTCAGCAATATGACAAATCTGGTTCATTCGCTGAGGCATTTAAAAAATTAGGAGCCTATATTACTCTTCCAAAGCATTTTTTTCAAAAAACAATTCCCAGCGGAGCTACCTGGGTCAATGACTATATGTTTGAAACTACACCTTCCACGGCAGGCGGGAGTAAATCCGTTCTACTCTACAGCTATGGACTACAGCCCTATAGCTTCGAGGCCCAGCGCAGCGATGCAACATTTCTAAGTATTGTTGTAGGCTTTAATGACAAGGCAAAAGGGAATGCCTCTGTACGAGTTGTGACAAAGACCTCTTCTAATGTAATTACTCCATTTGGGGGAGATGTTCCCAGCAATAGATATTCCACCATAATCAAATTTTTTGCAAATACCCCTTCTCATGGGTCTAACAACGTGACGAACGCATACGTTTCCCCCATATATACTGGCTCCAGTTCTTGCCCTGTTACGATAACCTATTCTCTATCTACTGTCATTACAAGTTAAAGAACTCTCTAAAATTGGATTCCGCAGGAATTTTTCCTGCGGAATCCTTCGCTAAAGTAATATAGTATCTATAAATATTTTTGAAGCCCCACCCTCAAAATCTCATTCACCACCTCTGTCAACTTCTTATCCTCTTCCAGCCCCATCTTCCGTAAAGCCTTATCCAAATCACGATCTATAAAATAAGACCTCTGTACCCGGTCTTTGTTCTTCCCTCCGCCCGCTACCGGCCGACTGGCGGCACTTGGCTCCTGCGCTGACTGATGATCCGCACCGACAATGGCCTTAAACGCTGCCTCCTGGTCAAACTTCGCTTTCCCTGCCATCACGCATCTACTCCTTTCAGAAATTCCTCAATGAACGTCCGGTAGTCCTCGGCTACGGTGGACTTCCCCGCATAGTTAAATATATCGGCTTTGTTGGCCTGGGCCTCCTCCACCACCACACCCGCCCGGATGTAAGTCTGATAAATCGGCGCCGATATGTACTCACTCAGTTGCTCCGTCAGTTCCTTGATCTGCCGGCTGATATTCGCCCTGGGATTGAACCTGGTAAACAGGATGCCCCGTATCTTCACGCCAGGGTTACAATACTTCTGGACGCTGCTCACTGTCTCGTTCAACTGTGAAATCCCCGCCGTGGCAAAAATTCCCGCCGTAGTCGGTATCAGGATATCAGTTGCACAGGTAAAGGCGTTCACCGTCAGCACACCCAACGAGGGCGGCGTATCGATCACGATGAAGTCATACTCCCCGGCCACAACGGAAACCGCCTCCTTCAGCCGGTGTTCCTTCCCGGTCTGGGAAAGCTCTTGCTCCGCCCCAGCCAGCATGATGTTCGCTGGAACCACATCATAGCCGCCCTTCATGTGCTGGATGGCCTCCCTGATATCTGCCCCCCGCTTCATCACCTCATAGACCGTCAGCACGTTGTAGTTCTCCGCACCACAGGCCGTTGAGAAATTCCCCTGGGGGTCAAGATCGATGCCCAGCACCCGGTACTTCCGCTCTGCCAGTCCCGCAGCCAGAGCCTGGGCAGTAGTGGTCTTACCCACGCCGCCCTTTTGATTGGCCACTGCTACAATCACATTCTTCACGCTCCCTTTCTACAAATCTTCAAAAATATTTTTCTGTATTTCTATATTGCTATTTTACTACAATTATATAAATCTATCAATACAGAAAACAAGAAATCTATAAAAGTATTTTACTGTTTTTCTATTTTTATAGATATGTATGAAAATACATCCCCGGCCATAACGTGGCCGGGGATTCTTTTACACCTTCACGAATAACCCAATAGGGCAGATATCTCTAAATCCAGGCGTAGAGATGTACCAGCAGCCAGGGCCGGTCGGCTCCCAGCTCACCTCCAGGGTAATGTCGTGCCACCCATCCGGGAACAGGGCGGTGAACCCCTTCCCAGCATGGATGCCCCGCCCCTCCAGGAGTAGCCGGGGGTGCGGATCGGCGTCTGCCGGGTCTGGTAACTGAAGCTGAGCAATCCTATCATCAAACATACTTATCATTCCTTTCTCAATGACCTTTCAATCATAATGGCCCCGGCAAGAAACTATATAGATAATCCCATCCCGCTCATAGTAAACAATCCGATCAATATCATCAATCCGCCTGCTCCACCATCCGCTAAGATTATGCTTCAGAGGCTCCGGCTTTCCAATCCCGTCAAAGGGACTTCTACGAATGTCCTTAATAAGCAGATTGACCCGCTTCAGTATTTTCCTATCCTGCGTCTGCCAGTAAAGGTAATCCTCCCACGCATCATCTTCCCACACCAGACGCATCAATCGGCCTCCTCTATCAAGTCATGCTCCGCAAAATGCGCCTTTCCTTCATCAATCTCCCTCTTTTTCTGTTCCAGATAACGAATATTACTTTCAGAGTAAAACGGATCAGCAGAAACCTCAAAAGGAATACGGCACTCTCTGCCGACCTTCTTCGCAAAAATTGTAAACGCAGCACTCATGGAAAGCCCCAATTCAGAGCAAGCCCACTCCATCCTCTTTTTCACATCTGCATCCAACTTAAAATTTACATTCACAGGCTGAGCCATATACAACACTCCCTTCACATCCATAGTATACGCCAAAGTAAAGAAAAAATCAAGAATTTTTCTTTATATGATTGTGATACTAAATCAACCTGGTTCATCCTGGGCCAGAGCCGCCGTCAGCCATATAGCCATCCTCAAACCGCAGCGGCGTAGGTGGACAGTCCCACCACTTTCGTATAGTCTTAGGGTCAAGACCAGTATCTCGGTGACAGTCGGCCTTACGCCTATTCGGATGCTGCCGCCGCCATTGATAGACCTGCTCTTGCGCTGACGGTCGCCCACCATTCGTACACTCCCCTGATGCTACTTTAAACTGCCTATTAAGGTTCATAAACTGAATGTGAAGCCCCCGTTTCCTCCAATTTCTCTTATTAACCGGCATAGTCATCCCGGAAAGCCTTGCTATATCATCCCTGGGAAACGTCACATAGTCCTCATTGAACATCGAGAGAGCAGCCTCTACATCCTCCCTGGTGAAGCGGTTGACTTCCTCGATGCTCATTTCATCATAGGGCAGAAGCAGAGAATAGGCGTCCTGGCGTAGTTCGTCCTCCTCGATACCGCACTTCTTAGCGTAGATCGCCAGGGTCATTACCCCATGATAGCGGTGGCCCACCCGGATCTCGTCCCGGATGCGGCGCAGCCACCAATCATAGAGATCTCTTTTCACCGTCCAGCGGCCCCGCCGCTCCCCTTTTACTACCCGCCGTTCATACCAATCTGGATACTTCGCCTTTGCTTCGGCCAGCGGCATCGTGGTCTTTCTCAAAATCCCCTGCAACTTCTGCCGCTCCCCGTTCGATGCCGGTATGTAGTCCAAAAGGTCGTCCAGCTCCACCCGACCACCAAACCGGTAGGCCACCACAGGATAGCCCTTGCCCAGCTTCGACCAGGAGCCGACCACCCGGAACCCCTGCATAAGCCCCTGCATCTGCGGCTGCTTAATGGAGGACGTAAACCTGTTCCAAATCTGCCGGGTGAGGGAATACTTCAGCTCCTTCAGATAATGCTGGTTCTGCGGGTACATAGGAACCGGCTCAGACAGGATATAATACAAGTGCAACCCCGTCCCGCTGTTCACTACAAAGCTGGCCTTGGGCAAAATATCTTTGTTCATCTGATGCAGCACATCCCGAAGCTGAGGCATCCCCACCCCGTCCAGGTCAAAGGCCAGAGCATAAAGAAACCGGGCCATCTTGCCAGACCTCTTTCTTCCATAATAAGAAATAGGGGCCATAATGGTAAAGTCCGTATCGATCAACTCGTCCAGCTTCTCCAGATCGTCCGTGATAATATACCGCTTCGCCTTACCGTCCCCCTCAATCTCCAGAGCAATCCCATTAACAGAGCCACCCTTACCAGGTAGAGAAACAGCGATCCCGTTAGGCCGACCGTCCTCATAATGCCCCTTCCGCTCAAAAGACCCCTCCGGGAAAATCTCCCGATAAAATTCGTATGGTGTAACCTGCTCTAAAAACTGATCCAGATGGGCATTCTTCTCTATATACAAGGCTTGATATTCAGCAACAGTACCCCGAAACTCACTCGACATAGACGCACCTCCTACACAAAAAAGAAAAAGAAGCAAAAAGAAAAAATCCGCTGCGGCGGGGACGGGGGAAGCCGCCCTACGGGCGGCAGGGGGGAAAGGGGGAGCCAAAGAGCGGCCCCTTCGGGGCCTTAAAGAGAAAGTCACCTCCCCCTTTCCCCCCTCGCTCCGGCTATGGAAATGATGGAAAACCCTACGGGTTTACCACATTCCCACAGCCTCCGC
>JAETRR010000021.1 GCA_021770065.1 Lachnoclostridium sp. | reverse complement strand
TTTTGAGTGCAGCGTCAACATGGACATCCGCATTATCTGGTATTACGAAGGCGACAAAATGATTATCCTGGTGGACGTAGGGCATCACGACATATTAAAGCAGTTTTAAGCAGCAGTGGGGCTATCTATTTCCCGACAGCCCCTTTTCTTGTTTTCTGCATAAAAATTGCATATATAAATTTATCCAAATCAGATACCATCCCTATAAGCCCTTTCCCGGCTTTCATCTTTGCCAGTTTCTTTAAATTCATGCAGGCAAATGTAAGCCCTGCTTTCATTTCCACCGTGTGACGGATATCTTCACAAAGCTCCATATACGGCTCCCATATATGACGGGTAACTACTTTCACATGCTCTTTGCTTTCCGTACATTGTGAAAGATTCGGACATCCCTCGCAAACTGCTCCGCATCTTTTTATTGTTTGCCCGTGCTTTTACATGGGCCGCATCCACAAAAACTTCACTGGGAGCTACCAGCTTGAATTTATAACATTCCTGCAGGATGCGGGAAAATATCTGTTCAAAAAGGTCAGTGTCCTTGAATCTGCGGGTATAGTTCTTGCCGAATGTGGAGAAATGGGAAACCCTGTCCATCATCTCCAGTCCAAGGAACCAGCGGTAAGCCACATTTACTTCTATTTCCTTTATAGTCTGCCGCATGCTTTTGATGCCATACAGATACTGGATAAAGGGGATTTTCATCAGCAGAACGGGGTCTATGCTGGGACGCCCGTTATCGGGGCTGTATTTTTCAGCGACCAATTCGAAATAAAGCTCCAGTCAATGGCCTTGTCAATAAGCCTCAGAAGATGATCCTGAGGAACCATGTCCTCTATGCAGAACATCCGAAGCTGTTCCCTTTTCTTATCCGCACTCTGAGTCATCATAGAAGTATCCCCCCTGTTTTGATACTTTTATTATACCAGAAAAGAGCCTGAAAGTCCGTATAAGCACGGAACTTTCGGCTCTTTTAATACAATATAATTTGAAATATGGGATAGGCTTTGTCTACAGTCTGCACAAAGGGGCATACTGCCCCTTTGTAAATCATCGTTTCCTTAGATATTTAATGGCACATATGATTATCAAAATATAGGATATAAATTCTACAATCGTCATAATGCAATTAAATATAAACATTATATATCCATAATAATTCATAAATAAGTTTCTCCATATTCGAAAACGCATATTTTATGTCGTACTCAATAATTATTCTAAATCAAAATGATGCTTCTTATGAATTTTCCCTCTATTTTAAAATTAAAATCCAATTGTTAATACATTATGTATAGCTTCACCGCTTTTCCCCTAAGCATAAACCAGATACGTCAAGTTTTAAATCACACCGCTCCAAACCAAAACAGCTTCTCCTCTTAAAGCATCGAACTCTTCGTCTGAAAGCTCTTCAAGCGTAAGCAGATTCTTCTCCGGCAGATAATAGATTTCCCTTTTCTGTCATCAAATATTTTCCATCCTCCCTTAACAAAATACCTGCAGAAATCATTCATCCTCTTTTCCATATTCCGGCTTGGGATGCTCTGGATTGAACAAATGTGAATAAGTATTAAAACGGACAAAGAAATAGATGCATATAAGGGATATCACAAGACATTTTATCACATCACCTGCAAAATCAACAATCTCTCTCTGCTTCAGCACAAATACATAAACCGCATCCCCTGCCAGGAAAGCAGCACAGCACAATGCTGCTGCCAAAAACAGATAGGTCTTTTTATTTGTAACGATAATCCAGCTTTTTTTCTTTTTCTCTGCCATATGTCTCCCTTCCTGTAACCTGCTTTATAGTGAACTGCCTTTTAAACCACACCTTCTACCATAGTATAGACATAGCCGCCTGTAAAAGCACAATCATAGTATGAAGCTTTATAATGATATCTGATTTTTACAAGCAGATTTGTGCCGCTTAATTCATAACCAACGCCATCAATTGCCACTGTCCAATCGCTTGGTGCAGATTTTATGGAAACAGTCATGTTTGTATTTATAAGATTGGAACCATTGTATGCATAAGTTCCGCTGACTTTAAAAACAACTTGCGCCCAGCATCCACCTTGACTCATGGAATCTTTTATCGTTGTATCTACAGTTTTAATAGCTCTTGGAGCTGCGATGCCTCCCTCTCCCAAAGTATTGTTCACCGTATTTTCATCAACCGGATGGGCACTTTTAGCCGCATACACTTCATATCCTCCAGATAAAGTAAATAACACCATTACTACCATTAAAGCACAAACACTCTTTTTAATAAGAGCATACAATCTTCTTCTAATAATCATAAAACTCCTTTCTGCCGCTTCTTTAATCCAGCAGCTTTTCATTTAATTATTAATACATTATGTATAGCTTCACCGCTTTTCCCCTAAGCATAAACCAGATACATCAAGTTTTAAATCACCCCACTCCAAACTAAAACAGCTTCTCCTCTTAAAGCATCTCAATCCGGCTTTAACTCCTTTTTACCCAGAATCAACAGTAAGCACTTTTCCTCTACGATTCGTGTTGAATCTTATCCGATATTATCTGCGCAATGCTGCTCCCTGCAGAAAATCCAATTATAAGGACAACTCCAGAATAATCACGAAGAATAAGTACATAATAATTGCACATCAGCAAGCCGATATTCAATGCAATTAATCCAAGAAATATTCCCAATAGTCTGCATGCTTTTCCATAGAATACAGCAAAAGCAAGGAGCACTCCAATAGCACATATCGGAATCAGCCTGTAAGCCATTACCAAATCCACCCGATAGCGCATTGAAGCCTGTCGCTGCATGCTATAAAAATAAGTATCCTTTAATATCGCCATGCCCTCTGCAAGCAGAAGCATGATATAAGAAAATATTTTAGCATTGCGCATTTTCTACCTCCAAAACCTAAAATCGACATCCCTATCCTACCGGATTCACATCAATCGGACAATATACCGTATGTGACCAAGGATTTCCTGTACCACGTTTCATGGTAAACGTATAATATGCCCCTACCATAGTGGTTGCTACTCCTGTTTGCACAGGATACCACGCAGAAGAAATATTAAATGACCACGTGGTACCGGAAACGCTCTTTGTTGTACTTTGTAACTGATATCCGTTCTCATAAGTTTGCCCCTTTTGCGCAACTTCAACCGACTGGGACTGTACACCAACGCTCCGATCCGATCTGTTGTACCCGCCGCTTATGGAAGTCATACCTACAAATTCATTTCCGCCATTTTTCTGATATTTAAAATAAACAGTAATATATCCTGTTATACTTAAAGACGGATCTATATCTGATCTATAATTTGACTGAGTGCCGGCCCGTACATTCTGTACATTACTTATAAGTGTATTTAACTCACCCTCTTTAGGCACCATAGTAATGCTAACTGCTTTATAAATAGCAGCATCATCTTTTTTGGCAGCCATAGTGTATTCCACATTCATCGGTTCAATATAGGTAAATTCCACACCATTATTACTGACCTGATAGTCACAATTTTTTATTATGTCTGTTAACACCTCACCTGTCAAAAGATTTTCGGCCTGTTCAGCCTTATCCTGCTGAATTGCTGCCATCTCGTCTTCTGACAAAGTTGGTACCTCTAAAGGCTTACCAGCAGCAGATACTGAGACAACTGAACCAAGTGATAAAATAAATACAAACATCAAAGAAATTATACGTTTCAAATTAATGTCCTCCTTTGTAAAATCAGTCACCTTACATTAATAATTTGAGGTATGGCCAAACCCTAATTATAATTATATTCTATATCTATAATTATGTCAATATTTATTTTGATTCTATTTCAGCATTTATCAATACACATATATAACAGCACACACCCATTATTACTTTAACGCAACTCTTCCCGTCACATGAACATTACCTGCAGAAATCCCTTGTATAAACAAAATATAGGTGTCATCCTTTGGTATCGTAAATATGTGAAAAATCTCGCCTTCAGAGGCCGTAACAGAAACTGTTTTTCCGGAACTGTCCTTACACCCTGCCCGGAACTGATCTGTAGTTTTATCTCCCCATATTGAAAAATGTATTTTATCTCCTTTTTTCAACGACTTTGTTTCCACTACAACTGCTTCTGTCCCTTTCAATGTCGTATCTATGGTCTCATTTCTCGCTCCTAAGTGAATTCCCAGTTCCCGCGTCTCCCCCAGCTCTTCAAAGTCCACCTCCTCTGTCAGCGTATTCTGAAATCCATTCATCTCTTCCTCAATATCCGGAAACGTCATCTTAATGATTTTATCCTGCAGCACGGATACTCCGGAAGCTGCAGATACCGTTGTCAGCGGACACATGCCCAATACAACCGCCATCACCAGCATAACACTCCACTTACTTCTTTTCTTTTCTTTTTTCATCATATTCTTTAATCTCCTTTCCAACCCACTCTCTGCATGTCCGGTCAATGCAACCGCCGGCCTTAAAAAGTCTTCTCCCGTCTCAAGGGAAACCAGAAGCTTTGCATAGAACTTCTGCTCACTGACGGAACATTTCTCTAAAACCTCATCGTCACAGGCCATCTCACTGACCTCTGTAAAATAATTCGCAAACAAATTCATAAACGGATTAAACCAGTACAGATCCCCCAGCAGGAATAAAAGTCTGCGGTAAAAACCGTCCCAACGGCGGCAATGTGTCAGCTCATGAAGAAGAAGCAGCCTCCGGGCTTTCTCATCCCGGATTTGACTTGGGAAATACAACCTGCTGCGGAACCAGCCTGTCACAAAAGGAACCGACAGCAGCGGACTTTCTATGATTTCCACCTCTCTCCTTACTCCCAGCTCTCTCTCCAGTCTCCGAATCATTCCTACAAGCGCCGGATCTGGCTGTACCTCTTTGCTTCTTTGCAAATTTTTAAGTACACGGTGCGTTCTCAAACAAGGCAATATCCCTTTTACGAGAACGCCTGCCATCCACACACCTAAAATCAATAGAAAGATCCAGTGGTTTCCATAAGCAGTCCTATAACTAAAAGATTCCAAATCCACGTAAATCAGTGGATACTCTGATTCTCCTCCTTTCCCGATCCATTTCGTCGACGGCCCAAAACGTGTATAAGTAGCTTTAAGCATCACAATTCCCGCTATCACCGGCAGAAAAATCAAAGAGTACCACAAAACCAGTTTCATCAGTCTGCGGATACTGCACATGGATATTCTCTTTTCCAGGAACTTTCGTCCCCCTGCAAAAAGCAGGAACAGAATATTCTGGATCAAAACTCCCGTAAAAAACAGCAGAACCAGATCACTGAGCCTCCAGAGAATCATAAGTTCTCCCTCAAAAAATGTCATGCCTCCTCCTCTATCTCATCCAGCAGTTCCCGGACTTTTTCCTTCTGTCCCTCTGTGAGCTCCTCCTTTCCGCAGAATGCAGCCACCAGACGCTCAAAAGAACTGTTCCCGAAAGTTTTTTCCAATTCCTGGCAGATCAGCGCCTGTTCATATTCCAGACGAGTTACCAGAGGAGTGTAGATATGGTGAAGCCCCTCCTGGCGATTCGTGATATAGCCTTTCTCGGAAATATTGTACAAAACCGTACTCTTGGTCCCCCGTGCCTGTGGAAACTGCCGGTAGATCTCCTCACTGCTGATTCCCTCCGGGTGTGCCCAGATTATTTCCATAAACTTCAGTTCCATCGCCGATAATCTTTTCTTTCCCCCGATGCGCTCCAGGGGTTTTTCTGCTGCTCTTGCCATTTTTAACCTCCAATTATTAAAATTTTAAAATTTAATTATATTTATACCATATCATATTTTTCGAACAACGTAAACAAAAATTCCGCATTTCAATAAGTATATTTGCCAACACATAAACAAAACTCGAATGATGCCGGATAAGGATAAAATTCAGAATCCCCAGACCGCAGCAGCGCACAGTCCAGGGATTCTTTTGGGAAATAACCGGTTTTCTATTTTTCGTGAAAAAATTCGTACACCTGCTCCGCCGCCCGGCGGTTCATGGAGGGAACTTTTGCCAGCGTATCCACATCCGCCTGCCGTATGGCCTCCAGAGACTGAAAGTGCTTCATCAGCGCTTTTCTCCTGGAAGGACCGATGCCCCCGATATCATCCAGAACAGAATGCACCTGTTCCTTACTGCGCAGAGACCGGTGATATTCAATGGCAAAGCGGTGAGCCTCGTCCTGGATCCGCGTAATCAGCCGGAAGCCCTCGGAATTCTTCTCAATGGGGATCTCCACATTGTTAAAGTAAAGCCCTCTGGTGCGGTGATTGTCGTCCTTTACCATGCCGCAGACCGGAATCGTAAGCTTCAGCTCCTTAAGAACCTCCAAGGCAATATTCACCTGGCCTCTTCCGCCGTCCATCATCAGCAGATCCGGAAACTTCGTAAAGCTTCCGAACCGGCTGGAAATCTCCTTATCCTTAAGCTGCCGTTCCTCCTCCATTCCGTGAAGGAAACGCCGGGTCAGCACTTCACGCATACTGGCATAATCATCGGGCCCTTTGACCGAACGGATCTTAAACTTCCGGTAGTCGCTGCGCTTTGGCTTCCCCTTTTCATAGACCACCATAGAACCTACGGACTCGAAGCCATTGGTATTGGAGATGTCGAAAGCCTCCACCCGGCTGATTCCCGAAAGGCCCAGAAGCGATGCAATCTCCTTCATGGCCCCGATGGTGCGGCCCTCTTCCCGTTTGATCTTCTCCTTGTCCTGGCTCAGCACCAGAGCGGCATTCTTCTTCGCCAGCTCCACCAGCTTTTCCTTTGTCCCAATCTTGGGAATCCGCAGGTAGACGCGGTGTCCCTTCCGCGCGGAAAGCCACTGCTCGATAACCTCCCCGTCCTCAATGGCTTCCTGAATCATCAGTTCCCTGGGAATGTAGGGAGTCCCGGCGTAAAACTGCTTGATAAAGCTGCTTAAGATCTCCTTTGTCTGCTCCCCCTCCGCTATCCTGAGATAAAAATGATCCCGTCCGATAAGCCGTCCGTCCCGGATAAAGAACACCTGAACCACCGCATCTTCCCCCTCGCTTGCCAGGGCAATAATGTCCTTATCCTCCATATCGCTGTGCGTGATCTTCTGCTTCTGTGCAATCTGCTTCACACTGTTTAAAAGCTCCCTCTGCTCAATGGCCGCCTCAAACTCCATGGCATCCGCCGCAGCCTTCATCTTCTCCTCCAGCTCCCGGATAAGAGGCCCGTAATTTCCGTTCAGAAATTCCAGAGCCTTTGCCACATTCTTCCCGTATTCCTCCCGGGAAATATATCCCTGGCAGGGCGCATTGCACTGCTTGATATGGTAATTGAGGCAGGGCCGGTCCTTTCCGATATCTCTGGGGAGATTCCGGCTGCAGGTACGGATCCGGTAGAGTTTATGAATCAGATCAATGGTATCCTTCACCGCCCCAGCGCTTGTATAGGGGCCGAAATACTTCCCCTTGTCCTTTTTTAACTGACGTGAAAAGAGCACCCGGGGGTACTCTTCATTCACGGTCACTTTAATATAAGGATAGGTCTTGTCATCCATGAGCATGGTATTGTATTTGGGCCTGTGCTCCTTAATAAGATTGCATTCCAGCACCAATGCCTCCAGCTCGGAATCGGTAATAATATACTCAAACCTGGCAATATGGGTCACCATCTGCTCGATCTTGACGCCCTTATTCCGGCTGGACTGAAAATACTGCCGCACCCGGTTTTTTAAAGAAACAGCCTTACCCACATAGATGATAGCGTCTTTTTCATCGTGCATCAGATAAACACCCGGCCTGGAAGGCAGTTTTTTCAATTCTTCCTCAATATCAAACATCACATAAATCCTCTTTCTGTGCCTTTCAACCGGCCGCAGGCTTTTAACGTCTCTCTCTTGCAAACACTTCCGGAACCCTGGGCTTTTCCTCTTCCACCCCTTTGTCCGCGGTCTCAGCTTCTTCTTCTTTTTCGGTTTCATCCGGGATTTCTGCAGCCTGTTCAGTCTGCGCCTTCTCCCCGGATCCTGACTCCGGTTTTTCTTTGTCTTCTTCCTCCGGCTCCGGGATCCCCTTGGCCTCCCGGAAGATCTTCATAAATTCTTTGCCCGTGATCGTTTCCTTCTGAATGAGAAATTCCGCAATCTTATCCATCACATCGCGGTTTTCGCTTAAAAGGCGTTTGGCCTCCTCATAGGAATCTTTCAAGATCTTCATAACTTCCTGGTCCACCTCGGCGGCCGTGGCGTCGCCGCAGTTCATAATGGTGCGCCCGGTCAGGTATTCATTCTCCTTTGTCTCCAGACCCATCAGGCCGAACTTCTCGGACATACCGTACTGCGTTACCATGGCCCTGGCAAGGCGCGTTGCCTTTTCAATGTCATTGGAGGCTCCTGTCGTCACGGTTTCAAAAACCAGCTCCTCCGCTGCCCGGCCTGCCAGATAGCCTACCAGCATGGCATCAATCTCCTTTTTGGTGTTCAGATACTTCTCTTCCTCCGGCACCTGCATTACATAGCCCAGCGCTCCCATGGTACGGGGAACAATGGTAATCTTCTGTACCGGCTCCGCATCCTTTTGCAGAGCGCTCACCAGTGCATGCCCCACCTCATGGTAGGAGACAATACGCCTCTCCTCCTTGCTCATAATGCGGTCCTTTTTCTCTTTTCCTACCAGAACCACCTCCACGGCCTCAAAGAGATCCTTCTGGGCCACGGCCTTTCTCCTGTTCTTCACTGCAAGAATCGCAGCCTCATTGATCATATTTGCCAGGTCCGATCCCACGGCTCCGCTGGTCGCCAGAGCGATCTCGTCCAGATCCACAGTCTCGTCCATATTCACATTCTTGGCATGAACCTTCAGAATATCCACACGTCCCTTCAGATCCGGCCGGTCCACGATAATGCGGCGGTCAAAGCGCCCCGGACGCAGGAGGGCCGGGTCCAGCACCTCCGGACGGTTGGTGGCTCCAAGCACCAGGCAGGCCGTATGGCTGTCAAAGCCGTCCATCTCCGCCAGAAGCTGATTCAGGGTCTGCTCACGCTCGTCATTTCCTCCGCCGTAACGGGAATCACGGCTCTTGCCGATGGCGTCAATCTCATCAATAAAAATAATACAGGGGGAATGCTTCTTTGCCTCGGAAAACAAATCCCGGACACGGGAAGCTCCCACGCCTACAAACATTTCCACAAAATCCGAACCCGACAGAGAGAAAAAGGGCACATGAGCCTCCCCCGCCACTGCCTTGGCAAGCAGGGTTTTTCCGGTTCCCGGAGGGCCTACGAGAAGGGCTCCCTTGGGAAGCTTTGCACCGATCTCCGCATATTTTCCCGGATTGTGCAGAAAATCCACAACCTCCTGGAGGGATTCCTTTGCCTCCTCTTCTCCCGCCACATCTTTGAAAGTGACGCCCGTTTCCTTTTCGATGTATACCTTGGCCTTGCTTTTTCCGACGCCCATGCCCATCATACCGCCGCCGCCCATTTTCCGCATGACAACGCCGAAGATCAGCCAGATAAATGCCAGAGGAAGCAGAAAATTCACAATAACCGCGAGGATCGTCTCGCGCATATCGCTGATGGGTGTACTGTACTCCACCCCCGCCTCGCTAAGCTTCTGCTCCAGCTGATAATCCGGCATAATGCCTGTGGCATAGACGATATCGCCGCCTCTGGCATTCTTTTCCTTCGCCGTAATCTTGAGCTGATTGGAAGCCAGTTCTACGCTTTCCACCTGATCCTTCTCAAGCATCTCCATAAATTCGTCATAGGTAATGACGGTAATGTTGGCACCCATTCCGTTAAAATAGTTCCAGGCCAGCAAAGAAATCATGGTGATAATCAGAACCACCAGAATACTCTGCCTGTTCTTCGGGTTTTTATTGTTGTCCCCGCCGCCGTTATTGCCTGGGCGGTTGGAATTGTTGTTTTCTTCCATCTTTCTCCTCCTTGTATCTGTCACCGGACACAGACAGGTTTTCACCGCATAAGAGTTATGCCGCCGTGACGGTAACACTTCTATTATAGTGTGTGTTTTGCCAGAAAGCAATACGAAAGATGTGAATTTTCGTACTGTTCGCATGCCACTGTTCCGCGAGGTGTTTCCGCACATTTTTGTGCGGAAATCCCGAGTTTTTCAGCGCGAAATCGCATGTTTTTGCGATTTCTGTGCATCGCGAAGCGTGTTACTGGTCACGGAGTGAACAGTAAATTTTCCTTCACGATATGGTATAACTTTGTCCTCTTTTTCATATCATTTGATATAAATTCGGACAACATATCAAAGAAGGGACGGATACATATGAAACAGCAGACACCCTCTCCAAACGGACTCCGGGGACAGAATATACTGGAGGACGGGCATCACAAAACCTTACCGGAATCCTTTTTCGAACAGCTGAATGATCCGCTGATTTTTATCCTCTTTATTGCCGCCGCTATTTCCATGCTTCTGGGAGAAGTCAGCGACACGGCCATTATTCTGGCCGTGATTCTGGTCAATTCCGTCGTAGGCGTGATCCAGGAGGGAAAGGCCCAGAAAGCTCTGGAATCCTTAAAGCAGATGACCAATCCTGCTGCCCTTATCCGGCAGAACGGCAGTCTGAAGGAGATTCCTGCCCGGGATCTTCTGCCCGGGGATATCGTCTGTCTGGATGCCGGCCGCCAGGTGCCTGCGGATCTGGAACTTATTTCGGTAAACGGCCTCAAAATCGAAGAGGCTGCATTAACCGGAGAATCGGTTCCCGTGGAAAAGGATTTATCCGAAAATAACCGGGCTTTCATGTCCACCAACGTAACCTACGGGCGGGGGGAAGGCGTTGTAACTGCCATCGGCATGGATACGGAAATCGGAAAAATCGCCCGTCTTATCAATGAATCCCCTGCAGAAACTACACCTCTTCAGCATCGCCTGGGAGAGCTCGGAAAGTTTTTGAGCATTGTGTCTCTTCTGCTCTGTGCCCTTCTCTTTTTTATTGCCGTCCTTCAGAAAAGAGATATTCTGGAAATGCTGATCACAGCCATCTCTCTGGCAGTTGCCGCCGTCCCGGAAGGCCTGCCCGCCATCGTTACCATGGTACTGGCCTTAAGCGTTTCCCGTATGGTAAAGGTCAATACCATTGTAAAACGTCTGCCCAGCGTAGAGACCTTAGGCTGCGTCAGTGTGGTCTGCTCCGATAAGACAGGCACTCTCACGCAGAACAAAATGACGGTCACTGCCTGCTATACGGGAGGCAGAATCCTGGATGTGTCCGCCCTCTCCCCGGAAAAAAACCGCCAGTTTCTGGAAGGCTTCGCTCTCTGCAACGATGCGGTTATCAGTGCGGACAACCGTCTGGGCGATCCCACGGAGCTGGCTCTTCTGGATCTGGCTCACCGCTTTTATCTGGAACGGCCCGCACTGGAGCGGAAAATGCCGCGCATCCGGGAGCTTGCCTTTGATTCGGAGCGGAAAATGATGACTACGCTTCACCGTAACGGCAGTTCTACCGTTTCTTATACCAAGGGCTCACCGGACGAAATTCTCAAGCGCTGTGATACCCTTCTTTTGAACGGAAGGACGGTTCCCCTGGATTCCGTCAGACGAAGGGAGATCTCCGCCGCTATGAGAACACTCTCCGGAAGGGCTCTGCGGCTTTTGGCTCTGGGTATGCGTACCGGTACAGACCGTCCTACGGAGAGCGGCCTGACCTTTGTAGGGGCAGCGGGAATGATGGATCCCATCCGTCCGGAGGCTGCAAAGGCAGTCCGCGACTTCCGAAAAGCCGGGGTTAAGACAGTGATGATCACCGGCGATCGGAGCGACACGGCATTTGCCATTGCAAGAGAGCTCGGTATCGCAGAGCGGCCGGAGGACTGCATGACGGGAGCACAGATTGATTCCCTGTCTGACGAGGAATTCTCCCAGGCCGTTCAAAAACTGTCCGTCTTTGCCATGGTGTCTCCCGAACACAAGGTCCGCATTGTAAAGGCTTTGAAAGCTTCCAGGAAAATTGTGGCCATGACAGGGGACGGGGTCAATGACGCACCTTCCCTTAAAGCTGCGGATGTGGGCGTGGCTATGGGCATCACGGGAACGGATGTGGCCAAAAACGCAGCAGATCTGATTTTAGTCGATGATAATTTTGCAACCATTGCCAAAGCCATTGCGGAGGGAAGGGGAATCTATGAGAATATCAAAAAGGCGGTGCTGTTTCTTCTGTCCTCCAATTTTGGTGAAATCATTACCATGCTGACTGCCATTCTGCTGGGACTCGGTTCTCCCCTGAAGCCAAGTCATATCCTCTGGATTAATCTGATTACGGATTCGCTCCCTGCCCTGGCTCTGGGTGTAGATCCGGGAGATCCCAGACATTTTATGAACCGGCCGCCCCGCTCCCGTAAGGAAAGCCTGTTTGCCGGAGGCGGCTTAAGCTGTACACTGCTCTACGGCATTTTGATTGGCTTTATCAGTATGACGGCTTTCCTGCAGCTCCCCGTTTCGCTGCTGATGGCGCATGGAGCTTCCATTAACCTGGAAAATCTGCGGATTCTTCTGGCCGCGCCTGAGATTCTGGCCCGTTCCCAGACGTATGCTTTTACGGTCCTGGGGATCTCGCAGCTCTTCCATGCCATCGGTATGCGCGATGTGGAGACCTCTCTGTTCCGGATGAATCATCTGAATAACCGGCTGATGATAGCTGCTTTTGTGATCGGCCTGGGATTGCAGGGACTGGTTACGGAATTTCCTTATTTTATACGTGCTTTCGGCACCTGCCACCTTGAGCTTCGTGAGTGGACACAGCTTATTCTTCTGGCTGCCATGCCGCTTGCGGCCCATGAACTGCTTCTGTTCAGTCCCGGCCATATTTTAAAGCAATTTCATAAAGGCGAGAAGTATGAGAAGTACGCCGCTGACCCAGCAAAGGTTCGAACGACAGCGGGACGATATTAGGCCGCCCAGAAAGCTTCCCAGGAGTATGGCCAGGGCTCCCACAAAAAGGGAGGACACAAACGCGGCAAAAATGCAGGAGACAGGAATTCCGGCCCCGATTCCCGCGGCAAGACTGTCAATAGACAGGGCAGCTCCCAGAGTCAGCGCTTCTGTGGGGGACAGCACCGCATCCTTATTTTTGTCGGCAGTCTCTGCCTCGTCATGCCGGGAACGGTCAAAGAGCTTTGTAAGACCCAGAACAAACAGGAGCAGAAAGCTGAAGTATCCTGTGACATTTCCCGGGAGCAGGCTGCTGACCAGATTTCCTGCCAGAAGGGAAGCGGCAAGAATCAGACCGGAAATGCCTGTCACTATGGTTACGGAAAGAAAAGGGACTTTTATCTTACTCACGCCGTATACGAAACCGGCGGCAAATGCATCTACGGATAAGGCCGTCACCAGAATTAAAATCTCAAAAAGGTAAGAATACATGAAAAATCACCGGAACTATACCATTTATGGTTATAGTATTCCGGTGATTTTGTTCTGTTTCTTAAGAATGCCTGATCGGCCGGCGGTTACTGCAGCGGCGCGGTTCCGGATCCGGATGATTCCAAATCATCCAGAAAACTCAGCTGTCCGTCGGGACTGCCCAGCTCCTCCGGCCGGAACAGAAATATTTTTCCGTATTCCCCGTCGAAGCCCGGCGTGCGGATCACCTTACCCTCTCTCAGACGTCTGATCCCCTCCCCGATCAGGGTTCCGGCATTTTTCCGGATCTCCTCTATGGGGATGTTCCGCAGAATCTCAAATTCCGGGCCCAGCTTTTCCAGCATGGCCTCATATTCACGCACTACTTTTACACTGGCAGCGGATCGGCCGACAGAAGCTCCAATCACCTCCGGCAGAGGCACCAGGCTCTCGTATCTCTTCGCCCGGCTTCGCACAAAATCCTCCGGGCGGTCCGAGAGCTGCTCTATCCGGTGGGAAACGCCTGTGGTCAGCTTCCTGCCGCACACCGGGCACAGGCCCCGGCGATGATCTGCTTCAGAAGGGCTTAAGCAGATACCGCATTTGCGGTGTCCGTCGTAATGGTATTTGCCTTCCTCCGGGAAAAATTCTATGGTTCCCTCCAGTCCCTCCCCCTCTTGAACAGCCCGGTAAAGTCCTTCATAGGATAACTGTATGTTCAGAAGACTGGCTTCCCGGCCAAGCTTTGCCGGGGAATGGGCATCGGAATTGGAGATTAACTGAAACCGGTCCAATGCGGAGACACGCCAGTTCATAGGAGGGTCGGAGGACAGGCCTGTTTCCAGGGCATGAATCTGACTGCTTAGATCTCCGAAGCATTCCTCCACCGTATCAAAACCGGAAAATGCACCAAACAGAGAAAAATGAGGAGTCCAGATATGAGCGGGCACATAGATCGCGCGCGGACACAGCTCCAGTACAATTTCCAGAAGATCATGGCAGTCCAGGCCCAGAATCGGGCGGCCGTCTGAGTGGATATTGCCGATGGTTTCCAGCTTTGCCGCTATCAGATCCGCGTCCTTCAGACCCGGAAGCAGAATGAGACTGTGGACTTTTCTCGTTCTGTCGTATTTCTTATAGATAGAGCTGATCTCGCCCGTCACCACAAAGCGAGGTTCAAAGGAAGTCCTTGTTATTTCGTCTTTGATCCGGTATTCCTCTTTCAGCCGGTACAGTCCTTCCTCAGCCGGTTCCAGCTTTTCTTTCAGTTCCTCTCTCCATGCCTTATGGGTAAAATCTCCCGTACCCACCAGATGAATTCCTTTGCGCCGTGCCCACAGGTCCAGGTGCTCCGGCGTACATTCCCTGCTGGTAGCCCGGGAATATCTTGAGTGAATATGTAAATCTGCAATGTACATCATTTTTCCTCTATCTCTTAATCGGTCTGACGGCTTATTTTGCGGCAGCCTCCTTCTTCTTTATGCCAAAGTCCGTTTTCAGGGCGGACATTATCCGCTCACATCCCAATGCGGCATAGGGAATAAGGAGCACGGCATAAAACAGTACATACCTGGTTTTTGCCTCCCACAATATATGGAAGAAAAATCCTCCCAGGACAATGAGGGCCAGAAGCAATTGATCCAGCGTGCATTTTTTCCTTAAAGACAGCATCCCCGTAAATGCGCAGGCATACAGAATCCACTGATACTCATTTGCAAAAAGCAGAAAAAGTCTGTGGAGCTTCCCTTCGTATATACTCTGCACCACCGGATACAGCGGCCCGTCATGGACTTTTTCAAAATGGCTGATCCACAGACATTCAAACGTGGGATTCGTCCACTGGGAAACTGTTTTATGATAATAAAACTTTAGCGCATAAGCCGGATGGCTGATAAAATTGTTCACAGAATCTTTGATATCCTGCACTGCCTTTTCAGCGCTCCGTTCAAAATCCTCATCGCATTCCCAGAAGGAGCCCAGAATATATCCATTGTACCAGCCCTCTGCCATATCGCTCTCCTGCATTCCCATAGCAATATACATAAGGGGAGAAACGCCGCCCTCAATCTCATATCCGCTGCGGATTTCATAGTACTTTTTCACTCCTGCATCCAGAATTCCTACGGACAGCACGGACAATGCAATCATCAGCAGGCAGACTTTTTTTCTCTGCTCCAGTCCTTTCATCAGCAGATAAAGGATAACTGCTACAGCAATAATCAGATTATTCTGCTTAAACTGCACGGAAAGCCCCAGACCGAGAACGGCCGATATGCCGTATGATAACCTTTTTTCTCTCATAAAACGGATAAAACAGTAGACAGATGCCAAAGCCACAGGCGCTCCCGGTATGTCTCCGTAAAGAAACGTGGAAAAAAACATATATGGAAAAAAGCCAAACAAGAAAATCAGCACCAGATTTGTGACCTTTTTGTCCGCGAACAGCAGATCCGTAATCTTATATATCAGATAAAACTCAAGACAAATAAAGCATACGTTCACCCACTCCCCTGCAGAGTACGAGAAAGGGCCGAAAACACGGAACAATACTTCCAGATATGCTGTAAATCCCAGCTGCTGCGGCCAGATCTGCAGATATTTTCCCGGACTTAAATTATAAAAATCTCCTTTTATAAAACCGGCGGCGCATTCTGTCAGTTTGGCCTGGTCTGCCGAAGGAACGGCATGGGACACCACTGACCAGATTCCGGCAAATACGGCCGTATAGCAGAGCAGAATGATGCACAGCTTTTTACTTGAAATCCTCTCAAGCACCTCCTTCTTTTTCACCCAGTACAGGAAAAACAAAAAGCAGCATGCCGCCAGCAGATGCCAGAGCAGAGAATCCCTTTTATAATAGGTGGTTTCCAGATAATCCATCTTGAAATAAGCAGTGGATAAAAAAGATGTCACAGATAAAAACGCATAGACTATCAGTGAAAGGGACAGGACAACCCATTTTCCGGCCTCGGGTATCTTTTCCGTTATCTTATCCTTCCAATGTACATTCATTCCATGTTCCTCCCGAGACAGACTGTTTTTCAAAACACAACAATACTTTTTAAAGTATTATATCACCATCCTTTGATTTGTACCATATAAAAATGACCACATCTGCCTTTCGGCATTGTGTGGTCATTTTCTGCTGCAGTATCATATTTCGGCATATTCGAGGTAAATTGCCGGATCTGTTTTTTAATCAATAGGCTTTAAATAAAATCCTCCATAAAAATCCTCTGATTTAAAAGTATTGATCACTACATGGGGATCTGCCCTGCGCATCAGCTTGGCAATATCCTGAATCTCGTAACTGGACACTACCGTATGCAGCAGACTGACTTCTTTTTTGCTGTAGCCGCCGATTCCGTCCACCCGGGAAACACCGTGGCGGTATTCCGCCACATAGGCTTCAATCACTTCGTCTGCTCTGGTTGTAGTAATCTGCATGGTCATGCGCTCATATCTATGGTAGAAAGAATCAATGGTTTTTGTGGATATAAACTGGAACAATATGGAATATCCCGCATATTCCCAGCCGAACATAAAACCAAATATGGTAATCAGCACGGCATTAAATACAAATACATAGCTCCAGATGGACTTTCCTTTCTTATTGGAAATATAAAGCGCCACAAAATCCACGCCACCGGTAGAAGCATTTCCCTTTAATGCAATCACTGTCATAATGCCGTACAGAAATCCGCCGAAAATCACATTCAGCAGGATATCCTCAAACAAAGGCTCAAAGCTCAGCACCCGTAAAAAGAAGCTGGCAAAGAATACCTGCAGAAGGGAAAAAAGGGTAAACCGCTTACTGATGCTCCTGCTGCACAAAACGGCTACCGGAATGTTAAGAATCAGCATCCCCAGAGAAACGGAAAATGAGAATCCGAAAAAAGTCGATGTGATCTTCTCCAGCAAAATTGCAACTCCGGTAAAACCGCTGGACAGCAGGTTAATGGGAACCATAAAAATCTGCATGACGGCCGCCTGCATAAAGCCTGCAAGCAGGACACTGACAAAGGTATATACAAAGCGCACCTTATCATTATTTCTTATTTTTTGAAAATTCATAGGGCATCAACCAGCTTCTTTACTAATTTTTCATTCACAGCCTCATAATCCTTTTTGTGGGGCGCCTCTGCATATGCATAGGAAACCTTAGGCCCCTCCGTAGTGCGATCGGTAAGCCATCCCCTGCAGGAGCTGTGTACCTGACGGATTCCCGTGCGCTCCATCAATTCTTTTGCATTTTCCGCATTTATGCCGCTTCCGGCAAGAAGCTCTATTTTATCGCCGTACATCTCCTGAAGCCCGGCAAGAAGCTCTATGCCGTTCATGGCTTTTTCCTCCCCTCCGCTGGTTAAAACACGATCAATTCCTATTTCAATCAGTTTTTCAATCGTTTGATAAGGGTTCTGTACACAGTCAAAAGCACGGTGAAAAACAGCCTCGCCCTGGTGTTTCTTTATAACGGCCGTCATCTCCCTGGTCCGGCTCTCATCTAATTCGCCGTTCTCAGTGAGACAGCCGAAGGCAATGCCGTCGGCGCCGTTCTCGAGCAGAAGCCTGGCATCGGCTTTCATCACCCGGAAATCGGCATCGCTGTAGCAGAAACCGGCTCCCCGCGGCCTTACCATGGCAATTACCTTTAGATCCGTATTGTCTTTTGTTAAAAGGAGTGTACCCAGGGACGGAGTCAAGCCTCCCAGGTACAGGGCGCTGTTCAGTTCAATGCGCTTTGCGCCTCCATGATATGCTGCCAGTGCGTCCTCATAACTTCCGCAGCATATTTCCACAATCTTTTCCATAATAATTTTCTCCATTCCAGTTCCGCACCGCTCAGACAGTGCCCCTGTTTTACACATTCCAGTTCCGCACCCCTCAGACAGTAATCAGCGTAAATCCGTGTGCCGGGCGGATGCAGTCCAGAATCAGCTGCTCGTTCTCATTTATATGTCCCACATAATTGTAGACATCCGCAGCCTTAATCTCATCTAAGACAATCATCAGTTCTCCTGCATAATGCTTCAGATTGTCATTGACAATGACCACATCGCCTTTTGTAAACACGGCTTTCTGATTCTCACGGGGCGCAATGCTTTCTTCCTTATATTTTACCCTGGGGAAACTGGATCTGACAACCAGTTCATTGCAGTCATCCCGGGATGCATGAATATCACAGGTAATAATCTCCTTTTCAATTCCGGAAATTCCTTCTGCCGCATCCACTTTTATGGAAAGCCTGCTCAAATCCGTTTCCGCCATGCTTTTCAGCTCTTCCTCACTGGCAAAAGCATTTCCAATCATAAAATCACTGCAGAAACCCAGTGCATTTAAATGGCGGAGCTGCAGATCTATCGGAAGATCCCGATGGATTTCCAACGTAGGAAGACCGTCATATACCTCCCACGGCCCGTGGGTATTCTTCTCCCTGCTCGTAACAAAGGCCGCATTGGCCAGGCCCAGCGGCTGATACCGGCCGTTCAGCTCTCTGTAGCGCCTTAAACCCATGCCGGTATTTCTCTGGGGATAAAAATTGCTGCAGATGCACATATTGTTCCTGTCAGCGCCCTTCTCAATCATTAAATCCAGAGCCATTGTGCAGGATGCATTGTATTCAATCAGAATACCGTAAGGATTTCTCGTGATCTGAATATCCTCAAACTCCCCGAAATGCCCGTCCAGACGGATAATGTCCACGCCCATCCGTGCAAAAACCGCCAGATCAAGGGGCGTTGCCCCGAGCCTCTTAAACACCTCCGGATTCGTGTCCACCGATACCGCGAGGCCGCTCTCGTGCGCGGCCCTGCAAAACTCCGTAAATTCGTCAACAATCTTCTCCCTGCTTTCCTCCACCGACAAAAGGCAGGTAAATACTCTCTGAAAACCATACTTTCCGGCCAGCCTCATATATGCATAGCATGCTTCCTTTGACGCCCGTTCCGGATAAACGGAAATTCCCAGCCGTTTCTTCATACTTCTGCCTCCTGTTCCGGCTCTGTATTTTTTGCAGGTTCCAATCCTTCCATCAGCTTATAAAAAGCATACGCATAGATTTGCGCATTCTTTTCAATATCGCAGATGCGCATCCATTCGTCCGGCATATGCCCGATACCTTTCTGTCCTTTAAAGCTCGGACCGAAAGGCACAATATTCTTCACCACCTTGGCATAGCTGCCTCCGGTGGTCGTCACCGCGCTTCCGTCCTCCTGCATAATTTCCTCATAGACACGCTCCAGAGTTCTGACCAGATACGTATCTTTATCAAAAAATACCGGATCCAGATTCGAATCCAGGGTCAAGGTCATATGAGGCGTACAAAGCTTCTCCAAAGCCTCCCTCATGGTATCAAGAGAATAGGAGGCCGGATAGCTGGAAACCAGAGTCAGGCCGCAGCTGTCGCCCTCTTCAAAAAGCTCTGCTTTCCTCACCTGGTTTTTCCCAAATTCCTCATCCGCATAATCCACCCCGAGGCCGGCAGACAAATCATTCTGATTCAGAACAAACCCATTCATAAATTGAACCAGCTCCCCAAGTTCAGCCTTCGGGAGGCTGTAGCGAAAGGCTGCTCTCCCGCGCTCCGCATAAATCACCGGATACTTACAGTCCGGCGTCCATCCCATGAGAGGATATCTGTGATTCTGAAAATACCACTTCATATCCTCCATACCGGTCTCCTCATTGGTGCCGAAAATAATCTTCACCTTAATCGGAAAATGATACCCCAGATCCACAAGTGCTTTTAATCCGTACAGACAGCAGAACATCGGTCCCTTGTTATCCAGCACGCCCCTGGCATACAGAAAACCATCTTTCTCCGTACATACGAAAGGCTCTGTTTTCCACACGCCGTTCACATCTACCACATCCAGATGCCCTACACAGGCAATATAATCCTCCGTATCCGGCCCCCAGGACGCAATCCCGATCTGATTTCCTGCATTCTCTGTCTCAAATCCAAGTCCCGCCGCAATCTCGAGCGCCTTATTCAGACAGTCGGTCACCCGCTTTCCAAAAGGATGCCCCGGCACAGCCGCATCCTGCCTCGAATCCATATTGCAGATCGTCTTAATATCCTCCACCAAATCCGGGAGCAGTTCTCCCACCCGTTTTACAATTTTCTCCTTCACCTTAACCTCCTGCCTACTCCTCCACCGGCGCCATCCGCACACGCATATATTCCTCAAGCCATTCCCGATCCGCTTCCCGGAAAGTGCAATGCCCGTCCTCTTCTCTGGTAACCAGATAAACTACCGGCTCCTGATTTTCTGTCGCAACGCTGAAGGAAAATCCTTTGATGTTCGTAGCACATCCGAATTCACCCCTGCAGTTCATCGCCACTACCGACAGATCTCCGACCTCCCCGCGTTTCCTGCGGAGCTTCTGATCGAGTTCCGTCACAGCTTTCTCACAAGCCTCCTGGGGCGTAAGCCCTTCCCGCATCAGACGGACAATCTCATAAGAAATACATCCCTTCATCAAATCCTCCCCAAGGCCGGTAGCCGTAGCGCCGCCAACCTCAGAATCCGCATAAAATCCGGAACCCACAATCGGAGAATCCCCTACCCGGCCGCTGCGCTTCATAAAAAGCCCACTCGTGCTGGTGGCCGCCGTCACCGTCCCGGAAGCATCCAGGCAGACCATTCCCACCGTGTCATGGCCGTCATAAGGCTTCAGCTCCTGATCCATTTCTTTCTTCCTCTTGCGGTAGAAAGCCTTCGCCCGATCCGTGAGCATTTCCTTTTCCTCAAATTTCATTTCCCTGGCATACTTTTCCGCTCCTGCACCTACCAGGACATTGTTCACCTTCTCCTCACTGAGCTTTTTCGCAATGCTGACGGGATTGGCAAAATCCTTAACGGCGCCCAGGGCGCCTACGCTCATGGTATCTCCGTCCATATATCCGGCATCCAGTTCCACGATCTGCTCTTCATTGGGAAGGCCGCCGTAGCCCACAGATTTGTAATAAGGAAAATCCTCCACCGCCTTGATGGCAGTTTCAATGGCCTTTCCGGAAGGCTCTCCGTTTTTCAACATCTCATCCGCAAGTTCAATGCCTTCTTTGGCCATTCTCCAGGTTGCTATAATACCATACATCTATATAACCCTCCTATTCCAGTTCCGTAATATCCCTCCCTGTACACCGTAGCCTAAATCAATTTCCAGTCACAGATACCTGCACCTGGAAACTGATTTGTGCACCGTGAGGGATATTACTGTTTTAAAGTCGCTGCGCGACAACACTTGACATTTCCGCACTCATATCTTTCGCCAGTTCACATACCAGCCGGATGCAGGCCTCCACATCATCTGTGTGGATCATACTGTGATTCGTGTGCATATACCGGATCGGAATGGATAAGGTCATATTGATAACACCGTCAAATGCCTTATGAATATTCCCGGAATCCGTTCCTCCCTTATTAAATACCGCATACTGGTAATCAATGTGATGTTTCTCACAGATCCCTTCCACATACCGCACCAGCTTTCTGGGCGCAATAGAGTTGGAATCAATCATGGAAAGCACCACACCCTTCCCCAGAGAGCAGATATTCTGGTTTGCCGGCGTATCCCCGGCCAGTGTGGTATCAATGGCAAATGCGATATCCGGATGTACACACTCTGTCGCCGTCCTTGCTCCCCGAAGACCCGGTTCCTCCTGCACGGTGTTTGCCAGGTACAAAGGCGTATGTACCTCGCCGCGGAGCCGTCCGGCAGCTTCCAGCATAATATAATTGCCTATCCGGTCATCAAACGCCTTGCAGGACACATATTTCGGATTCTGCATTACTTCAAAATGAGTCCACGGAACCACCATGTCCCCTGTATCAATCCCCAGAGAGAAAACCTCTTCCCGGTTCTCCACACCCAGATCCAGATATACATCCTCTATGGAAACCGTCTTATTCCGAATCTCTGCCGGCAGTCCGTGTGTAGCCATGCTGCCCATCAAAGCCGGATAGCGTCTGTTGTCTTTTGTAACAACCGTATACCACTGTCCCAGGACAAGATGGCTCCACCAGCTTCCCACCGGCCGCAGCTTCAGAAAACCGTTTTCGTCAATGGCTTCCACCATAAATCCCACTTCGTCCATATGGGCCGCAATCATCATTTTCGGTCCCGGCCTGTCCTCACACTTTGCGGCAATGACGCTCCCGAGGCCGTCTTTTCTGCAGGTAAGGCCAAGCCCTCTGTATTCCTCCTCAAGAATACGGCCGATTTCCTGTTCAAAGGAGGAAATACCCGGAACCGCGCAGATCCGCTCCAATCTTTTCAAATCAACCATGCCCGTCACCCATTCCGAATCCCATAATTTTCTCTGAATCTAAGGTGCGCAGATAAGAAGCCAATGCGTCTGTCAGGGCATCCGCATCGCCTGCCTTACAGATCTCATTTGCGCTTCCCAGATGATCCACGGCAATACCTGTGCTGATGCTGGGCGTACCCTTTAAAGTTTTGTGGATAAAGGAACCGTCGTTTCCCAGAAGGCCGAAATACTCCTTTGTCTCCACCCTTCCGGCGAAATCCCGGAGAAACGCCTGGGAGGGAAGCATCTGCTTATCATAGTAACCAAGAATCACTTTGTCCCCCAGCTGAATCTTTCTCTTTGCCGTGTCAAATGCCGTAAGCGCAATGGCCGCATCCGGCCTGATCACGTAGGCCGCCGTCTTTGTCCCGCGGTATCCGATGACAGATTGGGCAGTACAGCCCGCGGCCAGATGAAAATCAAACTCTTCATCTCTGATTTTTTCCAAAAGCTCCAGGATAACTTCATTCAATATCCTCGGGAAAAGGGCTTTTGCCATTAGAATGCCATCCTGCTCCGTAAATGTACCTGCATAGCCTGCCAGATCTCCCGGGTGAATCCGCTCCCCGGCCTCCTCGCCGCTTAAGCCGCAGGTAATAAAGAGATCCTCCGCGCTCTTAACCTCACAGGAATCCTCCAGAGTTTTTTTGTCCATGCCGATCACGCCGTCAATATAAGTGTCCTCTCTGGTCAGAATGCGCACCCTCTGGTGCAGAAGGGAGCTGGGGGCAATGCTCTCCAGAGGTATAAAGGCCAGAGTGCCGTCCTTTTTCACCTCTGAAATCATCAGTCCAGGTTCATCTAAGGGGGAAGCAATCATGAGGGTTGCCGCCTTCGGATTCTCTGATCTTTTTATGGCAAATACCGAACCCAGGCGGTCGTATCGCAGCTCGTCGCACAGGGGCTTACAGCTCTCCTGCAGGATACGGGCCGCGGCCTGTTCCCCACTGCTGACCCCGAAGCTGTTACATAAGGTTTTTAATCTTTCTGTGTTCATACTTCTCCTTTTAAGGGGCCGGAAATGCCGAAGGGAAACCTGATGTTTTCCGGCACCGCCAGCCCCTTTTTTATTTGTCGGAAACTGCGGCAGGATGACCTGCACAGTTCTTTTTTAATAGCAGACACGTTTCTTGATGTCTTCCAAATCAGAAGAGGACTCAACTGTTCCCTTAATCAGGGCACACAGATCCGCAAGGCTGTCATTTAAGCCGGTTCCGCCCTTTTTCGGCATCTTTACAATCGGTGTCTTATCTTTGTAATTCTCAATGGTCTCTCCATTCTCCACCGACATCATGGCACATGACTTGATGTCGGTTTTCTCCAGGATGGATGCCGAAATCATGGCTGCCATCTTGGCATAGTCGGGAAAATTAAAGCAGGGACCGCATACTGCAAAGTCCGGCTTCACTTTCTTTACCATGGCCGTCATCTTTGTTATAACCTCTTCCTGGTTATTCAGAAAATATTCGTTGCCGCAGTAGAGGGTCGCCGCTATCTTGGCCCCAATCTTTTCCAGGTGAGATTCCATCATTAAGGCTGAGCCGATTCCGCCCTTTACGGCTGTCAGTCCTACGTTGGGATTGGATTTCCCTCCGGCTCCTGCCAGGCCTTGATCAAAAATCAATACAATATTCATACTCTGCCTCCTATTATAGTTCCGGATATCCTGTTTCCAGCTCCGGATATCCTGATTTCAGTTAGGGCTGCCCTTATGACAGCCCTAACTCTCTTATACATCTATATTTTCTCAGTCAAATTCCAGGTCGTCAAAGGACAGTTCATCCAGTTCATCTGTCTTACTGCTCGTCTTGCTTTCATCATCCAGGTAGCGCTTATCAAGCAGCTTGAAGAACGGATAGTAGATAAGAATGTCCACCGCAAGCTGCACAAGCTGGACAACGGAGCCCATGACGGAGCCGGTCACCAGAAATCCCGAGAAGAAAATGGGACAGGTCCAGGGGAGCTGCACTCCCAGAGTAATCGGCATAATTCCCGTCACTGTGGCCAGATAACCGATAATGGTATTGGCAACCGGTGCAAGAATGAAGGGAATTGCCATCAGCGGGTTTAATACAATCGGAAGGCCGAATATCAGCGGCTCATTGATGCCGAATATACCGGCCGGCAGGGACAGTTTGCCTAAGGTCTTCATGCGGTTGGATTTTCCAAGGAAGGCCATCATAATGACAAGACCCAGGGTCGATCCGCCGCCTCCGAAGTTACAGAAGAAATCGGAGAAGCCTGCCGTAAAGATGTTGGTCATCTCAAGTCCGGCCTGCGCTGCCTCATAGTTCTCCACGGTCAGCACCTTATGTATGGGGCTGAAGATGGTGTTGGTTACTGCCGGTCCGTTGATACCGAAGAACCAGAACAAAGTGGACAGGAACTGATAGATTACCTCAAAGCCGGACAGTCTGCCAAGTCCCACCAGAGGTGCCTGGAGTACCCGGTAAATAAAGTAATGTACATACTCAAATGAGGTATGGTCAAAAATAATGCCTACTACAAAGAATACAGTCATTGCGATAGCAGATGGAATCAAAGAAGCAAAAGATTCCATAACCGCAGGCGGCACGCCGTCGGGCATCTTAATCACAAGCTTTTTCCGGATAGCCCATGCGTAAATCTCAACGGACAGAATAGCCGTAATCATTGCCAGAAACATTCCGGCCGTTCCAAGGAAGGTGAACTGGAATCCGCTGAAAGACGCGGCTTCCGCTGCACCCTCTACTTCCACGAATGTCCTCTGGGGTGTGATAATCAAAAAGCATACCAGCGCTACCACAGCTCCGCCGATCCGGTTCTCCAGCCCCTTTTCCCTTGCATAGCAGTATCCGATACTTAAGACACCCAGGAGTGCCACGCAGTCAAAAGCGATGGCGGATACTCTTCCCAGGTATGCATCCCAGCCTTCCCCGAAGACGGAAGTCATCAGATTGAGGAAGCCCTCCAAGGGGAAGTTGGCAATCAGCAGGAAAATGGAACCCACAATGGTGATGGGAACCGTAATCAGAAAACCGTCGCGAATAGCGGACAGTACTTTGTTCTTGGACAGCGCATTTGCGACGGGCATCAAGAACTTCTCAAGTTTTTGCATCATAACTTATTTCCCTCTACTTTCTTTGTAAAGCTTCATTGCTTTCTTCAGTACTCTCTCACCGTCCATGTTGCCATAGTCGGTGCTGTCGATCACAGCAACGATGTGATCCTTCCCGTAACGCTCTGCAACCTTCTCATACAGATGCTTTACCTGGGGTCCCAAAAGAATTACTTCGGGATTGAATTCGCTCACAACATCACTCATATGTGTATCCGAGAATGCCTTGATCTCAATGGGAAGTTCATGGGCGTCCGCCGTTTTCTGCATCTTGCTTGCAAGAAGGCTGGTAGACATTCCTGCATTACAGAATAAATAGAATCTTTTCATGGTTTTTCCTCCTTTCTTTCCTTTTTTTACTTTTTATATAATTCTATCAGCTCGGAAGCCAATAGCTTAATTGTCTCCGCAGCCATCAATTGATCCTCCGCATGCATCAGAAGCAGACATACCTCTGTCCTTTCGCCGCCCGCTTCCTTGGTAATCAATTCCGCATGCTCCTTGTGTCCGTTTACATAGCAGGCATCTCCATGCTTCATGGACTCCTCCGCCTTATCAAAGTCGCCCTTCTTGGCGGCCTCCAGCGCGGAGATATAGTCGCTTTTTGCTTCTCCTACTGCAGAGATAATCTTAAAACAGATCAGTTCCATTTCTTCCATAAAATTCAGTCCTCCTATTCCAGTTCCGTAATATCCTATCCGTAATATCCCGTTCCGTTATTCTATTTTGCTGTCAATCACTTTACTGCCGGCCCAGATATCATGTGCCGCCTTTCCGTCCCGGTATGCAAGCCAGACAGACACAGCAAATACACCGAACAACAGGTAATTCAGCACCTTTCCGGCTGCCCCGAGGGTAAGCATGGTAAGCATCTGTACTGCATACTGGCCGGTGAGCAGAAAGGCTCCCTCCAAAAGCATCACCCCGGCAAGCTGCCTTATGGCAAGACGGCCGGCGGGCAGAGGGTTGTTGTCCTCCCCCACGATGCGAAGGTTCATCAGTTTTTTCCCAAGGGTCTGCCCTTTCCATCCCCATTGGGGAACCGCATAGTAATAGACGGCTCCGAACACCAGTCCCAAAAGTCCTGCAAGCCACCCGTAGGGGGCTTCAAAAAGGGTTAAATCCGTATTGATGACTTCTTCTCCTGTGCGCATATTCCACAGAAGGCCCACCGGAACTGCGCTGAAAGCCGAACCCAGATATCCGTCAAGCAGATAGGCAAATCCTCTTCGGTTCCATGGGGCCGGAGCAGGCTCAAATCTTTGTTTTCCTTTCATACCGCCCTCCTATTCTATCATCTCCACAAAATCCCCGGCTGTTTTCGCCTCCCGGACTCTGGACAGAAGCAGTGTGTCGTCGCAGATATTTCCAAACCAGTCGAAGAAAATCTTGAGAAGTTCCTTCTCGTCGTCCCGGATAGCCAGCAGCAGCACCATATGTACCTGGTAATCTCCCCACTGAACCGGCTTTTTTAAAATGGCAATACTCATAGTGGATTGAATGGCCGAGTAGTTCAATGCGTGGGGAATGGCATAGCCGTAGCTGAATGAGGTGTACGCCATTTTTTCCCGGTCAAAGGTGGATTCCTTGAACGTTTCGTCCACTCGTCCGCCTTCGTACATCCGGTCGCACATATAGTTGATTACATCCTCATAAGTGTCGCACTCCAGATTGTAATAGTAGTACTCCTCCAGAATCAGGCATTTGATAAAATTGTCAAATTCCGTTTTATAATGCCGCTTATCCAAATCTGTGATCGCCTTGAAAATCTTGTACTCATCACTGGTATTCACAAACATGCTTATGACAATGGTGGGAATATCCAGCCTGTGGGTCAGCGGTATCGTGGAGATAATCAAATCCGGGTGAAGGTCTTCAATCACCGGCGCCTCATAGTAGGCCAGTATGGTGTCAATGACGATCCGTTCCCCAAAGCGCTCCAGGATCTTATCACTGCATGCCCCCGACATGGCATTGCTGTTTGGCTGAATCAAAACCACATGGTAGTAGTATTTGATGTTCAGCCGGTCGTAGGCCGCGCCGAGATGAATGGCCAGGAAGCCGATTTCATCCTCCGAAATGGAGGTTTCCGTGTATTCCTCAATAATATGGCCGATGAATACACTCATCTCAAACACCAGAGGGTAGGTTCTTTTGATTTCCGCCAGACAGATATTGGAGACAGCTACGCCCAGCTGTATACGCTCCAAAAGATTCTGCAGGTGCAGGACAAGGCCGTCCTTAAAAAGCATATCCGCCGAAAAATCTATATCATATCTCTGCCTGGCCATGCTCACAATTTTCAGCATCAGCTCTTCCGCCTGCACCAGATAATCCTCGTTCTCAAACAGTATGCTCCTCTGCCTG
Source organism: Lachnoclostridium sp. (assembly GCA_021770065.1). Classification (GTDB taxonomy): domain Bacteria; phylum Bacillota; class Clostridia; order Lachnospirales; family Lachnospiraceae; genus Laedolimicola. The sequence continues at coordinate 33,865 of JAETRR010000021.1, read as the reverse complement.
CCTATGAGCAGATTTGCAAATAAGACTACCTCGTTCTCGTTTAAATCAAAGGAAAGGGATGAGGTAACTCTTGTAAAAAATTCCATGGCAATCTTATATTCCAGGGTGTCCCTTATCTCGCAGCGGTAGCGGTTAGTCTCCACGTAGTTGTAGTTCATCATTCTCTGAATGGACACGCCTACGTGTATCATTAGCATGGGGAAAGTTTCCTCGCGCACCCGGTAGCTGTATTTTTCCAGAATTTCCTCCAGAATATTTTTTACCCTTATCAGATCAAAATTCGGGAAAAGTTCATCAATTTTATTAAGATTGATGAAGTTTCCTCTGGTCTCATTGGCTAGTAAGTCCTTGTAAACAAACCGTTTGCTTTCCTCACTCCCTTTTAGATAAATGTAACTGCCTGTCTTGACCAGTTCCACGCCGTCGTACTTTTCCAGCATTTCGGAAATCTTTTTCATGTCATTTTTGATGGTAAATTCGCTCACATAAATGTCATACTGGAGATCAAAAATGTTCAGTTTCCGTTTGTTGAAAAGCAGCTTTTCGATGATATATTTGCACCGTTCCTCGGAGGTCTGGGGAATATGCTCCCTTTGCTCCAGGTCGCTTTTCTCCGAAACATCCCCATTGATCCGATAGCCGTAGCGCACGCTGGATTCGATAATGCCCTTATAGGCCTTTCCCAGCTGCTCCATATCGCTGCGGATGGTCCGATCCGAAACGCTGAGAATCGTTGACAGCTCTTTTCCTGTGATCCAGCCCTTTTTCTCTTTTAAAATTTCAAGAATTTTTTTCTGTCTCATTTGCATGATTTTATTATACATAACATCACCTCCTTTATTTTCCAGACAATTTCCTAACAGTTAGGAAAAAGTACGTGGCATTTTTACGCCGGGCACACGCAAAAAAATGAGGAGACGTAATTCTCAGGAATTGCATCTCCCCATCTTTATAAGACTTGCAAATACTGCTCCGGCACAATCTTTCCGGTCAGGACGATCTGTTCCAAAAGTATATAGCTTAAAACAGGCTTATCTGCTCATAATCTGTTTTCCGTTCCAGCAGGCAGGGAATTTTATGCAGGATGCTTTCCGTCTTTGCGTTGTCCAGTATCCATTGTGCGATCTCCTCCCGTTCCAGAATCAGGGGCATCCGGTCATGTACCGGCTTCATAGAAGCATTTGCCGCTGTCGTAAGGATCACAAAATGTTCTCCGTCTTCATACTGCCTGCTGAAGCCTGCCATAAACAGCACCGGCATACCTTTTCTGCGAAATACGTTCTTTTCCTTTGCGGAATTCCATTCATAAAACCAGGATGCCGGAATTACAATGCGTCTGTGAAGAACACTGTCCCGAAACAGCGGCTTTTCCAGTACGGACTCACATCTGGCATTAAAGATAAGCTTCTTCCCCTGAAAACCCGGAAAGCCCCAGTGCTGCCAGCCGCAGGATATGGATCTGCTTTCTCCTGACAGAACCGGTGCGTCTTTGCCCGGATGGATATCTCCTGCCGTTATTCTGCCTATGACCTTTATGGACTCCTGTCTTTGCTTTTCACTCATCTGCCGGACCAGCTTTTCAATCTCTCTGGCTGTCTCGTCATCTACATAATATCTGCCGCACATAAACTCTCTCCCGGATACTTTTTCTCTATTTTACTACGTATTCTTCCCCCTTTCCACCTCTGCCGAATCGGTGCCACCATCGGCGTACATGCCGGGCCATATTCCATTGGATATGGAATCATACAAAGAAGCGACCGAAGCTAAATATTTTGCATATTTAAAGCTTTCCATTAAAAAGATCTGTCCGCCTGAAACCCCTCATACCGCCGAAGACACAAAGCAGCAGCTCCCGCGCTCAGCAGCAGATAAATCCAGGGAACTGCCTGCCAGGCGGTCAAAAACCCTCCGAAGAACGGATACAACCGGTTCTCAAAAGCTCCCCATACAGACACCAGATTTATCGGAAACGTATCCCAAATCCGGGACAGCAGCAGGTATTCATCCGGAATCTGAAAAAGCATGGAGAATATCAGAAAGCCTGTCATGAATGCCAGAGGAATCGTGCTGCTGCGAAAATACTCTGCCATCAGCATGGCCAGCACCGTGCGAAGCAAAGCCGCTGTCAATAGCAATCCAAACAGAATCAATGCCGCCTCGCCCACAGTCAAAGGCCAAACATACTTATAATTAATAAGCTGCAATATCGCTCCTGCTCCTTCCGTCCCGTAAATGCAAAAAAGCGGAATCATAATTGCCAGTCCAAGCAGAAGCATGGAAGCCGCAGAACAGGTAACCCCCACCAAAAGCTTTGCCAGATAAAGGGGTCTTTTTCCAAAGCAAGTACATTGAATCAGCTGATCGGTTCTCTGGCTGTGTTCTTCCGCAAAAATAGGCGGAATACAGATTGCAATTAACAATAGCTGCAGCACACACAGAGTATTCATCATCCTGTTTAATACTTCCCACCCCTCGCAGTAAGTATAGACAAAGGGCTTTTCTATCTTATTGTCTGAAGCTCTCAAAAATTCTTTCTCTTCCTCGCTAAGCTTCTGCTCTTTAAAGCTTTTCTCTAATTCATTTTCTCTTGCCCGATACAGATCTTCCTCTGTGACAGATGTACAGGCAGGATTCCCCACAATATAGTAAGCAAATTCCCAAACTTTCTTATAGGGTCTGGCATAGTTTTCATATTCCCCGGAAGCCCCGGCCAAAGGAATATCCGGCACTTTTGAATAGCCCTCCTGCATTTCCCTTAAAAGGGTATCATCCAAGAATCTTCCGGAAAGTGCTTTTGCAAAAGCAATATCTTTCCCCAAAGCCTCTTTGTGACTCTCATAGATTTGTCCCTCTACATAGTTATTTCCCAAAAGACGGCTGCAGCCCGCAAAGATACAGACTGCTGTCATAACCGCAAGAGTAATCCAAACGATTTTGCGCCGGAAAAGCTTGCGGTATTCATAAATAACCAATGACCGGAAATTATTACTCATCCCTTGCTTCCTCCTCTCCAAACTGTTTCATATAAAAGTTCTCTAACCGTCCCTCTACATCACTCTGAGATCCGTCAAATATAATCTGTCCATTCTTCATCATAAGAATCCTGTCCGCCGCCTGTTCAATATCTGATACGATGTGGGTTGAAAGAAGAACAATATTCTCCTTTCCCAGATCCTCAATCAGCTCCCGAAAACGTACTCTTTCTTTCGGATCCAAACCAGCCGTAGGTTCATCTAAAACAAGAAGCTTCGGCCGGTTTAGTATGGCCTGGGCGATCCCAAGGCGCTGTTTCATTCCGCCGGAATATGTTTTAATCTTTTTTTTGCCATCATTATTCAGCCCTACCAGCTCCAAAAGCTCCTGACTGCGTTTTTTTGCAGCACTCCTGGGAAGCCCTTTCAAAAGTGCCATGTAATCCAGAAACTCCAGACCGGTAAAACCAGGGTAATAACCAAAGTCCTGCGGCAGATACCCTAAATTTTTGCGGTATTCTTCCGTTGATGCATCACTGCCCTCAAAAGAGACCGTTCCCCCTGTGGGCTTTAATACACCGCAAATCATACGCATCAGGGTCGTCTTTCCGGCACCGTTGGCTCCGAGAAGGCCGCACACTCCGGACTTTAGATGTAAGGAAACCCGATCTACCGCAATTTTATTTTTATACTGTTTTGTCAAACGGTCTATTGTAAGCTCCATCTGTATTCCTCCGATTGTCTGATTGTTTTTAGATATTCACATCCGGTAAGGACAGCAAAGAAAAGGGTGCAGGCTGTCAGAATGAAATTTTGTGCCAAGTCCGGCATCAGTCCACCATAAAATGTCCCTTGTTTTCCCAAAAGCAGGCATAATCCACTAACCAGCACCGTGATTCCCATACATAAGTACAGTCCGCTGCTTCCCTGATAAGTTCGTACTATCCATAGGTTTAAAAATGCTGTCAGAAGATAGGGCAAAAGCAGAGAAACTGCGGAGCCGGGCAGAGAGCTTCCCTCTCCTAAGAGTACCAATGGCGTAACTCCCCCCAATAAAAACAGATTTCCAAGGCCAAGTATCCCAAGCCTTGCTGCCACAACGATTTTCAAGGGAAAACGGCTGGAAAGTTCCAATTCCTCCATGCCAAAACGGACGGAACGGCTGCCTTCCGCCGCTGTCATAAGCGCCAGAAAAGGCGTACAGGCTGCAAGAATTTGAAGCGTCGTTCCATTCCCGCAGCGACTGCTTAGAGCTGATAAAACCAAAAGGCCTGCTGCTAAAAACCAATTTCCTTTTTGAATGTAACCGGCCTGTCTCCAAAGAAACTGCCCGAAAGACAGCTCCGGTTCCTGAATGCTTTGTAAAAAGCGATCCCGTTCTAAAGGGGGCGGCGCCGGATATAAATTTTTTAAATCCTTTTGCAATTTTCTATTCAAATGATCCCTCCTATTAAAAGTTCCGTAATATCCTGTCCGGCATTAGCCGGAACTACTCCAGCAATTGCTTCAGACGTTTCAGGCAGCTTTTCAGCCTGCGGTACACCGCAAACCGTGACCACCCCAGAATCTTCCCAATCTCAGCCGCACTCAGCTCGTTGACATATTTCAGAAAAATCAACTCCTGATCTTCCGGAGACAATTTTTTCACTGCCTCCTGCAATGCAAAGGAAATCAGAAGCTCATCCTCCTCCGAACCCCCGAACAATTCTTGCGGCATTGCCAGAGGCTTCTGTTTTCGATAATAATCAATACATTGATTTCTAGCTATGGTATAGAGATAGGCCAATTCTCTTCCCATATCCCGATAACGCCTGTCTGCAAAGAATCGGAGAAAGGTTTCCTGCGTCAGATCCTCCGCCGTCTGCCGGTGTCCCAGCTTCATATAACAGTAGCGGTAGATTTTGTTGTACTGTTCTTCCAGATCTGCTGACATAGGCCCTCCTTTCTCCTCCTGAATCCGAATGCATTGCTTGTATATACAGTTTTCCTTTCACAGGTGAAAATATCCTGTAGGTTTCGATTCATAAAGTATAACGTATGACATCCTGAATTTGTGCGGTTATTTAAGACTTTGACAAATTTATTTTTCTATGTTACATTCGGCTGTGTTTGGGATATGATAAAAGAGACAAAGGTTCTAAATACGGCAATGAATCGATAAGCTTTAAGAAGGGAACGGAGCATATTACAATGAAAAAAGATTACCTGTTAAAAGAACGCCCTATGCGAGCGTTATTTCTGTTTGCACTGCCTATGATTATTGGAAATCTGTTTCAGCAGTTTTATACTATGGCCGACTCTATGGTCGTGGGGCGCTATGTAAGTGAAAATGCTCTGGCTGCTGTGGGCGCTTCTTACTCCCTTACGAACGTATTTATCTGTATCGCTATCGGCGGCGGCGTAGGGGCTTCCGTTCTCACCAGCCGTTATTTCGGCGCCCAGGAATATAAGCGTATGAAGCTGTCCGTCTCCACGGCTCTTCTCTCTTTCCTGGCTGTCAGTCTGATTCTGGCAGCTCTTGGGCTTTTACTTGGACGGGAATTTATGATATTTCTGAAAACACCGGAGGATATTCTGGATATGGCCGTGGAATATCTGGATATTTATTTCATGGGACTGCCTTTTCTTTTTATGTACAATGTGCTGTCTTCCATGTTCAATGCCCTGGGGCGTTCCCGGATTCCTCTGTACCTGCTGATCTTTTCCTCTGTCTTTAACATTGTTTTAGATATTTATCTGGTACGTTCCTTAGGGCTTGGCATCGCCGGAGTTGCCTGGGCTACGCTTATTGCCCAGGGGATTTCTGCGCTTGTTTCTTTTGTGATTTTCCTGAAAGAGCTGCAGGCGTATCCCGCCTCCTCTATGGAAAATAATAGTTCCTTAGGTGCAGGTGCACAGGTTGATATTCCGCCATCTCAAAGCTTTCGTTCAAATTCACAAGCTGACATTCCGAAGATAATTCCGGATAAAAGTTCAACTATTTCACGATTTATTCGTAAATATTACAGTTTCGGGGAGCTCCTTACTATGTGCCGTGTGGCGCTGCCTTCTATCTTCCAACAATCCACGGTCTCCATTGGTATGATGCTGGTGCAGTCCGTAGTCAACAGCTTCGGTCCTCAGATGCTGGCAGGCTTTTCCGCCGGCATGAGGGTGGAAAGTATCTGCATTGTTCCCATGGCTGCTCTGGGCAACGCCATGTCCTCTTATACTGCACAGAATCTGGGTGCAAAACAAAAAGAGCGGGTTGTGAAAGGCTATCATTCCGCCTTAAAGCTTGCAGCCTTTTTCGCTCTCATTCTCTGCCTGGTGCTGGAACTATTCCATTCCTCTATCATTGCATCTTTCCTTGGAAGCGACGGCACAAAAGCTGCTCTGGAAACCGGAAGCAGCTATTTAAGATTCATCGGCTTCTTCTTTGCCCTCATTGGTCTTAAGATGTGCACGGACGGTCTTCTCAGGGGTTCCGCCGACATGAAGATGTTTACCATAGCCAACCTGGCCAATCTGTCTCTTCGGGTAATATTTGCTGTCACCATGGCACCCCGATTCGGAATCGCAATGGTCTGGTATGCAGTGCCTCTTGGATGGCTTGTAAACTTCCTAATCTCCTATAGCGAGTATCGAACCGGAAAATGGCGGACAAAATCACAAACCACTTAAAATCATTCAAATTCGCCAATCACTAATCAATTTTGTTTAGTTTTTATTCTCTGCCGAGTATTTATTTCTTTTGATTATTTGATATACCCATAATCTCCTACAGACTCATCCTAATAAGGCGGATTACCTATTGCAAAATCAAATTTCATTACTTTTCCTCGCTTTCTTCCGTATCCAGCAGTTTCTTCAAATCGTCAATATCCGGGAGTGCTTCAATCAATTCCTCTGACATATCTTTTGATGTCTTATAAGTAGCGACTCCCATTGGCTTCGTATAATCCCGAATTACAAAATCGACAAAAGCTTTATTCATATTCTTGCATAGAATAATGCCGATAGACGGATTCTCATGTGGTTTTCTTTCAAATTCGTCTAATACACTTAGATACCCCGATAACTGTCCGAGATAAGCAGGCTTAAATTTCCCGTTTTTCAATTCCACCGCCACGAGGCAATTCAATGCCCTGCTGAAAAACAAAAGATCAATATACTGGTCTTCCCCAAAAGCATCTAAATGGAACTGATTTCTCACAAACGTAAAATCCCGTCCAAATGTCAGAATAAAATTCTTTACATTATGAACAATTGCATTTTCTACTACCCGCTCATCTACATCTGCACGATCACGAACATCCAATTCCTCTACGTTGATATAATCCAGCAAATACTCATCCTTAAAGGTACTGATTGCTCGCAAAGCCTGCTGTCCAGACGGAAGTGTCTGTACAAAATTATTAGGCATTTGTCCTTGATGATGGTAATCGTCCCTGTCAATGGCTTTTGCCAGCGCTTCACGACTATACTTTTCCTCAGCACAACGCTTGATATAAAAAAGTCTTTCGTCCATATCTTTTACTTTCGATATAATTGTTCTATGATGCGTAAAACCAATAGAAAAAAATGCTTCTGCTGGAACCGTCAGCTTTTCTGGCACCAACGGGTGCCAAATTGTCATATTATCGCTTTTTTCTAATTTGGCACCGGTGGGTGCCAAATTATCTTCCAGTCCAACCGTCTTATTTTGTTCCGTTTCTTCTATGCACGACCATTCTTCATAAAATTTTCGCATATCCCTTAGACTTCTGGGAGAAAATCCACGAAGTCCCGGTAATTCCCTATCGAGCCGCATACTGATGGTGTTAATTGCCCCTTTTCCCCAGTATCCATTTCTGGAATTTAACGAAATATACTTTCCGATATTGTAATAAAGCATTAACTGCTTTTCATTTACGCTTCTCGCCGCATCATACTGACTCTGCAAAATTGCTATTTTTATTATTTGAACAGCCTCATCATAATCCAAATATTCACTCATTTACAATTCCTCCCACATTATTCAAATCGGTTCTCGCCTTATTTATATCCTGCCCGTTTTCATAGAAGAAAATAATAAAGAATTGTCCCTTCTCCAATCATATATTTTACATGGCACAGATGGAATGTCATCTGGATCAGCCATTCCCATGAGTTCAAATATCGTCATTTGATGGTGTTCCTCATAGGGTTTGCCAAAAGGTACTGTATCTTTCAGACCGTCCATTTGCCAAAGATTCCACGCAATTACATTTGCCACTGTCCGAAGCTGTTTCTCCGGCGGCTGACATTTCCATCTGTTCCGATAAAACTCTACAAATGTCAGTAGAAGATTTCCTCTGGCAAGCAAAAGATTATCTCCCTGATATTCATATCCATAAACACTCTGAAATGCCCGCAGTGTCCATTTAAGCCATTCCTCTTCATTTTGCGTATTCTCGTTTATTACCCGCAATTTGCGATCCAAGATTCCAATTCGATTTACAGGTTCGATATAATCTCCAGTTGAGGTATCATAACGGGATACAAGATATGGTGCCTCGCCGCAAGTAATTTCTAACCTCCGGGAATCAACATAATCTGTCCATATTCTTTCACAAGAAAATACGATTGGTTCTTCTGTCACAGTTTATGGCTGCAAACTGTAGATACAGGCTGCTACTTTCTCCGCTTCACCTGCTTTTCCCAAGTCTTTGCCGTCTGCTCCTGCAGGAATATAAGCAATGGCTCCAAATCCTGCCGGGCATCCCAGGCTTCCAGGGCCTCATAATATCCTTTTCTGTCCTCCTCATGGATAATGATAGGCGGATGGTTGTGAAGTACAAGAAAATAATTCATAGCCAGCCGCCCGGTGCGGCCATTTCCGTCGGCAAAGGGATGGATATTCTCAAATTTTGCATGGAAATATGCCGCCGCCGTCAAAGCCTTACTATCGGGAACATCCAATAGTTCTTCCAGCAGCTCAGCCATCTCATCTGCCACATCCTCTGGAGACGCTCCAATTTCCTCTCTCCCGGTAACATAATCATGAAGATTATACTGACCGGGGCGCTCTCCCAGTTGATAGCGTCTTGTATCATATGTGTTTTGGGTAAGCTTTTCTTGAAGCTCTTTGATAAATTTTTCATCTAAAATGCGTCTTTCCCGAAATGCATCAAGAAACAGTTCATGTGCCTCTTTTCCATTCCGTATCTCAAACAGTGTGCGCAGATCTCCTGTGTATGAAGTCACTCCATCATGCTCAAAAATCTCCCGTGTGTCATGATATGTGATCTTATCATTTTCTATTTTTCCGGAGTGATAAGCAAAGGCAATGCTATGGCCGTTCAGTGCCTCTGCTAATTCTGCATCTGTTGTTATCTTTTTGCTCTGCCATATAGCTGCTGCTTTTTCATAATTCGTCATAGCATTTTCCTTTTCCATATACACCTCCATTATTATTCCCATTATACTATGAAAATCAATATAGAGGGGAAATTTTTTGATTTTCCCCTCTATATTGACTATTTTAGAAAAATAATAACGATATCTTACAAAACCATTTTTTATTTCTTATAAAACGCCTCCAACGCATCCGCCAGATAATCCGCCGTACCCTCTCCCTCTGTCCGATCCACATACTCCCTCAATGCCTGATTATTTCGGTAATCCTTTGCCATTTCCAGCATAAAGCCCTCCATATTCTTTAACCGGAAGAACTGCTTCGCCACAAATTCATACTCGCCTACAATCTCCTTTACCTCAAAGGAATTTACGTCTGTTCCTTTCTTTCCCATCAGCTTCTTTTGCACAGCGTCAAACCGCTTTCCATAGGCTGCCGTAACCTGTTCACTTAAGGGATGGGTTGCTACATCCATGCAGGTCTCCTTATCGCCATACCATTCCACCATTTTCTCCATATTCTTCTGTGCCTGCTCCGTGGACATAAGCTCCATCAACCGTTTCTCATAATTCTCCCTGCCGCCATACTGCTCTGCGGCAAGCTCCTGCTGTTCCTCAGACATATTGGCAAGGGCAGCTTTACAAATTTCCTCAATATCCTCTGTAGAAAATACCGTAAAATCCATTTCTTTCTCTCCTTTCAGAATGCCGTCAATGTTGGAGATCATTTGGTTTAATCTCTCCCTTTTCATCTCTAACATCCTTTTTTGACTTCGCAATATCTTATCTCTGTCAAAATCAGGATTCCCAAGGATTGCTCCTATCTCCTTTAAAGGCATGTCAAACTCCCGGAAAAATAAGATCTGCTGCAGAGTCTCCAGGGCTTTATCGTCATAAAGCCGGTATCCTGCCTCACTGACTGCCGTGGGTGGTAACAGCCCAATCTCATGGTAGTAGTGGAGGGTGCGCACACTGATACCTGTTAACTTAGAAATCTCTTTTACCGTTCTCATTTCTACGCCTCCTGATTTTGATAAGATTACTTTAGACCATGACGTTCCGTTAGAGTCAAGAGGAAATTTTTTTCTTTACAGCTTATCCGACTGACATACATCCTCTCCCGGATAAGCCTCAAAGGTCGGCCCACAGACGGGCGCATAGCATAGGTTTATAAATCACTACAAAATTAAGGCCGGAAGCCTTTCCAATGCCCCCAGCCTATGCGGATATCTATTCTTTCTCAAGATTCAAGAAAAGTGCTTATACTGTCTGTTTTCCAAACATTTTAATATATTCCTGTGCCGTCTGCAGCGACACGTTCAATTTCTTTTGCAATCTTTCCAAAATATCACTTTCAGAAAGTCCACAGTCAAATCCTGTCTCAATAATTCCCTCTGCTTTACCTTTCATTTCACCCTCCTTTGCAATTTCATCAAAAAAAGTCCACATGTCAAACTCTCCTTTCCTGAATAATGCATTGTAATCAATTCTGCAGTTTGCTGCTCCTGCCACTGCCATAATTACAGATTTATCTACATTATGATCCCTTGCATAGTCTATGACTTTTTTCCTTGCTTCATCCTTTGGCAGACTTTTATCAAGGAACATTTTCATCATATTAAAAAAAGCTGCATTCTTTACATTATGAAATATCAGATTATTCTCCCTTGCTTCTACAAACAGAACTTTATAATCATTTACAAAAGCTTTCAACACTTCCGAAATATCCAGCATCCCATGCAGGGAAACAGCTCCGTCCCAAGGCTTTTCACCATAGTACACAACAATCGTAATAACCGGCATAAACCTGTCAGTCCTTTTCATCCTTGACAGATATTCATTTCTCTCCATACCCTCAGAAGTTTTGTACCGCTTTGCATTGATGTCATACTTTTGATTTATACTTTTACTTTACAGCTTATCCGCCCAATATTCAATAGCCTGCTTCAAAAACTCCGCACATCCCGGCACCTCGCTATCGTAGTACTGCCGGAAACGCTCGTCTGCCGTATACATAGCCGCAACACCCTTGTGGGCCTCCGGCGTATATTTCGCCCAGGTCATGCAGAGCCATTTCTTATGCAGGAACACCAATTTCTTTGCTTTTTCATTATCAAAACGAATTTTAGTCGAAACACACTCTTTCAACTCCTCCAAAATCTCCTTTTCAGCGGCCTGAAACTGTTCCCATTCATCCTCAGACATGCCTTTCAGCTTTTGATTCGATCCATTCACAGAAGCGTCCCCATACTTTTCACGAATTTCCTCCCCATACCGGGCCTCATTCTCCTCTATGGTTTTATCCTTTAACGCCTCAAATTTTTCTTTATCGCTCATTTCATATTCCCCTTTCTTTGACAAAATCGTCAGCTTCACTGTCCGAATCAGAGCATCCAGATGGTCTCTTCTGGCTTCCAGTTCCAATAAATGCTCCTCCAAAGCCCTCTCCACATCAAAATCACCGCTCTTCAAAAGCTCCCGGATCTGCTTTAAGCCAAAGCCCCTCTCACGGTAAAACAGGATTTGCTGCAGCAGATCCGCCTCCTGCTCCCCATAAAAGCGATAGCCTGCCTCATTCACATACAATGGCTTCAAAAGCTCGATTTCATCATAGTAGCGAAGTGTGCGTGCACTCACACCTGCAAGCTCTGACAATTCCCGGATTCCATACACCATATCATTTTGCTCCTATTCCGGTTCCGTAATATCCTGCCAGTACACCTTAGCCTAAATCAATTCCCGGCCACATAAAACATGTGTCCGTAAATTGATTTGTGCACTGGCAGAATGTTACTGTTCCGGTTCCGTAATATCTGTAAAATCTTTCGGACAAATATAGCATATCCGTTGACGCTGCGTCAAAGTCAAGAGGTTTTTTTATTATTCTTTCTTTTTTACTGTCATCCAAATCTCAAAGCTGTAATCCGGCCGGTACACATCATCTCCCGGATAAACCTCGATGGTCGGCCCGCAGACAGGCTCATAACCGCTGGTCGGAAAAAATTCCGTATATATCCGCTTCCAAAGTCCGTCGAATGCATCCGGCATACGCCCCGTCTCGGAAAACGCCACCCAGGTTGCAGCCGGAAATTCCACAACCGTCAGACCATCGGGAACCTCTTCTCCTGCGTACTCTCGTCCAATCGCATACACAAATTCCCCCTCATTGGGATTATCAAGACAAACCCCTGCCATCCCCTTAATTACCCTGGGGTTCATCCCCTGACACAATAAAGCTATCGTCCCGTCATTCCCACACTCTGCCCATAAACCGGAAATGCGCTCATGAATCTTCTCATCCTTTCCGTCCAGCTTCCAGGTCTTTGCCAGCAGCTTTAGGGTATCATGCTTCTCAATTCTGTAATTCATCATTGTTCCTCCTTCTAATACCAGTTTCACGGAAAGTCTGGAGAACGATCGGAGCCCTGCACCGCCTGCCTTTGCTGCCGACGGAGTAATACCATGGAATCTTGTAAAAGCCCTGCAGAAGCTTTCCGGACTGTCATAACCGTATTTCAGCGCTGCGTCCAGCACTCTCATATCCGTAGCCGCAAGCTCGCTGCCGGCAAGAGTCAGCCGCCGCTTTCGAATATACTCTCCTAATGTACAGCCGCATAAAATTCCAAAAACCCTCTGAAATTGGAAGCTGGAGGATGCCGCCTGACGGGCGATCTCCATATAATCCAGATCATCTTCCAGATGCTCCTCCACATAATCAATTGCCTTTTGCAGCCCCGTGATCCAATCCATATCTCTCTTTCCTTTCCTGGTTAATGTCGCTGCGCGACAGCACTAAAGGGTAAAAATTCCACCCTGTCAGCATCTCTGATTCACACCATCAATGCTAAAACCAGTATAACAATGAAAAGCAAAAGCTTCCTAGCCTTCTGTGCCCTCTTATGACAGTACCCCCGGCGACAGCCGCCGGGGGTACCGAAACTTTATTTCTTTTTCCTCACCGGATGGCGAATCACTGTCTTCAATCTCTCCGGTGCCGTCCTCCTGGGATCTCCCAGATAAATTTCATGGTGATACCGCCCCTCAGACGGCTCCGGACTTCCCATATAGAAATCCTCCTCATAGCCCACATCTGCAATAAATGCCTCCAAGAGCTCAATAGAAACCGGCTCCTCATCATAAGGTCCTACATGAAGAAGCTGGGCGCACATCCCCTCCCCATATCTTACCAGCTTTGCCCCTGAAACATCAAGTTCCGGTTTTTTCTCCTGAAGATTATTCTTAGCCCAGACAAACAGTTCCTCCGTCACCTCATCTGGCTGGCGAATCATGGAGATCCAGCAAAGCCTGTCCTTATCCACAAGATTCTTCCCGTCAAATGCCGTATCCTTGTCCCACCAAAGCCCCTCAAGAGGCGGAACTACATAATTGCCCTCTAAAAATGCAGCACTTTTTTCTATATCCGCTCCCTCTAAAAGCTCCCCCGGTACCTTGCCGAATTTCAGGTTCATCTTAATTCCAAAGGACAATCCATAGAGAACTGCCAGAGCGTCTGCGTAGGCGGCAGAAGTATTGGGATTGCCGCTCCCCTCCACCTGAATAAATACCATTTCCGGCACATCAATCAGCACAGGCTTCTTTTTGGGAAGATACAAATCCGGAAATTCTTTTTTATAATCCAGCTTTTTACTTTGCAGCTTTCTTTCCATCTGCGGCTCCTTTCTTTTTCTTTGGCTTCGGCATGGGAAGCTCCTGACATGTCACCTGCGCTAACCTTACAAGCCTCTCCCGATCATCCAGTTCCTCAATGAGAAAATGGGGCCTGGCTCCATGGTAAGGTATCCCCTCCTCAAGCTCCGGCCAGAGCTTTCTTCCTCCCTCCGTAATCTTGAAAAATAATTGATCGTCACAGATCATTGCGAAAAATTTCCCGTCACAGTAGATTCCGTACTCACCGAACATCTTTCGGTATACAATCTCGCCTGCTCCCTGAAGCTGATCTACCGCATACTGAACAAATTCTAATTTGGATGCCATGGCAGCGCCCTCCTTCGTTTAATTTACGATCTAGAATAGCGTCTCGAAAATAACCGAACGCTATACTAGTTTATCACACAAAACACGACAGCTGATTGTCCTGTTTATGATTTATCAAAGCGCACCATTTTCCTTAAAACCCATGTCAGCAGCTTCATATTTTCCACAGGCTGCTTTCAATATCTCATGAAGCTCCCTTCGCAGTGTTTCCGGCTCCAACAGCTCTGCCTGCGCTCCAAAGCTTAGAATCCATCCAAAAAGGTTTTCCCGATCGGAAAATCCAAAGGAAAACAAAAGCTTCCCGTCCCCCTGTTCCCGAAAGCTGTCAGAACCAAATTCCTCCATAAGCCTCCATCTGGCCCTTGAGTCAAAAAGTGCCTTTACCTTAAGCTCCCCTGAAAAAATCCGCTCCGCAGATAATTCCGGTGCCGGAACCGGGCGGGCCTCAAACACTTCCCCGGTACAAATAAGCTCAGATATACGGTTCAGCTTGAATAAGCGGAATTCCTTTCTGCTAAGACAGTATCCCCACACATACCAGGAAGCCCACTGAAAGATAAGAAGCCCCGGCTCCACACACCGTTTACTCTCACCCTTTGGAGAAACATAAGTAAAGGTAATTCTCCTGTTCCGCTCAATCGCATCCTGTATCAGCTCAATTTTTGGCGCAAGGGTACTTCGATACCAGGAGGAAAGATCAATTTGTATATGATTGTTGGAGGAAAGCACCTGGGAATCCCCTACGGACAGCTTTTCCATCAGCTCCCGGTAACGGCTGGTTCCGCTGACGCTGTCCAGGCTTCGAAGTCCTGCCAGTATAGCCTGCATATCTTTGGAGGTCAGGAGGGTTCGATCCATTCGATATCCCTCCATGATAGAAATTCCTCCATGCTTTCCCTGGGTTGTCACAATGGGGATTCCTGCCTGGCAGAGAGCCTCCACATCCCGGTTAATCGTTCTTCGGGACACTTCAAACTTCTCCGCCAGATAAGGTGCCGTTACCTGTTCCTTTTGCAGCAGTACGGCCAATATGCCAATCAAACGCTCTATCTTCATAAGCCCTTTCCCCATCCGTGCTGAATTTTAATCTGTATTCTTCCGGCTGCGCCGCCACATTCGTTCGATCGTCTTTAATGCGCCGCACAGAACTCCGGCACAAGGCCAAATCACCCAGGTTTTATGCCAGTCAAAGGTCCAAAAGCTGATTCCCAGATAAATAGCCGTTACCACGCACCAGTAAATTTTAAAAATGGGCTTTCTCGCCTGTTCCTCCGGCGTAAATTCTCCCTCACAGAGAAGAATCTGACAGGCTCCCCAGCTTTCTCCTGCCCAGATGTACAGAAATACTCCCATTGCCACCAGAAGCAGCACAATATCCACAGAAACCACTCCTGCAAAATCATTCTGCTCCCAGAAACAAAATACTAAAAAAATCGGAACAGCCGCTATAATGCACAGAAAGGTTCCTACCGCGGCACAGGTCCGATAAGTTCCTGCCATCTCTTCCTTTCTCTTTCTGACAATTCCCTCCACACCATATTGAAGGCGGAAACTTCCCGTTTTCAGATAGTCGTATTTTTCCAATCGTGAACCGTTCAAAATCACCACAACCGTTGCTATGCCGACCGTCAAAAACAGGATTATGAGACCAATCCCGGCCGCCGCCTCCTCAGAAATCCCGGCACTGTCAAGCTCTGAATAGCCGGCAAGAAAAATCAGCGGCACCGGGCAGAGAATATACGCCGCAACAGCCAGTGCCTGGGGCAGGGCCAGCCGCTTTTTCTGCTCTATAAATGCATTTGCCTCCTCAGGGGACACATTTCTCAGACGCTCCTCTGGAGCTTCCCCTGAGCTTACGGACACCTCCGCTTCCTCCAGATCCTCTTTTAATAAGTAGTCCGTACTCACTTCAAAAATATGGCTCATTTTTAGGATACGCTCCAGATCCGGAATAGCCGAAGCGCTCTCCCATTTGGAAACCGCCTGCCGGGACACTCCCAGCTGACCGGCCAGTTCCTCCTGGGACCAGCCATGCTGCCTGCGCAGCGCAATAATCTTATCTGCTAATATCATATAATTTTTCCTTTCTAATTTTAGTTCCGCAATACTTGTTTCGGCACCCCTTATCTAGAAGAATTTCCAGTCACATGTCCATGTGCCTGTAAATCCTTCTGGCACCGTATCAAGTATTGCTGTTTTAGTTCCGCAATACTTGTTTCGGTATTGCCGTTATCGCTTCTCTCTATCTGTACATGTACACAACCCTTGGGTATGTGGTTATTTTAAGCCTTTTTTCGGTTGTCAACCACCAAGTGCGCTTGGAAATTTGTAAACTGATAGTTGCATTTCGTCCTTGGTCTTTATATATTTTCAGAATTCTATTCCTTTTTTTTATAAATTATAGTACCATAGATATAAATCTGCATCAATTATATTATTTTAAAATGAGGAGTATCTATCTATGAGATCATCTGAAGATTTGCGAGGAAAGCTTCGCTCTATCGACCACCGGGGCTACCCGGCTTATAAGGAATTGAAAGGGCAGTACGACTTTGGAACCTTTGTCCTCTCCATTGACCATGTACAGGGAGATCCCTTTGCCTCCCCCTCCAGGCTCTCTGTTCTTGCAGGAGGAAAGAAAGCAGGATTTCCGGCCGAATACTATGACACCTATCCCAAGCGGATTACCCTGCAGGATCATCTGACACGGCTCTTTGCCGCCCAGCTTTTCTCCGGAAGCAAACAGGCCAGGGGCTCCGGAAAGAGCGGACTTCTGGCCGCTTCCCGGTGCGGCCAGGAGATTCTGGAGCGCACGGCCTGCCGGGTACAGGATAGTGACGGTTCCGTAACCCTGCGCTTTGAGGCCGGATTTCCGGCTAGAGGGCGCACGATTGATGCCGGGGAGCTTGAAAAAATGCTCTTTGACATTTTGCCGGGCTGTGTTCATGCCAGTCTTTACTATCAGAAAATTAATAAGAGCCGGTTAAAGGCTGCCATTGAGCTTTGTGAGGATCAGCAGTATATCCGCTCGCAGCTTCCTAAACTGGGACTCTGCGCCTTTGTTGCCAACGGCTCTGTTCTGCCCCGGCAGAGCGGCGTCTCCGATCGTCCCATGCAGGATGCGGTAGCTTTTCAGTCTCCGGCTTCTTTGGAAGTAACCTTAGACCTTCCAAATAAAGGACCCGTGACGGGCATGGGCATTCGAAAAGGCATCACTCTCTTTGTAGGCGGCGGCTATCACGGAAAATCGACGGTTCTTCAAGCTCTTCAATATGGTGTCTATAACCATATCGGCGGTGACGGACGGGAGCTGGTTATCACGGATGAAAGCGCCTGGAAGCTGCGTTCCGAGGATGGAAGAAGCGTAACCGGAGTGGATATCTCCCCCTTTATCCGCCAGCTTCCCGGACGCAGGGATACCCGCCATTTCTCCACAGAGGATGCCAGCGGCAGCACCTCTCAGGCGGCAAATCTTATGGAAAGTATGGAGAGCGGCAGTACGCTGCTGCTCATTGACGAGGACACCTCTGCCACAAACTTTATGATCCGTGACAAGCTGATGCAGCAGGTGGTTGCCCCTGAGGAAGAACCGATCATTCCTTTTATTGAGCGGGTGCGCAGTCTCTATGAAGATTTCGGTATCTCCTCCATCATCGTGGCCGGAAGCTCCGGCTCATATTTCCATGTGGCGGACACGGTGATTCAGATGAAAGAATATGTGCCTTATGACATTACAAAACGGGCAAAGGAGGCTGCTGAGGCATTCCCGGTATTCTCTGCAAATCAGGATAAGTTCCCTGCTTATCTGGCAAACCGCTGCCCCAAAGCCAATGCCGCTGTTAAGCGGGATGATCGGCTGAAATTAAAGGCAATGGGAACCAGTGAGCTGCTGCTTGGACGTGATGCCGTAGAGCTCCGCTACCTGGAACAGCTTCGTGACGGCGAACAGACCATGGCTCTTGCCTATCTCCTTAAGTATCTGCAATTGCAGGCTATGGACGGAAAGAAGAATATGTCAGCTCTGGCCGATCAGCTGGAAGCGCTGCTTGACAGCCAGGGACTGGAAGGGCTTTTTGAACACGGAGATGTCCGTTCCTCCCTGGCCCGGCCCAGGCGGCAGGAGATACTGGCCTGTGTAAACCGGTATCGGCAGTTAATTGTGTAATTTTAAAAAAATTCTTGACAAATCCTCATTCAAGTGCATATAATACCATTAACGCAATATTAGAAAAACCTGTGAAGAAGAAGAGTAACTGGCAGAAGCGGATCTACAGAGAGTTCCCGGCGGTGGGATGGGAACGTGAAGCAGTCAGCGAATGGGCTTCGGAGGGCAGCTTTGAACGAAGGGAGCAAGGACTTCCAGTAGGGGCTGACGGGACCCCACCCGTTATCCATCGGGGCACGTATGATGGTACGTGTAAGCGAGTGGACATTCCACAGGGAATGTCAATTTGGGTGGTATCGCAGAAGTTTACGCTTTTGTCCCATATATGGGGCAGAAGCGTTTTTTTATCTAGCTATGAGCCGGGCGCCTAAGAAAATTTAGGTGCCAAGCGGGATGCTCGCATACCGATTGGTATCTGAATTTTCTTAGGCATGCGGCGACACAAGGTGAATTGGCCAAAGGCCAAGAGAGGGCCCTCTGGAGGGGCCGCAAAGCTCGGAAACGCTCCGCGTTTTCGAGCCTGCCCGGCGAGCTCTCACTGATAAACATTCTTTGGAACTGCGATTCTGGCAAAACTCAGTTCCTCATCTGCCACCTGACCTAAAAACCTCGTAAAAGAAAACACCCTGCGGGCAAGGTGAATTTGTCTGAAAGACAAAGAGAAGGTGCCCTGGGGCATATACCTATATGCACAGAAAACGTGTGCATATGAAGGAAACACCCTACGGGTATACCTATATGCACAGAAAACGTGTGCATATGAAGGAAAGGAGAAAAATTATGAAGAAGATGACTATGAAAAAATTACTGGCTCTCGGATGTGCTTTTGTACTTACCTGCTCAATGTTCGGCTGCTCCGGCAAAACAGAAGAACCTGCCGCACCGGAAGAATCAACAGAAGCTCCTGCCGACACAGATGCGCCGGACAACGATGCACCTGCTGCAGAAAACACCAAGGATTCCTACAATATCGCAATCGTAAAGCAGATGGATCATGCTTCCTTAGACGAGATTGCAAACGCAGTCGCCGCCGAGCTTGACGCAATCGCTGCCGACAAGGGCATTACCATTTCCCATGAAATCTATTCCGGACAGGGCGACCAGTCCACCTTAAAGCAGATCGGCGATCAGCTCATTGCTGACAAGGCAGATGCCATCATCCCTATCGCCACCTTAGCCGCACAGGTTATGGTTTCCTGTGCAGAGGATACCAAAACTCCCGTCATATTTGCCGCCATCTCCGATCCGGCCGAGGCAGGGCTTATTGATATCGACTATGTGACAGGAACCAGCGATGCATTGAATACAGACTTTATCCTGGATATGATGTTTGCACAGAACCCGGATATTCAGAAAGTAGGCCTCCTCTATTCCCAGTCCGAAGCTAATTCTACTACCCCCATAGCAGAGGCAAAGGCATATCTGGAAGCCAAGAATATCTCCTACAGCGAACAGCCTGCCGCCACCAGCGACGAGGTAATCGCCTGCACTTCCGCCCTGATCGCAGAGGGAGTAGACGCAATTTTCACTCCTACCGACAATGTAATCATGGCTTCTGAGCTTGCCATCTACGAAGATCTGGCAAAAGCCGGCATCCCTCACTACACAGGTGCAGACTCCTTCGTCCGCAACGGCGCCTTCACTACCTGCGGCGTAAATTACACGGATCTCGGAACACAGACGGCAGATCTTGCCTTTGATGCTATTGTAAACGGAATGGCTGATATGGATGATTTCTATCTGACCGAGGGCGGCATCATTACCGTAAATACAGAAACTGCCGAAGCTCTGAACATTGATTATTCCATGTTTTCTGATATGGGCGAGGTAGTTGAAGTTGTAACAACTGAAGATTAATTGATAAATACCTATAAAAATTTATATCATAACTAAACTTTTATGATATAATCGGACTGCTGCGGAATAAAGTATCATTTCCGCAGCAGTCCATTGTTACCTGTTCATTGATAGAAGGGAGAAATACTGTGCTGTACATTACACAAACAGCCCTGGAGCTGGGCTTTCTCTATGCATTGGTAGCCATGGCTCTGTTCTTAAGCTACCGCATTCTGGACATAGCAGATCTGACCACAGACGGCTGCTTTGTCCTGGGAGCCGCCGTATCCGTGACCCTGGCTGCCGCCGGGCATCCGATCCTTGCCATACCCGCCGCCATGATTGCAGGAACGGCCGCAGGCTTTGTAACTGCGTTTCTTCAGACAAAACTCGGTGTTCCCTCCATACTGGCAGGCATTGTCACCAATATGGGCCTCTACACCGTCAATCTTATGGTAATGGGCTGGAGCGCCAATGTAAGCCTCCTGAAATCCGAAACCATATTTACCCTCTTTGAAAATACCGGCATCGGCGGAGCCTGGAATGAAGCTATCCTGGCCGGATTAATTACCATTCTTATGGGAGTTCTTCTTGTTCTGTTCCTGGGAACCCGATTGGGACTTTCCATCCGCGCCACAGGAGATAACATGGACATGGTGCGTGCCTCCTCCATCAATCCGGCCTTTACCATCACGGTAGGCCTGTGCCTCGCCAATGCCATGACAGCCCTCTCCGGCGCCATGGTCGGACAATACCAGAATGCAGCCGACATCAACGGCGGAACCGGCATCGTAGTCATCGGCCTTGCCTGCCTCATCATAGGGGAAACCGTACTCGGCCGCCGCACCTTAATCAAAGGAGCCATAGCCGCCATCATCGGTTCCGCAATCTACCGGCTCATCTATGCCATCGTACTATACACAAAAATAATGCCCGTTCAAGCGTTAAGACTCATAACCGCAGTAATCGTAGCCCTGGCTATCGCATTCCCAACCATAAAGAACTGGATTCTGTTTGAAAAGCGGAAAGCCGCAGCCCGGAAAGGAGGCCGCTAGACATGCTGGATATTCAAAAAATCTCCAAAACCTTCAATCCCGGAACCGTCAACGCCAAAAAAGCCATATCAGAACTGTCCCTTCATCTGGACAACGGAGACTTTGTCACAATCATCGGTTCCAACGGTGCGGGCAAGTCTACCATGTTCAATGCCATCGCCGGCGCCTTCTATGTAGATGAAGGTTCCATCTGCTTAGACGGAAAAGACATTACCTTTGTTCCCGAATACAAGCGCAGCCACTTTATCGGCCGCCTGTTCCAGGATCCCCTGAAGGGCACAGCCCCCTCCATGACCATAGAAGAAAACATGGCCCTGGCCTACCTGCGCAACACAGAAGGGTCATCCCCCTTCAGCCGCATATCCAAAAAAGACAAAGCCTTCTTCCGGGAACAGCTGTCCCTCCTGGGCATGGGCCTGGAAGATCGCCTGAAACAGCCCGTAGGCCTCCTTTCCGGCGGCCAGCGCCAGGCCTTAACTCTCTTAATGTCAACCATGGTTCCCCCAAAACTTCTGCTGCTGGATGAACACACCGCAGCCCTGGATCCTGGCACCGCCGAAAAAGTACTGGAACTCACAAAAACCATCACCGCCAGAGAACACATCACCTGCCTGATGATAACCCACAACATGAAGCAGGCTCTGGAACTAGGCAACCGCACCCTCCTGATGGCCGACGGCAATATCGTCCTGGACGTAGGCGGCGAAGAGCGCTCCCGGCTTTCCGTAGAAGATTTGCTGCAGCGCTTCAAAGCCGGAACCGGCCGCGAACTCGACAACGACCGGATCCTCCTCTCCGACTAAAACCAACGGACTATCCCCTTCTCACCGTCCCACAGCCACAGCGTAAATGGGGAATGCCGCAAAACAGGACAGCAGGCTTTTCCAATATCCAGTGTCCGGCTGTTCACGCACACTCTGTCTGATATGGGCAGACATTGCCCACAAAAACAAACATTATCCAAAAAACTACCAGGGTAATGTCTGTCCAGAGCAGACAGAGTGTGCGTGAACCGTCCGAACATCGGATATGGAAAAGCCTGCTGTCCTGTTTTGCGGCATTCCCCCGCCACTCCACCCCCACCTCACTGCCTCCTATACTCCCTCCCCAGATAATAATTCACCTTAAAAAACACCAAAACCAGCCAATAACACAGATTATAACGCCCTTTCATCATCAACCGCAGATACAATCTAATAGAAAAAGACAACCGATCCATCGTATGATTCCCCAAAGCCTCCCGAACCTGAGCATCCTCACAGATACCCTTCACATTGGCAGTAACCGCCTTTCTTCCGGCCTTATAATTCCGATAAATCTCATTCTTCACCGCCAGCACCGTCATACTCAGAAAATCATTCCGTATCTGATCCGAAAAATCATAAACCCCTTTCTCCCTGCTGATAACAGAAAGCCTCTCTGCCAGAAGCTTCACCTTCTCCATATAACCGCTGTCATACTTCCCCGTAATCGACTTCTGATTAATCCAGTAATGATAAGGAAAAAAGTCCCGAACCACGCAAAGCCTGCCCGTATCCAGAAGCACCGGAAACGTAATCTGCATATCCTCTCCCAGAGACACCCGATCATCACAATACTTCATATTCCGACGAATCAGATCCGCCCGGAACAATTTCGTCACCCTGGCAGACTGCAGCGTCCTTCCAAAAAAACTCCCGTCATTAATCAGAGAAGGAAACAGCTCCTCCAGTTCCTTCCTGTCATAAACTTCCTTCTTAAAATTAGAGATCTCCTTCCGTTTCGGAATCTTCGGATCCTCAAAATCAAAAACAAGTCCGCAAACAGCCACATCCGCATGCGTCCTAAGAACCAGATCAAGCATCCTCTCATACATATCCGGCTCAATCCAGTCATCACTGTCCACAAACCCGGCAAAATCACCGGAAGCAAGATCCATCCCGGCCTTCCACGCCGAAGTCAGCCCCCCGTTCGTCTTATGATGTACCCGGACTCTCTCATGCGCCTTCCCGTATTCATCGCAGATAATCCCGGAGCGGTCCGTCGATCCGTCATCCACCAGAATGATTTCCAAATCCTCTATGGTCTGTGCCAGAATACTGTCCACACAACGGCGCAGATAAGCCTCCACATTATATACAGGCACAATCACGCTGATTTTATAATTACTGCTTTCCATTTTCACTCTTCACCCGTTCCAACAATCTCCGATACACCCCCGGGCAGGCAAGAAACAGCCGGTATCCAATCTCTGTACGCAGCGGAAACCTCCCATAAGGCTTCACTCGTTTCAATCCCTTTCGGATCACATCCCGAATCCGCTTCTGCTCCTTCTCACTCTCCGGCATCTCATCCTTAAATCCAAAATAAATATCAATGCTTCCGTCCGCAAATGCCTGCAGGGCCTGCACCATAAGCTCCCGATACCCGTTCTGCTCCAGAAAATCAATCCGTTCCTCTCCCGCCGTCACCCAGTCCAGACGTCTCGGATTAAATCCCCTGGTAATACTGGAAGGCGTTACAAAATATCCATAAAGCGAAGAGTCCACATAAGCCGCCTGCCTTACCCGGTGATATATCCGGTAAGTAGTCGCTTCATCCTCGTGAATCCGCCCCAGAGGGTAGCGGATCGATTCAAACAGCTCCCTTTTATAAAGCTTGTTCCAGGCCACAACAAAATAAGCTCCGTCCGGAATATAGAGGTTGGCCATCATCTGCCGTCCGGTAAAGGTTTTTATTTCTCCGTTTCCCTTCTCGGGAACAGGCCCGCCCTTCACATACTCCCACCGGCAGACACTCATATCGCTGTCTGTCTCCACACAGGCCCCATAGAGCTGCTCCAGAAATTCCGGCACAAGATAGTCGTCCGAATCCACAAACGCCAGATAACGCCCTTCTGCCCGGTCAATTCCCGTATTCCGGGCGCCGGAGAGGCCTTTATTCTTCTGATGAATCACTCTGACTCTGGAATCCTGCCGGGCATACGCATCGCAGATAGCCGGACAGCCGTCGTCAGAGCCGTCATCCACCAGAATGATTTCCGTATTCTCATACGTCTGGGCCAGAACCGAATCAAGGCAGCGGCACAGATAAGCCTCCACCCGAAAGACAGGTATAATCACACTAATTAACTCTTTCTTCCCATATGCCCCTTGATTCTGCTCTGACATTTCAAGCCCTCTTTCTATAAAAAAACTTTACAATCCATGCACGCAGCACACTCAGTCCATATACCGCATATTTCCATTTCCGGCGCATACAGGCATGAATGATACGGTAGTCCATCGCCGAAAGAGCCGCATTTTTTCCTGCTCTTTGAAGCTCCGGATCTCTCATATAAGCTTCAACAGCCGCCAGTTTTTCCTTCCTGCTCCGGCTGCGGTCAAAGGGCAGGCTTTCTACATCGTCCAGCACCTCCTGAATCAGCCGGGCATTGATGATACCGCTTTCATCCTTAGAGCCCGCCAGCGCCTCATAAAAGCCGGAAACTTCACGCCAGATCCGTTTTGCCAGATCAAGCTTGTCTTCCCGTTTCCGGCTGGAAAGGGTATTGCCCGTGTCATTCTGTATATAGTGATAGAGCGGCTTCTGCACAATAGCCGCGCCGCCGGAAGACTTTCGCAGATAATCCAGATTGAACAAGAGATCCTCTCCCAGGCTTAAACTCTCATCAAAGCGTCCTGCCAGCCCCCGGCGGAACAGCTTATTCCACGGCATATTCAGAAATCCCCCGCCATACAGCTTAAGAAAGCTCTCCGCACCGATCATTTTCCGTATCTCCGGTACTTTTTCCACATCTCTCCCCATATAGTGATGGTGGTATCCGCAAACCGCAAGATCCGCAGTTCCCAAGCCGCGCAGAAGTTCACTTACCATATCTGATTCCACGGAATCATCACTGTCCGCAAACAGGAGAAATTCCCCTCTCGCCTGCTCTATCCCCACATTCCTGGCAGAGGAAACTCCTCCGTTTTTCTTATGAATAACACGAATCCGCGAATCTCCCGCCGCCAGCTCATCGCACATCCGGGGGCAGTCATCCGGAGAACCGTCATCCACTAGAATAATTTCAATATCCGCTTCCGTCTGCTTTTGCAGAGATTCCACGCAGGAGCACAAGGTATCTTCGCTTTTATATACCGGCACTATAATGCTTACCATAAGTTCTTTCCTTTACCTTTTTTGGGAACTGGCTCTCTGGTTCCTGTCATTCCCCCCGCCGGAGCTTCTTTTTCACCATATCCAGCACCATTTCGCGCTCATTCCTCCGCAGAACAATAAAAAAGTTTACCGCCAGGGCCGCAATCCCGGCCGCAATTCCCACGGAAAACAGCTTCACCCATCCGTCGATCTCTATCAGCAGCCTGAACGGCATAGACGTCAGGCAAACTGCCCCGATAGATACGAGTCCCAAAAGGATATCCCCGTAAAAAGTATACCATTTCACATTCAGGCACCGCGCCGCATAGATAGGGGTAAATATCAGGTTGCGCAGAATCCCATACACCATACTGGTTCCCACGATGGCATATATGCCCAAATCGGTAGTTTCCAGAAGGATAAACACGGTCGTGGTTGTCAGAATACCGCTCAGAAGTATAACAACTGAATTTAACTTTACCCGTTTTGTAATTAAAAATACATGATACAGCACCTGGATACTGGCGCTGATGCACATAGTGCCGATATT
Source organism: Lachnoclostridium sp. (assembly GCA_021770065.1). Classification (GTDB taxonomy): domain Bacteria; phylum Bacillota; class Clostridia; order Lachnospirales; family Lachnospiraceae; genus Laedolimicola. Next base: position 7,813 of record JAETRR010000021.1, on the reverse strand, counting down.
CAGTAAAGCAAGATAGTACAGTGTATCCGGATCCTGGGTTTTCCCAATCCACAGGACAAAGAATGACTTTCCGAATACAATAAGAAATGCAATCGGAATACTGATAAGAAAGATCATAATCCGATCCGCACTCCCTATAATCTCTAAAAGCTGCTTCTTATCCTCTTTCGCATATGCAATGGTCATCTGGGGATTAAAAACACCCGCTATGGTTCCCATGAGATTCACAATCACCGTAGGAACCTGGGAAGAAATAGACACTGTCGTCATAGCCGCTGCATTGATCATAATATTTGCAATGGAGGTATCCAGGCCGCTTAACAACAGCTGCCCCAGCCGTGTTACCGAATTCCAGGCTCCCAGAGACACCAGCTCCTTCACCTTTCCCCAGCGGAAATACTGCCGTTTCACCTTCATGTCAGGCAGAAGCCGCCGTGTAAAAATCAGATTGGCCGCTGCCTGTATCAGTGTAGATGCCACGGAAGCACAGCCCACATACCACAGATAAGGGCGGAAGAAAAAATACGCTGTAAACAGCACCGCCAGTCTTGCAGCCTCTCCCAGAATCGTCGCTATGGAGCTTAACTCCAGCCGATCCCTGCTATAGGGCGCGACGCCAAATACCGAGGTTGTAATGCTGATAAGAAAGTTTACAAAGATAAAGAAAAACAGCATCTGTATGTCGGGAAGACTTGCCTCCGGCGGAACCTGGAAAATATGCCCCAGATAAACCACCACGAACATGGCCGGCACCATAAAGATCACGGCCATCAGCACATTGGCGTAAAATACAGAAGAAAAATACTGGTTTGCCTCTTCCTTATCCCCCCTGTGTATCTGGATGGTAATAAAACGGCTCGCCATGGTATTCAGCGCAGATACAACAATCTGGGCTGCCTGGACAAATTTGTTGGCAATATCCGTAAACCCATAGGAATTCGGAATCATACTGTCTATAACCGGTACCAGAATAAAGCCCAGGAGCATATTTACTGCAAAGGCCAGCAGCTGGGCTGTCATATTAATTGCTACTCGCTTTTTATCCATATCTGCTCCTACAATGTTACTGTTCACTCCGTGAACAGTGACCCTACAATATCAATACTGCCTTTATGAGATACATAATCGTCAAAAGCTGCCCTATAAAGCCGGCATACATCAGTCCGCGGTCCACGGGCTTCTCATACATAAGCCTGCTGTTGCGCCCTGTTAAGGAAAATGCCAGCATAAAGGGAATGAAATAGCGTCCCTGTACTCCCTCGATAGAGATATAGTCCTTCGGCGTCCATGTCAGCAGCATGCCTGCCAGGATAATCCCCGTACAGGCCAGGCAGATAAAGGCAATCCACCACTTATGCCATTTTTCTACATAGAACGGCTCTTCCCTTGTCTTTAATACGGAAAGTATTAACAGGAATAAGAAGAGCATCGGGATCACTTCGGAAATCTCAATCTCCACCCAGCCCATCTTCTGTCCTGCCAGCGACTCCAGATAAAAGGCCGTCTTATCGCTGACTGTATTCGCCAGTATCCGCACCAGTTCCAGGGGCTGCTGCAAAAAGTATCCGATGGTATAGCCCGCCGTAGTAGAAGAGCCTACCGTTGCCGTTGCCTCAGTGGTAGTGGCAATATAATTGACCGCCACTGTGTTTTTATTCAGAAAACTCAGCACCGGAAGAGCGAAAAGTCCTGCCATGCAGATTGCCCGCGTCCGTCTGCTGCCGAATTTTTTCGCCGGAATCAGAAGGGCCAGCAGACACATGGGTAGATAAATTCCGCTTTTCCCATAGATAAAGACAATTCCCAGAATTCCCATCACCAGGATATCCTTTGGCTTCACCGGCTCTTCATTGTAGGCCAGGGCAATGCAGTAACAGCTGTACAGAAGAATTGTGCCCGTGATCACTGCGTCATAAGAAAATGAGGTGCACTGCTGCAGATTCATAGGCAGTACAGCCAGCAGGAACAGGGTCATCTTTCCAAAGGGCAGCTTTTTCATTCCAAGGTAAACCATACAGGCGAAAAACAGCAGACTGCACCACCTTGCCAGAAGAAGCATGGGCACCGTTCCCAGATGCAGGATACGGGCCAGGGTCATCCCAAGCACGGCCGGCAGATAAAGAATCATAGGCGCCTCTGTATTCGCCGTTGCCTCCGCCTCTATAAGGCGGCCGTCCTTCACCAGAGAAAACAGGCTGTCGTAAATATTTTTATAATTGGTGAGACTGGGCTCCGAGGTAAATTCTATCCCGGCATCATCTGCCCGCTTAAGGCACTTGTTCTCTCCAATCTGCTCAATTCCAAGAAGCGTATTGGAATGCCGGTAGGACATATCTATATGATATTTTTCATCCGGTGTCATATAGGGAACCAGAATAAAATTATAGATAACTCCCAGGCATAAAATGGTAAAGAGGAAAACCTTCTCCACCCGGCATCTTCGAATAAAGGCCAGATAATAAAAACCGGCGCTCATCGCTTCAAAGAACAGAAACATCACAAAGAAATATTTTTTTAAAAAGATATTGAAATAAGTGTGGGCGTTCATGCTCAAGCGGCTCGCACTCTCTTCCCCGTTGATGAACAGTGTATTCTCCTCATAATACCCCTCCGGGGTGACAATCACGGAAAGGCCGCTGTCCAGTAGCTCCTCCGAAAATTCCAGACGTATTTCATAGGTATGCCCTTTAATACCGCTCTGAGCCTGATTAAAAATCAGCCCCATATACTGGCCGTCCAGCAGAGATGCTGCCGGAATCTCGGTCTCACAGAGCAGCTCCTCTGAAGCAAGATCCCTCACCGCGGCCCGGATAACGCCCTCCGCCCGGAAGTCCTCTGACAGATCCATCCGAATCCCCAGACCCACAAGAGTTTCCTCTTCTGTCGTATAATGCTGTACCAGCTCCCTTGTCTCCTCTGTAACCGGCAGGAGCTTTCCATTGTCACGCATTACAATAACCCTGTGGGTGCTGTTCATGGCCTTGCGGATCTGCCCGTCATACACATAGAAAAAAATCACCGCAGCAAGAAACAGCAGAAATCCCATTCCAATCCACTGACGGTATTTCCGGCAGAATTCCATGAACTTCTCGCCTAAGGCCTTCCCCCTTCTTTCCGTCCTCTCTGCTGTCTGCCCTTCTGCCTGCTTTCCGGATACCAGAAAGAACATCCCTCCCAGAATCAGAAGCATCAGAGTGGTCAAAAACGGATTCTTCACATAGTGAACCTGTGTCCGGTATATGGCATTATAGATAAGATTGTTTTCTATAAACACACCATTTTCATAGGTATTTCCCTGGGTTCTGCTCTCCGTATTCAGCCAGACAGAAGGGCCTTCCTTCAGCTCCCGGCCTGTGATCACCAAATCCAGGATTCTTCCCTCCGGTTCCTCCTCAAAGGACACGCCCCAGAAAGCCTCTGTCTTCAGATTCACAAGCTCGTGTGTCTGTGCTGACAGAAGCTCTCCTGTCCGGCTGTCATAAGCTTCAATCCGAATCTCTCCCTGGGTGAACACATGTCCGTTATCCGTAAAATAAAAAGAAATCTGATTCAGTGCCTGCTCGTCCGCAGCATACTCAAATTTCAGTTCCGTGTCATTTGTTATCTCTTCTGTTTTCAATTTCAAGGAAGGCTTTCCGATCCCTTCCAGTCCCCTGGATTCCAGTCTGTCATGAGGTATAAAAACAGACGCAGCGAAATAGAGCATGCAGAGGACTGCATACCCTATCGCCCATTTTTTCCTATTCACCAAGGCCGCTCTCCACGGCTTCTACCATGGCTGCCAGAGCTGCCGCTTCGTCCACACCCTCACAGATGAACTCAATTTCATCCCCGGACTTCACGCAGGCCCCAAGTACGCTCAGTACACTCTTCGCATTTGCCGTTGTATTCTCAAATGTAAAGGTGATCAGCGCCTTAAACTGCATAGCCGTCTTACAGAGAATTCCTGCCGGTCTTAAATGCAGTCCTGTCGGATTTTGAATAACTACCTTCTGACTTACCATATGAAAACCTCCCATTCTTTGATCTATCGCTGGTTATTACTTTTTATTCCCGGTTGAAGTACGTTTTATGAGCTTAAATTCCACCTGTGTCTCCTGCATCAGTCTGTAAGCCTCCGGGAGTTCCACATCAAGAACTTTTTTATAGGTTCCCGCTCTGGAATAGCCATCCAGATCTAATCCTGCCAGAATCTCGCTCTCATCAAGTTCTGCCAGTTCCGCACTGGTTCCCATAACTATAATCTCAATCTCTTTCAGTTTATCAAAATCCACTTCCAGTCCCTGCGGCACATTTTTAAGCTCAATATCCGATACCGGAATCCGGACGGTCTTACCCTGCTTTTTCTCCAGTGTCACCTCCACGGCTATTGATGCATCCCTTTCATTCCCAAGCCGTATATTCTCCGGCAGATACCTTGTCACATCCACATTGATTTGTGTATCTTCCGTGATTCCGTCTATATTTACCGCCTCACCCGGTATATTAATCTCCCTCAGATCGGCAATATCTTCTTCCGTTCCGGCAATCTCCAGAGTCTCCGGCTTAAAGGTAAGTTCCTTGAAACTGTACCCTTCTCCGGGCGTGCCCGTATAATCTACACGAAGGCGGACCTTTTTTTTCTTAAACATGGTAACATGAACATTCATGCCCGTAGTTTTACCGTTATATTCCAGATAAGTGGTATCAATCTGATTATTGTCGCTGTCCAGTATCTTGATAGCACAGTTTTTTATCTGATCTGTGGTAAAGCCCGTCACATTCAAATCCACCTCTACCCGGGCAATCTCTGCTATTACAGAGGCCGGACCGCTGATCTGAATCAGGCTCTGCTCCGGCACCGCGGTTCCGACCTTATAGCCTTCTCCTTCTGTTCCGCTCTGATTCACGCCTACATTAAACTGCTCACTGGAAGCATCCTCAATGCTGATAACGACATTTTCCCGGCTCTTGGTGATATCTGTGGTCCTCACATTCAGACTGTTGCAGGTCACTTCAATCCCCACCAGGTTGTCAAACTTAATGTTCTTCTCCATATCCGCTGTAGCCGTAAAGTCCTCTGAGGAAAGTTTCTGCAGTTCTGATCGCTTGGCTCTTACCTTGATACTGATAATATCGCTGTTATCCTCAATGCGGTAAACTTTGTCCTTATCTGTAACTGCATCCTCATTCAGCATTGTTACACGGATGCCTGTAAAATCCTGGTATATTACCGGATCGTTAATACTCACAATAATCAGCCAGAGCATCACTGCCGAAATTATAGAAAGAAGCTTAAGCCCCAGGTTATTTGTCAGCAGTTTTCTCACGCTTTTTCACCCGTCCTTTCCATAATTTAAACCGGCCCGTATCCTGGGTCTTATTCTGTGCCTGAACCAGCTGCTCCTTAAGCTCATCCTCCGTCAAATCACGCATCAGCTTGCCGTCCGCCGCAACAGATACCTTTCCCGTTTCCTCCGAAACTACAATCGTAAGAGAATCTGTCACCTCGCTGACCCCCACTGCCGCACGGTGCCGTGTCCCGAGTTCCTTGCTGAGAAACATATTATCTGAAAGGGGAAGATAACAGGTTGCTGAAACCACCCTGTCTCCCCTTACAATAATCGCACCGTCGTGAAGGGGCGTATTGTGCTCAAATATATTAATCAGAAGCTGGCTGCTCAGCAGAGAATCCAGGGTAATTCCTGTCCTCTCATATTCATGGAGGGGCGTATTTTTTTCAATTACAATCAAGGCGCCCGTCTTTACCTTTGCCATTTCGTAGACAGCTTTGACTAACTCATTCACTGTCTTGTCGCTGAATCTGGCGCTGGACTCCTTGGAATTATCCAGACTGAACAGAGAATTTAAAATATTCTGCTGGCCCAGCTGTTCCAGAGCCCTTCGAAGTTCCGGCTGAAATACAATAATCAAGGCAGTGATTCCCAGGCTGAATACATTCTGAACCAGCCAGAAGATCGTATTGAGCTGAAATGCCCATGCCAGAAAAATGAAAATCAACAGAACTACAAACCCCTTCAGCAGAGACCAGGCTCTTGTCCTTTTTATCCACACCAGAACCTGATATAGCAGAAATGCCAATATAATCACTTCTACCACATCAGTCTTTCGGATCTGCAAGGAGTCTAATGTCTTCATACACTTGTCAATCAGATCCGTTATGGAATTCTGCATTCTGCCGCCTCCTTATCCTTTCTTGCTGTGGAATCCCTCTTCTTTATCTGCGCACCCGTTCTCTTGTTTCCGTATGCAGACGCTCCCTTGTCTCTGTACGGCTGTGCTCGACCGGTCTTTTTGCGGAAACCGTCTTCTTTCTTGCGGTGCTCTGCTTCTTCTGGGAGCTGATCCTTTTTACCTGCTTATCCGGCACGGCAATAGTTACCTTGGGAACTGCTTTTACATAATAGTAATATTCGTCATCCTCAAACTGCACATATTCCGTCCGGGAATAATCCATGCTGAATACGGCAAGCTGAAGCAGAATGGCCAGCGCAGCAGATATCACGCTTCCGAGCAGAACCGGAAGCACTTTTAAGGAAACTCCCATAACCATGCTTCCAAGCAGCAGTACAACAAAATCCGTCACTGCTCCTGTCCCGATGGCAATGCTCCATGCATAATCAATGGACATGCGGCGGACAACATATACAATCAGCAGAGTCAGCGCAAAAGCTGCCGCCATCAGCAGCATCTCTCTGTTGCGGACAACATTATCAATCAGGTACGTAATCTTCTGCTGCATGGACTCTGTCTCTGTCCCACTGAGCATAGTAGTATTCAGCTTCATATAATGCAGAAGATAATACACAATTGTTCCGCAGGCTACCGGCACCGCAGCCGCCGGCGTCCCTACCAGGCCCATGGCAAGAGGCACAACATAAGGCACCTTGAGCACAAAAGCCATGGGAGTCAGAATCAAAAGGTACCCATACTGGGGCGCTGTGCGGAAAAACAGCAGAACCATCAGAAGAATCAGAATAAATGCTATGACAAAAAACTCCAGTGACAAAGCATATGCATGCGCAAGTACCAGTATGCCGCCGAAGACTGCAATCATGTTCACCGGCAGAAACGAACACATTAAGGCAAGAATCAAGGAAATGGACGGATTCCTGGCCTGTTCCATAAAGCCGACACTTCCGTTAATCATCACAAATGCAATCAGGGCCAGCAGAAATTTCATCAAGGGGATTATATAGATATCATATTTTCCCATAAATATTTTGATCTTTTCTCTCAGTTCCAGTAAGGTCGTCATTTTTCTTTTGCTCCTTCTGCAAAATCACTGCTGCCGCTTTTAGACTCCATCTGATAAATATGGGAAATCTGCTTTAAAATCTGGTTGTATGCAGCAAGGCTTCTGCGGTTTTTCTGATAACGGATATGATATATCACATAATGGATCAACTGATAGACAGCCAGAAGGCCCAGGTATAAAAATACAAAATGCTTTCCCAGGGCAGGCAGATCCATTGTATTTATTCTGTTCATAAGATCTTCTATATTATAAAAAGCCCAGGCTGCAACGCCGATAGCGAAGGCGATGGTGAAGGAAAACCAGGATGCAAGCAGATTAATGCTGATATAGTCTCCCCGGAAATACTTATTCATTGCCAGAGCTTTTTTTCCTTCGCCTGCTTCAAAAGCTGCTGCTTTTGTCATAAGCCGGATTTTTTCTTCGTTTAGCATAAAGTCACCTCGCTCACGGGCTTCGCCCTATGGAAAAAGTCATATAAGAATCTGCTTTCATGCAAGCATGACGCAGCTTCTTGCTGCCCCTCTCTACCCCGCAGTGCAGCTCGCCTCTCGGCTC
>JAETRR010000131.1 GCA_021770065.1 Lachnoclostridium sp. | reverse complement strand
AGCCGCATTACCATTTTGTCCAGAACCTCAATCCGTTCCTCGTCCCTTGTAAGGGAGCGTTCCATTGCTTCCCGCTGTTCCCGCTGCTCGGCTTCACAGGTATTGGTCAGGCGGTCGGCAACCGCTTCCCCGTCCATCAGGGCAGCTCTGGCACATTCCCGTATTTTCCGCAGCACATGGCTGTAAAGGGTGTCATAATCAATCCGGTGCTGGGTGCAGTGGTTCTTTCCAAAGGCATTGTAGGTTTTGCAGGAGTATATCCGCTGGGGATGTTTTGCGTTTGTGTAGCGTATCGTCAGCGACTTCCCACACTCGCCGCATTTTAGCAGTCCGGCAAACAGGCTGATTTCATTGGTCTGCCCCGGACGCTGGCGGGATTTCAGCTTGTTCTGCACAATGTCAAAACTCATGCGGTCAATCAGCGGTTCATGCTGTCCCTCCACCACAATCCAGTCCTCCGGCTTCTTTTCCCCAATCGTGCCGATTTTGAAGCGGTAGTCTTTTTTCTGGGAAGCAATCGCCCCGGTGTAGACGGGATTCATCAAAAGGTCTTTGATAACGGAGAAGTCCCACATATACCGCCCGTTTTCCGGGTCTTTCTTTTCCCATTTGGTGCGGGTATTGCGAAGCCCCCGTTCCCGGTTCCACCATGTGGGGCAGGGGATTTTTTCTTCCTCCAGCCGTCTGCGGATATAGTTCGGACCATGACCGTTCAGGGCATATCCGAAAATCAGCCGCACAATCGGGGCGGTTTCCTCGTCAATGAGCAGATGGTTTTTGTCCTCCGGGTCTTTCCGATACCCAAACGGGGCAAGACACCCGGTAAACTGTCCTTTCTGCGCTTTCAGAAGATAAGAGGAATGGACTTTCTTGGAAATATCCTTGCTGTACATCTCGTTCAGGATATTCTTGAACGGGGCAATATCGTTGTTATCCCGCAGGGTGTCGATACCGTCATTCATGGCGATATAGCGGACACCGTTTCTTGGGAAAAAGTCCTCGTGAAGCCATCGTCCTGATAGACTGCCACAACCTCCCATCCCTGCTTTTCGCAGTATTTTTCCAGCATATCACGCTGGTTTGCGATACTGGCACTTTCGCCTTGCAGGTCATCGTCCTTTGACAGTCTGCAATAGACCGCTGCACGATAGCCCCCGGCAAGTGCCGAACCGATTGTTCTGTATTCCATTTCGTTCATCATAGCCATTTACCCACACAATCCAGACGGTATCTGGCTCTTTTGAACCTCATCTTCATTATACTTCAAATCTTTCTTTTTAGCAAGATATTCTTTTGAATTTGTCTTTCCATATTTCTGGGAAATCAGGCTGACGAACACATCGGTTGCGTCAAGCTCCCCGTCAAACACAGTAGTCACATGAATCTCTGTTTTGTTTTTTGCCATAGGCAGTTATCCTCCATACATGAAAATAGCCAGACAGAGGGTGTCGGCAACGAAGTCCGGCAACGGGCTTCAAAAGACCTTGCAAACAATCTCAATCTGGCGATGGTTACTATTTATATTTTTCTTTTATTTTTCTGTTGTTTTGGTTGTCATAGGGGAGAAAAGCCCGCAGTTATGGGATTTTCTCCGGCAACCGGCTCGGCAACGGGATAGCAACAGGGTGTGCAACAGGCTGTCATTTTCAGAATGGAAGCTCCATCTGTTCTGTGACCTCCACAAAACCGTCCACCATTTTTTCAGACGGGTTGCCGGAGTCCGTTGCCGGGTTTTCACGCTCCCAGCCCTTTTGTCTGCCATATTCTGAAAACATTCTTGGATTCGGGAAGTACCGCCAGCCGGAAATGCACTGGTTCATAATCTCGTTGATTTCCCGGATTTCCCATTGCTTCGGTTCGTCAAAGGCATGGTTCAAGGCTTCCTTGTAGAGCTGCTTGGAACAGACCATGCTCCCGGTGTACTTAT
>JAETRR010000130.1 GCA_021770065.1 Lachnoclostridium sp. | reverse complement strand
GATTCTTCCAGAGCAGCTATGGCCATCTTTGATTCCTCTGGCATAGAGGCCTGGGTTACGGAAAACAATCCCAAGTATGCCAACCGTATTATCAAACAACTCAAAGCCTATGCAAAAGCCATGCATTTTGATGAGGGCTATGACCCTTACAAAGCTGCTTACGGCTCCATGCCTTCCCATGCCGCTGCAAATCCCGATATCAAACAGCTTTACATTGATGGCCATTTCTGTTATGCCTATAAATTCGGCATTGTCACAAATGGTCTGGGCATTGTCCGCTCGATCAGCTTCTACAACAAGGAGTTTTTTGATAAACATCCGGAAATTATTGTTAATAAAAAATCAGATTCTCCGGATGAGGATAAATCTGTCCATGATGCAAGGCTGCTCATCCCTTCTTTACAGGACCTTTTTGCTGCCCATCCCCTTCTTGATCCCCATACGTTTTTAGGAGATGCTGCCTTTGACTCCGCTAAGCTTTATAAGCAGCTCCTCTCCGGCAGCACTTTGGGCACCGATGCAGACGGAAACGGAAGGCATTTCCAGAAAGCTTACATTCCTTTGAATTCCCGGGCGGGTCTGGAAAACAAAGATTATTCTGTGAATCAGGACGGCATTCCCTGCTGTCCGAATGACCCTTCCCTTCCACTGAAACCGGAAAGTACCAGCAAGCTCCGCAGTGGTGTTTCTCGCTACAAGTTCAGCTGCCCAAAAGTAAAATGGGAAAAAGACCCTTCCACAGGAAAATACCACCGTGTTTGCCATTGTGAACATCCCTGCACCTCATCTCCTTGCGGAAGAATGGTCTATATCTATCCTGAAAAAGACCTGCGGGCATATCCTGGCACCCTGCGTGGTACAGCCGAATGGAGCAATACTTATAAAATCCGGACGACTGTGGAACGCTCCATCAATCACTTTAAAGGCAGCTTTGGCATTGCCGGACGCAAAACCCAAAACGAGAAAACACTCCATGCGGATCTGCTTCTGGCAGGGATTACACAATTAATCGGCCTCATCCTTGCTGGCCGAATAAAGCAACATCAATATATCCGAAGCTTAAAGCCTCTGATTGCCTAGGACTTACCTCTTCCAAAAGAATCTAATGCCACTTTCTATAAGTGCGCCTTTTTTCGGCTATTTATCCCTTACATCCCTCTCCATAGTGGTTCAAGCAATCATTTCCATCAATTCCGATAGAATTTTGTTTCTGCTTTCCCATATGCATGAAATTATTGACCTGTTTCGCAATCATCTA
>JAETRR010000020.1 GCA_021770065.1 Lachnoclostridium sp. | reverse complement strand
TGCCTGCTTGCAGGCAGATTTACCAGGTTGCATTTTGATAGGGCGAAGCCCGTGAATTCGGGAAACCAAAGGTTTTCCGAATTCGCACTGCGGGGTAGAACAATAGACCAATCAGACGGGAAATTGCCTGCTTGCAGGCAGATTTGCCAGATTGCATTTTGATAGGGCGAAGCCCGAATGCACACTGTGGGGTATTGAATTGCAGGTGTTTCAGATGGGGAGAAGGAAGTGAGTGCTATGGCTACGAAGAACACAGTGGAGGTCGTGATTGCGGGAAAAGTATTTCGGATCAGCGGCTATGAGACTCCGGAATATCTGCACCAGGTTTCCGTCTATATCAACGAAAAACTGGCGCAGTTTCAGCAGATGGACGGCTATCGAAAGCAGAATACAGATCAGAAGCAGATGATGCTGAATATGAATCTTGCAGACGATTTCTTTAAGGCCAAGCGCCAGGCAGATAAGCTTTCCGCAGAATTGGAGAAGAAAGAGCGCGAGATGTACGGAATCCGCCACGATCTCATCGAAGCTCAGATGGCCAATGAAAAGCTGGAAGCAGAGAAGAAGGAACTAAAGGAAACCCTGGCTTCCCAGAAAAAAGAAGCAGAGTCAAAACTGAATGCCGAAAAGAAAGCATTGGAAGAAGCTCTGGACGCACAGAAAAAGGAGCTTGAGGCGAAGCTGGAAGGACAGAGGAAGGAGACAATCGAGAAGCTGGATTCCAAAAAGCAGGCTTCCGATCGGGAAAGACAGGAGCTTAAACGCACCATAGAAGGGCTGGAGCGTAATCTGGAGAACCAGAAAAAAGCGGCAGAAGCGCAGAGACAGAGCTCGCATAAGAAGCTTGAAGATCAGAACCAGGCAGCCCAGAAGCGGCTTGCAGAGCAGAAACGGAGCTTTGAGGGAGAGATTGAGCGGCTTCAGAGAGAGAACCGGGAATTGTCGAGGAAACTGGGCCAGCGGTCTTATACATAAGAGATAAAACAGTAATTACAGCATTGTATATCGGGGGTTGCTGCAAAATACGGCAGTGAGGATTTATGAGATCCGAAAGTCTTATTTGCAGACGCCCTTTTTACTTTTAAAAGAGAGGAGGCGATGCAGTGAGACACAAGACGGAACTTCTGGCTCCGGCCGGTTCCTATGACAGTTTAAAGGCCGCAGTGGGGGCAGGAGCGGATGCGGTTTATCTTGGGGGCACCAGGTTCGGTGCAAGGGCATATGCAGATAATTTCGGGGAAAAAGAACTTTGTGACGCCATCGGCTATGCCCATCTTCACGGCTGTGATTTGTATTTGACAGTGAATACTCTTCTGAAGGATCATGAGCTTGAGGAATTGGGGGCTTATTTAAAGCCATACTATGAGAGCGGTCTGGACGCAGTGATTGTACAGGACTTTGGCGCATTTTCTTATATTCGTGAATATTTTCCGGATCTGCCCATACATGCAAGTACCCAGATGACCGTTCTGGGAGCCGGAGGCGCTGCGTTCCTGAAGGAACAGGGGGCGACGCGGATTGTGACGGCAAGAGAGCTTTCCCTGGAGGAAATCCGCCGTATTCATGCTTCTGTAGATATTGAGATAGAAAGTTTTATTCATGGGGCTCTGTGTTATTGTTATTCCGGGCAGTGTCTGTTCAGCAGCATTCTGGGAGGAAGAAGCGGAAACCGGGGACGGTGCGCGCAGCCATGCCGTCTGCCTTACCGGGTGAAAGCAGACGGGAAAGTACTGAACCGTAAAGAAGAAGCATACCTGTTAAGCCCGAAAGATATGTGTACGGTCGAACTGCTTCCGGAGATCCTTAAGGCAGGAGTCGGCTCCCTGAAAATAGAGGGACGCATGAAACGCCCGGAGTACACGGCAGGAGTTGTGCGTATCTACCGGAAATACCTGGATTATTATCTGGAGCACGGCAGCGACGGCTGGCAGGTTGATAAAAAAGATCTGGATGAATTACAGAGACTTTATAACCGGGGAGGTTTTTCGAAGGGATATTACAAAATACGAAACGGCCGGGAACTGATGTCCCTTACCAGACCGGGGCATTTTGAAGGCGTCCGTGAAAAGGGAGCTCATAAGGCTGGAGGAAACCGGCAGGAGCTTTTGGAAAAGCAGGCATACGAGGGGCTTCTTTCAGAGCTTAGACGGCAGTATGTGGATACGGAGAAAAAGGAAAAAATTAAGGGAAGCTTTCGGATTTCTACGGAATTTCCCACAGAGTTTCTGGTAACATATAAGGAAATTGCAATAACCGTATCCGGGGAACCGGCCCAGATACCCGAAAACCGGCCCATGGATTCGGAAGCCGTCTTAAAGCAGCTTCGAAAAACAGGGGACAGCCCCTTTTGTTTTGAAGAGCTGGAGCTTGAGGGAGAAAAAGAAGTATTTCTGCCGGTCCGCCAGCTGAATGCTATGCGCAGAGAGGCTTTGGAGAAGCTGGAGGAAGAGTTAAGAACCAGGGGAAGACGCAAAAGCTTCAGAGAGGAATTGATTCCCAAAGAAGAACAGATGAAATCATCCGGGCGAGAAAAGACCGCCGGCTATGAGATTCATGTGCAGCTGGAACAGCCGGAGTTTATTGCGGAAGCGCTGGACATTCCGGAGGTTTCCAGGATTTCCGTCTCGGGCGGACAGGCAGATTTCAGGCAGCTGAAAGCTTATGCGGATGCCTGCCATAAGGCAGGGAAGACCTTCGGGCTGGTGCTTCCGGCAATATTCCGGACTTCGGAGCAGAGGTATTTTAAAGAGCGGCTTGATTTGTTAAAAGATGCAGGGCTGGATATGCTTGTGGTAAAGAATCTGGAAGAACTGGCATTTTTGAAAGAGGCAGCCTGGGATATTCCGGTAATTCTGGATCATAATCTCTATACCTTCAACAGACGGGCATGCGGTTTTTGGAAGGAACAGGGAATACTCATGGATACCCTTCCGCTGGAACTGAATGTACAGGAGCTTAGGCGCAGGGGCTGTGAGGACAGTGAGATGCTGGTGTACGGTTATCTGCCTTTGATGGTAACGGCGAACTGCCTGCATAAAACCATGAAGGCCTGCCGGAAGCAGCGGGAGATCTGGATGCTTGCCGATCGCTATAAGAAAGAATTTCCCATCGCCAGCGAGTGCCGGTGGTGCTATAATGTAATATACAATTGTGAACCCCTGTCACTTCTGGGTAATCAAAGAGAAGTGGAGAGCATTTCACCAAAAAGCCTGCGTTTGTGCTTTGTAATGGAGGATAAGAAGCAAATCAAGCGGATTTTGAAGCAATATGTGGAGGTGTTCTGCCATAAGGGAGGGCCGGAAGCTTTGGAAGGGCCGTTTACCAGGGGACATTTAAAACGGGGAGTGGAGTAGTCCGTATTATGACAAACCTCATTGTAGAATTATCAAAATTTGCATTTATTATCTTAATTGCTTTATACACGCTTTTGAGTTTTTCTGCCTTTAAGAAGAAAAGTCCGGGAGAAGTCAATTATGTGTGGAAGCTGCAGAACCTTCTGATGTTTTTTATACATCTGCTGGCCTATGTGGTGATGTATCTGCAGAAGGAGGAGATCAAGCTTCTGATATTTTATCTGTTTCAGCTCTTCCTGCTGCAGGCAGTGGTGGTTATGACCCAGGTAATTTATCCTCAGATTAACAGGCTTGTGCTCAATAATATGTGCCTGCTTCTGGCCATAGGGTTTATTATGCTGACCCGTCTGTCCTATGACAGGGCAGTGCGGCAGTTTCAGATAGCGGCAGCGGCCCTGATACTGGCTATGGTGATACCGGTTCTGATTCGGAAATGCGGTTTCCTTACGAAGATTCCATGGGTTTACGGGATAGCCGGGCTGATTCTCCTGGCAGCAGTGGTGGTTTTCGGCGAAAGCAGCAACGGCGCAAGGCTGTCTCTGAAAATCGGTTCTTTTGCCCTTCAGCCTTCGGAATTTGTAAAAATTACCTTTGTATTTTTCGCGGCAGCCAGATTGAGCAAAAGCACGGCTTTTAAGGATGTGGTCCTGACCACTGTAATGGCGGCTCTGCATGTGCTGGTTCTGGTGCTGTCACGGGATTTGGGCGGTGCGCTGCTGTTTTTTGTCGCCTATCTGGTGATGCTTTATGTGGCGGCAAAAAAACCTCTCTATTTTATCAGCGGCCTGGGAGCGGGCTGCGCGGCGGCTTATGCAGGCTATCATCTTTTTTCCCATGTACGCGTGCGTGTGATGGCCTGGAGTGATCCCTTTCAGTATATAGACAATGAAGGCTACCAGATTACCCAGTCTCTCTTTGCCATCGGTACGGGAGGATGGCTTGGAACCGGCCTGTATCAGGGAGAACCGAATAAGATTCCGGTGGTGGTGGAGGATTTTATGTTTTCTGCCATTGCGGAAGAATTCGGAGGAGCCTTTGCCATCTGCCTGATTCTGATTTGCGTCAGCTGCTTTATGATGTTTATAAACATTGCCATGCAGATAAAAAATGATTTCTACAAATATACGGCTCTGGGACTGGGGACTCTCTATGGATTTCAGGTGTTTTTAACCATCGGAGGAGCTGTGAAGTTTATCCCGTCTACGGGCGTGACCCTTCCTCTTATCAGCAGCGGAGGAAGTTCTATCGTGGCAACCATTGCCATGTTTGCCATTATCCAGGGAATGTATCTTTTAAAGGAAGACGAGGAGTTAAGGATTGAAAAAGAACGAAAACGGAACGCAAGAGCCAAAGCAAAAAAGGCAAGGGCCGCCAAAGCAGAAAAAACAAAAGAAAGATCATGAGCTTACCATGATCACCTATCTCTTTACAGGTCTGTTTGCCCTGCTTATCGGGTATTTTGTCTACTTTAACGCAGTCCTGCGTCCGGAAGTGATCAATAATCCCTACAATTCCAGGCAGGAAAATTTTGCGAAACGGGTAGTAAGGGGCAAAATACTTGCTTCGGACGGCACGGTTCTGGCAGAGACGAAGACAGCGGAAGACGGAACAGAGATCCGCAGTTATCCGTATGGAAATGTGTACGCCCATGTGACGGGCTACTCCACCAGAGGCAGGACAGGAATAGAGTCTCTGGCTAATTTTGAGCTTCTGACTTCCAATGCTTTTTTCGGAGAGCAGATTGCAAATGAGCTTAAGGAAGAAAAAAACATCGGAGATAATGTAGTTACTACCCTGGATACAAAGCTGCAGGAGACTGCCTACAATGCCCTGGGGAATCACAAGGGGGCTGTGGTGGTCCTGGAGGCAGAGACTGGAAGGGTTCTGGCTATGGTGTCCAAGCCGGATTTTGATCCCAACCGGGTGAATGAAGACTGGGAGTCTCTGAACGGGGAAGAAAACAGCGACGGCGTTTTCTATAACCGGGCGATGCAGGGACAGTATCCGCCGGGATCTACTTTTAAGGTGGTGACACTCCTGGATTATATGAGAGAAAATCCCGGCTATGAGGATTTTCATTTTCAATGCAGCGGCAGTATGACGGAGGGAAATTATACGATCCGCTGTTATGGAAAGAATGCTCATGGGAATGAGGATCTTAAGAAGGCTTTTGCCAAGTCCTGCAATACGGCTTTTTCTTCTATCGGGCTGTCGCTGGATGAAGATGTGTTTAAAACTAACTGCGAAAGCCTTTTGTTTAACAGCGAGCTTCCGCTGGATCTTCCGTACAGTAAAAGCGCCTTTTCGTTAAAGGGAGGAGCTGCACCTGCAGAGCAGATGATGACGGCTATCGGACAGGGGGAAACGCTTGTTTCGCCGATGCATATGGCGATGATTATGAGTGCCGTTGCCAATGACGGTATTTTGATGAAGCCGTATTTTCTGGAACGGGTGGAGACTTATTCGGGCGATTTGGTGAAGAATTTCCGGCCTTCTGTTTACGGGAGTCTTATGACAGAGGCGGAGGCGGAGATCCTGACGGAATATATGAGGGCCGTGGTGACGGAGGGAACGGGAAGCAAGCTGGATAATATGGGCTTTTTTGTAGCCGGGAAGACGGGAACGGCGGAGTATTCCAGTGATAAGAGTAAGAGCCATGCCTGGTTTGCCGGGTTTTCGGATACGGGAGAGTCGGATATTGTGGTTTGCGTGCTGGTGGAGGAAGCCGGATCGGGGAGCGAGTATGCGGTGCCTGTTGCCAGGGAGATTTTTAATGCCTGGAATATGGAACGGGAGTGATTATCCTAAAAATTCTTGCTGTGCCTGCGGGCAATGATTATATTGAGATGAGTGCAAAAGGATTTGAGGAGATTTCGCCGCAAAGGAAATATCACGGCATCAGCACACAGATTTCAAGCGTGTTGTTTCTCTTGCCGAAGATGTGGACATGCAGAAGGATGTGCATGATAGGCGGCATGAAAAGGAGAGAGGGACAGATATGAAAGGAAAAATTGTGCGCCGCATTTTTTTCTTTATGCTGTGCAGCAATATTTGTTCTATTACTGACTGGCTGTAATCCAACAGCAGGCGCAACAGAATATGAAGTAATATATCCGTCCGGTTATAGCAGGGATTGTTATACTTATGATGAAAAATCCCCCATTGAGGGAAGCTCTTGTTATCTTCAATGGGAAAAAGCGGATGATTACGAGAAAACCTATGACTACGATATACATATCCTGGATGAAAAAGGTTCGGTATTGTATCGTTATCCCGATGTGGGAAGCAAGGCGATGCGTGGAAACGTACAGGAGGATGGTAAAACCTGGGTTTGTGCGGAGCATTGGACGGCTCCCCACCACAATGGCTATGTGGAAGGCTGGCTGAAAGAAAGCAATCTGCTCTTGATTGATTTGAGTGATGGTAAGATTTTGTTTCAGGACAAAGCAGGAGAAAATGAATTTTACATCACCACATATGGAACACGATGCTATTTCTATCTTCCCGGAAAAGAAGAAAGTGAGAAGATGTTTGGATTGATAAAGATATCTGCGGAAAATGCGGTGATTTATTACCGGGATACTTCGGACTGGACGCAGAAATACACGGTTTATACTTTTGATTATGTAACGGAACCTGATATTGATACAAGTAACGGAGTTTTAACCCGTATCAAATTTTATATATCTGAAAACCAGCTTAAAGTGGCATGGACATCTTATGAACCTGTTGGAAACGGGCATTGGGAGTATCTGGAGAAAACGGCTTATGAAATCCTGTTTTGGCAGATGTGTTTCAGCGGTTAGGATATATGGAACGTAAGGGAAGCGGACTGACAAAGATAATAAATGCATACAAGAATGCAAATAATTATGATGAAAGTAAAGTACCACAGTTTATATCGTCAAGAGTGGAGTTTACTGTCATATTAAAAAATTTGAATTATGGGGAAAATAGAGACGGTAAAAGTGAAATAAATGGGTTTGCACAAGGAATTGAAGAATATGTCCAACGCGCGGAAGAAGTATTTCTGAATGCTTTGCGTAAAAATCCTTATATTTCAAGAAAGGTGATGAATATTGAAAAATATGTTATGATAGGTTTGCAGCAGATAACTTGTAGATTTTGGAAGAATATATAAAAATATGGAAAAATGGGACTTGTATACAAAATATAGAGAAAAGACAGGAAAAGAGCAGATTCGAGGAGAAAAGATTCCAAACGGTTTCTACCATTTGGTAGTGCATGTATGGATACGAAATTGCAAAGGGGAATATCTCATTTCCCAACGTTCAGTTAGCAGGCCAACATTTCCGCTTATGTGGGAGTGCGTTGGAGGTTCTGTTTTGATGGGAGAAAGCAGTATTGACGGAGCACTTAGAGAAGTAAAGGAAGAAGTGGGACTGGATTTACAACCCGAAGCCGGAAAAATCCTTTTTACTAAAATCCGAGGCACTGATGTTAAATATGAATGCAAAGAATTTAATGATATTATGGATGTATGGCTTTTTGAATACGATGGAGACCTGCATTTGGAAGATGCAACAACAGATGAAGTTGCTGACTGTAAATGGATGACAGTTTCTGAGATTAGAAAGTTTTATGAAAACAAGAAGCTTGTGCAGACATTGGACTATTTTTTCTATGTTATGAAAGCAGATGAACCGGATTACAGCCATATTATTGGGAAAATGGTAGACGGAACTGTTGACAGACCATTAGGCACCTCTCATCCTCGTCATTCAGAGATGATTTATCCAATCAATTATGGATATGTAAATAATGCACTTGCCGGTGATGGAGCAGAACAAGATGTTTATATATTTGGAACAAATAAACCACTGAAGAGTTTTCGTGGCAAAGTAGTCGCAGTATGGCATCGTTTTGACGATGTGGAGGATAAGTGGATTGTGTCTTTGAATGGAGAAGATATTGCAGAAGAGAAAATATTAGGTGACATTTCATTTCAAGAGCAGTTTTTCTATGGGAAATTGTATAAATAATATTAAATTGCAATTGTATTTATGGAATAGGAAAAGATGCCTCATATGGTTAGAGAAATAGAAAAGGATGGCTGGGAATGGATATGAGTTTTTACAGCAATGTCTCTGACAATATGGCCGTAATCATGGACTGCGGCGATCTGGAAGTGCTTTATGGAGCTGCCAGCGAGGCGGGATACAAGAGGCTTATGGAGGTCATGGAGGGAATCGGAGAACCGTTATAAAGTACGGCACAAAGCCAACGATAAGATAGATACATAAAAATTAGCGGCAAATGATATATAATATCACATCAAAATCTTTCGTGAAACAACCCTACTCAACATATTTTGGGGATTGACAGGTTTTTTTTTGTGTGATAGAATGCTAAGGTAACTTTATCATGGTACAGTGACCAATTGGTAGAGAAAAAAAGCGAAGGCCTGTGGAGAATGCGGAAGGACTGAATTTGGCTGAAAAATGGCTGAAATGAGGGTTTGGACATGTTCCGGGACAGGGACGGGAGGAAAGATTATGAAAAAAAGAGTTTTGAGTTTGTTGTTGTGCGGCTTGATGACGGCAGCTTTGCTGGCGGGCTGTGGTTCAAAGGAAGCGCCGGCGACGGAAGCACCAGCGGATACAGAGGCGGAAAGCGCAGACGGAAGCGATATGGAGTATGTGAAGTCCAAAGGAACTCTTGTGGTAGGCATTACAGATTTTGAGCCGATGGATTATAAGGATGAGAACGGCGAATGGATCGGCTTCGATGCAGATATGGCAAAGGCTTTTGCAGAGAGCCTTGGCGTTGAAGCAGAGTTTGTGGAGATCGACTGGGACAACAAGGCTCTGGAGCTTGACAGCAAGACGATTGACTGTGTATGGAACGGCATGACTCTTACGGATGAGGTGAAGAGCGCCATGGAATGCTCCAATGCATACTGCAACAATGCACAGATTGTGATTGTTCCGGCAGATAAGGCGGATCAGTACCAGGATACGGACAGTTTAAAGGATCTGAATTTTGCGGTTGAGGCAGGCAGTGCCGGGGAGGCAGAGGTCAATGCTCTCGGCTTAAGCTGTACACCGGTAAAAGCACAGTCTGATGCACTGCTTGAGGTAGCTTCCGGTACTTCCGATGCGGCTGTTATCGATTCTCTGATGGCGGCGGCTATGGTAGGAGAGGGAACCGGATATGCGGATCTGACTTATACGGTTCAGTTGAACAGCGAGGAGTACGGTGTGGGATTCCGCAAGGGTTCGGATCTGGCTGCGGCTCTGAATGATTTCTTTGCGGCAGGCTATGAGGACGGAAGCGTGGCAGCGTGTGCAGAGACTTACAATATACAGGCAGCTTTGATTGATATGTAGACGGCCGAGCTGCAGGAAAACAAAATTTTATTCGGTAAAAGGAATACGCAGAGAGGGTGAGAAAACCTTTCTGATACATAAAAAAGATGTTTGCGACCTTGATCCGGCTTTTCATGCCGGATCTCTGGCCGCATCTTTTGTTGTAATCCGGCCGGAACGGAAGTTTTGTTCAATTTTATTATATTAGGAAGGCAGGATACATACATGGAACAGTTTTTGGAGCAGTTTCCGATTGTGGTTCAATCGTTGAACGTCGGCTTTTTACAGACATTAAAATTATTTTTCGTCACACTTCTGGGGGCGGTTCCCCTGGGACTGATCATTGCCTTTGGCTCCATGTCCCGTTTCCGCCCTTTAAGCTGTTTTACAAAGATTGTGGTCTGGATTATCCGGGGAACACCTCTGATGCTTCAGCTTCTTATTATCTTTTATTTCCCGGGGCTGGTGCTTGGAAAGCAGATCTGGGGAGGCGGAGAGGCCAGCAGGTTTCTGGCTTCTTCTGTGGCGTTTATTTTTAACTATGCCTGCTATTTCTCGGAGATATACCGCGGAGGAATCCAGAGCATTCCGGTGGGGCAGGAGGAGGCCGGCCTGGTGCTGGGCATGACGAGAAAGCAGATTTTCTTCAAGGTTACACTGCTTCAGATGATTAAGCGTATTGTTCCGCCTATTTCAAATGAGATTATTACGCTGGTGAAGGATACTTCTCTGGCACGTATCATTGCCCTTCAGGAAATTATCTGGGCAGGCCAGGCGTTTATGAAGGGATCCCAGGGGATTTCCGGTCAGATTTGGCCGCTGTTTTTCACGATGGTTTACTATCTGATTTTCAGCGGTCTCTTGACAGTGCTTCTGGGACAGCTGGAAAAGAAGCTGGATTACTTTAGGTAAGGGGGCGTGTGAAAATGGCGATTTTAGAGGTAGAGCACTTAAGTAAGACTTTTGAGCGCACAGAGGTGCTTAAGGATATTAATTTTTCTTTGGAAAAGGGGCAGGTGGTCTCTCTGATCGGGTCTTCGGGAAGCGGTAAGACTACGTGCCTCAGATGTCTTAATTTTCTGGAGCGGCCGGATACGGGGGTGATCCGTGTAAATGGGGAGACACTTTTTGATGCCGCTGATCCGGTGACTACCCAGGAGGCGGCAATCCGCAAAAAACGGCTCCATTTCGGGCTGGTGTTTCAGTCTTTTAATCTGTTTCCACAGTATACGGCCCTTGGAAACGTGATGCTGGCCAGCGAGCTTCTGGCCAGGGAGAGGCCTGATTATAAGGAGAATAAGAGGATCATCCATGAGGAGATTGAGCATAAGGCAGAGGTACTGCTGGTGCAGATGGGGCTCGGAGATCGGATGAAGAATTATCCGCATCAGCTTTCCGGAGGGCAGTGCCAGCGTGTGGCGATTGCAAGGGCCCTTGCCCTGCAGCCGGACATTCTCTGCTTTGATGAGCCTACTTCGGCTCTCGACCCGGAGCTGACCGGGGAAGTGCTGAGGGTTATTAAGGAATTAGCGGAACAAAGGACAACTATGATTATCGTTACCCATGAGATGGCCTTTGCCAGGGATGTTTCGAATCATGTGATATTTATGGATGACGGGCGGATCCTGGAGGAAGGAACGCCGGAAGAAGTGTTCGGACATCCGAGAGAGGCCAGAACCCAGCAGTTTTTGGGACATTATGTTCAATAACAGTTGAAATTCAAAATGGCAGCAGTTATACTAAGAAGGAAATTCATTAACACAGGATACCCGCTGTGTACAGGGAGACTGTATCCCTGTGGACGCGTGGATACAGAAAGGGCAGGAATACTATCTATGGAAAAGAAAGAGCTTTTGTATGAAGGGAAGGCAAAGAAGGTTTACACTACGGAGGATCCGGATGTTTTGATTGTGGACTATAAGGATGATGCTACGGCTTTTAACGGCCTTAAGAAGGGGACAATCCAGGGGAAAGGCGTTATTAATAACCGTATGAGCAACCGGGTGTTCCAGCTTCTGGAGAAGGAGGGTATTCCCACTCACTATATTGAAGAGCTCAGTGATCGGGAAACGGCGGTAAAGAAGGTGGAGATTGTTCCTCTGGAGGTGATTATCCGGAATGTAGCGGCCGGAAGCTTTTCAAAGCGTCTCGGCGTTGAGGAGGGAACGAAGTTCGCGGCTCCCACCCTGGAATTCAGCTATAAGAATGATGAGCTGGGAGATCCTCTGATCAACGACTATTTTGCCATTGCTCTGGGACTGGCTACCAGAGAAGAGATTGATACGATTACGAAATATGCTTTTAAGATCAATGAGGTATATAAGGCGTATTTTGCCAATGCGGGAATTGAGCTGATTGACTTTAAGATTGAGTTCGGGCGTTATAAAGGACAGATTATTCTGGCCGACGAGACTTCGCCGGATACCTGCCGTCTGTGGGATATCAATACCCATGAGAAGTTGGACAAGGATCGTTTCCGCCGTGATCTGGGAAATGTGGAGGAAGCTTACAACGAGGTATTTAAGCGCCTGGGATTGTAGTAGTGTACAGGATTGAATCTGCAGAACTGGAACAGCAGATGTACCGGATCGAATCTGCAGAACTGGAATAGGAGAGTTAATATGAGCACAGACAGATATGTTAGTCCTTTATCTGAGCGCTATGCAAGCAGGGAAATGCAGTACATTTTTTCCCCGGATAAAAAATTCAGAACCTGGCGGAAACTTTGGATTGCTTTGGCGGAGACGGAAAAGGAGCTTGGATTGAATATCACCCAGGAGCAGATTGACGAGCTGAAAGAGCACCAGGATGATATCAATTATGATGTGGCACAGGCAAGGGAAAAGGAAGTGCGCCATGACGTTATGTCCCATGTC
The DNA here is from genome assembly GCA_021770065.1 of Lachnoclostridium sp. Taxonomy (GTDB): domain Bacteria; phylum Bacillota; class Clostridia; order Lachnospirales; family Lachnospiraceae; genus Laedolimicola. The sequence continues at coordinate 50,940 of JAETRR010000020.1, read as the reverse complement.
TATGCCTATGGACAGCAGTGCCCCAGGGCAAAGGGGATTATCCACCTGGGAGCCACCTCCTGTTATGTAGGTGATAATACGGACATTATTGTGATGACAGAGGCTCTGAAGCTGGTGCGTAAAAAGCTGGTGAATGTGATTGGAGAGCTGGCTCGTTTTGCGGAGGAATATAAAGCTCTGCCGACTCTGGCGTTCACTCATTTTCAGCCGGCCCAGCCCACTACAGTGGGAAAGAGGGCAACGCTCTGGATGCAGGAGTTCTGCATGGATCTGGAGGATCTGAACTATGTGATTTCCACTATGAAGCTTTTGGGTTCTAAGGGAACTACGGGAACTCAGGCCAGTTTTCTGGAACTTTTTGACGGGGATCAGGAAACGATTGATAAGATTGATCCCATGATTGCGGAAAAGATGGGGTTTTCGGAGTGCTGTCCCGTATCAGGGCAGACCTATTCCCGAAAGGTGGACACCAGAGTGCTGAATGTACTGGCAGGCATTGCGGCCAGTGCCCATAAGATGTCTAATGACATCCGGCTTCTGCAGCATTTAAAAGAGGTGGAGGAACCCTTTGAGAAGTCGCAGATTGGTTCTTCTGCCATGGCATATAAGCGTAATCCCATGCGCAGCGAGCGGATTGCTTCCTTATCCCGTTACGTGATGGTGGATGCCTTGAATCCGGCTATTACATCTGCATCCCAGTGGTTCGAGCGGACTCTGGATGATTCGGCCAATAAGCGCTTAAGTATTCCGGAGGGCTTCCTGGCTGTGGACGGGATTCTGGATCTGTGCCTTAATGTGGTGGACGGTCTGGTGGTATATCCCAAGGTGATAGAGAAGCGTCTCAAGTCCGAGCTGCCTTTTATGGCTACGGAGAATATTATGATGGATGCAGTAAAGGCGGGCGGAGACCGTCAGGAGCTTCATGAGCGGATTCGTGAGCTTTCCATGGAAGCCGGGAAGAATGTGAAGGTAAACGGCGGTGAGAATAATCTGCTGGAGCTGATTGCAGCAGATCCGGCATTCAATCTGTCTCTGGAGGACTTGAAAAAGACGATGGAGCCTTCCCGTTATGTGGGACGGGCCAGGGAACAGGTGGAGGCATTCTTAAGCCGGGTGGTGAAGCCGGTTCTGGAGGAATATAAGGATCTGCTCGGCGTGAAAGCGGAGATCAATGTTTAAACAGCGCCTGCCTTCAGCTCAGAAAAGCATGTATGCTCCTGCAAACTGAGAGTAAGGTATGAATAAGAGGAAAACAGGAAAGACTTTTACACAGAATCTTTGTTAAAAGTCTTTTCTGTATATGAGATACTACACACCGGATATATGCCGTGGAAATGAAGGCAGGGCATCTGATCCGGAAGAGGAGAAACAGATGATTTTTTCAGTAATCATTTTGATCACAGGCTTTGCCTTGCTGGTAAAGGGTGCGGACTTCTTTGTAGAGGGCGCTTCGGATATTGCAAGGAAGCTGGGGATTCCTTCAATTGTCATCGGACTTACGATTGTGGCTTTGGGAACTTCTCTGCCGGAGCTTGCGGTCAGTGTGACGGCAGCGTTAAAAGGGAGTAATGACATTGCCCTGGGAAATGTGACAGGCTCTAATATTATGAATCTGCTTGTGGTCGTAGGGCTGGCGGCAGTCATTCAGCCGGTGGCCGTAAAACGTTCCGTTTTGAGACGCGACTATGTGATGATGATTCTTATGACTCTGTTGATGCTGGGAACCACGGCAGAAGGCTTTTGGAATAAGGGAACCGCGGCGATATCCAGACTGGACGGAGCGATACTCCTCGGAGTAACTGCAGGCTATATGTACCATCTTATCCGCACGGCAGTCCGGAACCGGGTGGCGGAACAATTCGGTATCACGCGCCCTCTCCCTGTCAGCCTTTTGTTCTGCGCAGGAGGAGCGGCGGCGATTGTAGGAGGAGGCCGGATGGTGGTAAATTCCGCTACGGAACTTGCTTACCGGATCGGAATGAGCGAGTCGCTGGTAGGTCTTACCATTGTGGCCATCGGCACTTCACTGCCGGAGCTGGTAACCTCTGTAGTGGCTGCTAAGAAAGGGGAGAGTGAGATTGCTCTTGGAAATGTTCTTGGTTCTAATATTTTAAATATCGGCTTTATCTTAGGAACCTCCGGAGTTATCCATTCTATTGCGGTGAAACCGGAAAATGTATACGATATGCTGATTCTAATCGTGCTGACTGCAATATTCTTTATCCCTTTATGGAGCAGTGAGAAGGTCAGCCGCGCTACGGGAGCGGCCATGATAGGATGCTATCTGGCATATATGGTTTACATTACAGCGCGGTAGCAGTGCCCGTGTTACAGTTCAGATGACAGCTGCGAAACCGTGCCCGGCAGTATGTAAAAAAATGCTTGCACTTTCCGGAAAATGTGCTATAATAAGGTAGATTAAATAAGGCGGCCGAAAAGAGTGAACGAAAGTTCACTCTTTGTTTTTGAGAAACAGCACTGCTTCACACAAGAACAAAAACAGCAGACAAAGGCCCCGGACGGGAAAGGAAGTCTATGACAAAAAGAGAAAGCTACGAACAGAAGACAGAGGAACTGGTACTGCCCATTATTGAAGCCAACCGTTTTGAACTGGTTGATGTGGAATATGTAAAGGAGGGCGGCAACTGGTACTTACGGGCCTACATTGATAAGCCCGGCGGAATCACCGTGGACGACTGTGAGATCGTGAACCGGGCCTTGAGCGACCTTCTTGATGAGAAGGATTTTATTGAGGAGTCCTACATTTTAGAGGTAAGCTCTCCGGGGCTGGGCCGTCCCTTAAAAAAGGAACGGGATTTTGAACGGAGCCTGGGGGAAAAAGTGGAGATACGCACTTACCGCATGGTAGAGAAGCAGAAGGAATTTTGCGGAATCTTAAAGGCATATGATAAGGATGCGGTAACGATTGTAACAGAAGAGGAAAAAGAGCTGGTATTCCCGAGGGATAACATTGCACTGATTCGGCTGGCATTTGATTTTTAGAGGATAGCCGCATGAGGACTCCCGGAGACAAAAAGAATTGCAGTATAAGACGGTATATCCGGAAGGACTCTGTTGAGAACGAGGAGGAAAGAGAACAATGAACACAGAATTGCTGGAAGCTTTGGAAATTTTGGAAAAGGAAAAGGACATCAGCAAGGAAACCCTGCTGGAGGCCATTGAGAATTCCCTGCTTACTGCCTGCAAAAATCATTTCGGAACATCGGACAATGTAAAGGTAAATATCGATCCCAAGACGTGTCAGTTTTCCGTACATGCGGAAAAAACGGTGGTGGAACAGGTGGAGAATCCGGTGCTGGAGATCAGCCTGTCAAATGCAAAGATGATGGATTCCAAGTATGAACTGGGCGATATCGTAAATGTAGAGATTAAGTCCAAAGAATTTGGCCGTATTGCCACCCAGAATGCAAAGAATGTTATCCTTCAGAAGATTCGCGAGGAAGAGCGCAAGGTTCTGTTTAACCAGTATTATGCCAAGGAAAAGGATGTGGTCACCGGTGTGGTGCAGCGCTATATCGGCAGGAATGTCAGTATTAACCTGGGCAAGGTGGATGCCATTCTCAATGAAAACGAGATGGTAAAGGGTGAAGTGTTTAAGCCTACCGAACGGATTAAGGTATATATTCTGGAAGTAAAGGATACGACCAAGGGTCCCCGGATTCTGGTCTCCAGAACCCATCCGGAACTGGTAAAGCGGCTCTTTGAGTCTGAAGTGACCGAGGTGCGTGACGGAATTGTAGAGATTAAATGCATTGCCAGAGAGGCTGATTATCGTACAAAGGCCAGAGAGGCGGGGCCCAGAACGAAGATAGCAGTGTGGTCCAATGACCCGGATGTGGATCCGGTTGGAGCCTGCGTAGGTATGAACGGCGCAAGAGTCAATGCCATTGTAAATGAACTGCGCGGAGAGAAGATAGACATTATCAACTGGAGTGAGAATCCTGCAATTCTTATTGAGAATGCTTTAAGCCCCGCGAAAGTCGTGGCGGTTCTGGCAGACCCGGAGGATAAGACGGCCAAGGTTGTGGTTCCTGATTATCAGCTGTCTCTGGCTATCGGAAAGGAAGGACAGAACGCCCGGCTTGCGGCAAAGCTTACAGGCTTTAAGATTGATATTAAGAGCGAGACACAGGCCAAAGAGATTGAAGGATGGCTGGATGTGGACGAAGAATACGAAGAATATGAGGATTTTGAAGTTTACCAGGAAGAACAGGCTGCCCTGGCTGCTTATCAGGCAGAGTATCCGGAAGGAGAGGAATATCCGGAGGACGGGGAGTACCTGGATGAGTATGAAGAGGCTTATGAGGGAGAGCCGGAATATTCAGAAGATGATTCCCAGGAGCCTTTTGAGGAATAGAGAAGCCTGCTAAAAGGCAGAGATTAGGATGTGATGGATTTTGAGTACAAGTCGGAAAGTGCCTATGCGCCAGTGCACCGGCTGCCGCGAAATGAAGAGCAAAAAGGAAATGCTCCGCATTTTAAAGACAGCAGAGGGCGAAGTCGTACTGGATACCACAGGCCGGAAGAATGGCCGGGGAGCTTACCTGTGCTTTTCCGGGGAGTGCCTTAAGAAGGCCAGGAAAAACCGGGGTCTGGAGCGCTCACTGAAAATGAATATTCCTCCGGAGGTGTACGACAGTCTGGAAAAGGAGCTGGATAAAATTGGCATGGAATAAAGCATACGGGATGATTGGCATGGCTATGAAAGCCGGAAAGCTTGCAAGCGGAGAGTTTGCCACAGAGAAAGCGGTAAAAACAGGAAAAGCAGCTCTTGTGATTGTATCGGCGGCTGCGTCGGAAAACACGAAGAAAAAGTTTCGGAATATGTGTGATTACTATCGGGTGCCTGTATATTTTTTCGGGGAAAAAGAAGAACTCGGGCATGCCATAGGAAAAGAGTTCCGGGCTTCGCTGGCAGTACTGGACGAAGGACTGGCAAAAGCCATAGAAAAGAATATAATCCATGAATGAAAATGCCTGTGGAATACAAACTGAATAACGGAGGTAAGTATGTCGAAAAGAGTACATGAACTTGCAAAAGAATTAGATAAGACAAATAAAGAGATTCTCGCCTTTTTAAGCGAGAAAAGCATAGAGGTAAAAAGCCATATGAGCATGCTCACAGACGAGCAGGAGAGCATGGTAAAAAAAGCCTTCGGGCCGAAGCAGGCAGCTCCGGCAAAGGAAGCGGCACAGCCTAAGGAGACAGCTCCGGCAGCGCCTGCGGCGCCGCCCAGAAAGAAAAAGATCATTGCGGTGTACAACACCCATAACAGCCAGACGGGAATCAAGGATCCGAGGACGGAGCGCCGCGCAAGCCAGGCACGTTCCCAGCAGGGGAGACCTGCAGCGCCCGGTCAGGGAAAGCCTGCGGCACCGGGCCAGGCCCGTTCTGCGGCGTCCGTCCAGGGAAGGCCTGCAGCGCCCGGTCAGGGAAGACCTGCGGCACCGGGCCAGACCCGTTCTGCGGCATCCGTCCAGGGAAGGCCTGCAGCGCCCGGTCAGGGAAAGCCTGCGGCATCAGGCCAGGTCCAGACACGTCCGGAAGCAAGTGCGCAGACAAGACCGGCGGTTTCGGAACAGCCTGTAAAACCCTTGAATATGGAAGAATCGAAGACGGCACCGGTTTCCACAGCAGAGCGTCCGGCATCAAAGCCGGCTTCCCAGGAGGAACGCCGCCCACAGCAGACAGCATCCCGTCCGTCACAGAGCGGAGGCCGTGACGGCCAGAGAGCTTCCGGAGTATCAGGAAGAGACAGCCGCGCAGGCCAGAGCCGTGACGGAAGAGACAGCCGTGGAGGAAGTCAGGGCAGGGATGGCCAGAGAAGCATCAGCGGCCAGGGAAGAGATAGCCGTGATAACCGCACAGGCCAGGGGCGTGACGGCCAGAGAAGAGACAGCCGTGACAACCGCACGGGCCAGGGCCGCGACGGCCAGAGAGGTTTTGGCGGCCAGGGAAGAGACGGCCGCGATAACCGTACAGGTCAGGGGCGTGACGGCCAGAGAAGTTTTGGCGGCCAGGGAAGAGACAGCCGTGATAACCGCACGGGCCAGGGCCGCGATAACCGCCGTTCCATGGATATTCCGGCAGCTCCCGTGGTAGAGCTTCGCAAGACAGAAAACCGCAGAGCGGAGAATAAGAACCGAAATGATGACAGCAAAAAAGAGAAAAACAGCAAATTTAACGATAACTGGGGCGGCAAGTCCGGTCAGAACAGCCGTCGGCCGAATCAGGGCGGCAATCGCCCGAACCAGAAAAACGGCCGCGGCGGCAAGGGCTCTGCGCCGGTGCGTCCGACGCCTCCGGCGCCAAAGAAGGAAGATCTTACGCCAAAGGTGATCGAGATTCCGGAACTTATCAGCATTCACGATCTGGCAGAGCGCATGAAGATTCAGCCGTCTGTCATTATCAAGAAGCTGTTTCTGGCCGGCAAGATGGTGACGGTAAATTCCGAACTGGATTTTGAGGCGGCCGGCGAGCTTGCCATGGAGATGAACTTCGATCCCGTTCCGGAAGAGAAAGAGGATGTAATCGGCAAGATGCTTGAGGATGTGGAAGATGCGGAAGAAACTCTCGTTGCCCGTCCTCCTGTAGTCTGCGTTATGGGTCATGTAGACCATGGCAAAACCTCTCTTCTGGACGCTATCCGGGATACTCATGTGATTGACCGGGAGGCAGGCGGAATCACCCAGCATATCGGCGCCTATGTGGTAACCATTAACGGACAGAAGATCACCTTCCTGGATACACCGGGACATGAGGCTTTCACGGCCATGCGTATGCGCGGAGCCAATTCCACGGATATTGCCATCCTGGTGGTAGCTGCCGATGACGGTGTGATGCCGCAGACTGTTGAGGCTATCAACCACGCCAAAGCCGCAGGCATTGAGATTATTGTAGCCATTAATAAAATAGATAAGCCCAGCGCCAATATCGAGCGTGTGAAGCAGGAACTGGTAGAGCATGAGCTGATTCCCGAGGATTGGGGCGGAAGCACCATTTTCGTACCCGTATCCGCACACACCCATGAGGGTCTGGATCAGCTGCTGGAAATGATTCTCCTCACCGCAGAGGTCCTGGAGTTAAAATCCAACCCCAACCGCCGGGCAAGAGGTCTGGTTATTGAGGCGGAGCTCGACAAAGGAAAGGGACCCGTTGCAACGGTTCTGGTTCAGAAGGGAACTCTCCATGTGGGCGATCACATAGCAGTGGGCGCCTGCCACGGCAAGGTCCGCGCCATGATGGACGACAACGGCCGCCGTGTGAAAGAGGCAGGACCCTCCAAGCCGGTTGAGATTCTCGGACTTAACGATGTACCGGGAGCAGGAGAGATCTTTGTATCTCCGGAGACGGACAAAGAGGCAAGAGCCTTTGCGGAAACCTATGTCAAGGAGAGCCGCGAGAAGCTTCTTGAGGATACCAAACTCAAGATGTCCCTGGACGATCTGTACTCTCAGATTCAGTCCGGCAACCTGAAGGAATTAAATATCATTGTGAAGGCAGATGTACAGGGCTCTGTGGAGGCGGTAAAGCAGAGTCTCTTAAAGCTTTCCAACGAGGAGGTTGTGGTGAAGATTATCCATGGCGGCGTGGGAGCGATCAACGAGTCCGACGTAAGCCTGGCCTCCGCATCCAATGCCATTATCATCGGCTTCAATGTAAGGCCTGATGCCACGGCAAAGGAGACGGCGGAGCGCGAGAAAGTGGATCTGCGCCTGTACCGCGTGATTTACGATGCCATCAACGACGTGGAGACCGCCATGAAGGGAATGCTAGATCCGGTATTCGAGGAAAAAGTTCTGGGCCATGCGGAGGTCCGCCAGATCTTCAAGGCATCCGGTGTGGGCAATATTGCCGGCTCTTATGTACTGGACGGCGTATTCCAGAGAGGCTGCAAGTGCCGGATTACCAGAGAAGGCGAGCAGATCTTCGACGGTGCACTGGCTTCCTTAAAGCGGTTTAAGGATGATGTGAAGGAAGTAAAGGCCGGTTATGAGTGCGGCCTGGTATTTGAAAAGTTTAATGATATCCAGGAGCTTGATATTGTGGAAGCCTATACTATGGTGGAGGTTCCGCGGTAGAAAGCTGCCGGATTGGAAGGTCAGAGAGGCATATTCTTTGACCCATGGAGATAAAAATGAGAAAAAACAGTATTAAAAATACAAGAATCAACGGAGAGGTCAGAAGAGAGCTGAGTAATATTATCCGGGGAGAGATCAAGGATCCCCGGATTCATCCCATGACCACAGTGGTGGAGGTAGAGGTGGCTCCCGATTTGAAGAGCGCCAAAGCCTATATCAGTGTTCTGGGAGATGAGCAGGCACAGCAGGATACCCTGGCAGGTTTAAAGAGCGCAGAAGGCTATATCCGCCGGGCTCTGGCCAAATCCATTAATCTGCGCAACACACCGGAGATCCGTTTTATCCTGGATCAGTCCATTGAATACGGTGTAAATATGTCCAAATTTATTGACGATGTAAACCGGAAAAAAAATGAGGATGATGAATTTGGAAGCGGTCTTCCAAATACCTAGATGATGCAGCAAGTGCGTCAGAAGGAGGAAAAAATGATCAAATTGGCGAATGAGCTTAGACAGGTAAAAAGTGTTGCAATTTCAGGTCATGTAAGACCAGACGGGGACTGTACCGGTTCCTGTCTGGCTGTGTACAACTATATAAAAGAATATTTTCCCGAGATTGAAGCGGCCGTTTATCTGGAGACTGTCAATCCGTCATTTGCACTGCTGTGCAGATACGGGGAGGTGCAGACAGACTGCTCAGAGGATAAGCATTACGATCTTTTCCTGGCACTGGATGTAAGTGATAAGGAGCGCATGGGAGCGGCAGCGAAATATTTTGAAACAGCAGAAAAAAGAATCTGTATCGACCATCACATTACCAATCAGGGATTTGCGGATGAGGACTGGATTGAACCAAAGGCCAGCTCTACCTCGGAACTGGTTTTCAGAAGTATGGAGGAAGACAAGATTTCCAGAGAAACTGCGGAGGCCCTCTACATGGGCATTATCCACGATACGGGGATCTTCCAGTATTCCAATACGACGCAGGAAACCATGGAGATTGCCGGAAAGCTGATGGCAAAAGGCATTGAATTCTCCCGGATTATTGACGAGACTTTTTACCAGAAAACTTACATACAGAACCAGGTATTGGGACGTGCACTGATGGAAAGCATTCTGCTGCTGGACGGCAGAATCATCGTGGGAAGAATGCGCCAGAAGGATATGGAGTTTTATGGAGTAGGGCCTAAGGATCTGGAGGGGATTGTGAATCAGCTTCGGGTGACCAAGGGTGTGGAGGTGGCGATTTTTCTCCACGAGACGGGCAGCCAGGAGTATAAGGTAAGCTTAAGATCCAACGGTCCGGTGGATGTGAGTCAGGTCTGCGCTTACTTTGGCGGAGGCGGCCATGTGAAGGCAGCCGGCTGCACCATGTACGGAACACTTCATGATGTGGTCAACAATTTAACGCTGCATATTGAAAAGCAGCTTTTGCAGGAAGAGCAGTCCTAAAGACAGGAAGGATCCGCAATGAACGGAATTCTGAATATATATAAAGAGGCCGGCTTTACCTCCCATGATGTGGTGGCAAAGCTCAGGGGAATTTTAAAACAGAAAAAAATCGGACATACAGGAACTCTCGATCCCGATGCGGAGGGAGTTCTTCCTGTGTGTGTGGGTAATGCCACAAAGCTCTGCGGACTTCTCACGGAAAAGGAGAAAACTTATGAAGCCGTTCTTCTTCTGGGCCGGGAAACCGATACCCAGGACATTTCCGGAAAAATTCTGCGGACGGCTGAGGTAAATGCAGATTCGGAGGCGGTGAGGAAGGCTGTCGAGAGCTTCCGGGGAAGCTATGATCAGGTGCCGCCGATGTATTCCGCTTTGAAAGTAAACGGAAGGAAGCTTTATGAGCTGGCAAGAGAGGGAAAAGAAGTAGAACGTAAGGCGAGAACCGTTTTTCTGCGTGAAATATCCATTTCCCGGATTCAGCTTCCGCAAGTTTACTTTACAGTGACATGTTCCAGCGGAACCTATATCCGGACGCTGTGCAGGGATATCGGGGAGAAGCTCGGCTGCGGCGGCTGTATGGAGAGTCTGCGGCGCACCCGGGTGGATCGTTTTGATATAGAGGACAGCCTGCGTATCGCACAGGTAGAGAAAAAAATGGCAGAGGGTCAGATAGGAGACTGCTTGATTCCGGTGGACCGCATGTTTGAGAGGTATTCAAAGGTGCAGATGAAGGCCGAAGGGGATCGTTTTGTTTACAACGGCAATTCTTTTGCAGGAAACTTTACATGCTCTGACGGGAAGAAAGAAATATCAGAGGGAGAACAGGTACGCGTTTATGATTCGAAAGGTATTTTTTTGGGTCTTTACAGGTATGAAAGGGGAGTGTTTCGGCCTGTAAAAATGTTTTTGGGAACTTAAGAAAGAATAGGATACGGGCTGAAGGATAATTATAGTTCTAAAAAGGACAGATATATGAAGATAATCAGACACACAACGGAATTTCAGACTGCAGAAGAAACAGCCGTCACACTTGGCAAATTCGACGGTCTCCACCAGGGGCACCGTCTTTTAATAAATCGTATTTTAAAAAAGAAAAGGGAAGGGCTTGCATCCTTGATCTTTACCTTTGATTTTGGAGAACGGCCCGCACTTACGCTGCCGGAAGAGCGCAGAGAACTGCTGCGCCGCGATCATCTGGATTACCTGGTGGAATGCCCCTTTGTCCCGGCTCTCTCCCATATGGAGCCGGAGGATTTTGTGAGAAAGATTTTAAAAGAATGCCTCCATGCAAAGTATCTGGCTGTGGGGACGGATTTCCGTTTCGGGTATCAGAGACGGGGGGACTATCACCTTTTGCAGGAGATGAGCACATCCTGCGGTTTCCAGGTTGAGGTAGTGGAGAAAGCCTGCTGGCAGGGACGGGAAATCAGCAGCACCTATATCCGTGAGGAATTGGAGAAAGGCCATATGGAGCGGGTCAACCAGCTGCTTGGCTATGCCTATTCCGTAACAGGTGAAGTTCTCCATGGCAGACAGATCGGAAGAACGTTAGGAATGCCCACCACCAATCTGCTTCCAAAAGAGCATAAGCTTCTGCCCCCAAACGGCGTCTATGCCACCCGGACCGTGATTGCAGGAGAAGTTTTCGAGGGAATCACTAATATCGGTTATAAGCCCACCGTAGGCGGCGAAACCCGGAAGGGCGTGGAAACGTATCTCTTTGATCTGGACAGGAACCTGTACGGAGAAACCATCCAGGTGCAGTTTTACGGCTACGAGCGCCCCGAGCGCAGATTCCCCGGCCTGGAAGCTTTGAAGGCACAGATAGAATCCGACACAGCCTGGGGCCGGGAATTTTTTTCCTTTTTGTGAGCAGCAGATGTAGACATGGAAAATGGTTCATGCTATACTTGTTTTACCTTACATAAGGAATTTTGGAGAAAGGAGGAGAATTATGACGGATAGCCAGAAACTGGATCTGATTTTGACAGAGCTGCAGGGTGTGAAAGGCGACGTAAAAGATCTGAAGAGTGATGTGGAAGGTCTGAAAGGCGATGTAAAAGGTCTGAAGGGTGACGTACAGGGCCTGAAAATTGAGCTGCAGAACGTGAAGAGCGAAATTCAGGGCATGAAGAGTGAAATGCGTGACATGAAGAGTGACATAAAAGCCTTGAAGGATGATGTGCGAAGGCTGGACAGAAAGGTCACGGAAGTAGAGATTCACATTGAAACGGTAACAGACAGAAACATCAGCTTTATCGCCGAAGGCCATCTGGATCTGAACCGAAAGCTTGATGATGCTTTAAAGGCTGAACACCTTAAAGAGCTGTACTTCATCCGTACAAATATGATCGACGATGAAATCCGTAAAATCAAAGATCGCCTTGCTAAAACGGCATAACAGCAATCAGCGATATTACATATAGATAAAAGTTGAAGAAAACTGTGAAAAATCTTCCTGTAAAAAATATAGGAAGATTTTTTATTCCTGCCGGCAATAGCCGGGCGGACATGGAACCAGGCCGCTTCCGGAAGAATTTGAATCATATAACCGAATCTGCTTGCAGTATTTATGAAATTATATTAAAGTATATATGAAGAAATTGTGAAATTATCTGTATAAGATAAAAAAAAGAGGGATACAAAGGAGAAAGCCATGGATTATTCAATCATTCTGGGACTGATTGGGGGCTTAGGCCTGTTTCTTTATGGAATGAAGCTGATGAGCGACGGCCTGGAAAAAGCGGCAGGCGCAAAGCTTCGGGGAATATTGGAGTTTTTCACCAAAAACCGCTTTGTGGGAATGCTGGTCGGTATCATATTCTGTGCGGTGATACAGTCTTCAAGTGCCACTACCGTTATGGTAGTCAGCTTTGTAAATTCCGGTCTGATGACTCTGTACCAGGCGGCCGGCGTGATCATGGGAGCCAATATTGGTACAACTATCACTTCACAGCTTGTAGCTTTTAACCTTTCTGAAGTTGCCCCGGTATTTCTTATGGCCGGCGTGATTATGGTTATGTTCTGCAAAAAGCCCATGGTGAAAAAAATCGGCGAGGTAGTACTGGGCTTCGGCGTACTGTTTATGGGACTGAGCGGAATGTCCGGCAGCATGTCCTCTCTCCATGATTCTCCTTTGATTGTCAATGCCCTCGGATCTTTGTCTAATCCTATTCTGGCTGTTTTGATGGGATTTGTTGTGACGGCCATTGTGCAGAGCTCTTCCGTAACTGTCAGCATCGTGCTTCTGATGGCCCAGCAGGGACTTCTGGAACTCGGTATCTGTTTTTATATTATTCTGGGCTGTAATATCGGTGCCTGTACCTCTGCGCTTCTGGCCGGATTAAGTGGAAAGAAGGATGCAAAGAGGGCATCGCTCATTCATTTCCTCTTTAACGTATTTGGAACTATTTTGATGGTGATTGTTCTGGCTTTTGCATCCGGATGGATGGAAGGCTTCTTTATGCAGATTTCCGGCGGAAATATCGGTCGGGCAGTGGCGAATGCCCACACCATCTTTAAGATTTTCCAGGTGATTGTGTTATTCCCACTGGCCGGAGTGATTGTGAAGCTGACTTATCTTTTAGTGCCGGGAAGCGAGAGCGACGACGAAAAGGATTTCGAACTGGTTTATATCGGGGCAAAGAATGTATTTTCCCCGGCTACGGCAGTGGTAGAAGTGACCAAGGAACTGGAGCGCATGGGACAGCTTGCCTACAATAATCTGAATCGGGCCATGAATGCCCTGATTACCCTGGATGAGGAGGATATTGAGGAGGTTTACCATGTGGAGGAGAATATTAACTTCCTCAATCATGCCATCACTGATTATCTGGTGAAAATCAACCAGTCCACCCTGCCGGTGGATGATGCCAAGAGCATCGGCGGTCTCTTCCATGTGGTGAATGATATCGAGCGTATCGGTGATCATGCGGAAAATGTGGCTGATTCCGCAAAGCAGCGTATTGAGAAAAATGTAGGTTTCAGCAAGGAGGCGCAGCATGAGCTGGGCGAGATGATGGAGCTGGTAAATAAGATTCTGCAGTATTCCCTGGACACCTTTTCCCACAACAACCGGGAGCATGTGGAGGAGATCAGCCAGATTGAGAACCAGGTGGATATTCTGGAGAAGCAGCTTCAGCAGTCCCATGTGGATCGTCTGACGAAAAATGAATGCACGCCGGCGGCCGGCATGATTTTCTCGGATATCTGTTCCGGTCTGGAGCGCGTGGCGGATCATGCCACAAATATAGCCTTTGCCATTCTGGACGAATGACCGGCAGAGGGTCTGTCGGGAGATAAGGCAGCAGACATTTCCATATCCGTTGTCCGGACGGTTCGTGTACACTGGAGATTGGAAAAGCCTGCTGCCCTTTTTTGCGACAATCCCTTTTGGGGAAAAGGAGAGAAAGTTTTATGCTTTTGAAGCTTTTTTATTATTTGATTGCGGCTCCGCTGCTGTTGCTGCTGCGGATTTTGTTCTGGCCCTTTAAGCTGCTGTTTCGCCTTTTGAGATGGATTTTTGAGAAAACGGGGGAGTACCGCCGTTTTCGGAGGATGGATTTTGATCGGATGGACGGCTGGGAATTTGAGGAATATGCGGCGGAGCTTCTGGCGCGGAACGGCTTTATCCATGTGGAGGTAACCAGGGGAAGCGGTGACCAGGGGGTAGATATTCTGGCACAGAAGGACGGGATATCCTATGCGGTGCAGTGTAAGCATTATGTCTCGAAAATTCCCAACAAAGCGGTTCAGGAGGCTTATGCGGGAGCGGAATTTTACGGCTGTGAGGTGCCTGTGGTTCTTACCAACAGCTATTTCTTTCCCTCGGCATTGGAGCTTGGGGATGAGATTGGGGTTGAGCTCTGGGACAGGGAAGAATTGAAACGTCTTGTCCGAGCGGCCGGAAAAAAGAAAAAACGTCTTGACAAATGTTGATTATTTCGATATCATGTAATAGAAATTTAACAAATTTGTAATAAATTATTAGATGATTTAGGCTGAGGTGAATGGCAGGATATTACGGAACTGGAATGGAGGCATTTATGTATAGAAGAGGAAAAGCGGCAGGAGTGATATTGGGAGCGGTGCTGATGGCAGCAACCGGTATTCGTGCGGAGGCCGCAGGTCTGGGTGAGAGTTTGAGTGAAGGGATCGCTGCTAATTTTGATCAGACTACCAATACGGAAGAAGAGACAAAGGCGACTGCAGAGGTAGTATGGACGGGCACCCCGCTGGAAGGGTATGTGAATATCGGGATTGCCAATGTGGAGGATAACCTGAATATCCGCTCCGAGGCAGATACGGAGAGCAAGCTTGTGGGAAAGCTTCGGAAGGATTCCGCCTGTGAGATTCTCGAAACAGAAGGGGAATGGGCTCATATTATCTCCGGTGACGTGGAAGGTTATGTGAAGGCGGAATATCTGTATACGGGAGATGAAGCCGTGAATCTGGCTTTTCAGCTTGGACAGACTGTCGCTAAAGTGGATACGGATGCCCTTTATGTGCGGATGGAGCCGACTACGGAGGCAGATTTCTGGACGATGGTGCCAAGAGGCGAGGAGCTGGCCGTGATTGAGGATCAGGGCGACTGGATCAAGGTTGATATTGACGGCGAGGAAGGCTATGTGGCCGCAGAGTATGTGAATGTCTCCAGTGAGCTTAAGACGGCTTTGACGATTACGGAGGCGCTCTACGGTGAAGGCGTTACGGATGTGCGGATTGCTATCTGTGAGTTTGCGAAGCAGTATGTGGGGAACCGTTATGTGTGGGGTGGTACAAGCCTGACAAAGGGAGCGGACTGCTCCGGGTTTACTATGTCGGTGTATCGCAATTTCGGGATTTCCCTTCCGCATTCTTCCAGGGCGCAGGCAGGGTGCGGTACGAAGATTAGTGTGAGTGAGGCGAAGCCCGGGGATCTGATTTTCTATGGGAATGGGCGGAGCATTAATCATGTGGCTATGTGCATCGGTAATGGACAGGTGGTGCATGCAAGTAACTCCAGGACTGGGATTATTATTTCCAATATGTATTATCGGAGTCCGGTGAGTGCGGCGCGGATTATTAATGATTAGGGTTGGTGTATGATTGAATGAGGGAAAGAGCTGTATTCGTTAGGGTATGGCTCTTTTTTGGGATTGTGGGGACGGACGGGAACTGCCGCAAAATAACTCCTCCGCCTGTTCCATATCTGTGTTCGGACGGTTCACGTACACTCTGTCTGCTCTGAACAGACATTGCCTAAATAGATTTTGGATAATTTTTGTTTTTGAGGCAATGTCCGCTCATATCAGACAGAGCGTTCGTGAACAGCCGGACACATGATATCGGAACAGGCGGAGGAGTTATTTTGCGGCAGTTCCCTGTTGGCTGGGGTGGGTTATGGTTTTTTGAATTTTGATATTGGATTCTCTTGACTGTTACCCTGGGGGATGGCTTATGATTCAAGTGGAGGTGAGAGATTTGCTGATTCATGAAGTGAGCAGGTGTACGCAGCTGACGAAGAAGGCTGTTGAGTATTATGTGGAGAAGGGATTGGTTGTTCCTAAAATGCAGGAAAATGGGTATCGGGATTTTGGGAAGGAGGATGTGGAGGTACTGAGGAGGATTGGGGTGCTGCGGAAGCTTGGCATCGGGCTGGGGGATATCCGCAGGATATTGGAGGATGATACGGGTGAGGCTTTGCAAAAGGCGGCTGTTCGAAAGGAACTTAAGACCCGGAGGAATGTGAGGAGGGATGCGCTGATTCGGAAGCTGGGTGACGGTATGTCTTATGAGGAGATCTGGGAGGAACTTCGGGCTCTGGAGATACAGGAGAACGTCGGGGACAGGCTGCTGGATGCTTTTCCCGGTTTTTTCGGGAGATTTGTCTGTATGCATTTTTCGGGTTTTTTGAATGATCCGGTGGAGACAAAGGAGCAGCAGGAGGCTTATGAAACGGTTTTGTCTTTTTTGGATCATATGCCGCCTGTTCATATGCCGGAAGATGCAGCGGAAGTTATGGAAGAGAATACAAAGTGCTTTGATACGGAGCAGATTGGGAAGATGTTTGACAGCGTTAGGCGGTCTGTTGAGGAACCGGAGGCTTTTCTTGAGGAAAACAGGGAGACGGTTGAATGGTATCTGGCTTACAGACAGTCGGAGGAATACCGGAATTCTGCTGCCGGGAGGTGGATGGAGTGTATGAGGGAGTTCCAGAGGGCCAGTGGTTATACGGAAGTGTTCCTTCCGGCTATGAGGCGGCTTAGTCCTTCTTATGCGGAATACTGCAGGCGGATGGAAAGGGCAAATAAGCTTTTTTTGGAGAGGTATCCGGAGGCGGAAGAGCTGTAGGCAGAAAAAGATCTTCTTACGAAATACTGGTAAGAGGGTCTTTTTTGTGTTTCTGCATAAGGAACAGATACCCGAAACCGGCCAGATCTGCCAGGATCCAGCCGATAGGCACGGACCACCAGATGCCGGCAGCCCCGATGGACGGAATGCCGGAGAGAATATAAGCCAGGAGTACCCGCGTGCCCAGGGAGATTCCGGTGAGTACTACGGACATGCCGGGGCGCTCTACTGCCCGATAGTAGCCATAGAGCAGAAACAGGCAGCCGATACATAAGTAAAAGGAGCCTTCAATGTGCAGATACCGGATGCCGATTGCCAGAATCTCTGTCTCTGACGGTTTGACAAAGAGAAGCATCAAAGGACGGGCAAGAACAAAGACGCACAGGCTGACTGCCAGACAGAAAATCACGGAACAGCAGACGGCGCTTTTCATTCCGGCCCGGATACGCTCTGATTTTTTTGCTCCGAAGTTCTGGGCGGTAAAGGTGGAAAATGCATTTCCGAAATCCTGTACCGGCATGTAAGCGAAGGAATCAATCTTTACCGCAGCGGCAAAGGCTGCCATTACCGCAGGACCGAAGCTGTTGACCAGGCCCTGGACCATGAGGATTCCCAGGTTCATCACGGACTGCTGCAGGCAGGTTAAAGAAGAAAAGCGTGCAATCTCGGAAAATACGGCTTTTTTCAGGCGGATGCCTTTTAGGGAAAAACGGAATTCGGGGAAGAACAAAAAGGTATAGGCAAAAAGGCCCAGGCCGGATACATACTGGGCAATTACCGTGGCAGCGGCGGCTCCGGCTGTGCCCCAGTGAAACCGGATCACAAACAGAAGATCCAGAACAATATTTAAAACGGCGCAGACTCCGAGAAACAGGAGGGGTGTGACGGAGTTCCCTGCTGCGCGCAGAAGTGAGGCAAAAAAATTGTAGAAAAAGGACGCCGTGATTCCATAAAATATAATCCACAGATAAGAACGCATCATCGCGTAGATGCTGTCCGGCACCTTTAGAAAACAGAGAATGGGATCGATAAAAACGAATACCAGCACATTTAATATCACCGACAGTACTGCAATCATTAAAAAAGAATGTACGATGCTGACCTTCAGCCCCTCGAGATTCTTCTCCCCGCAGCGGACGGAAAATACCGCGCCGCTGCCCATGCAGAGACCCAGGAGAATGGAGGTCAGAAAGGTCATAAGGGTATAGGAGGAGCCTACGGCGGCCAGGGCGTCCGGTCCCAGATATTGTCCCACAATCAGTGTGTCCGCCACATTATAGAGCTGCTGCAGAAGATTTCCCAGAATCATGGGAACTGCGAACAGCAGCATGGTTTTAGTGATGGGACCACGGGTCAAATCCTTTGTCATAGCTTCGATACTCCTTTGTAAGATATGGTAATATGAATCCGGCCGGATGTCAATGGAAAAGGGAAGAAGGTATACAAAACGCCGGAACTCTGCTATAATGCATATTATACCTTACCGGACGAAGTCCGCCCATCCCGAAGGGGTATGAATTAATGGGATACCTGAAAGGTATACCTTACCGGACGAAGTCCGCCCATCCCGAAGGGGTATGAATTAATGGGATACCTGAAAGGTATACCTTACCGGACGAAGTCCGCCCATCCCGAAGGGATATGAATTAATGGGATACCTGAAAGGTATACATAGCAGCAGAAAGAAAGGAAAAATCATGTTTCAGTTCAGAAGAAATTTTCGGGAAGTCGATCCCGAGAACGGAAAGTCCCCGGGAGGGGCAAAGCCGGATTTGAAAAAAGCAAAACGTATTTTTGCAGTTGTAGTGCTTGCAGCACTGGCGGTGGTGATTGCCAATTCATGCTGGTTTACCATCCAGGAAGAGCAGCAGGCGGTCGTATGCACCTTCGGTCAGCCAAGAGCCGTGACGGAGCCGGGGCTTCATTTTAAAATTCCCTTTATCCAGACCGTAACCAAGGTAAATACTACCATTCAGGGCTTGTCCGTGGGCTATGATGATGAGGAGAATTACACGGATGACGCTATGATGATCACTTCGGACTACAATTTTATCCGGGTTGATTTTTACGCGGAGTACCGTATCTCTGATCCGGTGAAGGCTCTCTATGCATCCGAGGATCCGGTAGCAATTCTGGATAACATTGCCCAGAACTGCATCCGCACTACCATCGGTTCTTACGGTGTAGATTCCGTGCTGACCACGGGAAAGAACGAGATTCAGGCCAATATTAGGCAGATGATTATGGACAAACTGGAGATCTATGATATTGGAATTCAACTGGTGAATATCAGCATTCAGGATGCCCAGCCGCCTACCGCAGAAGTTGTTACGGCTTTCAAAGAGGTAGAAACCGCAAAGCAGGGGAAAGAGACGGCCCTTAACAATGCCAACAAATACCGCAATGAACAGATTCCCGAGGCCAAAGCAGAGGCAGATAAGATTATCCAGGATGCCCAGGCCCAGAAGGAAAGCCGCATCAACGAGGCGGAGGGACAGGCGGCTCGTTTTAATTCCATGTATGAAGAATACATTAAGTATCCGGCCATCACCAAACAGCGGATGTTCTATGAGACCATGGAGGATGTGATGCCGGATATGAAGATTATCATTCAGGGCGAAGAGGGCGGACAGGTGCAGCAGCTTCTTCCGTTAGAGCCGTTTGGTACGGCCGCCGGTACAGACAGTGCCGCAGGAAAGGAGGAAAATGACAATGAGTAAGGTTAAAAAAGCAGGCAGAGTATGGAAGTATCTGCTGGCTCTTGTTCTCCTTCTGCTTCTGGGCAACAGCATTGTGATCTGCCGGGAGGATGAATATAAGCTGATCCGTCAGTTCGGAAAGGTACAGCGCGTGGTATCCGCCTCCGGTCTGACCTTTAAGGCTCCGTTTATTCAGTCTGTGGATACGGTTCCCAAGGAAATTCTCATTTACGATCTGCCGGCTTCGGACGTCATTACTTCTGACAAGAAGTCCATGATTGTGGACAGCTATGTGCTGTGGAGGGTAGAGGATCCGTTAAAGTTTACCCAGACCCTGGCAAATTCCATTTACAATGCGGAGAACCGCATCAATGCCATTGTCTACAATGCCACTAAGAATACGGTATCCAATATGACACAGGATGAAATCATCAAGAGCCGTGACGGGAAAATGACTATCACAGCCGCTGATGCCGGGGAGGATATCGAATCCAACGATCTGATTCTGGAGGAAAAGACTGAGGTGGTGGAGATTAAATCGCTTACTGAGGAGATTATGGACAGCATCGGGGACAATTACCAGCAGTACGGCATTAACATTCTGGCGGTGGAGGTGAAAAAGCTGGATCTGCCTGACGACAATAAGCAGGCTGTCTACACCCGTATGATCTCCGAACGCGAGAATATTGCGGCCCAGTATACGGCGGAGGGAGCCTCCCAGGCTCAGATGATCCAGAATACCACGGACAAAGAGGTCTCAATTATGCTCTCCGAGGCCCATGCACAGGCGGAACAGCTTATCGCAGAGGGAGAGGCGGAGTATATGCGGATTCTCTCGGATGCTTATGCGGATGAGACGCGGAGCGACTTTTATGCATTTGTGCGGAGCCTGGATGCGGCCAAGGAGAGTCTGAAGGGCAGCAGCGAAAAGATCCTGATTCTTCCGGCAGATTCGCCGATTGCACGGATATTTGCAGGGCAGTAAAAAAGGTTTTAAAGTATAGAGAAATGCCTTCCGGCTTATTTCCGCGGGCAACGAGCCAAGTGGCTGCAAAATTTCCTTCACAGCCGTCCCGCCTGGCATCGTTGGCATCTGCGGCAGGCTTCAGCTTCTCGGCGTACCGATATAATTACCCATTTTCCCCATACTGTGGGAGACATTTGGTTTTGCACTCAACATTGACAAGAAATCAAATTCTATTTATAATCTATAGAAGATTACGCGGCCCGGAAACTTATTAGAACAGGGCCCCAGGAGGGAACAAATGAAACCATATGGAGTAAACGAGCTTCGAAAGATGTTTTTGGAGTTTTTTGAGAGTAAGGGCCATCTGGCCATGAAGAGCTTTTCACTGATTCCGCACAATGATAAGAGCCTGCTGCTTATCAATTCCGGCATGGCTCCTCTTAAGCCGTATTTTACAGGAGCAGAGATTCCGCCCAGAAGAAGGGTGACAACCTGCCAGAAGTGCATCCGTACCGGAGACATTGAGAATGTAGGCAAGACCGCCCGGCACGGTACCTTTTTTGAGATGCTGGGCAATTTCTCTTTCGGAGATTACTTTAAGCGCGAGGCTATTACCTGGACATGGGAGTTTCTGACAGAGGTTGTCGGGCTTGATAAGGACAGGCTGTATCCGTCCGTTTATCTGGAGGATGACGAGGCTTTTGATATCTGGAATAAGGAAATCGGAATTCCGGCAGAGCGGATCTTCCGCTTCGGCAAAGAGGATAACTTCTGGGAGCACGGTGCAGGCCCCTGCGGCCCCTGTTCCGAGGTTTATTATGATCGTGGTGAAAAGTATGGCTGCGGTAAGCCCGACTGTACCGTAGGCTGCGACTGCGACCGGTATATGGAGATCTGGAATGATGTATTTACCCAGTTTGACAATGACGGCAACAATCACTACACGGAGCTGGAGCAGAAGAACATTGATACGGGTATGGGCCTGGAGCGTCTGGCTTCCGTGGTCCAGGATGTAGATTCCATCTTTGATGTGGATACGGTCCGGGCGCTCCGGGACAAGGTTTGTGAGTTTGCCCATGCGGAATATAAAAAGGATGAAAATAAAGACGTATCTATCCGTTTGATCACAGATCATATTCGCTCCGCTACCTTTATGATCTCCGACGGCATTATGCCTGCCAATGAGGGACGGGGCTATGTGCTCCGCCGTCTGATCCGCCGGGCGGCCCGTCACGGACGCCTTCTCGGAATCGAAGGAAAGTTCCTGGCACGTTTGAGCGAGACTGTGATTGAGGGCTCTAAGGACGGTTATCCGGAGCTGGAGGAAAAGAAGGACTTTATCTTTAAGGTACTGACCCAGGAGGAAGAGAAGTTTAACAAGACCATTGATCAGGGCTTAAGTATTCTGGCAGATCTGGAAGCCGAGATGCAGAAGGAGGGAACAAAGGTTCTTTCCGGGGAGAATACCTTTAAGCTTTACGATACCTATGGCTTCCCGGTAGACTTAACCAGAGAGATTCTGGAGGAAAAGGGCTTTTCCATTGATGAGGAAGGCTTTAAGGCAGCGATGGAGGAGCAGAGGGTTAAGGCAAGAGAGGCTCGTGCCGTTACGAATTATATGGGTGCGGATGCAACTGTTTATGATGAGATTGATCCCTCTGTGACTACAGAGTTTGTCGGCTATGATAATCTGACCTTTGAATCGAAAATCACGGTACTGACCACAGAGAATGAGCTTGCGGAGGCTCTTACGGAGGGAGAGAAGGGAACCGTCTTTGTGGAAAAGACGCCGTTTTATGCGACTATGGGCGGACAGCAGGGGGATACCGGCGTGATCCGCACGGCTGACGGTGAATTTGAGGTACAGGATACCATTAAGCTTCTTGGAGGCAAGACAGGACATGTAGGACGCATGACAAAGGGCATGCTGAAGGTGTCTGACAAGGCAGTTTTGGAGGTATGTGGGAAGGGGCGCGCGGATACCTGTAAAAATCACAGTGCAACCCATCTGCTTCAGAAAGCGTTAAAGACTGTTCTCGGCAGCCATGTGGAGCAGAAGGGCTCTCTGGTGACGCCGGATCGCCTGCGTTTTGATTTTTCTCATTTTGAAGCTATGACGGCAGAGGAGCTTGAAAAAGCAGAAGCGCTGGTAAATGAGGAGATTCAGGCTTCCCTTCCGGTTGTGACAGAGATTATGAACATTGAGGAGGCCAAGAAGACAGGTGCTATGGCTCTCTTTGGAGAGAAATATGAGGAAGATGTGCGCGTCGTATCCATGGGAGACTTTTCCAAGGAGCTCTGCGGCGGTACACACGTAGCTAATACAGGCGTGATTACAGCCTTTAAGATCGTGTCCGAGGCAGGTGTTGCGGCAGGTGTGCGCCGTATTGAAGCTCTGACCGGAAACGGTGTTTTTGCGTACTATCGGGAGCTGGAGCAGAAGCTTCGGGAAGCTGCCCATGCGGCAAAGGCGACACCGGCCAATCTGACGGAGAAGATAGGGCATCTCCAGGCAGAGATTAAGGAGCTGCGCAGTGAGAATGATGCTTTAAAGAGTAAGCTTGCTAAGGATGCTCTGGGCGATGTCATGGCTCAGGTAAAGGAGATCGGAGGCGTGAAGCTTCTGGCAGCCAGGCTTGAGAATGTGGATATGAACGGTCTTCGGGAGCTTGGAGATCAGTTAAAGGAGAAACTTGGAGAGGGAATTGTAGTTCTGGCTTCCGCTATGGACGGCAAGGTAAGCCTTATGGCCACGGCTACGGACGGTGCACAGAAGAAAGGCGCCCACGCAGGCAATCTGATTAAGGCTGTTGCCGGCCTTGTGGGTGGAGGCGGAGGCGGCCGGCCGGGCATGGCTCAGGCAGGAGGCAAGAATCCGGATGGAATTGATGCGGCTATTGAGAAGGCGGCAGAGGTTGTGGCTGAACAGGTGAAATAGTTGTCCTTAATTTTCTATAAAACAGCAATATACCCGATGCGCATAGAAAGATTTACGGACATATGGATAAACGGCCGGAAATTCTTATGAATAGGGATGTGCAGAGGGTATATTGTGGAACTTAAAATAAGATTATGACAAATTTTGGTTATATTTTTTAAGAAAACAAGAAAAAGTGTTGACAGAACCTTCACAAACCCCTATAATCTTATTTGTGCAGTAAGAAAAACCCAGACAGTTGTGTCTAATGCACAATATACAACTGGAGGGAGGTTAGGTGTGACATTATGTCGAATGTAATCGTAAAAGAGAATGAGACTTTAGATAGCGCTTTACGCCGTTTTAAAAGAAACTGTGCCAAAGCAGGCATTCAGCAGGAAATTCGTAAGCGAGAGCATTACGAAAAGCCCAGCGTAAGACGTAAGAAAAAATCTGAAGCAGCCAGAAAACGTAAATTTAACTAATCATGCAAGACAATAATTCCCCGGTCTTTCGAGCCGGGGAATTTTTTGTGTTTAGCAGAGTGAGGCAGGTTTTGGCTGAACGGCTTGAAAAAAACGGGCGGCAATCTCGCGGGGTCTTGTAATAGCTCCGCCCACAACAACAGCATGTACTCCTGTCTGAAGCATTTGTTCTGCCTGTTCGGGAGATTGAATCCTTCCTTCTGCAATAACAGGGATTTTTAAATCCCTGGCCAATGCACGGGCAAGTTCAAAATCGGGCCCCTTAGTCTGTGGAGAATAGGAGGTATAACCGCTCATAGTTGTACTGACTAAATCTACGCCGCAGGCCTGGGCGTTGAGCCCCTCTTCATAAGTAGAAATATCGGCCATTAAAATGATATCCGGATATCTCATATGAATTTGATGAAGGTATTCATTGATAGTCAGACCATCTCCACGGCGGCGCATAGTACAATCAATGGCGATGATATCAGATTTGGCGAGAACTAAGGCATCCACCTCTTTCATAGTAGGTGTGATATAGGAATCGTAGCCCTCGTAGGTCTTCTTGATCAAACCTATAACAGGAAGCTTTGTTTCTTTTTTAATAGCAATAACATCCCGGACACTGTTGGTACGGATGCATCTGCAGCCTGCTTCCTTAGCGGCCTTTGCCATAAAAGGCATGAGAGACATTTCTTCACAGTACAGGGGTTCGGAGGGCAGGGCCTGACAGGAAACGATGATAGATTTTTCTGTTATATCCAGAATATGCTGTAGATCTTTTTTCATAGTGTTTTCCTTTCCTTTTTCTAATATTCTTTTGCGGAACAGCAGTATCATTAGATTCTTGTTTTGAAAGTCCCCTTTCTTTTATAACGTCTATTTTGTTAAAAAGAGATAAAAATATTTTCATATAAATTAAATATGATAAAAAAAATTTCTATTTTGTTTGATTTTATTACAAAAAATATGAAAAGTCAATGTAAATAAAATAAAATATCAAATAAATAAAAAATATGGCATAATATACAAAATTGTCACAAATTATTTGTAAAATATTTTTAAATAAAAATGTTGCGAAAAAAATTTTTTTATTATAATATAAATTTAGAAAAAATAATCAAAAAAAGAATAAGGCGCCCAAAGAATGATGTGGTTGATTTTTTTTCTGGATTAAAAAAGGTTGGAGGGGATTATAAATGAGACGGTATGATACAAGTAAATTTCATGGGGTATTTGTGGCAATGAATGCCTGCTATGATGAAAACGGACGGATTTCCACAGAGAAGACGGCCAGGCTGGCAAAGTGGTATGAAACCATTGGAGCAAAGGGGCTGTATGTGTGCGGGAGTACCGGGGAAGGCCTGCTTTGCAATGTGGAGGAGCGTAAGCAGACCATGAAGGCTGTCTGCGATGCAGTGGGAGAACGGCTGGTCGTGATATGCCATATCGGCTGTGCAGCAACCCATGACAGTGTTGAGCTTGCGGCTTATGCACAGGAATGCGGGGCAGATGCAATCTCAGCGATTCCCAGTGTGTTTTACAAATACTCTGAGGCTGCCATAGAAAATCATTGGACGGCTATGACTGAGGCGGCGGATTTACCCTTTTTTATTTACAATATTCCACAGCTGACAGGTTATGATTTATCCCGGGGTCTGTTCGAAAAAATGTTAGAGAACCCAAAGGTCTGCGGAGTGAAAAATTCTTCTGAGGTTGCCCATCAGATAACGCAGTTTAAAGAGCTTGGCGGTAAGGATTTCATTGTATTTAACGGACCGGATGAGCAGTATCTGGCAGGAAGGCTTATGGGAGCCGACGGAGGAATCGGAGGAACTTACGGACCGATGCCCGAGCTTTATCTGAAACTGGAGGAGTATATTGTGTCGGGACAGATGGAGAAAGCACATGATCTGCAGGCCAAAATCCTGTTTCTGATTTACCGGCTGTGCTCCTTCCCTTCTATGTATGGAGCGAATAAGGCAATTATATCTCTGCGCAGCGGAATTGAGATCGGACAGCCCAGGCTTCCGTTTCTGCCGGTTTCCCGTGAGGACAGTAAGCTGCTGGAGCTGAAAGAGGATATTGAGAAGACCATAGAGGAGCTGTAACCCGTCTGTCTGAAAAACAAACTATGATATGGAGGATATAAAATGAAGCTTGCAACATTTGAACAGAATAAAACAGAAAAATGGGGATTTGTGATTTCGGATCCGGAAGATCAAAGCGATCTGATCGTGGTTCCGCAGGAGCTGGAAGCCCTGATCCCCCAGATTGCCCGGTTTACCTCTTATTTTGAGCTGGTTACACCGAAATTTATACCGGACGGACAAGAGTGGCCGGAAGATATGCAGGGATTTCTTGCTATGGGAGAAGAAGGAATGGAGATCCTGAAAAGGATGGAAAATTTTGCAGCCCGGTTTATCTCTAAGCAGGACGGATATCTTCTGCGGCAGTGCAGCTATCACAGAAATGAAGTTCATTTGAAGGCTCCTGTTCCGCGTCCGCGTTTGTATTGGGGACTGGTACAGAACAGCCCGGCATTTTTCCGGAATGATCCCAAGCGTGCAGTCGTACAATTGTATCCGCAGGGACATCAGCGTACACAGGCCTGCATTATCGGAGATCATGACATTGCATTTCTGGTAGGCGGCAAAGATGATGCGTTTCCGGTGGGCTTTAACATTGAGCTGGGCGTTGTCATAGGAAAGCAGGGGAAATATATTGAGGCAAAGGATGCTTTGGATTATATTGCAGGCTATACGAATGTGCTGGAGCTGACTCCCCGGAACTGGTATAACGATATTGACAGAGAGAAGCCGCGGGTGGAGGATGATTTCTTTATGGCAGCTACCGCTTCCTGGAATGGAAAGAAGATGGATGCCCTTGCACCTATGGGACCTTACATTGTCACAAAGGACGAGATTTTAAATCCGTATGATCTGGAATCCTACACGAAACAGGACGGCTATGTACGGGATCATGGTTTCTCCGGACAATATATTCTGGGAATTGAGAGAGCCATCGAATTCTTTTCTTCCTTTGGAACGCTTTATCCGGGAGATGTAATTCATTTGGGAGCCATGCAGATTGACGGACTGCGCCTGTGGAGTGAATACAGCTATACGCCCGAGAACTCTGTGCAGGGAGAGATTGAAGGATTAGGAACTGTTACGGCCCATGTGATGTGGAAGGATAACTATGACTGGAGACAACCGGATGATGAGACTTATATTCACCCGGCCCCGGCTGTCCGCGAACTGATCAACAAGGGAGAGGACTGTCTGGCGGATGTAAAGGACTTTGACCCGGAGGCAGTACGCCATTTCTGGATTATTTTTGGAAATTATGATGAGGCAGAGAAGCTGGAGGGAATGGCCCGGGTAGAAGATATTCCGCGTATTTTGAATAATCCCGGCCGCGCAGTAACCGGAAATAATCACACAGTATTGTCAAAACGTGCAACAGGCATTATAGCCGGACTGGAATTAGGTGTTGTAATTAAGAAGGTAACACACCAGATAGCCCTGGAGGATATTAATGATTATATTCTGGGTTATACGTTTATCGTTTCCTTTACAGATACTTCCTTTAAGGAGCAGGTGCAGGGGCCTGCAGGCCGCCAGGAGCAGCAGTTCCCGGTATTGTACGGCCGCTGGGGCGACGGCTATAATGTACTTGCAGAGCAGATAGAGCCGGGATTTTCGATGAAGGGACATAAAATGAAGCTTACCATTGACGGAGTCGGGGAAGTGGAAACTACAACCGATGAGTATATTATGTCGGCAGAGAAAGCAGTCAGTGTGGCTTCTAAATATGTTACATTTTTCCCGGGAGATGTGATTTCCATGGGAAGAACAGCCAGAAGAATCGAAATTCCTGCCGAGGTTGTGGAGAAAGGATTTACAGGAAAGGCTGTGGTAGAAGGCCTGGGAGAACTTCCGCTCGAGGTCCGCAAGGATGACGGTACTTTCGGCAGAACAGAACGGGTCGTTGATATAAGTGACATCAACTGAGAATTGGAAGTATCAGTGACAGAAGTCCAAAACGAGGCTGCTGTGGGACGGTGCGGCAGCCCCGTGAAGGGCTATATATTAATAGCTCTGTTGGTTTTTTTTGTGTTTTTTTGGGAAACATCATAAGTGCGTTTAAAAAATTCCGTGTACAGAATATCAATAAGATACAACTGTGCAATTGTAATAGAGAGAGAACCGGCCTGAAAGGGGCCCTCATCAGCTCCGCACAAGAGTACAACGTCTGCATATTTTGTGAGTGGGGAATCCATAAAGCGGGTGATGCAGATAATCTTGCTGGCAGCCTCAGTCGCGTACTGGAGCACTTCCTCCATACCGTTTAACTGTCCGGAATAGGAGAGGATGACGACCACATCTTTGGAAGACATCAGAGACATTCTCATATGCAGGATACTGGAGTCGGTGGAGTAGAATGCTTTTGTTGTGACACGTTGGAATTTGCTGTAGGCCTGCAGGGCAGTGATGCTTGTTATGCCATAGCCGTAAAAATAAATATTTTCTGCCTCAAGCAGAAGCTTTACCGTATGGTCGATTTCCACGGGATTCAGAAGATGACGCGTTTCCTCAATTGCATCAAGATCTGCCTGCTGGAGCTTTAAGCAGACACTTTCAATGGAATCCGATTTTGAAATTTTCTTATTTTTGACATTGATTTGAAATTCGTTGCTGTTGGTACTTAAGCCTACACTTTGTGCAAGGATGGTTTTGAATTCCTGATATCCCTTTAGGCGCAGTGTCCGACAGAAGCGGAAGATGGTAGAATCGCTGACGCCGCACAGGGCAGCAAGCTCTGATATGGAGACTTTAAGGATTTTTTGCGGATTGTTTTTTACATAATCTGCAACCTTCTTTTCGGAGCTGGTAAAAACGCTTTCACTGATATTTATACGGCTGAATATATTATTTGGCATTGCCATATGGGAATCCTCCTCGTTAAATTCTAATTCAGAATTATTTCATATGATTTGGCTTGTGTCAATAATTTTTGAATACTTTTGTCAAAAAGAAAAAAATTTTTGCATTGTAGATTTCTAACCGATAACTTTTATATGAAAAGAAGGGAGGTTGTACATGAGGCGGAAGCGTTCCCGTAAAAAGCACTATTATGCATCAAAGCCTCTTACAGGCTGGATGTTTTTAATGCCGCAGCTGCTTTTCTTCGCAGTATTTACGATTTATCCTGTTTTTGAGGGCCTGCGCATCAGTTTATTTCATACGACTTATACCTCGGAAATTTTTGTGGGATTTCAAAATTATGTGGAATTGTTTCAAGACAGTCTTTTTATAACTGCTGTAAAAAATACGCTGTTTCTGACAGTTGTTGTTGTACCTGCCACATTGCTTTTGGGGCTGTTTATTTCAATAGCAGTTTTTGATAAATCACATAAATATATTTCCACAATCCGGAGCTTATATTATCTGCCTGTGATTGTGTCCAATACCGTTATGGCTATGGTCTGGAATTTCCTGCTGAATCCGGCCAGCGGTCTGATTAACTACCTGATAGGCAGTGCAGGCGGTCAGACAGTAAATCTCCTTGGCAGCCGGAAATATGTTTTATGGATCATTGCATTTGTTACGATTATTGCCAGCGTCGGCCAGAATATTATTATGTATGTTGCAGCCATGATTGGAATACCCGGGGATTTGTTTGATGCAGCGAAGGTGGACGGAGCTTCCAAGAGAAGCTGGTCTTTCCATATCGTAATTCCCCTTGTGAAGCCGACTACCCTGTATCTGGCCGTAATCAACACCATATCAATTTTAAAGCTCTTCGTTATCATACAGCTGCTTACGGACGGAGGTCCGAATAACGCGTCTGTAACTATGATGTACTATCTGTATCAGAATGCTTTTGTATATGACAAGACAAATATAGCTGCTGCAATCGGTGTACTGATGCTGTCACTGTCAATTTTTCTTGTTCTTCCGCAATTTAAGGCGCTCAGCAATCCGGAAGATTAGCAGCAATGGAAGGAGGTTCGATGATGAAACGCAGATGGAGAAGGAGAAAAAAAGCGGAGCTGCCGGACCGGATTGCCAATATGGTTGTGGTATTTCTGGCGGTTTTGAATCTGTTTCCCTTTTACTGGATGATTACAAGCTCATTCAAAACATCAGCCGGAATTTTTAAGATGCCGCCGGACTGGTTTCCGACTACATTTTATTTCCAGAATTATGTGGACTTATTTACGGGACAGCCGATTGTGCGCTGGGCAGTAAACAGCATTATTGTGGCTCTTGGAACAACAATTCTCGTTATTATTTGCTCCACAATGGCAGCTTATGCCATTTCCATGCTGCAGTTTCCCGGAAAGAAAATTGTCTTTGGAGTTGTGATTTTTTCGCTGATGATTCCAAAGGAGATTTTTATAGTACCTTTATTTGAGATTGTCCAGACATTCCGCTGGAGTGATAACTATCTGGGAATGATACTGCCGAATGTGGCAACGTGTTTCGGAGTGTTTTTAATGAAGGGGTTTTTTGACAGTGTGCCGGAGTCCCTAAGGGAGGCGGCTAAGCTGGACGGAGCCAATGAATTTGTTATTTTTTACCGTATTATTCTTCCGGTTGTGAAACCGGGAATCGGAGCATTGTTTATTTTGAATTTTGTCCAGGTATGGAACAATTATCTGTGGCAGATGTTAATTGCCAGAAGCAAGGAGATGATGACGCTTCAGGTGGGAATTGCTTCGCTGATGATGGATATTAACCCGAATTTTGCCTATAAAATGGCAGGGGCTGTTATAGCGGCGCTTCCCATGCTGATTATGTTCATCTTTTTCCAGAAATATTTTACCAAGGGAATTACGGTAGGTTCCGTAAAGGGGTGACCATGCTTTATACAGTATGACGGAACCGGAAACAGCAGTATTCTGGACGGTAAAGCCGGTGTGTCGAAGCGGCTTTACCCTTTAGTGCCATCGCGCAGCGATTTTAATTGGAATAGGAGGAAAACTATGAGAGAAGGAAGAAAAATTTTTTTACAAAAATGGTTTGCCCTTTTGTTGGTGCTTGCGGTTTTGACAGCCATGGCAGGGTGCAAAGCGGGAAATAACGGTGTTGGGGATGGGTCGGATTCACAGGGCAGCAGTAAAGAGGAGGCTGGTAAGGACAGCGGTAATGCAGAAGAAGAGATCAACCTGGTCATCTGGTCCAGTGCAAAGTGGAAAGGCGTATTTGATGCTGACGAAGAGGGTGCGGATTACGACAGCTTTTTCAAGGAAGCCATCAGACGTTATCAGACAGAGCATCCCAATGTAAACATTACAGTTGAGATTATACCGGGAGATTCCAGAGATGAAAAGCTGAATATTGCTCTTAAGTCCAATTCGCTTCCGGACATTATGTTTGAGAGTACATTTACCATGTCCTCTTTTGTATATAAGAATGCTATTGTAGCCCTGGATGATATTGTGACAGAGGAAGCACGGGAAGACATTTCAGAGGGAATGTGGGAAAACTGTACGGCAGAAGGTCATATATTCTGCTATCCCTTCAGTAATCAGCCAGGAACGCTGGTGTATAATGCCAATATGTTCCGTGAGGCCGGCCTAGACCAATATATCGGTGACGAATACGGAATTGTTACCTGGTCCGTGGAGGAGCTGGAAACAATTTTGAGGACGCTTAAGGAGAAGCTTCCCAATATCTATCCCATGTCATTATATGCAAAAAATAATCAAGCAGATACCTGGACGCTGGCTTATTTAAGAATGTTCGGAAATGACTTTTTTGATGCAGACGGCAGATTGATTGTCAATCAAGAAAGCGGTGTACAGGCAGCTCAGTTTTTAAAGGATCTCTATGATGAAGGACTGACGGTACCGGGTGCGGAATCTCTAAGCTCCAATGACTGTAATGCCCTGTTTATCAATGGACAGGTTGCAATCAGCTTTACGAATAACATTTTACTTGGCACACAGAAGCAGGAAATGGAGACAATCGATCCCAATGCGGACATTCGTCTTGCCAATATTCCAGGAAAAGACAATCCTCTGACCTTTACTTATGTGACCGGCGGTATGGCCATGAATACAGGGGATCCGGTTCGGATTGCGGCAGCGAAAGATTTTATCCAATATTTTTCTACAGATCCGGAACTGGTGATTGCCTCTAAAAACGGACTTCCCGTGCGCGCATCTGTGGCAGAGAAGGTAAAGGACGAGATGCCGTATCTGGATGCATTAAGCGGCAATGAACAGTACCTGTTTGATTTTTCCCGTAATATTGCCGGGTACACAGAGCTTCGGAATACATTGTTCCCGGAGATGCAGGCGCTGCTCATAGGGGAGAAGACTGCACAGCAGGCCATGGACGATTATACGGAAAATGGAAATAAGGTGATTGAAGAGTCGGAACAGAATGCAGTTTGTTTTCAATAAGCTGGCTCTATGGAGGAATATTTGTGACAAGAGATGAGATTGCACGGCTTGATACATATTCGGGCAGCACGCCGCCTCCAAAAGATTTTGATGAATTCTGGGAAAGACAGATGAAGGAGTCAGATCAAATTCCATTGGAATTTGATCTGACTTTGGCCCCGATGCCCTCCTTTGACAACTGTTTGTGTTATGAACTTTGGTTTCGCGGTCTTTATGGGGCCAGATTGTGTGCCAGATATTTAAGACCGCGTTCGGGGGAAGCAGTTCCTCTGGTTCTGCAGTTTCATGGTTATCCGGGGGCGGCGAGAAGCTGGCTGGAGCTGGCGGCCTTTGTGGGAATGGGAAACGCTGTTATAGCCCTTGACTGTCCGGGACAGGGCGGTAAAAGTGAGGATACAGGCGGATATCTGGGGACAACGGTCTTTGGACATCTGATTGCCGGACTGGATGGGCCGCCTGAAGAAATGTACTATGTACGCCTTCAGAAGAATATCCGCATCTTGTGCCGCATCGTTCAGAGACTGGAAGGAATTGATTTGCAGCGTGTGTTTGTGAACGGAGCTTCCCAGGGAGGGGCGCTTGCACTGGCCTGTGCGGCCCTGAACCGGGACCTGGTCCAACGGGCGGCAGTTTTATATCCGTTTCTCAGTGATTACCGCATGGTGTGGGAGCTGGGAGCAGATACATCGGCCTATGAGGGCCTGCGCTATTATTCGCGGTGGTTTGATCCCCGGGGAGATCGTCTGGATGAATGGATGAGGCGTCTTGGCTATATCGATACTAAAAATTTTGCACATATGGTTTCATGTCCGGTATTGTTCGGTACAGGTCTGGACGACGCAGTCTGTCCTCCGATCACTCAGTGTGCGGTCTACAATCAACTGTGCTGCCCTAAAAGGCGCTGTCTTTTTGAGGGCTGTGGACATGAGGAAATATCGGATTTTAATGATTTACTTCTGGACTTTTTTGGAGCAGCTGTACTGGACAATTGGGAGGAGCTTTCCTGTGATGATATCAGAGCGGATAAAACATTTGGAAAAGGATCGTATTACAATCCAAAAACCATTTGATTTTGAAACACAATGGGCAGATGCGTTTCGGAATACTGCATTTGAGGAATTGAGCAGGGAGAGACTGGCATTTGCCGTGAACACGGCTGTTTATGAACGAATTACATTTTCCGATGAAAAAGGCCGGATATTAAAGGTGAGATATATACGTCCCTGCAAAGACGGGCGGTATCCGGTTATCGTGGTGTTCAGCGATTATAACCAGAGGGCAAAGGGGTGGCAGTATTTGACGAGATTTTCCGCTTTGGGTTATGCGGTTCTTGGCATGGAGCATGCACAGGCCATTCCAGATTGGAGAGAGGTGGATTTGAAGCAGTATTATCGGGACTGCTTTCTGGCAGCACAGGTGATACGAAAGCAGCCGGAGCTTCAAAAAGAAAATATAGTTTTTTACGGAGAGGGCCTGGGCGGTACGGCGGCAATTGCTGCTGCTGCGATGCTTTCGGAAAACACCTGCTGTATGGTGCTGAATCCCCTGTTTGGAGATCGCGGGCTGTCCGGGAAAAACCCTTCTGATATTTATGAATCTCCGGTTCTGTTTGCGCCTCTTCTTAAGGGACAGTTTTTAATGGGAACCTGTCTTATGGACGAGGCTGCTCTGCCCTTTGGACAGTATGCCGTTTATCATGGGGCAGTATGTGAAAAAAAGCATGTGATTTATCCTAAGCATGCCCATGAACGCGTGAATTTTTTTGAGGACGAAGTGATGAAAATGCTGCATATGCAGAAGAAGACAGGCCGTGCAGACTGAGAATAATAAGGAGGGGGGACGATGAAAAGATTTATAAGTATAGATGTGGGAGGAACAGCGATTAAATATGGACTGATAAATGAAGACGGTATCTTTCTTGAGAAGGGGTGTATGAATACAGAGGCATCTTCAGGGGGTCCGGCAGTTGTCCGAAAGGTAAAGGGGATTGTGGAGCGGTATACAGGTGAACATCCGGCTGCCGGCATCTGTATTTCGACAGCGGGAATGGTAGATGTGGAGAAGGGAGAGGTTTTCTATTCGTCACCGCTGATTCCCTCCTATGCGGGAACCTGCTGGAAAGCCGTCATGGAAGAGGATTTCGGCATTCCGTGTGAAGTGGAAAACGATGTAAATTGTGCCGGACTGGCAGAAGCCATATGCGGTGCGGCGAAGGACAGCCGTCTGAGTGTATGCCTGACAATCGGAACAGGAATCGGGGGATGCGTTCTGATTGACAAAAGGGTATTGCACGGATATTCCAACAGCGCCTGCGAAGTGGGATATCTTCATCTTACGAGAGGAGAATTCCAGGAATCGGGGGCAGTAAGCGCTCTTTCAAGAAAGGTTGCGGAACAAAAACAGGACAGGCAGGAGCAGTGGTCCGGTTATCGTATTTTTGAGGAGGCAGAGAAGGGAGACGACATCTGTTGTCAGGCCATAGAGGAGATGACAGATGTATTGGGCGAGGGGATTGCGAATATCTGCTATGTTTTGAACCCTCAAATCATTGTGCTGGGAGGGGGAGTTATGGAACAGGAGGCGTATCTGCTGCCCCGTATCCGGACAGCCATGGAGAAGTATTTAATTGGAAGTATTGCATCGAAAACACTTCTTTGTACGGCCAGACACGGAAATGATGCGGGTATGCTGGGAGCGTTTTATCATTTTCTTTTTCGGCAGAAGCTGTGGAAACAATAACAAGAAAAATACAAAGAGAGCTGTCGCGGGAATGAGCCGCGGCAGCTTGTTTTTAAGACAGAAACGGAATGAATTAAAAAAAATATCCAATTTTTTTGTGTTTTTTGTCATTTTTACTATAGATTTTATCAATAAAAGAGTATAGTATATCAATGAATGTAAAAAGGAAAAATAATTCGGATGCGGAACTGGAATGGAGGGAGTATCATGGAGCAGATGGTGACCGTGATCAACCGGCTTTCCGAGATTGAGGCAGCGGCCGTGAATGTGGAAAAGCAGTCGGCCGACGAAAAAAGACGGATTGCCAAGGAGTATGAGCAGAAAACTCTGGATTTTGACCGGGAGCTGGATGCCCGGACAGAGGAAAAGCTGAAAGACCTGAATGAAAAGCTGAAATCGGAAGCTGAGGAAGAGCTTTTAAAGATGCGCCGGCAAACCGAGCAGGCACTGGAGGCCATGAAGAAGGAATATACCCAGAATCACGAAAAGCTCGTGGATGAGCTGTTTCATTATATTATAGGAGAGTAGTATGAGCGGTGTGATGAGCTATGGTGCTCTTGCTACCAAGATCCGGGCTATGAAAAGCCGTCTCTTAAAAGAGAAGGATTTTCAACATCTGGCGCAGATGGAAAATATCTCCCAGGCCATTGCTTATCTGGAGCAGATTCCTTCCTACCGGGCAGTTCTGGGGGATCAGGATGCAGCCAGGCTTCACCAGAGAGATCTGGAACGCATGGTAGTAGGAACACTCTATTATGATTTTTCCAAGCTGTATCGGTTCTGCGGCAAGAGTCAGAAAAAGCTGTTGGAGTTTTATTTTAGAAAATTTGAAATTTCGGTGATCAAACGGGCCTTACGGCGTATTTTTAACCATGGGGACCGGACAGGAGAATCCAGAGAGCTGAGAAGCTTTTTTCAAAAGCTGTCTAATATTCATATGGAAGAGTTGTCCCAGGCAAAAACCATACCGGAACTTTTGGAGGCTTTACGGGACACAAGCTATAAAAAGGTGCTGCTGCGTCTGAACAACGCAGGAGAGGCCGCGCTTTTTGATTATGAGATGGCCCTGGATCTTTACTATTTTTCGGAAATCTGGAAACAGAAGGATAAGATTCTGAAGGGAACAGATCTGGAAATGCTGATCCGGACCTTTGGGAGCCAGATAGATTTGCTGAATCTGACCTGGATCTGCCGTGCTAAAAAGTATTACCAGCTTCCGGCTGCCTCGATATTTGCCTTGTTGATTCCCGTATCCTACCGGCTTCGGGATGAAGAAATCAGCGCCATGGCTACGGCTTCGAACGGGAAAGAGCTGGAGGAAATTCTGGCACAGACCTATTACGGGAGACATTTCCGGGAAGTGGCCGCGGGTGAACTGGAAAAGCTTTACCAACAGCTCCTGAACCGGATATACGGGGAGGAGCGGCGCAGGAATCCCTATTCTCTGGCGGTTGTAACGGCTTATCTTCACGACAAGGAGGAAGAGATTGACAAGCTGACCACCGTACTGGAAGGCGTCAGGTACGGCTTGGAGCCCCAGGAGACCCTGGCATATATCAGAGTGTAAACGGATAGGAGGTATAGATGTGGTTGTTAAAATGAATTTCTTAAGCATCACCGGCCCCAAAGATGACATTGAACGGATGGCCGAGCAGTACCTTTCCAAATATGAGATACAGCTGGAAAATGCACTGACAGAGCTTAAGACTGTACACAATTTAAGGCCGTATACGGATAAAAATCCCTATGACGAGATCTTAAAGCGGGCGAAGGAATATCTGCCGGAGGATTTAAAAGCCGGCCGGACATTTCCGGATATGACTGCCCAGGAAGCCATGGATCTTTTGAAAAAGGCGGAGGAGGATCTGGAGGAGCTTCAGAAAAAGAAGACAGAGCTTTTGGCGAAACAGAAAAAATGCCAGGATTCTGTGGATATGATAACCCCCTTTGACGAGATTCCCTATGACATTCACGAGTTATTGGGCTTCCGCTATGTAAAATACCGCTTTGGACGCATTTCCAAGGAATATTTTGATAAATTTGAGCGGTATGTGTATGATAACCTGGATACCATTTTTTATAAATGCCAGTGTGATGAGAATTATGTGTGGGGCGTCTATTTCGTGCCTGTTTCCTTTGCGGACAAGATTGACGCAGTATACGCGTCCATGCATTTTGAACATTTCTTTATGCCCGACGAATATATGGGAACACCGAAGGATGCCCTGGAGAAGCTGCAGCAGGGGCTTGAAGCCATAAATGAAAAGCTTGCGGCCCTGGAACATGAAATGAACCGGGTAATAGCGGATCACGGCGACAAGCTTGCAGCAGCCTGTGCCCTCTTAGAGCGGCGACGGGAAACCTTTGAGATCCGGAAGTTTGCGGCACTGACCCGGGAGCGGAACCAGGTGTTCTATATTCTCTGCGGCTGGATGCCTGAGAACCAGGCAGATGCATTCCGGGCAGAGATCGAGAAAGATGAGCGGATCTTTGTGGTGGTGGAGGACGATCATGACAACGTATTCAGCACACCGCCCACGAAACTTAAGAATCCCAGGCTGTTTAAGCCCTTTGAGATGTATATTAAGATGTATGGACTTCCCGCGTACAATGAGATGGATCCTACGATATTTGTGGCGCTGACTTACTCCTTTATCTTCGGAGCCATGTTCGGTGACGTGGGACAGGGCCTGGTGCTTCTTGCAGGAGGTGCTCTGCTCTATAAGAAAAAGGGTATGAACCTGGCGGCCATTGTCTCCTGTGCCGGTATTTTTTCCGTAGTGTTCGGTTTTCTGTACGGAAGCTTTTTCGGATTTGAGGATACAGTGATTCATCATATCTGGCTGAGTCCCAAAGAGGCCATGATGACCCTTCCGATTATCGGGCAGATGAATACGGTCTTTGTGGTGGCCGTGGTTTTTGGCATGTTTATGATTTTAACGGCTATGCTGCTCCATATCCGGGTAAGCCTGAAAAATAAGGATGCGGAAGGGTGGTTTGATCCCAACGGAGTTGCCGGATTTATTTTCTACGGTGCTCTGGCGGTGATGCTGATACTGGTGATGACGGGCCGTGTTCTTCCGGCTGGCATTGTTCTGGGATTGGTCTTCGGCATTCCTTTTCTGGCAATGTTCTTCAAAGAGCCTCTGACCGCCAGACTTGAGAAAAAGGGCAGCGGTATTGAGGGAGGCGTGGGAATGTATCTGGTTCAGTCCTTCTTTGAAATGTTTGAGGTGCTGCTGAGCTTTTTCTCCAACACCCTGTCCTTTGTCCGCGTAGGCGCCTTTGCAGTGAGCCATGCTGCCATGATGGAAGTTGTGCTGATGCTTGCAGGCTTCGAGGGCGGAAGCGGCAACTGGATTGTCGTTGTCCTGGGCAATATATTTGTCTGTGCAATGGAAGGGCTGATTGTGGGAATCCAGGTATTAAGACTTCAGTATTACGAGCTGTTCAGCCGTTATTATAAAGGAACCGGGCGCGAATTCGTGCCTTATGAAATGAAAAAAGCAAATTAAATTGCGAAACTAAAAACAGCAATATCCCACACAGTGCACAAATCAATTTACAGGCACATCTTTTGGTGGCTGGAAATTGATTTAGGCTAACGTGTACTGGGAGGGATATTGCGGAACTGGAATAGGAGGAAATTGTTATGTCTATGTTGGTAAAGGTAACGTTGGTAGCAGCACTGTTGTTGAGCATTGTAGTCCCTGTCGGAGCGTATTTCCTGGGAGAGAAGAGCCGGAAGCGTTATAAGGCTTCCCTGGCATGCAACTGCTTTTTCTTTTTCAGCACTCTGTGTCTGGCATCCATTCTGGCCTATGGCGGCAATGTACATGCGGCAGAGGCTGCAGAGGCGGCCGCAGGCGGCGGACTGGCAACCGGTCTCGGCTATATAGCTGCGGCAATGGCAACCGGCATCTCCGGTATCGGTTCCGGTATTGCCGTTGCATCTTCTGCAAGTGCGGCTCTCGGAGCTATCAGCGAGGATCAGAGTGTATTTGGTAAGTCCATGATTTTCGTAGCTATGGCAGAAGGTATTGCTCTCTACGGACTGATTATTTCCTTTATGATCTTAGGTAAGCTGTAAATCCCGGCAGAAGCACCTTGACAGACGGCGCAGGGTGAACATCAACAGGAAAGGCAGAGAATCCTATGAAAATGTATTTGATAAGCGACAATGTGGATACCTGCACGGGCATGCGCCTGGCAGGTATTGAGGGCACTGTGGTTCACGGCAGAGAAGAATTAAAAGAAGCTCTTGACCGGGTACTGTCAGATAAAGAAATCGCCATTGTCGTTCTGACAGAAAAGTTCGGGAGGGAATATCCGGAGCTGATTGATGAGATACGCTTAAGCCGCAGCCTGCCTTTGCTAATTGAGATTCCCGACCGGCACGGCACACAGCGGGGAGAGAATTTCATTACTTCATATGTAAATGAGGCCGTAGGACTGAAGGTTTAAGAAAGAAGGTGACACCTTTGACAATCGAAGAGAAGCTGCAGCATTTTACACAGTACTCTATGGAGGAAGCACGCAGTAAGTATGACAGTGTGATCCGCGAATATACGAAGACCATGGAAGAGATCTTCCAGGAATACCAGGAAAACAGAAGACGACAGGAAAATCTGGAAATTAAGACAGAGACCGAGCGGCTGATCCGGGAAAACAATAAACGTTTTTCCGAGGAGCAGGTAAAGATCCGCCGTACCATCAGCAGACTGCAGGAGGAACTGAAGGCAAAACTGTTTGTGGAAATGAAGGACCGCCTGGCACGTTTTGCAGAGAGCAGTGATTACCAGCGTCTGCTGGTGCGCCAGCTGAAAGAAGCCCTTGCATTTGCCAGGGGAGAAGAGGTAATTCTCTATATTGATCCTTCGGATGCGGAGCGAAAAACCAGTCTGGAGGTGGCGGCGGGCGCACCCGTTACGGTCAGCCGTTATTCCTTTGTGGGCGGAACCAGGGCAGTGATTCCCGGAAGAAATATTCTGATAGATAATTCCTTTGAGACAAAGCTTGCGGAAGCCAGAGAAAAGTTCAAGCTTAGGGGAGGAACGGCATATGAATAAGACAGGTGTAATATATGGTATCAATGGTCCTGTCGTGTACCTGAAGGGCAATACGGAATTTAAAATGGCAGAGATGGTCTATGTGGGAAAGGATCGCCTGGTAGGGGAGATCATCGGACTTCACAAAGATCAGACTACCATACAGGTGTATGAGGAAACAACCGGAATCAGGCCGGGGGAGCTTGTAGAGGGAACGGGAGCGCCCATTTCCGTGACACTGGCTCCCGGGATCTTAAATAATATTTATGATGGAATCGAGCGCCCTCTAAGCGAGATTGCCAAGGAGGGCGGTGCCTATATTAACCGGGGAACTGTAGTGGATTCCCTGGATATGAAAAAGCTGTGGAAGGCTCATATGACCGTGAAGCCGGGAACCCGGGTAAGCGGCGGTTCTGTCATCTGTGAGGTACAGGAAACAACGGCTATACTCCACAAGGTTATGGTTCCGCCGGACATGGAGGGAACCATTGTAAAAGTGATGCCGGACGGAGAATATACCATCCGGGATACCATTGCCGTATTACAGCACGACGACGGTACGGAGCAGGAACTGGCCATGATGCAGAAGTGGCCTATCCGTGTTCCGCGTCCGACCAGAAAGCGCTATCCCGCCTCCAAGCCTCTGATTACGGGACAGCGTATCCTGGATACCCTGTTTCCCATAGCAAAGGGCGGGACAGCGGCCGTTCCCGGAGGATTTGGAACGGGAAAAACCATGACACAGCATCAGATTGCCAAATGGTCCGATGCGGATATTATTATTTATATCGGCTGCGGTGAGCGCGGCAATGAAATGACTCAGGTACTGGAGGAGTTCTCCGAGCTCGTGGATCCCAGGTCGGGGAATCCGCTGATGGATCGGACGGCTCTTATTGCAAATACCTCAAATATGCCTGTGGCTGCCCGTGAGGCAAGTATTTATACGGGAATTACACTGGCAGAGTACTACCGTGATATGGGATATGACGTGGCAATTATGGCGGATTCTACCTCCCGGTGGGCGGAAGCACTGCGTGAATTGTCCGGACGTCTGGAGGAGATGCCTGCGGAGGAAGGCTTTCCCGCTTATCTGGCCTCCCGGCTGTCGGCCTTTTATGAGCGTGCGGGACTGATGCTGAACTTAAACGGGACTGAGGGAAGCGTGTCCATTATAGGCGCCGTGTCGCCCCAGGGCGGCGATTTCTCCGAGCCCGTAACGCAGAATACCAAGCGGTTTGTACGCTGCTTCTGGGGACTTGACAAGTCTCTGGCTTATGCACGCCATTTTCCGGCCATCCACTGGCTGACCAGCTACAGTGAGTACATTTCCGATCTGGCTCCCTGGTATAAGGATCATGTGTCAAAGGACTTTATGGATTGCCGGAACCGGATTATGGTGCTCTTAAATCAGGAGAGCAGTCTGATGGAGATTGTAAAGCTGATCGGAAGCGATGTGCTGCCTGACGATCAGAAGCTGGTTCTGGAGATTGCCAGAGTCGTGCGTCTGGGTTTCCTTCAGCAGAATGCCTTCCATCCCGATGACACCTGCGTTCCTATGGAGAAGCAGATGAAAATGATGCAGACGATTCTGTATCTCTATGACAAGGCGAGAGCGCTGATAGCTCTTAACATGCCCATGTCCGTACTGAAATCGGAAAATATCTTTGAACGCGTCATTGCAATCAAATATGACGTGCCGAATAATCAGCTGGAGGACTTCGAGGGGTACAGAGAAGAGATAGATGCTTTTTATGACAGAGTTTTGGAAAAGAATGCATAGGGGGTATGTGTGATGTCAATTGAATACTTAGGTTTAAGCGAGATTAACGGCCCACTGATTGCGCTGGAGGGCGTACAGGATGCCTCCTATGAAGAGATTGTAGAGATTACCATTGACGGCAGGAAAAAGGAACTGGGCCGTATTATCGAATGCTACAAGGATAAGGCCGTGATCCAGGTATTCGGCGGAACGGACAATATGTCCCTTAGGAATACCCATACCAAGCTGACGGGCCATCCCATGGAGATAGCCCTGTCCCCGGAGATTCTGGGCCGTACCTTCAACGGCATCGGCCAGCCCATTGACGGACTGGGCGAGGTGGAGTCCGACATTCACCGGAATGTAAACGGCCAGCCTTTGAATCCCGTTATGCGGGAATACCCCCGAAACTATATCCGGACGGGCTTTTCTGCTATTGACGGACTGACTACGCTGATCCGCGGACAGAAGCTCCCTATTTTCTCCGGAAACGGTCTTCCCCACGATCAGCTGGCGGCACAGCTTGTGCGCCAGGCATCTCTGGGAGAAGATTCCGACGAGGAGTTTGCGGTTGTGTTTGCAGCCATGGGTGTGAAGCATGACGTGGCTGAGTTTTTCCGCCGCGCTTTTGAGGAGAGCGGTGTGTCCGAGCATGTAACCATGTTTCTGAATCTGGCAAATGATCCGGTAGTGGAGCGTCTGATTACTCCCAGGGTGGCGCTTACGGCTGCGGAGTACCTGGCCTTTGAGTGCAATATGCACATTCTGGTTATTCTGACGGATATGACTTCCTTTGCGGAGGCCATGCGTGAGGTTTCCTCCTCCAAGGGAGAGATTCCTTCCAGAAAAGGTTATCCCGGTTATCTGTACAGTGAGCTGGCGACTATTTATGAGCGCGCGGGAATCGTGCAGGGTGTTAACGGCTCTGTGACTCAGATTCCTATTCTGACCATGCCCAATGACGATATTACGCATCCCATTCCGGACCTGACCGGCTATATTACGGAAGGACAGATTGTGCTGGACCGTGCACTTCACGGCCAGGGCGTGTATCCGCCTATCAGTGTGCTTCCCTCCCTGTCCCGTCTGATGAAGGACGGTATCGGAGAAGGTTATACCAGAGAGGATCACCAGGCATTGTCAAACCAGCTCTTTTCCTCCTATGCAAAGGTGGGAGATGCGAGGGCGCTTGCATCTGTTATCGGTGAGGATGAGCTTTCTCCGATTGACAAAAAGTACCTGCTCTTTGGAAAGGCTTTTGAGGAACGCTTCGTAGGCCAGGGATCCGAGGACAACCGGACCATCCAGGAGACACTGGATATCGGCTGGGAGCTCCTTGGAATGCTGCCCAGGGAGGAACTGGATCGAATTGATACAAAGATACTGGATCAGTATTATAAGCCCCAGAGAGAGGATGCATAATGGATAACCAATCATTTCCCACAAAAGGAAATTTAATACTGGCGAAGAATTCTCTGGTTCTGGCCCGGCAGGGCTACGAGCTGATGGATAAGAAGCGAAACATACTTATCCGGGAGCTGATGAACCTGGTGGAGCAGGCAAGGGATATCCAGAAGGAGATCCGGACTACCTTTCAGACGGCTTACGAGGCGCTTCAGAAGGCCAACATGGAGCTGGGTGTGAACTTCGTGTCAGACGTGGCCCGGAATGTGCCCATTGAAGATACCATTGAGGTGAAGCTCCGAAGCATTATGGGAACGGAGATTCCCCTGGTACGCTATGACGCGGCAACCCGGACTCCGGCCTATGCCTTTTACAGCACCAGGGAATCCCTGGATATCGCCCGTGTGTCTTTTGAGAAGGTAAAGGAGCTGACGGTGAAGCTCTCCATGGTGGAGAACTCTGCCTACCTGCTGGCCGCCAATATCAAGAAGGCCCAGAAGAGAGCCAACGCCCTGCAGAATATCACGATTCCCAGATATGAGACGCTGGTGAAGGAGATTGCCAACGCTCTGGAGGAAAAGGAGCGTGAGGAGTTTACAAGGCTTAAGGTAATAAAGAGAATGCATACGGGATGAGAATTCTTAAGATATGTGCTTTTGACGGGGCTGTCGGCTTATTGCGGCAGTCCTGTTTTTGTTAAGGCGGTTTCAAAAGGGATTATCTGCCTGTACTTGTCAGACAGAAAAAGATCCGTTATAATGAACAAAGATGTTTTGACATAAAAGGAGAGGCAGGAATACATAACAGATGAACGGCTTTGAAGCATTAGCAGGAAATACACTTTTAACAAGCGCAGTGGCGGGCTGGTTTATAGCTCAAGTGCTGAAGACCCTGATTCACGCATGGGTAAACAAGGGATTTGACCCGGAGCGGCTGATCGGATCCGGCGGTATGCCAAGCTCCCACGCAGCTACCGTCTGTGCCCTGGCCGTTTCCGCGGGAAAAGAATGCGGCATGGGCTCTCCCGTATTTGCGGTGGCGGCGATCCTGGCAATTATAGTGATGCACGACGCTATGGGCGTGCGTCTGGAGACAGGAAAACAGGCAAAGCTGCTGAATCAGATTCTGGACAGCTTTAAAACCTTAGAGGGAAAAAAGCTGACAGAGGAGAAGCTGAAGGAATTTGTAGGCCATACGCCTTTACAGGTGCTGATGGGAGCTGTCCTCGGCATATTAACAGGCTGGTTCATGGGATAGCAAATTGAAATACGCAGGAGGAGAGGATTATGAAGAAAGAAGGGATACATGTGGATAAAAGACTGGAAAAGCTGGCGGAGTACAGTATGCGTTCCGGCCGGATTGACGGTAAGCTTTATGAAGAATATGATGTGAAAAGAGGTCTCAGGGATTCTTCGGGAAAAGGTGTTCTGACAGGCCTGACGG
Organism: Lachnoclostridium sp.; assembly: GCA_021770065.1. Lineage (GTDB taxonomy): Bacteria > Bacillota > Clostridia > Lachnospirales > Lachnospiraceae > Laedolimicola. Next base: position 6,192 of record JAETRR010000020.1, on the reverse strand, counting down.
AGATTTCCGATGTCGTTTCCTTTGGTTACGTGGACGGAGAAAAGGTTCCCATTGACGGTGAACTTTACTTCCAGGGAGTCAATGTACGGGATCTGGTAAAAGGATTTTCCAACCGCCGGTTTGCATTCGAGGAGGCTACCTACCTTTTGCTGTTTGGAAAGCTGCCGACGAAAGAGCAGCTGGATGAATTTATTACTCTTTTGGGAGAATTCCGGAGCCTGCCGGATACTTTCGTCCGGGATGTGGTGATGAAGGCACCCAGCTCCAATATGATGAATACTCTGCAGAAATGCGTGCTGACACTTTATTCCTATGACGAGAAACCGGAGGACATATCGATTGCCAATGTACTGCAGCAGTCTTTAAGACTGATTGCCCAGTTCCCGCTGTTCTGTGTCTACGGTTATCATGCTTACCGCCATTACCACCTGGACAAGAGCCTGATTATCCGCAATCCAAAGCCGGAGCTTTCCACGGCGGAGAATATTCTGCGCCTTCTGCGAAAGGACGGAACCTATACGGAGCTGGAGGCCAGGGTGCTGGATGTGGCTCTGGTTCTCCATGCGGAGCACGGCGGCGGCAACAACTCCACCTTTACCACTCACGTGGTTTCCTCCACCGGTACGGATACCTATTCCGCAGTGGCGGCTTCTTTAGGTTCCCTAAAGGGTCCAAAGCACGGCGGAGCCAACTTAAAGGTTCAGGAGATGTTCCGTGACATCAAGGCCCATGTATCCGATTGGGAGGACGAGGAGGCCCTTCGCTCCTATCTGGTGCATATTCTCAGAAAGGAGGCCTTTGACAAAGCAGGGCTGATCTATGGAATCGGTCATGCCGTGTACACGGAATCCGACCCCAGAGCCGTGATTCTGAAGGAGTATGCGAGGAAGCTTTCCGAGGAAAAGGGACTGACCCGGGAATTTGAGCTGTATGAGCGCGTGGAGCGCATTGGCGGGGAGTGCCTGATGTCGGGGAGGAAGCTTTTAAAACCCGTCTGTGCCAATGTGGACTTTTACAGCGGCTTTGTATACAGTATGCTGGGACTTCCGGCAGAACTGTTCACACCTATTTTTGCCATTTCCCGAATCTCCGGCTGGAGCGCCCACCGCATTGAGGAGCTGGCAAATGCAGGAAAGATTGTCCGTCCGGCATATAAGTATGTGGGGCATCATGTGGATTATGAGGAGCTTGAGGAACGGAAGTAAAGGAAACAAATCCTTATACAAAAATGACATATTTTCCCCTTCTATCACATTACTAATAGTAATCGCTAAAAATAGAAGGGGAATTTTATGAAGAAAATTTGTATCTTCCTGCTTGCCTTCTGTCTTGTTTTCCGGTCTCCGGTGCTTCTTGTGCAGGCATCGGGAGGGGAGACGGAGGAGGAGAGCCGGGATGAGAACAATACGCCGTCGGATAAAGTACAAGAGCAGAATGAGAGTACGTCTCCAGCAGAGACACAGGTACAAAGCGGCGGCGCTCCTATAGCAGAAACAGGAGAGCAGGAGCGCAGCGCGGAAGAGGCAGCGCAGCTTCAGAGTGCGGATCAGGAGCTTCCCGAGAAAGCGGCTCCGGGAGAAAAGCTGCCCGGAAAGGAAGTAGCAGAATCCATTCTGGGTAAAATAGCCCAGGCAGAACAGACCCAGGGAGAGACAACGGGAGAAAATCCGGAGAATGAGGCGATGCCTGCCGCAGGGGACAGCATCGGGATTACTGCTCCCTCTGCAGTTCTTATGGAGGCCTCCACAGGAACCGTGGTATTGGAGAAAAATGCCCACGAGAAGCTTCACCCGGCCAGTGTCACCAAGATCATGACTCTCCTTTTGATTTTCGATGCCGTTTCCCAGGGAAAGATTAAGCTGGAGGATACGGTAACTACCTCCGCCTATGCAGCGTCCATGGGAGGCTCCCAGGTCTTTCTGGAGGAAGGGGAGACCCAGAGCGTAGATACCATGATCAAGTGCATTTCCGTGGCCTCGGCAAATGATGCTTCTGTTGCCATGGCAGAGCATATCGCCGGAACCGAAGAGCTTTTCGTGGAAATGATGAACAAACGCGCGGCAGAACTCGGCATGAAAGACACGCATTTTGTCAACTGCTGCGGTCTGGACGTGGATGGTCATATGACTACAGCTTACGATATCGCCCTTATGTCGCGGGAATTGATCACCAAATATCCCCAGATACATAATTATTCCACAGTCTGGATGGAAAATATCACTCACACTACCAAACGGGGCACAGAGGAGTTCGGCCTTACGAATACAAATAAGCTTATCCGGCAGTATCCCTATGCTACAGGCTTAAAGACCGGGTCCACCAGTCTGGCAAAATACTGTGTATCCGCCACGGCGGAGAAGGACGGAATCGAGATGATCGCCGTAGTTATGGCGGCTCCTGACCCCAAGGGCAGGTTTGCGGATGCCACGGCTCTCTTAAATTACGGCTATGCCAAGTGCAGCCTCTACCAGGATCTGGAGGAACAGCCGGATGTGGTGGTTCCCATTCGTTTCGGCGTACAGGAGGAGGTAAAGGGAACTTATGACGGGACTTTTGCTTACTTAAGTACTACAGGAGAAGATTTGACTAAGATTGAGAAAAAATGGCTCTGTGTCAAGGAACTGACGGCCCCTGTGGAGAAAGGGCAGGAGATTGGGAAGCTCACCTATATGCTGGGGGATAAGGAGCTGGGAAGCATTTCCATAGTAGCTTCCGAGGCCGTGGAGAAGGCCGGGTACAGTGAGTACCTGAAGCGGACCTTTGACTATATGCTTCTGTAAAAAAGCAGGCGGCAATGTTGAATCTATCAGGGAGAATGAGCATATTGATTTTGCTTATTCTCCCTTTTGCTATATCACAGGCGATACAATGTTATATGTTCTTTTGGGACATGTATCAGTAAACTCCTTTGATATCAGTTAAAGACAAAAAAATAAAAAATTGAGAAAACTGTAAGATTTTCCGTCCCAAAAACGAAGTATAATGTGAAAGGGTTAAAAAAGCAAAATCTTTTAACCCCGGTAAATATCCTGCAGGGATAAGGCGCATCGGCCGGGCGTCGCGTAAGCTTACGGAAATTATTTTTGAGGTAACCATTTATGAAAGCAAATGAACACAATTTTATAGATTTAATCAAAAAGCGAAAGGAAGAGGGGATCCTCTACGTCATCGATACCTACGGAGGCCTCTTAAATGCTATCGTAAAAAAGCGGCTCTTTACCGCCCCGGATCGAGTGGAGGAATGCATGAACGACATTTTCCTTGGAATCTGGAAGAACATAGACAGCTTTGACGAGAGCAGGGGCAGCTTTGAGGGCTGGGCAGCAGGAATCGCCCGTCTGGAAGCCATTGATACCCTGAGGAAGATGAAGCGGGAGCTTCAGACAATCTCCATCGAAGATATGGACATGGAGATTCCGGAGGAAGAAACCTCTTTCCTTAAGCTGACCGAGCAGGAGCTTTCAAAAGAAACAGAGGAGATTTTAGCCTGCTTAAAGCCCAAAGACCAGGAGCTGTTCCGGCGGATTTTTTTAAACGAGGAAGAGCCGGAGGAGGCCGGGGAAGCATTGGGAATCAGCAGAGACAATGTATATGTGCGGATATTTCGGGGAAAACAGAAAATCCGCAGCAAATTTGGAGAAAGGAAGAGGGCATAAGCATGAACAGGGAAGCCTACAAACTGGCAAATGAGATAAATACGGAGCTTGAATCACATGGGGATTACCTGTCGGAATGCCTGAGTGATGTGGAAATGAAGAGATATAAAAACGCAGTTTTAGATGAGATTAAAAAAGAAAAGCATACCCGAAAAAATACCTTTCGCAGAGCATCCGTGGCAGCCTGTGCGGCGCTGATGCTGATTGCAGGAACCGCAGCTTTCGGGGACGAGGTCCACGCGGCCATTAAACAGATAGGCTGGAACATCAGCAGCGCCTTGGGGATTTCAGAGGATTTGGCTGATTACAAGGAGGTTGTCAATACCTCCGTAACAGATAAAGGCTATGTGCTCACCCTGCAGGAAGCAGTAGTTTCCGAGGAAAAACTGGTGGTTAATTACACCTTGCAGCGTGAAGACGGGCAGCCCATGGAAAACCATCTGACACCGGATGGCAGCCTGTATATCAATGGAAAGCATATGACAGGCGGTGCAGGCGGAAGCTCCGGTTTTCTGGACGAGGAACGGATGGTTTTGGGAGCCGTGGCAGAGTATGAAGCCACAGGTATGGATCTCTCAGGGGAAAATGAATTCCGGCTTGTCTTTGATCAGCTTGGCTTTGAAAACAGCGTAAAAGGAAAATGGGAATTTGCTTTCATGGCGGACGGAACGGATCTCATAGCAGATACAAAACGGACAGAGATTGGAAAAGCATTTGAACTTCCGGACGGCGTAACCGTAACCTTAAGGGAGCTTGCCATGAATGATCTGGAGCAGAGAATCCCCTATGACCTTTCCGGTCCTACCAACTATATTCTGATGATAAAGGCAGAGGATGCAAAAGGAAATCAGGCAGAGTTCGGTGTTCGGACTCAGGACAGAAAATCCGGCTATATGCAGAATGAAGAAATCATTGACGATGGAAGACTGGATACGAGCGGAGAAACTGTGACCATGACCCTTTATGCGGTGGAGCTTCCGGAGGAAGACGGACAGATAAGCGATGATTATGTGCAGATCGGAGAGAGCTTTGAGATAGAAATTTAACAGGTGCTTCAACGCACAATGGCGGTTTCGCAGTTCGGCGCATAAGCTAATAGAAAAAGCAGGGAGCTGCGTTGCTATGAATCGTGTACGGGAGCTGGTGGGCGCTCCGGAGGTTTACCGTATGGGATATAACGGGGCAGGCGTCGGGGTTGCGGTATTGGATTCCGGGGAACCTGTTATTATAATGTCAGGTTAGCAAAAATCCAATAAAATCAAGGGTTTCCGCTGATTTAGTCCTACGAAAAAAGCCGGTTTGGATGGTTATTTTCAGTTAGGACGGGCCCGTTTTATCATAGGAATAACAAATTTTGCATTTATTTAACATGCGGTGGGTTGACCATCAGCATCCGGCTTTTTATGTTTAAAAACTGAATATTGTGATTTAGATAGGACTAAGTTAGCTTTCGGCCAAAGTATTGGCAACAGTATTTGCTGTTCTTTGGAGCGCTGACTTAGTCCTATTTTTTTCGCCCGGAAAAGGAGGTACTAAGTGTGGCCGTGACGAAGCGAAAGCAGATTCCTGCGAGCAACGAGCCAAGCGTGCATGCTTGCATGCACATTTGGCGACTGCCGCAGGGGTCAACAACCCGGCTTAGCAGGGTTGTTGACTTGGTTCCTGGACAAGCTGACAGAGCCAGACAGTGAAAAAGGCAGGCTAGAGAAACGATTCCGGATTCTGTGTGCGAAAAGAATTTTAGAGAAACGAGGCAGAAAGAGGGGGAGTGTAGATGATAGGGTTTGGAATATTCCTTGTATTTATGATAGTTATGCTTTTTTCACTTGCAAAGTCAGCAGGGATGGCAGAAAGGAAGTTTGAGGAATTACAGAATAAGGGGGTTCAGAAAGATTTTTTGGAACAGCTATATTGGGAACATGTTGAGAAACAAAAGGAAGAGGAGAAGCAGTATGAATAAACATATCGAAGTAATTGGAATAGACCACGGCTGGTCCGGAATGAAAACGGTAAGTCAGGTGTTCACCACTGGGGTAAAGGAAATTACGACAGAGCCGGCTTTTTATGAGAATGTGGTGGAGTATCAGGGTTCTTATTATAAAGTTGGAGGCAAGCGGTTGGAGGTAAGGGATTTAAAGGTAGAGAATGACAACTTTTATATTCTTACACTGGCGGCAGCAAAGGAATTGAACAGAAGAGGAATGAGAAATGCAGATGTTCTTTTATCCGTCGGCTTGCCTCTCACACGCTTTGGAGCCGAAAAGCAGGACTTCATCAGCTACCTGGCAAGAAATAAGGAGGTCGCTTTCCGGTTCGAAAAGGAGCAGTATCAGATGAAAATTGCCAGGGTATCCGTATTTCCCCAGTGCTATGCGGCAGTGGCGGACAGGCTTAAGACGCTGCCGAAACGAGTGGTGGTTGTAGACATTGGAAGCTGGACCATAGACATCATGCCCATTGAAAATTCCGCACCCAATGAAGCGGAGTGTATCACAATTAAACAGGGATTAATTAAGTGCATGAGAACCATTAACGA
>JAETRR010000129.1 GCA_021770065.1 Lachnoclostridium sp. | reverse complement strand
CTAGTGTAACGACATATTGATATATAGTCAAATCATACTGGTAAATACAGCCGTTTTGATATATACTAAGAAAAAACGGCGGTGATTCCTATGGCAAGACCCAGAAAATATGTAATCAAGCTTACGGAGAATGAATACAAGAAGCTTAAATCCATAATCCGTAAGAAAGCAACTTCAAAAACAATACGCTGCAGATGCCAGATAATCCTTGACCTGGACGAGTCGCATGGAAAAGTTCTCACCCATGAGCAAAGTGCTAAATCCAACGGCGTCTGTCTGGCAACAGTCACAAATACTGTTACAAAATACATAAACGGCGGTGTTAATGCTGTCACTGAATTTAAAAGAAGCATAAACTCAGATAATGCAAGGCGCAAGGTTGACGGGCGTGTGGAAGCCCGGCTTATCGAGCTTGCCTGCGGGCCGGTCCCGGAAGGCCATTCCCGCTGGACGATCCGCCTGCTTGAGGAGGAAGCCAAAGTCATTCTGGAAACACCTGTGAGCAGGGAGGCAATCCGGAACGCATTAAAAAAAACAAACTTCGACCTCACAAAAACGACTACTGGTGCATCCCGGCAAAAGAAGACCCGGAATTCATAGCCTGTATGGAGGATATCCTTGATGTATATGAGCTTCCTTATGACCAAAAGCGTCCGGTTGTCTGCATGGATGAAAAGCCTTACCAGCTTCTGGGCGAGGCCAGAGAGCCTCTGCCGATGATTCCCGGGAGCGACCGCAAAACGGATTCCGAATACATCCGAAATGGAACAGTCAGCATATTTGCTTTTGTGGAGCCGCTTGGCGGGACGCACCATGTAAGCGTGCGGGAGCACCGTACAGCCGTCGACTGGGCGGAGGAGATCAAATATCTCGTGGATGTCATGTACCCGGATGCTGAGAAAATCATCCTTGTAATGGACAACCTCAATACCCATAAGCCGGCTTCTCTCTATAAGAAGTATCCTCCGGAGGAAGCAAGACGCATCATCAAAAAACTGGAAATACATTATACCCCAAAGCACGGCAGTTGGCTGGACATCGCCGAAATAGAGCTGAATGTAATGACCCGGCAGTGCCTGTCCCGCCGTATAGCTGACATTGAGCTGCTGCGCAGCGAACTGTCTGTATGGGAAACAGAGCGTAATACAATAGCAGCAAAGGTTGACTGGCATTTTAGGACAGGTGATGCCAGAATAAAGCTTAAGTCTCTATACCCCGATTTTACTATCGCCTCTTAAAAGGCGGTAGTAAGGTTAAATATCGTCATGTCAGTACACTAG
>JAETRR010000019.1 GCA_021770065.1 Lachnoclostridium sp. | reverse complement strand
ACAAGGTAGATAGGGCAGGGGTGGAAGTGCAGCAATGTACGGAGCTGACTGCTACTAATCGGTCGAGGGCTTGACCAGAGCGTCATAGGAAAGAGAAGGAAGAACAAGAAACCAAGGTGTGTAAGAGATATATCAGTATATAGTTTTGAAGGTGTAATGGCCCGATGGCTCAGTTGGTTAGAGCGCCGCCCTGTCACGGCGGAGGTCGTGGGTTCGAGTCCCATTCGGGTCGCTTATGAGGGATCTTAGCTCAGCTGGGAGAGCATCTGCCTTACAAGCAGAGGGTCATAGGTTCGAGCCCTATAGGTCCCATTACTGCCGATGTGGCTCAATTGGCAGAGCAGCTGATTTGTAATCAGCAGGTTATCGGTTCGAGTCCGATCATCGGCTCTAATAAAATATATAAGGGGGAATTCCCGAGTGGCCAAAGGGGGCAGACTGTAAATCTGTTAGCTGTGCTTTCAGTGGTTCGAATCCACTTTCCCCCACTCACAACAGTATGTTGTGTATAATTTTATATTATCGCGAGGTGGAGCAGTCTGGAAGCTCGTCGGGCTCATAACCCGAAGGTCACAGGTTCAAATCCTGTCCTCGCCACTCAAGAAGCACGAAGCATAAGTGTAAATGATTCGTGCTCCTATATTTATTCTCACAGGCAGAGAACCGGGCGGACATGTCCGCGTATTCATTTGGCAGCTGCTTTGTGGTATTTGACTGGCCCAGATAGCTCAGTTGGTAGAGCAGAGGACTGAAAATCCTCGTGTCACTGGTTCGATTCCGGTTCTGGGCATTTTTTGCAGATATATATTTACACAGGATTAAGGAGTGTCTTATTTTCCGACATTCCTTTTTTGATGGATAGCTTTATGATTGTCCTTCGGAATAGGCGGTTTTTGTCTGTTAATGTTTGATTTCACAAAAAGTTCACATAATTATTAGCACTCACCTCTTGACAGTGCTAACAAAAAGAGTTATAGTACACTTGTAAACAAAAAAGGTTCAAAAAAGGTATCAACTCATAAAAATGTGGAAAAATAAGTTGATAATCAAGTTAGGAGGAATGAATTATGATGATGATGCCGAGTCTTTTTGGAAACAGTTTGTTTGATGAGTGGATGGATTTTCCCTTTGACAGCGGATTTTCTAAAGGAGCAAAAAGAGAGACCAGCCTGATGAAGACGGATGTAAAGGAACAGGACGGAGCCTATGAGCTGGAGATGGAGCTTCCGGGGTATAAGAAGGAAGATGTGACGGCTCAGCTTAAAGATGGTTATCTGACCGTTCAGGCATCCAGAAATGCATCGAATGAGGAAAAGGACGCACAGGGAAATTATATTCGGAGAGAGCGCTACACAGGCCAATGCTCCAGAAGCTTTTTCGTGGGAGAGGCCGTTAAGCAGGAGGATATCCGTGCAAGATTTGAGGACGGAGTTCTGAAGCTTACAGTTCCCAAGGTAGAGGAGCAGAAGCAGGTAGAAGAAAATAAATTTATTGCAATTGAAGGATAAACTTTCACCTCTGTCCGTCCGTCTCAACCGGTAAAGTGAAGAGGAGCGAAAAAGCCTGCCATAGAAAAGTCAGAGCACATTTCTATGGCAGGCTTTTTCAGCTTTTATTAGAATAACTGCATCATATTTTCAGACAGGCAATTTGAAAAAAAAGTATTGACAAAAATTCAAATCTACATTTTGCACAAACTTTTTATAAATCATAAAAAATCCGGTAGAAAAACAAAAAATTTCCCAAAAGTTATCCACATTAAAAATAGTTAGAAAGAGCGGAAAAGCAGGTTATCAACAAAGTTATCCACATTATCCACATTTTTTCCCCTTAAAAAGAGAAGTTTACATAGTAATATTGAAAACGTGCGTTCTGTACAAATCAGATAAAATTCCTTTTTGTGAGAAAAGTAAAGAATTTCTCTTGACATCATTGATGTCGAAATATAATGTGAATTATCTGAAAATAGTTATGAACAATGATAATTGCTCTCAACCGAAAAACAGATGCGCCGTGTCGGCAGAGAACGTTATTACCGGGCGGCAATCAGCTTATAAATCGGATTACCCTGAGCGGAGAATTTCTCTTCATATTCCGTCATAATATTGCCCCGGTTCATATCTAAATCCCTGTGGAGATCCCGAGAACACGCAAGAAGCTTCCAGCCGGCAGCCCGGATGCTTTCCAGAGAAAAATCAAACAGGGCTTCATTATCAGTTTTAAATTCCAATTGTCCCTGAGGGGACAGAATGGCATCGTAACGTTTTAAATATGATGCAGAGGTCAGACGCCGTCCGGAATGGCGCTCCTTTGGCCATGGATCCGAAAAGTTCAAATAAATACGCTCCACACTGCCGGGGGCAAAATACTGCTCTGCGGCGGCGGCATCTATACATAGAAAATAGAGATTCGAAAGAGGAGCCGCCTCCATTTTATGGATTGCTTTAATCAAGACGCTGGTATAGCGTTCTATGCCGATGTAGTTGATCTGCGGATTGATCTTAGCAAGCTCCATCAAGAAACGCCCCTTGCCCATACCGATTTCTATATGAAGAGGATGTTCATTTCCAAATAATGCGCTTAAGCGGAAGGGGGCTTCCGTGTCGTGCCGTATCACATAGGGACTGGCAGCTACAGCCTCATCCGCCCCTTTGATTTTGCGAAGTCTCATCTTGTCTCCTTCTTTCTTAAAAGCTTACTGTGTCGTCCGGACACAGGCCGTCCGGCAGATCCGGAAGGCTAAATCGTAATCATTTTATAAGAAAACGGGAAAAAAATCAAGAAATATAAAAAAAGTACTTGCATTTTATAAAATAATGCATTATAATAACTCTTGCGTCGAAAATGAAAGACCAAAAAGAAAAGACAGATAAGCGCGATTAGCTCAGCTGGCAGAGCACCTGACTCTTAATCAGGGTGTCCAGGGTTCGAACCCCTGATCGCGCAGGCAGGGCACTGGTTTTGCGGATTAGCCGCGGGGTCGGTGCTTTTTTAATTTATTTAAAATCTATTTTTAGCTAAAAGACAAATTTGCAGGTAATATTGAAACATATTGCTTTTTTGAAAAATTACTTGTAATAAATGGTAAAATATACTAAAATGTGGTTATAGATGAGGCAGGGTAATTGTAAAAACAGTTCCCCTCCCCAAAGTGGAGGCGACTTCAATTTCGCCGTAGTGTGCATGAATAATTTTTTGTGTAATTGCAAGCCCCAGACCGGTTCCGTATGATTTATGGGTTGAGAAGGGCGTGAAAAGGGCTTCTATGGTTTCCTGATTCATTCCGCAGCCGTCATCAGAGATTCGGATAATAATGCGATCAAGATATTTTCTGACAGACATAGCAACACAGCCGTCTTCTCCTGTGGCCTCAAAAGCATTTTTGAGAAGATTCAGAAATGCTTGTTTCAGCTTCATCGGATTACCGAAAAGGTAAGGCAGCTGGGCGGGCATATGTACAGAGAAATGTTTTTTATTCATAAGCACATAAGGCTTTAGACTTTCTTCTAAAGAATGAACAACTTCCTTTAGATCTACTTCACACATAAAAAAGCGTCGTTTGTCACTGAATGCAGCCAGATCGTCCAGGAGCTGATTGACGTAAGCCATATCCTCCAGGGTCTGAGGCCAGAACTGGAAGTCCTTTACTTCCGGATGCATAGATTCAATAAGCTGAAGAGAGCTGTTGATTAGTGTCAGTGGATTACGGATTTCGTGTATTACTTTTGAAATAGTTAAAATTGTATCTTCCATAATTTGTCTCCCAATACATTAAGAGCGTAAGTTTGCACATTCTAAATTGAAGTAAAAACTTAAAATTGAAAATCCTGTAGTCAGTTCAATCACTCCTGAAAATAAGTGTAACATGCATAGACAGGGTTGACAATATAGAAATCGTCGGCAAAATTCGACAAAGACAGGGGATATCCCTGGCGGAAATAATAGAAAGAGGGCGAGTTATGAGTAAAAACAATTGTATTTTCTGTAAGATTGCAAATGGCGAGATTCCTTCCTCCACGCTCTATGAAGATGAGGACTTTCGCGTGTTTTTGGATCTGAATCCGGCAGCGCGGGGACATGCATTGCTTGTACCTAAGAAACATTTTGAGAATCTCTTTGAGCTGGATGATGAGCTGTGCAAAAAGGCTATGGTTTTGGCGAAACGGCTGGCCGGTCAGATGAAAGAGGCACTGGATTGCGACGGCTTTAATCTTATGCAGAATAATGGAGAGACGGCAGGACAGACGGTATTTCACTTTCATCTGCATTTGATTCCCAGATACAAAGGAGATATGGCAGGGATTACCTGGAACCAGGGAAAGGCATCTCCTGAAGAGCTGGAAGAATTGGCAGCACTGCTGAGGAAAAAATAAAGGAGGTTGTCTTTTAGAGAGAAAAATGTTAAATACAAATGAGAAATTTCAGGAAATATATGAGAGATACAAGAATCTGATACTGAAAATAGCCTACGATATCACACGCGATTATCATTTGTCACAGGATATCTGCCAAAAGACTTTTGAAAAGCTGTATGGTTATCAAGATCATGTGGAAGAAGAACGGGTAAAGTCCTGGCTGGTGGTAGTCGCCGCAAATGAAGCCCGTGACTGCTGCCGTAAGGGCGGAAGCTGCAGTGTGCTCCTCAGCGGCACGGCAGAACTGGATTGCATCATGGAACACGAAAATTGTATTGAACTGCGTATAGACCGAGAAGCAAGGAGAGAGCTTCTGGGCAGAATGATGGAGGGACTGAGGCAGAAGAACCAGAACTGGTATGAGGTTTTTATGCTGGCAGAATACCTGGAGGTTCCAAGAAAAGTGATAGCAAAACAGCGCAGTGTGTCTTTAAGCACAATAGACGTGTATCTGCGGAAAGCAAAGAGCTGGCTAAATGCCCATTATCAAAGTGATTACAAGAATTTATAGAAAGATAATATAAAAAAACCTGCGGCTGACAAAGGACTGGCGGACTTTGTCCGCTGAACTGCAGAACCGGAACAGCCGCAGGAGGTTTTTGTATTATAAATTAAGAGTGTGAAACAGCTGATTCAATCAAGCCGATAATGCTTTCTATGGAATCTGTCTGCCGGCTGTGATCCATGGCAGAGATGAATGAAGAACGGTTTTCAAAGAGGCTGTGAACGGCTTGAAGCAGTGTCTCACCCGTGATCTGTTCTTCCTCTAAAACCATGCTGAAGCCCTGTTTTTCGAAAGATCTGGCGTTCAGTATCTGATCTCCCCGGCTGGCGGCGGCAGATAAGGGGATCAGCAGGCTGGGTTTTTTGAGGGCCAGAAGCTCGCATATGGCGTTTGCGCCTGCCCGGGAAATAACAATATCTGCAAGGGCGAAGAGATCTTTTAATTCGTTCTGGATATATTCATACTGTACATATCCGCCCAGATGCCCAAGGGAGGTATCCAGTTTTCCGGCTCCGCAGAGATGTACTACCTGGAATTCCTTCAGAAGTTTTGGAAGAATTCTGCGGACGGCTTCATTGACGGCGGCGGCACCCATGCTTCCGCCCATAACCAGAATTACCGGTTTGTTGGCGGAAAGGCCTGTAAAGCGCAAAGCATTTAAGCGGTTTCCCTGCAGCAGCTCCTGGCGGATGGGAGAACCGGTGAGCACAGCCTTGTCTGAGGGCAGATACTGCATGGTTTCCGGGAAATTGCAGCAGACCTTCCGGGCGGAAGGAATGCAGAGCTTATTTGCCAGGCCGGGTGTCATATCGGACTCATGGATGATTGCAGGCACATGGTAACGGCTGGCAGCCAAAACTACCGGAACAGACACAAAGCCGCCTTTGGAGAAGAGGACATCCGGCGACAGTTTTTTTATGATCCGGCAGGCTTCCCCGTAACCTTTGATTACTTTAAAGGGATCGGTGAAATTTTTTGGATCAAAGTATCGTCGGAGCTTTCCGGAAGAGATGCCGTAGTAAGGAATCCGGAGATCCTCGATGAGCTTCCGTTCGATTCCGTTGTGAGATCCCATGTAAGAAATCTCATAGCCAAGTTCACGGAGTCTTGGCAGAAGTGCAAGATTGGGAGTTACATGTCCGGCGGTCCCGCCGCCGGTCAAAAGAATTCGTTTCATTATCAAACCTCCATAGAGACAACAATCTATGGTTATTATGATGGGTTCCCAACTATCTGTCAATTCATATTCTGTGAAAATAGAGGAAATATCATGGAGAAAGAGGACTTAGACGAGAGAGCAAAACAGGAGATTGAATCGGAGGCGCTTTTGTTAGAAAGGAGGGTGAATTCAAAAAAAGAACTTGCATCCCTGGAAATGTCTGAAGATTCCTATGAAAAGCTTATGAATACGATTTGGGAAAAAGAAAAATTAAAACGTAAAAAGCGGTCTCTTCACAGAAAAACTTTGGTTACAGCGGCTTCGATTGCACTGCTTATAACAGTGGCGGGATTGGGGGTGAATGGGGCTAGGCTGTATGTTATGAAAAGCGTAAAACAACAAGAAGACGGGGTACTAGATATTACAACGAATTTAGACAATACTCTTTTCATTGAACTTACGGAGGAAGAGGCTTATGAAAAAATTGAGGAAGAGATTGGCATTCTTGCTTTGAGATTGGGAGATAAACCCCAAGGTATGAAATTAGAGAAAGTTTATATTTCAAAAGATATGGGCGAAGTGATAATGGAATTTCGGTGTAATGACCAGATTTTAAGCATTTATGAGAATAAACAGAATAGTGATGCATCTTTTAATACACAATTAGACGGAAAAGAAATAGGTACTTTAGAGATTTTTCATTTAGGGCAAGTAGTTAAGATTTTAGAAGTAGATAAAAAGGATGGAGCCATATTTTATCATGCTCAATTTGAATTTGGAAATGCATATTATCTTTTATCGAGTGATATGGGTTTAGAAGATTTTGAAAATATTTTGTACGGTATTATCTTTAAGAATGAATAGTTTACAACTGTAGCTAATAAATTTGTTTTATATTTAGGATAGGATTGTGAGAATAGTATGAAAATTAAAAAGAAAGTAATATCAATAGTATTAAGTTTGGTAGTGATAGAAAGTTTATGGTTATCAGGGATAACAGTTAATGCAGAAGAAACAATGTTGCCAGGGTATCACGAACATATAGAAACAGAAAATGAATCAATTGATCATTGGTATGGAATCTCCAGGGGAACATATTTGAAAGAAGGAATATGTGGAATTAAAGATGCTGGTAAAGGAAAGGTAAGCGTTTCAGGTACAACTTTCGCGCATGCTGTATGCGATACTGTTCGGGTATCTGTTTATTTAGATGAGAGTACCGATGGTGGAGGAACATTTGAACAAATTGGAGGGTATTATTTTTCAGAAAATAATACAGCTACTTGTTACGGAAATAAAACAAATATTTCAGTTACTAGTGGTAGGTACTATATGGCTAGAGGAGGGCATAGTGTTACAAAAGGTTCTGATACAGAAATGACAACAACTAAAACAAGAGCTTTGAAATGCTCTTAAGTATAAATCAAATAAGAACTTAAAAAGTGTATTTTTTGAATCTATTTTGTAAACTAAACTACTCAATAAAACGGTAAGGCCTACACAGCCTTACCGTTCCACATTTTCTTCCAAAGCCAACCGCAAGGCCTTCGCCAGCTGATCCGGACAGGATGTGGGTTTTGAACCACAGCGGATTCCTTCGATTTTTTCAATGGCGTCTTCCGCCTTCATGCCCTTCACCAGAATAGCCACTCCTTGAGTATTGCCGGAACATCCGCCGACAAATTCTACATTTTGAATAATATGTTCCGAGTCCAAATCCACGTGAATTGCCACAGAGCAGGTTCCTTTTGTCCGATATGTCATAATGTACTTCCTTTCATTAAGCCGCACAAACTTTTGTGTGCAAAGGCATGCCCGAAGGGCACCCCGTGTTCCTCAAACGTAGTAATTATAACAGCCTTCAAAAAAGCCGTCAATAAGCAGATGGTTGTAAAAAGGTTGCAATTCCCTGCTAATGTTGCTAAAATAAACAAAAGTAAGCCTCTGCATCAGAACAGCCGCCAATCGGCTGCAGGCAGGGGCCCGAAAGAAAAAGAAAGCGAGAGTGCGTATGGGAAGAATCGGAATCATTGGAGCTATGGAAGAAGAGATTGCTCTGCTGAAAGAGAAGATGGAGATAGAAGTTATTGTAAAGAAAGCATCCATGGAATTCTATCAGGGAACCTTGAAGGATCGTGAGATTGTAGTCGTGCGCAGCGGAATCGGCAAAGTGAATGCCGGGCTGTGTGCCCAGATATTAGTGGATGTATTTAATGTAAACCGGCTGATTAATACAGGAATTGCCGGTTCCTTGAAAGCAGAGATCAACATCGGAGATATTGTTATCTCCTCCGATGCGCTCCAGCATGACATGGATGCGAGGAACTTCGGCTATGCCAGAGGTGAGATTCCCCGTATGAACACCGTAAGCTTCCCGGCAGATCCGGAGCTGATTTCCACTGCAAAGGCAGCCTGCGAGGAGGCCAATCCGGATATTAAGGCCTTCGTCGGACGAATCGTAACAGGAGATCAGTTTATAGCCGAGCGATCCGTCAAAAACGAGATAGCCTCCTGGACGGAAGGGTACTGTACCGAGATGGAGGGTGCAGCCATTGCCCAGGCAGCTTATCTGAACAAGGTGCCTTTTGTCATTGTAAGAGCTATTTCCGATAAAGCGGATGACAGTGCATCCATGGATTATCCGACCTTTGAGCAGCAGGCAATCCTGCATTCCGTAAAGCTTATTGAGGCATTTGTATCCTTGATTCCGGAGGGTACGTATTAAACCGGTATTGAACACGGTATTAGATAAGAAAAAGAGACGAATGAGAGCGCCGGGCGTAGACTTTTGTCGAAGCCTGGCGCTAAACCGTTCTTTCCATCGCGGGCTTCCCCGTTTATAATGTAAATGATATCAGAGTTGAGATTGCAGAAGTCTAAGACATATGTGTATTCTCGAAGAATAATCATAAAACAGGACAAGCAAGGGGGAAAGCCGGATGTTTCAAATAGGTTTAACCATTGGCTGGGCAGCGCTCATGATATTGCTCTTATGTATTCGGGCTGATATCAGGGAGCTTTCGGCAATTATGAAAGAAAGCCGGAGAGAACAATTAAAAAACAGCTTTGGTGGAAGAGCAAATGAAATCTATCCGAATTTTCAGGAGGAGGCACACCGGGAAGCAGGGCGGGAGAAAGAAGAAGAGCGAAGGAAACCACTCCCGCTGAACCAATCGGAGGAACAGGTTCTAAAAGAAGTTCTGACAGAATTTTTGGGATAGGGAATGCCGACGGTACATAGTTCAAAATCCAGTAGATTAATCTGGGGAAATATGGTACAATACGAATAATATGAAGCTGAAAAGCGCAGAAAACGAAGGAGGATTCAATTTATGATAAGCTGGAAAAACCTGGATACCCTGGATGCGTATCAAGAGCTTGCGAAAGCAGAGCGTGTCAACCTTGCGGAGGCCATGAGCGGAGAAAACGGTGCGGAGCGCGTGAAAAAATACAGTGTTCCCATGGCAGGGGGACTTACCTACAATTATGCGGCAAAGCAGGTGGATGACAAGCTGCTGGAAGCCCTCGCAAAGCTGGCGGAAGAGGCACAGCTTACTAAGAAGTTTGAAGCCCTGTACAACGGCGAAGTCATCAACACCGGCGAGAAGCGTCTTGTTCTGCATCAGCTGACCCGGGGGCAGCTGGGAGAAGCGGTAGTGGTTGACGGTGTGGACAAGCGTGCCTTTTATGCAGAGCAGCAAAAGAAGTTTACGGAGCTGGCGGATAAGGTGCATGCCGGTGAGATCACGAACGCGGCAGGCGAGAAATTTACGACCGTGGTACAGATCGGCATCGGCGGAAGCGACCTGGGACCGAGAGCTATGTATCTGGCGCTGGAGAACTGGGCGAAGAAGAACGATACCCTCAAAATGGAGGCCAGGTTCATCAGCAATGTAGATCCGGACGATGCGGCGGCAGTCCTCGATTCTATCGACGTAGCACACTCTCTTTTCGTGCTTGTCTCCAAATCAGGAACAACTCTGGAGACACTGACCAATGAATCCTTTGTGAAGGATGCGCTGGCCAAGGCCGGGCTTGACGCTTCAAAGCATATGGTTGCCGTTACCAGTGAGACCTCTCCTCTTGCAAGGAGCGACGATTATCTGGCAGCTTTCTTTATGGATGACTATATTGGCGGCCGCTATTCCTCCACCTCCGCGGTGGGCGGTGTCGTTCTGTCACTGGCATTCGGGCCGAAGGTATTTGAGGAGTTCCTGGCCGGTGCCGCAGCAGAGGATGCACTGTCCAAAAAGGAGAATATGCTGGAGAATCCGGCTATGCTGGATGCGCTGATCGGCGTATACGAGCGCAATGTTCTGGGCTATCCGAGTACGGCGGTACTTCCCTACTCTCAGGCACTGAGCCGTTTCCCGGCCCACCTGCAGCAGCTTGATATGGAATCCAACGGAAAGTCAGTCAACCGCTTCGGCGAACCGGTAGACTACCCCACAGGCCCGGTTATCTTCGGCGAGCCGGGAACCAACGGACAGCACTCCTTCTATCAGCTGCTCCATCAGGGAACGAATATTGTACCGCTTCAGTTTGTCGGCTTTAAAAACAACCAGATGGGCGTGGATGTCGTGATTCAGGAAAGCACAAGCCAGCAGAAACTCTGTGCCAATGTGGCGGCTCAGATCGTGGCTTTTGCCTGTGGCAAGGAAGACGAGAATCCCAACAAGCGCTTTGAGGGAGGACGTCCCTCCAGCATCATTATCGGAGACCGGCTGACACCGTCGGCATTAGGAGCCCTTCTGTCACACTTTGAGAACAAGGTGATGTTCCAGGGCTTTGTCTGGAACGTGAACAGCTTCGACCAGGAAGGCGTACAGCTCGGCAAGGTGCTGGCAAAACGCGTGCTTGCCCACGAGACGGACGGAGCGTTAAAGATGTACAGCGAACTGCTGGATATTTAATGGAGCCGTAAGATGGAACTGAAAATTCTGTTTGAGGATGCACACCTGCTGGTTTGTTACAAACCGGCAGGTGTTCCTGTCCAGAGCGCCCGTACAGGCGCGAAGGACTGTGAAAGTATACTGAAGAATTATCTTTATATAAAAAATCCGGAAAAAGGAGCGCCGTATCTGGCGGTGATCCACCGTCTGGATCAGCCTGTGGAGGGGCTGCTGGTTTTTGCTAAAACGGGCTTTGCGGCAGCAGGACTGAGCCGCCAGATCCAGGAAGGAGAGATGAAAAAGCTCTATCTGGCAGTTTGTGAGAGTGTGGATAATTCGGCTAAAAATAATTGCATAAACGAAAAAGAAGGTGGAAAACCTGGCAGTAATGTGGAAAAACCGGTGGATAACTGGTTGAAAAAAGTAGATTTTCTGCGAAAAAACGGAAAAGAAAACCGATCGGAGATTGTGAAGGAAGGGACGGCAGGGGCAAAAAAGGCGGTCCTCTGCTATCGGATTCGGAAGACTCTTAAGGGACGGGAACTGGCGGAAATACGGCTTTTGACAGGCCGCCACCATCAAATCCGGGTACAGATGGCGGGAATGGGAATGCCTCTTGCAGGGGACCGGAAGTATGGCAGGAACGAGACGGATGTGGATTCTGTGGATAAGTCTTATCCGGCCCTGTGTGCATATCATCTGGAATTTAAACATCCGAAGACACGAAAAGCCATGGCATTTCAGACAGAGCCAAAGAATCCTGCCTTTGCACCTTTTTTCCCTCTGTCAAAGGATGATACCTGACAAAGCGCACAAAAAATCCGGCGAAAAAATAATGCCGGTATTTTGCATCTGCCTGCTTCTGGATGAATGTAACAGGGTAAAATTTCTCTTTTCACTTATACTATTCATGGAAGTAAGATTGGATAGCCGGTCAGAACGCAGTTGTTCCGGCAGGAGGATGTGAGACGGGAATGGAATGGATAAGAGAAAATAAAATACTTTGTAAGAAAATCGGAATCATAGCCGGCGTTTATCTGGGAATGAAGTACCTGGTACCCCTGGTGATTCCGTTTTTGCTTGCAGGAGTGATTGTCTGCCAGTGCTGGCCCCTTCTTAAGTGGCTGAAGCGGCATTTTCATATCCGCCCCCCGTATGTGATGGCGGTGCTGCTTCTGGTAATAGCGGTTCTGCTGTCGGCAGGATGTTACGCGGTTTTTCGATGGCTGGGAAGCCTGGCGGTGCGCCTGGGCTCCGATCCCGGAACCTGGGGGCAGATGGAACAGATTCTGTATGACTGCTGCGACAGTGTCAGTGAACTTTTTCATATGGAGGCATCCGGCGTGCGTATCTTTGTGACAGAGCAGCTGAATGTATTCCGGGATCAGGCGAGGCAGAACATCCTTCCCGGTGCCTTCGGCGGCTCCTGGCAGTTTCTGAAAGGAGCCGGTTCCCGGACGGCGGCCCTTCTGGTAACAGGCATCTCCGTGCTCCTTCTGGCGGCGGATTTTGAAGAAATCAAAGAGACGGGAAAGAAGTATCCTCTATATGAGAAAGCAAAAGCGTCTATCCGGGGAATGCTGCATGCTGTGGGGGGTTATCTGAAAGCCCAGTGTATCATTATGGGAATCGTTATGGTGATCTGCATTCTGGGCGTATGGATATCGGGAAGCACAAAAGCGCCTGTCCCTGTGGGGATTGGGATTGGATTTCTGGACGCATTGCCCGTATTTGGAACGGGTACAGTCTTTGTCCCCTGGATTCTGATACTGGCACTGCAGAAAAGGTTCACTTCTGCAGTCCTGCTGGCGGTCACCTATGGAGTCTGCATGCTGACGCGTGAAATTCTGGAGCCCAGGCTGATCGGCAATCGTCTGGGGATTCTTCCGATCGTGATTCTTATGAGCGTCTATGTGGGGGTGAAGCTTTACGGGTTTGGGGGAATCCTTCTCGGCCCTCTGTCGGTTCTGCTGGTAAGAGAACTGTGGGGGCAGATAACTCCCGGGGAAAAAGAAGTATAGCGGCAGAATGCCTTTGTTTTTCTTGACAAAGCCTATTGCAGGGTAATAGAATGGTAACAGTTCAACGTAAGGCAGAGACGGCTTTACGGGAGTGTTTTGAAAAATAAGGCGTTGAGAGGAGAAAAGTGATGGCAAAGGATAAGAAGCTGGTGGAGGCAATCACATCCATGGACACGGATTTTGCCCAGTGGTATACGGATGTCGTAAAGAAAGCGGAGCTGATAGATTATACAAGCGTGAAAGGCTGCATGGTAATTAAGCCGGCAGGCTATGCAATCTGGGAGAATATTCAGAAAGAGCTGGACGCGAGATTTAAGGCAACGGGTGTGGAGAACGTGTATCTTCCCATGTTTATTCCCGAGAGCCTTCTCCAGAAAGAGAAAGATCATGTGGAGGGCTTTGCACCGGAAGTGGCATGGGTAACTCATGGCGGTCTGGAGCCCCTGCAGGAGAGGATGTGCGTAAGGCCTACCTCCGAAACCCTGTTCTGTGATTTCTATGCAAAAGAAGTACAGTCCTACCGGGATCTGCCCAAAGTATACAATCAGTGGTGCTCCGTGGTGCGCTGGGAGAAGACCACACGTCCTTTCTTACGCTCCAGAGAATTCCTGTGGCAGGAGGGGCATACGGCTCATGCCACAGCAGAAGAGGCGCAGGAACGCACCATCCAGATGCTGAATGTATATGCAGACTTCTGTGAAGAGGTCCTGGCGATTCCGGTAATTAAGGGACGGAAGACAGACAAGGAGAAATTCGCCGGAGCAGAGGCGACCTATACCATAGAATCTTTGATGCATGACGGCAAGGCGCTGCAGTCCGGTACCAGCCACAACTTCGGAGACGGATTTGCAAAGGCTTTTGAGATTCAGTATACGGACAGGGACAACAGGCTTCAGTATGTACATCAGACTTCGTGGGGTATGACCACCCGTATGATCGGCGCTATTATTATGGTACACGGGGATGACAGCGGACTGGTGCTTCCTCCCAGAATTGCGCCGGTGCAGGTGATGGTGATTCCCATTGCACAGCACAAGGAAGGCGTTCTTGACAAAGCGTATGCAATCCGGGAGGAGCTTCTGAAAGCCGGTTTCCGGGTAAAGGCGGACGATTCCGACAAGAGTCCGGGATGGAAGTTCTCTGAGCAGGAGATGAAGGGGATTCCCGTGCGGATTGAGATTGGGCCTAAGGATATCGAGGCGGGCCAGGCAGTGATTGTGCGGCGGGACAACCGCGAAAAAACCATAGTGTCTCTGGACGAACTGGCAGGTAAGCTTGCAGAAGTGCTGGATACCATGCAGAAGGAGATGCTTGAGAGGGCAAGGGCTCATCGGGATGCCCATACGTATGACGTGACCGATTACGGGGAATTTGTGAAAACCCTGGAGGAAAAGCCGGGCTTTGTAAGAGCCATGTGGTGCGGCGATCAGGCATGTGAGGACAAGATCAAGGAGGAGACTGCCGCAACCTCCCGCTGCATGCCCTTTGAGCAGGAAAAGCTTTCCGATACGTGTGTCTGCTGCGGCAGACCGGCAAAGGCCATGGTGTACTGGGGAAAAGCATATTGATGCGGAAGCAATGAGCCGTGCAAAAAACAGGCAGAAAGAAATCGACTGCTGGCAGTCGCATTTCTTTGTGCCTGTTTTTATAGGCGAAGCCGTGTGGCGCTGCCGCAATAGGCGGGCAGCACCAACGCATGGCGGAGCAGAGAAAGGCAGGAATTATATGATTATAAAGATACCGGAAAAAGCGAATCAGATCATTGCCCGTCTTGTGCAGGCGGGCTTTGAGGCTTATGTGGTAGGAGGCTGTGTCCGGGATGCCGTTCTGGGGCGCCCGGCTGCCGACTGGGACATTACCACCAATGCCAGGCCGGAACAGGTCAAGGCTCTGTTTCCCAGAACCATAGACACGGGAATTCAGCATGGAACCGTGACGGTAATGAGCGGAAAAGAAAGCTTTGAGGTAACGACTTACCGCATAGACGGGGAATACTGTGACGGCAGGCATCCGTCAGAGGTGATTTTTACCCCCAGTCTTCTGGAAGATTTAAAAAGAAGAGACTTTACCATTAATGCCATGGCATATAATGAGACGGAGGGTCTTGTGGATGCCTTTAACGGTATAGAGGATCTTAAGAAGGGCAGAATCCGCTGTGTGGGCGAACCGGGAGAACGCTTTACGGAGGACGGACTTCGGATTCTGAGGGCAGTGCGGTTTTCTGCCCAGCTGGGCTTTGCAATAGAAGACAGGACAAGAGAGGCCGTGAAGAAGTTTGCTCCGGGTCTTTCACGTATCAGCGCGGAACGGATACAGACAGAACTGGTAAAGCTTTTGGTGTCCGACCATCCCGACACGTTTCGGACACTCTATGATACGGGGATTACGGCAGTGATACTTCCGGAATTTGACGCCTGCATGGAAACGCCGCAGAATCATCCGCACCACTGCTGCTGTGTGGGAGAACACCTTCTTCTGACAGTGCAGGCCATAGAGAGAGACAAGGTACTGCGGCTTGCGGCGCTGCTCCATGATATAGGCAAACCGGGGGTGCGCCTGAGAGACGAACAGGGCATTGATCACTTTCACGGGCACGGAGATACGGGTGCGGAGCTGGCAGGAGGCATTCTCCGCCGTCTGCGGTTTGACAACGACACGATCTGCAGGGTAAAGCATCTGATAAGGGTACATGACTATCGGCAGATTCCCCTTACCGCAAAGGGCGTCCGCAGAGCGGTATTCCGGATCGGAAAAGAATATTTTCCGGATTATCTGAAGCTGCGCCGGGCGGATATTCTGGCACAAAATCCGGCTATGCAGCAGGAAAAGCTGGAAACGCTTAAGGAGCTGGAGAAGATATACGGGCAGATTCTGAAAGAACAGTCCTGCCTTTCTCTAAAGGAGCTGGCAGTGACGGGAAAAGACCTGATACAGGCAGGTATGAAACCGGGGCCGGAGCTTGGAGAGATTTTAGATAAGATGCTGGAGCTTGTAATTGAGCGCCCGGAGTGCAATACGAAAGAATACCTGTTGTCACAACTGAAAATTTGAGCTTCAAACATGCCCGGGTGCATAAATCCCCCCGTTCTTTCATAGATTTGAAAGGAACGGGGGGATTTTTGTGAACGAAAAGGCACTGCAAATTTTAGAGCAGTATGAAATTAAATTACTTCGGAGCTTTGGCGGCCGCGGCGCGATTATGCTGGAGACAGACCAGGGATTAAAGTTATTAAAAGAATTTGCAGGCTCCAAGACAAAACTTCCCTATGAGCAGATGCTGCTGTCCGTGCTTGAGGAGGAAGGCGTCTGCCGGGTGGATCGTGCAATTGCAAACAGGGAGGGAGAGCTGATTTCCGCCGGTGAATACGATACCGGCTGGATCATTAAGAACTGGCCTTCCGGCAAAGAGTGCGATACCCGGAGCGAGGAGGATTTGCTGAAAAGCATGCAGGTGCTGGCCCGGATTCACCGGGCAGCCAGGGGAGTCTGGAATGCAGAGGGTGAGGCTGCAGAACGTCTGCTGGGAAATGACCGGCGGACGGAACTGGAAAAGCATAACCGGGAACTGAAACGGGTTCAGAATTTTATCCGGAGCAAGCGGAGGAAAGGAAGCTTTGAGCTGCTTTTCTTAAAGTATGCGGGCAAAGTTATAGAGGAGGGTCAGGAAGCTTTGAGGCTGCTTATGACCTCCGGTTATGACGGCCTTCGGGAGAGGGCAGTGGAAGAAGAGCATGTCTGTCATGGGGAGTACATACATCACAATATTTTTATCAGCCGGCAGGACGCAGCGGTTGTGAATTTCGGGCACTGCGAGATTAATGTGCAGGTGAATGATCTCTGCCTTTTTC
Organism: Lachnoclostridium sp.; assembly: GCA_021770065.1. Taxonomy (GTDB): domain Bacteria; phylum Bacillota; class Clostridia; order Lachnospirales; family Lachnospiraceae; genus Laedolimicola. The sequence goes on along the minus strand of JAETRR010000019.1, from coordinate 85,637 downwards.
TGCGCAAAATTATGGAGAAGCAGAACTGGAATGAGGGGCTGGCACGCCGGATGCTGAATGCTTATGAGCGTGAACGGCCGCTTTCCGGGGAGGAGCGGATGTATCTGGCCGTATGTCTTTTTTATCCGGAAAAGGTGTGGAAGCTGGCACATCATTATTTTAATGCGAATAAGGCGTGGATTCCGGAGAAGAGTACGGAGAAGCTGGAGGTTTTTCTGGAGCAGGAAGAGGAACGGAGGAAGATGCTGCGGAGTGTTTTCGGGGTTGCTTGAGATGGATGACGGACGGGTCAGCCGCAAAATAAGCCATCCGGCATTTCCATATCTGTGTTCGGACGGTTCGCGGACGCTCCGTCTGCTTTGATCGGACATTACCTTTGGAACGTTTTTGGGGTGTGAGATGTTTTGAGGCAATGTCCGCTCATATCAGACGGAGTGTCCGCGAACAGCCGGACACATGATATCGGAAATGCCGGATGGCTTATTTTGCGGCTGACCCTGGTTTTGGGGGTGTTTGTAGATTGGGGACTTGGTAACATTGCGTTGACTTTTGGGGATAAATTTATTAGAATTAGATGTAAATGAAGGAAAATTCTTCATAATTTTAGGAATGGGGTGTGATTATGTATTTAGAAGATTACAAGCGGTGGCTGGAGGCGGATTTGGAGGATTCTGCTCTGAAGGACGAGCTGGAGGCTGTCAAGGGGAATGACGAGGAGATTAAGGATCGCTTTGCGGTTGCTTTGAAGTTTGGTACGGCCGGGCTCCGGGGTGTTTTGGGCGCCGGAACTAACCGTATGAATATTTATGTTGTCCGGCAGGCTACCCAGGGGCTTGCGAACTGGGTGAAGACTCAGGGGGGGAATCAGCTGGTTGCCATCAGCTATGACAGCCGGATTAACAGTGATGTGTTTGCGAAGACGGCTGCCTGTGTGCTGGCTGCCAATGGAATTAAGGTCCGGATCTATGATGCGCTGATGCCTGTGCCGGCTCTGAGTTTTGCAACCCGTTTTTATGAGGCGAACGCGGGGATTATGGTTACGGCTTCCCATAATCCGGCTAAGTATAACGGCTACAAGGCTTATGGCCCGGACGGATGCCAGATGACGGACGAGGCGGCGGATATTGTTTATGCGGAGATTCAGAAGACGGATATTCTGACCGGCGCTAAGATGATGGGCTTTGAGGAAGGCATGGAAGCAGGACTGATTGCATATGTGGGAGATGACTGTAAGGAAGCTCTTTATGATGCGATTAAGGCCCGCAGCGTGCGGCCCGGTATCTGCAGGACGGCAGGGCTGAAGCTGGTTTATTCTCCGCTGAACGGTTCCGGTCTGGTTCCGGTTATGCGTATTTTGAAGGATATCGGAATTTCCGATATTACGATTGTTCCGGAACAGCAGTATCCGGACGGTAACTTCCCGACCTGTCCCTATCCGAACCCGGAGATTTTTGAGGCTCTGCGCCTGGGACTTGAACTGGCAGAGAAGTCTGGTGCGGATCTGATGCTGGCTACGGATCCGGATGCGGACCGTGTGGGTATTGCCATGAAGTGTCCGGACGGAAGCTATGAGCTGGTGTCCGGCAATGAGGTAGGTGTTCTCCTGCTGGATTATATCTGTGCAGGACGTATGGAAAAGGGCACGATGCCTGAAAAGGCTGTTGCGGTGAAATCCATTGTTTCCACGCCTCTTGCGGATGCGGTAGCGGCTAACTACGGCGTGGAGCTCCGCAGCGTGCTGACCGGCTTTAAGTGGATCGGGGATCAGATTGCGCAGCTTGAGGCAGCAGGAGAGGTGGATCGTTTTATCTTTGGATTTGAAGAGAGCTACGGTTATCTGGCGGGACCCTATGTACGGGATAAGGATGCCATTATCGGCTCCATGCTGATCTGTGAGATGGCGGCATATTACAGAAGCATCGGTTCTTCCTTAAAGCAGAGAATGGAAGAGATTTATGATAAATACGGACGCTACTTAAACAAGGTTGACAGCTTTGAGTTCCCGGGCTTATCCGGCATGGATAAGATGGCTGGCATTATGGATGACCTGCGTAAGGATCCCCCGAAGGAAATCGGCGGATATCCGGTCGTTAAGGTGACCGACTTTAAGGAACCGGAGAAGACCGGTCTTCCGGCGGCAAATGTGCTTATCTACAAGCTGGAAGGCGGTGCGGAGGTTATCGTCCGTCCCTCCGGCACGGAGCCGAAGATCAAGACCTACTTTACGACGCTTGGAAAAGATCTGGCCGAGGCCCAGGCACAGAAGGATAAGCTGGCGGCAGCCCTGCAGCCCGTCTTTTCGTAAGGGGAAGCGTAAGAATGGAAAAAAAGTATACCTATGAAGAGCTTCTCCATATTGTGGCAGAGCTTCGAAGTGAACATGGCTGTCCCTGGGACAGAGAGCAGACGCACGAAAGCTTGATCAAATGTCTTGAGGAGGAGAGCCGGGAGGTCATTGAAGCCATCGGGAATAAGGATGATGAAAACCTCTGCGAGGAGCTGGGGGACGTGCTGCTGCAGGTGCTGATGCACAGTCAGATTGCTTCGGAGGAACACCGGTTTACGATTGAGGATGTGGTGGATATGCTGGCACAGAAACTGGTGCGGCGGCATCCCCACGTGTTTGGCGGTCAGAAAGCTTTGTCTGCGGAGGAAGGACTTGCAAGCTGGAACGCCATAAAAGCACAGGAGAAAGCCTTAAGGCAGGAGAAAAAACGGGAAAATCCTTGACAAACAGGTAAGAAGCGAGTATAAATAGGAAAGAAGATATGGAACACACACACAGACATATGCTTCAAAACAACAAGACTTTATATTTAGTTAGGAGGAAACACCGATGAACAGAATGGAATTAGTAGCTGCAATTGCAGAGCAGACAGAGTTATCTAAGAAAGATGCAGAGAAGGCTTTGAAAGCATTTACAGATGTTGTTACAGAAGAGTTGAAGAAGGGTGGTAAGATCCAGCTGGTAGGCTTTGGCACTTTTGAAGTATCCGAGAGAGCGGCAAGAGAGGGAAGGAATCCCCAGACAGGCAAGACTATGACGATTGCTGCTTCCAAGGCGCCCAGATTCAAAGCAGGAAAAGCATTAAAGGATGCTCTGAACTAATTTATGCGTTTAGATAAATATTTAAAGATTTCCCGTCTCATAAAGCGGCGGACTGTGGCAAATGAAGCCTGCGATGCGGGACGAGTTCTGGTCAACGGTAAGACTGCCAAAGCATCCTTGAATGTGAAGGCAGGAGATGTCATAGAGATACAGTTTGGCACAAAGTCTGTAAAAGTGGAAGTTCTGGATGTCCAGGAGACCGTAAAGAAGGACGAAGCAAAAGAATTGTACAAATATCTTTAAATGAGGAATAAAAAAGACTGCCTCCTAATATATTTAACAACAGGTTGGATATATTAGGAGGTCTTTTGTTGGAAGAGAAGCAATATGCAAAATCACACCGTATTTTGCTGAATAATAGACGGACAGGTACTATCAGCGGTGTTACCGATGTTATCTCCTTTGACATAGCAGAGATCTTACTGGAGACAGAACAGGGCATGCTGACCATCAAGGGCGCGGATCTGCATGTGAACCGCCTGACCCTGGAAAAGGGCGAGGTGGATATTGAGGGGCGGATCGACAGCATGGCTTACTCGGAAGTAACAGATTTCCAGAAGGCAGGCGCTTCTTTCCTTGGACGCCTTTTTAAATAGCGCCTATGAGTGAAGGAATCCTGTTTGAACTGCAGTTTTTTTCCAAAGCCTTTCTGCTGGGCATCGTGATGATGATTTCTTATGATGTGGTCCGTATTTTCCGCAGGATCATTCCTCATGGAACGGCGGCCGTGGCGGTGGAAGATATTTTGTACTGGCTCATCTGCGGCGTATGCATTTTTCGGATGCTGTATGTGGAGAACAGCGGAGCCATCCGGGGTTTTGCCATTGCGGCAGTGGTGCTGGGAATGCTGTTGTATCTGCAATTTACAAAATTATTAAAAAAAATGGGAAAAAAATTGCATAATTCTGTTAAAAGAGGTATAATGAATTCTAAGTCACCGTAAAGGTGCGGATTTGCGGATACAGGGAACTGCGGCCGGGAATCCGTCACGAGTATTCGGCATCGTATAAGGTGCTGCAGAACCGGAATAGGAGGCGGCAATGAGAATGACGAAGACAAGACGTGCCCTGCAGCGAAGCAGGCGCGTAGGGATGCGTATCATCGCTTTTGCTGTGCTGTGTCTGCTGATTGTGGCCTCTGTGGGGAAGATACAGCTCCGGCAGAAAGGAGAAGCGTATCAGCAGCGCGAGGAAGAGCTTATGTCCGCGATTGCGGAGGAGGAAGCCAGGGCGAAAGAGATTGAAAGGCTGAGGATATACGTCCACACAAATAAGTACGCGGAGGAAGTTGCAAAAGAGCGTCTGGGGCTCGTATATGAGGATGAGATTTTATTTAAAGCAGCAGAATAAAACGGTTGTCGCAGGACAGCCGTTTTATTTTCGTGAGCAGCGAGCCGGGCGCCGGGCCTGCACGAGCATTTGGCGAATGCTGCTACTCCTTCTGAGAGTTCTTTCTGTACTGGATGGGGCTGATGCCCTGAATACGCCGGAAACTCTGGGAGAAATAACTCGGAGAAGAAAAACCGAGGGTCTCCGAAATCTGGGAAAGCGGCAGACGGGTCTCGGAAAGGAGATAGAGGCTTTCCTTAATCCGGCAGGACAGCAGATAGTTGATAGGAGAGGTCCCGTACTCCCGGCTGAAGGCATGGGCAAGATAATACTTGCTTACATGAACCACGGCCGCCAGATCGTCCAGGGTCAGATTTTCTTTAAAATGATTGTCGATGTAGCGGCGCACAACGGCGCATTCTTTGCTGGACTTACGGGTGGAAGGGATAAAAGTCACAGTGAATTCGCTGCGGCGCATCAGCTGCAGGAGTATCACCTCCAGAATGTCCTGGCAGATAATGTTATATCCTGGAAGATGAGTTTCGATCTCCCCCAGCAGGCTTTTTAAATAGAAGAGAATCTGTTCGCTTCCGGACTGGAAGTGGACGATGGAATAACCTTTTCCGCCGTCATCCCCGGAGAGGGCTTCCAGACCGTCCACTCCCATCACAATATACTCAAGAGGATGCTCTTCGGAGCTGACTTCCGTATGTTCCACATTGGAATTCACAATGATAAAATCCCCCACATTAATAGGAAGACTTCCGTCAGCCAGCTTCAGATGGCCGCGGCCGCCGGTGACAAAGAATACCTCCGCGCAGGGGTGGGTATGGAGAATGGAATGCCATTCCGTGCTGTAACGGGCGACACTGACATAGAGAAGCTTTGTAACGGAACGATCAATGGGATTGACGGCCAGAGGATCAAGAACATAACAATTTGTACTCATAAAAACTCCTTAGATACAGCAGATATTGCTTTATTCGACAAAAAACAGCAATATAAATAAAGTAGCTCCTAAAAATGAATGAATACTTTCTACAATTATACTGCAATATTCCGGACACTACAAGAATAAAAATCAAAATATATTCTAATTATTAAAGGATATTAGCGGATAGAAGAAAAAATTCGTTATGTTGTATAAGAGAACAGCCTGCCGGACATCTAAAATGAAAAAAATATCTAAAATGAACAATATATATAAAAAAGTAAGCAATATACGAATTGGAAACTGAAAAGGATGCTGTTATACTTGGCTCATAAGTAACACGATAATTTTTAAACATTTTTTTAGTCAGGAGGTAAAAATTTATGAAAAAGGTAATCAGCATCCTTCTCGCAACGGCTTTGACGGCTTCCATGCTGGCAGGCTGCGGAGGAAAAAGCGATGAGCCGGCAGCACAGGCGCCTGCAGAGGGCGGCGGTCAGAGTGAGGTACCGGCAGAGGCGGGAGAAGAACCTGCAGAGCCGGCAGCAGGCGGCACAATTAAGGTAGCAGCCATTGAGACGGCTTACGGCAGCGCAATGTGGCAGGAGGTCTGCGACGCATTTACGGCTGAGACCGGCATTGCGGTAGAACTCATCACGGACAAGAATCTGGAGGATGTAATCGGTTCATCCATGAAGGCGGGAGATTTCCCCGATGTGATTCATCTGGCAACCGGACGTGAGGACGCTCTGACAGAGACCTTCATCAAAGACCAGAATATCGTAGAGATTACAGACGTGCTGTCCATGACTGTACCGGGCGAGGACAAGAAGGTAAGCGATAAGATCGCCGGCGGTTTTACGGAGACGGCGCTGACCAATCCTTACGGAGACGGCAAGACCTATCTGGCCCCCATGTTCTATTCTCCCTGCGGACTGTTCTACAATGCGGGACTGTTTGAGGAAAAAGGCTGGACCGTACCCGCGACCTGGGACGAGATGTGGGAACTGGGCGACAAAGCCAAGGCAGAGGGAATCTCCCTGTTTACATATCCTACAACCGGATACTTTGACGCGTTCTTCTATGCTTTGATGTATTCTGTAGGCGGAGCGGATTTCTTTAATAAGGCAACCAATTATGAAGAGGGAATCTGGGATACGGAAGAAGCAAAGACATGCTTTGATATCGTTGCAAAACTGGCTTCTTATACCGAGCCGACCACACCCGCCCAGGCAAACGACCAGGATTTCACTAAGAACCAGCAGCTTGTACTGGACAACAAGGCTCTGTTTATGCCCAACGGCACCTGGATTGTGGGCGAGATGGCAGAGGCTCCCCGCGCAGAAGGCTTTGAGTGGGGCATGACGGCTCTTCCGGCTGTTACGGCAGGCGGAGACAGCTACAGCTATACATGGTTTGAGCAGGCATGGATTCCGAGCGGCGCCGCAAACCAGGATGCTGCAAAGCAGTTTATCGCATTCCTGTACAGCGACATAGCCTGTGAGATCTTTGCAACAAAGGGTGATTCTCCCGCGATTCAGCCGGTTCTCGGAATTGCCGACAAGCTGGACGGAGACAACAAGATGTTCTATGCTATCTATGACAATGGAGCAAAGGCTGCCATGGGCAATTTCGCTGCATTCAGTCCCATTGAAGGACTGGACAACCGTACTGTATGGTTTGACCCGGTTAACTCTCTCGTATCCGGAACCATGACAGAGGAGCAGTGGATTGAGGGCATCAAGAGCGCAAGCGATCAGATGAGAGCAAACCTTCTGCAGTAGTCAGAAAGAGTATTACAAGTGAATGAAAAAACGGCGGTGCGGACTTCACCGCCGTTTTTTTAAAAGGAGATCGCAGAGCTGCGCTGCGATTGACCGGAAAGGGGTTATGGCAATGACAAAACGATCGGGCCGAAGCAGATTTATTGTTCTGTGTCTGGCGGCTGCAGTGATTCTGTTTACTGTTTTTATGATTATTCCTACTTTGAATATATTCAGGATGTCGCTGTTTGTACGGAGCGCGTATTCCACTACGGAGGAATTTGTGTGGCTGCAGAATTTTACCCGTCTGATGGCGGATTCCAATTTTATCCGTTCCATGCAGAATACCATTCTTCTGATTGTAGTGGTTACGGTGGTTACTTTTGGACTTGCATTGATTTTTGCCGCGATATTATCCAGAGAAAAGATTAAAGGTCAGAATTTTTTCCGGATTATTTTTTATATTCCCAATATTTTGTCCGTAGTCGTTATCTCGGCTATTTTTAGTGCCATATATGATACGAACAACGGAACCTTAAACAGTCTTCTGTCCTTCTTCAAGGGAGATACGGTGGCGATTCTCTGGAAGGGAGAAAGCATGGTTATGGTCAGCTTGATCATCGCAATGGTCTGGCAGGCTATCGGATATTATATGGTTATGTACATGGCTTCCATGGCCAGCGTTCCCCAGAGCCTTTATGAGAGTGCAAGCCTGGACGGCGCCGGGCGGCTGACGCAGTTTTTTCAGATTACGCTGCCGCTCATCTGGACCAATATCCGCACAACGCTGACATTTTTCATTATCAGTACCATTAACATGGCATTTCTGTTCGTAAAGGCGATGACTTCGGGAGGCCCCAACGGTGCTTCGGAGGTTGCTCTGTCCTATATGTATAAGCAGGCTTACACCAATTCCACCTACGGCTACGGCATGGCCATCGGTGTGATGGTATTTCTGTTTTCCTTTGGGCTGTCGGCATTGGTGAACGCGGTTACGAAGCGCGAGCCGTTGGAATTTTAAGGGGGGATCGGGATGGAACAAACGAAGAAATTATCGGGCGAGACCTTATATAAGGCGTTTATTTATCTGGCGCTCATTCTGCTGGCCGTCACCATCATTATTCCGGTGGCGTGGGTATTTATGGCCTCCATCAAGCAGAACAGCGAATTTTACGGGAACCCGTGGGCGCTGCCGGCCGGAGTTTATCTCCAGAATTTTGCGGATGCCTGGAGCAAGGCCCGGATGGGCGAATTTATGCTGAATTCCGTGATTGTAACGGCGCTGGCGCTTCTGATCCTGCTGGTTGTTGCGCTGCCAGCATCCTATACTCTGTCGCGCTTTGAGTTTAAAGGGCGCAGATTTCTGAACGCACTGTTCATGGGAGGCCTGTTTATCAATGTAAATTATATTGTCGTGCCGATTTTCCTGATGCTAGTGGACGGAGACAAATTTTTAAAGGGAATTATCGGAAACGGATTCTTTTTAAACAATATTTTCGTACTGGCGCTGGTGTATGCGGCCACGGCGCTTCCCTTTACGATCTATCTTTTATCCAGCTATTTCGCAACACTGCCCCATGATTTTGAGGAGGCGGCTTACATAGACGGAGCGGGATATTTTGCAACGATGGTGCGGATTATTTTCCCCATGGCCCAGCCTTCTATTGTCACGGTGATTCTGTTTAATTTCCTGTCCTTCTGGAATGAGTATATTATTGCCATGACGCTGCTGTCGGATCCCAATGGGGCAAAGACGCTTCCGGTAGGCCTGATGCAGCTTACACAGGCCCAGCAGGCGGCAACGCAGTACGGCCAGCTCTATGCGGGCCTGGTTCTGGTGATGCTGCCCACATTGATACTCTATATCTGCGTACAGAAAAAGCTCACACAGGGCATGACTCTGGGCGGACTGAAAGGATAAGGTGGGAATATGAATTATTGGAAAGAGCATGCAAGTCTGCGGACGGCATTGATTGCTTTGTTTTTTGTAATAGGTATGGTTCTGGTTGTCGGCGGATGGAAGATGACGGGAAAAATGACCGGACTGGTGCTGATGCTTATAGGTCTGGTGCTTCTTCTGGCTGCTTTGATGATTTACAATAAGGGCTTTGATTAAGGACAAGAATGGAATGAGGTATATTAGATGAGCAACCAAGATAAGAACAGAGGCAGAGTAACGATACCGACGGATGTGGATGTGGTTCCCGCTACTCTGGAGCTTTTAAAGCGCTGGGGCGCGGATGCCATTCGGGACTGCGACGGAACGGATTATCCAGAAGGTCTGAAGGCGGTGGAGGCCAAGGTATATTCCACCTACTATACAACCCGGAAGGACAATGCATGGGCCAGAGCGAATCCGGAGGAAGTGCAGCAGTGCTATATTATGACAGGGTTTCATATGGCAGAAGAGAAGGCTCTGTCCATTCCGCTTATGTCCGGCATCAGCAGGGAACTTCTGATGGTAAACAACAGGGATGACCGGAAGCGCTGGTGGGAGGTCATGGATCGGACCACGGGACGCCCGGTTTCCCCGGAGGAGTGGGACTATGACGAGACGGAAGGCTGTGTGATTCTGCCAAACCCGGTTCCCTATCACGAATATACGGTCAGTTTTCTTGCTTACCTGATCTGGGATCCGGTACATATGTACAATGCGGTTGTCAATGAGTGGAAGGATTTTGAGCATCAGATCACTTTTGACGTGCGGCAGCCCAAAACCCATGCCTACGCTCTGGAACGGCTGAAAAAGTTTGTGGAGGATCATCCTTATGTGGATGTAATCCGCTATACAACCTTTTTTCATCAGTTTACCCTTATTTTTGACGAGCTGAAACGGGAGAAGTACGTGGACTGGTACGGCTATTCCGCATCGGTTTCTCCCTACATTCTGGAGCAGTTTGAGAGAGAAGCGGGGTATCCTTTCCGGCCGGAATACATTATTGATCAAGGTTATTATAACAATCAGTACCGTATTCCCTCCAGGGAGTATAAGGATTTTATGGCCTTTCAGCGCCGGGAGGTGGCGGCTCTGGTAAAAGAGCTGGTGGATCTGACCCATGAGCTTGGGAAGGAAGCCATGATGTTCCTGGGGGATCACTGGATCGGCACGGAGCCCTTTATGGATGAGTTTAAGACAATCGGCCTGGATGCTGTTGTAGGGAGCGTGGGAAACGGAATGACCCTGCGTCTGATCTCCGATATTCCCGGTGTGCGCTATACGGAAGGGCGCTTCCTGCCTTATTTCTTTCCGGATACCTTTCACGAGGGGGGCAACCCGGTAAAGGAGGCGAAGGAGAACTGGGTGACGGCCAGAAGGGCGATCTTAAGAAAGCCGATTGACCGGATCGGGTACGGGGGTTACTTAAAACTTGCCTGTCAGTTTCCGGAGTTCATTGACTATGTGGAAAGCGTGTGCAATGAGTTTCGGGAATTGTATGAGAACATCAAAGGCACGGAGGGCTTCTGTTACAAAAAGGCCGGAGTTTTAAACTGCTGGGGGCGCATGCGCTCCTGGGGCTGCCATATGGTGCATCATGCCCTTTATCAGAAGCAGAATTACAGCTATGCCGGTGTGATTGAGGCGTTATCCGGCGCACCCTATGAGGTGGTATTCCTCTCTTTTGACGAGATCCGCGAAGACCCGGCGGTTCTGGATGACATAGATGTGCTGATCAATGTGGGTGACGGAGATACGGCCCATACGGGCGGCTGTGTGTGGGAGGAACCGGAGATTGCGTCTGCCATACACCGGTTTATCTATAACGGCGGCGGATTTATCGGCGTGGGAGAGCCTTCCGGGCATCAGTACCAGGGGCGTTATATTCAGCTCGCGTCAGCTCTCGGGGTGGAAAAGGAGACGGGCTTTACCTTCGGCTATGACAAATATAACTGGGAAGAGCACCGGGATCATTTTATCCTGGAGGACTGCCGGGGAGAGGTTGACTTCGGGGAGGGAAAGAAATACATGTATGCCCTGGAGGGAACCGAGATTCTGGTTCAGAGAGAAAAAGAGGTTCAGATGGCAGTGAATACCTGCGGCCGGGGCCGCACGGTTTACATTTCCGGCCTTCCTTACAGTTTTGAGAACAGCCGTATTCTCCACAGGGCGATTCTGTGGAGTACCGGGAGCGAGGAGCTTTTAAAAAGCTGGTTTTCCGAAAATTACAATGTGGATGTCCATGCCTATGTGAAGAATGGGAAGTTCTGCGTGGTAAATAATACATACGAGCCCCAGAGCACCGTTGTCTATAAAGGAGACGGCAGCAGCTTTACACTGGATCTGGAGGCGAATGAGATTCGATGGTATGAGATTTAGATGAAGGTAAGATAAAAAAATAAAGATCGTATCGTTCATTATGAGAGAAAAGCTGTTACCCTGGTAACAGCTTTTCTAAACGGATTCTATGTCCGATTTTGTCTGAAATTTCTAAAATCCGGCACCTTTATTTGACAAAAAAAACAATTTGCGTCCTCTATAATGCACAACTACACAGGCACACAGGACTAATAACAGAAATATCCCGGCAAGTACCCAGATGGATTTACGGACACATGTTTTGGTGGCCGGAAATTCATCTCCACCGACGGGTGCTGGCCGGGATATTTCGGAACTGGAATGGAGGATGTGAGGATATGAGACAGGAAGAAGAGCGTAAAGCCGGGCACTATAGCTGGCTTTACGGTATGATTGCGGGCGGCTGTGTGGCTGCCATGCAGATTGGCGTGGGATTATTACAGGTGGAGGGGGAGTTTGCCGTGATGATGGGAGCGGCCCAGGGACTTCTGGTGTGTTCCCTCACTGTTATATGCGGCAGTATGATGGAGTGGCTTCTGACGCCCCTTCCTGCGGAAGAGGAGGACGGGCCCGTTCATCCGGCCCGGGCAAGAGTAAGGGAATACGAGACGGCCTTTCGAAGTCTGGCAGACAGCTTTTCCGGCGGATCTGCATCAAAAGAAATTGCGGTGGAAAACATGGGCGGTGCCGCCGTATTGGACATGCCTTCCAAGACGGATCTGCTCTGGAATACAAGGCTTGAGGAAAACAGAGCGGCTGTGGCAGTGCAGTTAAATGAGATGGCTCAGATTATGACAGATACCGTAGAACATGCCTGGGATACGCACACGGATGAGGATCTGGAGGCGCATCTGAAAAAAAAGCTGCGCAGCATGGGGCTTTCGGTTCACGGAGTGCTGGTATATCAGCAGGAAAACAGGCGCCAGGAGGTCTATCTGACAGTAAATACCAGGCGCAGGCGCTGTGTCTCGGTAAAGGATGTGGCGGCAGCGCTCTCAAAGCTGCTGAAAAAATCCATGATGCCGGCCCGTGACAGCCGGGCATTTGTGGGAAGCGAGAGAATAACGCTCCAGTTTGTAGAGAGGACAAACTTTGAGGTGATTTACGGAATTGAGAAGGCAGTGAAGGGAGAGGAACAAATCTCGGGGGATAATTTTTCACTGTACCACTGCAGGGAGGGGCAGTTTATTGCTGCGCTTTCTGACGGGATGGGATCGGGAATTGCCGCCTATAAAGAGAGTGAGCAGGTGATAGATCTGCTGGAGCAGTTTCTGGAGGCGGGATTTACCAAGGAAACGGCTGTGCGCATGATTAATTCCGCATTGATTGTGCGCTCTGACGCACAGGTGTTCTCGACCATTGATATCAGCTCGCTGGATTTATATACGGGAATCTGCGAGTTCTTGAAGGTAGGGGCTTCCACCACCTTTATCCGGAGGGAAAACTGGGTGGAGACGATCTCGTCAACCAGCCTTCCGGCCGGAGTGTTCCACAAACTGGATCCGGATTCCTCCAGCAAAAAGCTTTACGACGGGGATATGGTGATTATGGTGACAGACGGCGTGATGGATGCGCTTCCGGCAGAGCGGCAGGAGGCTCTGATGAAGGATATCATTATGGAGCATGATACGGAGAATCCCAGAGAACTGGCATCTTATATTCTGGGGCGTGTGCAGCAGTATCAGAATAAGAAGCCTTCCGACGATATGACCGTACTGGCCGTCTCCTTAGTAAAGTATTAGGCGGGCTGCTGTTCACGAAGCGGGCAGTAAAATAACAGATGTTGACTTTTGAAGGGAAGCGCCTGTATACTGTGATTAAATATATCTGTCCGGAACGGGAAAAGGGAGGCGTATGGAGGCGGTGCTTTCAAAAATCAGCACATTTGTCAGAGAGAAACAGCTTATACGGCCAAAGGATCGGGTGCTGGCAGGCGTGTCGGGAGGGCCGGATTCCGTATGCCTGCTTTTCGTATTGCTGAAATTAAAAGAAGAACTGGACTTTGAGCTGACGGCCGTCCATGTGAATCACGGTCTGAGGGGCGAGGAAGCCTGGAGGGATCAGGAGTTTGTTGAAAAGCTCTGCAGAGAGCAGGGCGTACCTCTGAAGTGTGTCTTTTGCCGGGTACGGGAGCGGGCCGAACGGGATAAGATGACACTGGAAGAGGCGGGCAGAATCTGCCGCTATGAGATCTTCCGGGAAGAGGCCGTGAAATCGGGCTGCAATCGGATTGCCGTGGGCCATCACGGGGACGATCAGGCTGAGACCATGCTGTTCCATCTCTTTCGGGGAACGGGGCTTAAGGGACTGGCGGGCATGGAGCCGGAGAGAGACGGGCTGATCCGTCCGCTGCTCTGTGTGGAGAGACAGGATATTATTGCATGGCTCCGGGAAGAAAGGATCTCCTGGTGTACCGACAGCACAAATCAGGAAGAGGCTTATACCAGAAACAGGATCCGCCATACAATTTTGACCTGTGCCAGGGAGCAGATTAATGAGGGTGCAGTACGCCATATGATCCGGACGGCGGAGGAATTGTCAGAGATTGAGCACTATCTGGCAGAAGAGACAGGGAAGGCTTACGATAAATATGTGCGCCGGGATGCACAAGGGTGCTTTATTCCGGAGGATGCCTTCGGGCATCTTCCCGCCCTTCTGGGGAGCCGCCTAATCCGGAGCTGCATCGCACAGACGGACGGAGGGCTGAAGAATGTGGACAGGCGCCACATTGAGATGGTAAGAGGCTTGTTTGAGAAGCAGACGGGAAGCAGCTTCTGCCTGCCGGGAGGGCGCCGGGCGGTTCGGGCATACGGAGGCGTGTATCTGTACTCTGCAGAGTCAGAGCCTGCCGGGAGCACAGAGAAGTGTTTTCGCCCGGAGATTCCGGGAAGCTGCATGGCAGGAGAAAAAAATTGGGTTTTTTCTCTGGAAAAAACCGAAAAAAATCAAATTATTCCGCAAAAAACATATACGAAATGGTTTGATTATGATAAAATAGAAAATTATCCGGTGATCCGCAGACGCAGACCGGGGGATTACCTTGAAATTAACCGGGAGCACGGCAGAAAGAAACTGAAAGATTATCTGATTGACCAGAAGATTCCGCTTCGTGAACGGGATGAGCTCTTTCTTCTGGCAGACGAAAGCCATATAATCTGGATTCCGGGTATGCGGATCAGTGAGAGATATAAAGTGACAGAAGATACAGGACAGATTTTGAAAGTACAGATATACGGAGGAGAGGAAGATGGCAGAGAAAGTCCGAATAATGATTCCGGAGGACGAGGTTGATGCAAAGATTCAGGAGCTGGGACAGAAGATCAGCGAAGATTTCGCAGGGCAGGAGGTTCATTTAATCTGCATTTTGAAGGGAAGTATCTTTTTTGTCTGTGAACTGGCCAAGCGGATCACATTGCCGCTGACCATTGATTTCATGCAGGTTTCCAGCTATGGCGCAGAGACGAAATCCAGCGGTGTCGTGCGGCTGAGCAAGGACTTGGATGAACCCCTTCAGGGGAAAAATGTAATTATTGTGGAGGATATTATAGATTCCGGACGGACGCTGAACCACCTGGTAAAGCTGCTCGGGCAGAGGAATCCCAAAAGCATGACGATCTGCACACTGCTGGATAAGCCTTCGCGCAGAGTGGTGGATGTGGAAGTGAAGTATACGGGCTTTCAGATTCCGGATGAATTTGTGGTGGGTTACGGCCTTGATTACGATCAGAGATATCGGAATCTTCCCTATATCGGCATTATCGAATTTGCAGATTAGAAAATGTGACAGGAAATATTATTGCTGGATGGTAAAGTCGCAAAGGCGCACGAGAGGAACTTTCATGAGTGCCTTTCGAATGAAAGTTCCTCTCACTACCAGTGTGTCGAAGCGACTTTACCCTTTAGTGCCGTCGCGCAGCGACTTAGAATAGTAATATCCTGACAGTGCACAAATCAATTTACAGACACATGTACTTGTGGCTGGAAATTGATTTAGACTAAGGTGTACTGGAAGGATATTACGGAACTGGAATAGGAGGAACAATTTTGAACAACAGACAATACAGGGCATCATTTTTTTATCTGCTTCTCCTGGCAATGCTCCTGTTTTTTGTATCGGAGTTTGCAAGAAGGACGGAGATGCAGAACCTGTATACCTATACCCAATTTGAGGAGGATGTCCAGTCAGGGAAGGTAGTGCAGGCTGTGATTACCCAGAACGCGGCAGCGCCTACGGGAACGGTGGAGCTGACAAAGACGGACGGAACGACAGAGAAAGTCAATGTCCCGGATACGGTGGAGGCAGGCAGGCTGCTTCAGAAGGCAGACGTTCCGGTGGCTTATGATAACGTAAGGAGCCAGAGCTGGCTTCAGAGCCTCGGAGTTCCGCTTCTGGTGGCGGTTGTGGTGGTATTCGCCATGATGATGCTGATGAACCGCCAGGCCGGCGGCGGGAATAACCGGATGATGGACTTTGGAAGAAGCCGTGCAAAAATGACCACACAGGAACAGATTCATACTACTTTTAAGGATGTGGCGGGGCTTCAGGAGGAAAAAGAAGATCTCCGGGAAATAGTGGATTTTCTGAAGATGCCTCAGAAATATATCAAAGTAGGAGCACGGATTCCCAAGGGCGTGCTGCTGGAGGGACCTCCCGGAACAGGGAAAACGCTGCTGGCCAAGGCGGTGGCGGGAGAAGCGGGCGTGCCTTTTTTCAGCATTTCCGGTTCTGATTTTGTGGAGATGTTTGTAGGTGTGGGAGCCTCCAGAGTGAGGGATTTATTTGCCGATGCGAAGCGGAACCATCCCTGCATTGTGTTTATTGATGAGATTGATGCGGTGGCCAGGCGCCGGGGAAGCGGCATGGGCGGCGGCCATGACGAGCGTGAACAGACCTTAAACCAGCTTTTGGTGGAGATGGACGGTTTCGGCGTAAATGAGGGCATCATTGTTATGGCGGCTACGAACCGGGTGGATATTCTTGATCCGGCTATTCTGCGTCCGGGACGTTTTGACCGGAAGATTATGGTAGGAAGGCCGGATGTCCGGGGCCGTGAGGAGATACTGCAGGTACATGCCAAGGATAAACCTCTGGCGGAGGATGTGGACTTAAAGCAGGTGGCACAGACGACCGCCGGGATGACAGGAGCGGATCTGGAGAATCTGATGAACGAGGCGGCTATTTTTGCGGCCAAGGAGGATCGACAGTATATTCTCCAGAGCGATATCCGCAAATCCTTTGTGAAGGTGGGGATCGGTGCAGAGAAAAAGAGCCGGGTGGTTTCCGAAAAGGAGAAGCGTATCACTGCTTACCATGAAGCAGGACACGCAATTCTGTTCCATGTGCTCCCGGATGTGGGACCGGTCTACACGGTATCCATCATTCCTACGGGTATGGGAGCGGCGGGATATACGATGCCCCTCCCGGAAAGAGACGACATGTTCAACACCAAGGGGAAAATGCTGCAGGATATCCAGGTATCCTTAGGAGGCCGTATTGCAGAGGAACTGATTTTTGATGATATTACCACGGGCGCTTCCCAGGATATTAAGCAGGCGACCGGCGTGGCACGGGCCATGGTGACCAAATACGGAATGTCTGAGGCTCTGGGGCTTGTAAATTATGATTCCGATGAGGAGGTCTTTATCGGAAGGGATTTCGGCCATACCAAGGGGTACGGCGAGGCGGTGGCCAGCAAGATTGATATGGAGATTAAGCGCATTGTGGATGAATGCTACCAGAAAGCGAAGGAGATTATCCTGGTGCACCGCAGAGTGCTGGACGAGGCCGCAGAGCTGCTTCTTGAGAAAGAGCGGATTACACGGGAAGAATTCGAGGCTCTTTTTGAGGAAGATAAGGATAAGCTGCTTTTTGAATCATAGGAAATCAATGTTTTACTTAGGGAATTCCGTCATTATGACGGAATTCTTTTGTGAAAATCTAACAAAAACGATATGCAATTTTTGTTAAGTTTGTGCACACTTATTTTGAAACTATGCTATAATAGTACTTGTAAAACCCCCAATACATTATATAGTTTTTGCTACACCCCATAAGTAAAAGAAATACCTTCTCCTAAAAAAGACAGCAGAACGTAACGGCTGTCTTTTTTACTGCCTATTTATATAACGAAAATCTATCTTGTAATCTATAGCGGTGTATTATAAAATAGTTCCAAGGGAGAGAAAGAAGATGAGTAAGATTAACAGAGACGCACTTTTTTCCGATGAAACAAACCAATACCGGATTCCCATGGAGGTTAATCCGGGAGATATGGTAACAGTTGTTTTCCGAACGGCTAAGGATGATGTGGATGCCGTATATCTGATCAGCAAGGGAAACAGGCTTCCTATGAAGAAGTTCCAGTCAAATGAGAGATTTGACTACTATCAGATTCAACTGCGGGTGGGGAGCCGCAGGAGGCTTTACTATTTTGAGATACGATCCGGGGAAGAGCGCCTGTTTTACAATAAGAGAGGAATTACGGAGGATCTGCAGAGGGCTTATTCCTTTGGGATTGTCCCGGGTTTTTTTACGCCGGACTGGGCTAAAGGTGCAGTGATGTATCAGATTTATGTAGATCGGTTCTGTAACGGTGATCCCTCCAATGATGTGATGACGGGAGAGTACAGTTATATCGGCGCTCAGACAGAGAAGGTTGAAGACTGGAACCGGTACCCGGGCATCATGGATGTACGGTCTTTTTATGGAGGAGATCTTCAGGGGATACTGGATAAACTGGATTACCTGGTGGATTTGGGTGTGGAAGTGATTTATATGAATCCTATATTTGTCTCGCCCTCCAATCACAAGTATGACTGCCAGGATTATGACTATATTGATCCTCATTTTACTGTAATTAAGAAAGATGGTGGGGAGCTGCTGCCGGAGGGAGAACTGGATAATCGGAAAGCGGAGCGGTATATTCAGCGTGTGGTGAACCGGGAGAATCTGGAAGCCAGCAATGAATTTTTTGAACATTTTGTGGAGGAGGTTCATAAGCGCGGCATCCGGATTCTGCTGGACGGTGTATTTAATCACTGTGGTTCCTTCAATAAATGGCTGGATCGGGAGCGGCTGTATGAGAGCAGCGGCGATTATGAGAAAGGGGCCTACGTATCAGAGCTGAGCCCTTATCGGGAGTTTTTCCGGTTTAACAATGAGCATGAGTGGCCCTACAATGAATATTATGACGGATGGTGGGGCCACATGACGCTTCCAAAGCTTGCTTACGAGACGTCGCCGGAGCTTCGGGAGTATATTATGAATATTGGCAGGAAATGGGTTTCACCGCCTTACTCTGTGGACGGATGGAGGCTGGACGTGGCAGCCGACCTGGGGTTTAAAGAGGATGAAAACCATGATTTCTGGAAAGAATTCCGCAGCAGTGTGAAAGAGGCCAATCCGGATGCCGTGATTTATGCCGAGCATTACGGGGACGCGTCGGCTTGGCTGCGAGGCGACGAGTGGGATTCCATTATGAACTATGACTCCTTTATGGAGCCGGTTACCTGGTTTCTGACGGGAATGGAGAAACACAGCGAGTATTTTCGCGGGGATCTGCTGAACAATGAGCAGGCGCTTCTTGGAACCTTAAGTGAAAATATAGGGGCTTTTTACGGGCCGTCATTTCTGATTGCCATGAATCAGCTGTCCAATCATGATCATTCCCGGTTTCTGACCAGAACCAGCCATATGGAGGGACGCCTGGGGAGCCGGAGCTCCGAGGATGCCTCGGTGGGAATTTCAAAGGCAGTGTTTCGGGAAGCGGTAGCCCTGCAGATGGTCTGGTCCGGGGCGCCGACCCTTTATTATGGCGATGAGGCCGGACTGTGCGGCTTTACGGATCCGGATAACCGGCGGACTTATCCCTGGGGGAACGAGGATCAGGAGCTGATTGCATACCACAAGGAGCTGATTCGGATTCATAAGCAGAATCAGGCCTGCAGGACAGGATCGGGAAAGATTATTCTGGCTCTTCACGGCATTATCGGCTTGATACGGTTTACGAAAGACAGTCAGGTTCTTGTTGTGGTGAATAATAATGAAGAGGGACAAAAGGTTTCGCTCCCGGTCTGGATTGGCGAGGTATTTGACGGAACCTTGATGGAGCGTCTGATTTTGTCGGTGGAAGACGGATTTACGACTGAGACAGCCTGCTACCTTGTGTCCGGCGGAGCGATTGAGATTTTCCTGCCGCCCCGTTCTGCGGCTGTGCTGCGCACGCGCAGAGAGCCTGAGGAGCAGCGGAAGATACCGCCGGAGAAGGGCAGAAGGAAATGGAGGATAAGGAGAAAACAGTATGCAGCAGGTAGTACTTGGAAAAACAGGAATCGCAGCCTGTAAGAATGGTTTCGGAGCATTGCCTATTCAGAGGATCAGTGAGGAGGCGGCTGCAGCGCTTCTGAAAAGAGCCTGTGAGGGCGGTATGAATTTTTTTGATACGGCCAGATTTTACACGGACAGTGAAGAAAAGCTGGGCAGGGCATTGAAAGATGTGCGGGAGCAGATTTATCTGGCGACAAAGACCATGGCTCAGACGGCGGAGGATTTTCGGAGAGATCTGGATGCCTCGCTTGAGTGCCTTCAGACAGATTATGTGGATCTGTACCAGTTTCACAATCCCCCTTTCTGTCCGAAGCCCGGAGACGGAAGCGGCCTCTATGAAGCCATGCTGGAGGCAAAGGCAGAGGGAAAGATCCGGCACATCGGGATCACAAACCACCGCCTAAAGGTGGCCCATGAGGCGATTGACAGCGGACTTTATGAAACTCTGCAGTTTCCTTTCTGCTATCTGGCTACGGAGCATGAACTGGAACTGGTGGAGAAGTGCAGGAAGGCGGATATGGGTTTTATTGCTATGAAAGGGCTTTCCGGAGGGCTGCTGACCAACTCCGCCGCTGCATATGCATTTCTGGCCCAGTTTGATAATGTGCTTCCTATCTGGGGGATACAGAGGGAGGAAGAGCTTGGGGAATTCCTCTCTTACATAGAGAATCCGCCTGCGATGACAGAGGAGATCCGGGCGGAGATTGCAAAAGACAAGGAAGAGCTCGGGGCCGATTTCTGTCGTGCCTGCGGCTACTGTATGCCCTGTCCGGCAGGAATCGAGATCAATACCTGTGCCAGAATGTCCCAGCTTATCCGGCGCTCGCCCTCGGAACTTCAGCTGACACCGGAAGTTCAGGAGAAGATGAGGAAGGTGGAAGAATGCAGGCATTGTGATGCGTGCAAAAAGAAATGTCCTTTCGGGCTGGATACGCCTGCGCTGCTGGAGAAGAACTACAAGGATTATAAGGAGATTCTGGCCGGACGCGTCAAAGTGTAGCTTTGGGGAAAGTAAGCTTTCACACCCGCGCCAATCACTCCGATGATTGGCGTGGAGTCAATACAGTTATGGGGTCAAAGAGCTTTGGCCGGGACACCGATTCTTTAAAAAAATGTTGACAAATATATGGTAATCGTGTACAATAACATCTGTTGTGAAGCAGTACCACACAACAGATGTTATCTGCCCAGATAGCTCAGTTGGTAGAGCAGAGGACTGAAAATCCTCGTGTCACTGGTTCGATTCCGGTTCTGGGCATTCATATTTTAATATTGCATTATGCGGGTGTAGTTCAATGGTAGAACACCAGCCTTCCAAGCTGGACACGTGGGTTCGATTCCCATCACCCGCTCTTATTTTTTGCCCGGATATTCCAGGAAGGCTGATTCACAGCTCCATGGTAACAAACTTCCCTGTTTGACCGGTAACATTTCTTGAAAACCATGAAAAAATCCGCTATAATCAATAGCAATGGCAGGAAAGGAAGTTTTTTTATGGCTCAATTTACAAAAAAGGCGATTGTGGAGGCGTTTCTTGAGCTGCTGAACGAGAAGCCTCTGGATAAGATAACGGTGAAGGAGATTGTGGACATCTGCGGAATCAATCGGAATACCTTTTATTATCATTTTGAAGACATCCGCGCCCTGCTCACCTTTGTGATCGACAAGGAAGTAGAGCGTGTGACTGCAAAGCATGCCGATGTGGCATCTCTGGAGGAAGGCTTTATAGAAGCGGCCAATTTTGCCCTTAGCAACAAACGGGCGGTTTTTCACATTTATAATTCGGTAAGCAGGGAAGAGCTGGAGCGGTATCTGAACAGCATTGCCGAGGAGGTTGTAAGGCGGGTGGCTGAAGGACTTGAGACTGCCGGGGATGTGCCGGAGCTTGACCGGGAGCTGATCATTCATTTTTATAAATGCGGCCTGTCAGGAATGGTGCTGGGCTGGGTCGGGGAAGGAATGAAGGCAGATCCGGAGCAGATGATTCGAAGCCTGGGAGCTCTGCTGGAGGGAAGCATATCGGCAGCCATGGAAAAGGGACGGCAGAGAGCCGGAAAGAAAAAACAGTAAAGCCTGTGGAGGTAATGAGGCGTTTTTGGGCAGATAAGCCTTTTTGTCTGAATTTTGGTTAATAAGAAAGCGGTGTACGAATTTTGTATACCGCTCTTTTTCTGCCCGTTTCATGGAAAAGCCTTTTTGGTTACAATAGAGACCATAGAGAGAAGGGAGTGAAAAGAATGTCAACAGTTCGAATAGCAAAGGGAGGCTATGCGGCAACATCTGCTGCTTTTTGTATCGCCGGTATTTTGTTAATTCTTTGTCCGGAGGTTTCCGCAGAGCTTATATGCAAGGGAATCGGAGTTCTGTTTGTGGTGTGCGGAGCATTTAAAATATGCGGCTATCTGTCGGATGATCTGTACCGCCTGGCTTTTCAGTTTGACCTGGCGGGAGGAATACTGGCAGTGATCATCGGCATCTTGATGCTGTTTCGCAGCGGAAGCGTCCTGCGTTTTTTTAATCTGATCCTGGGCATTGTAATTCTGACGGACGGACTTTTGAAGATACAGACAGCCATTGACGCCAGACGCTTCGGCCTGGAGCAGTGGTGGCTGATTGGAGCGGCGGCAGTGCTGGCCAGTGTTCTGGGGCTTCTGATTATCATTGATCCATTCGGAAGCGCCGGAGTTTCCGGGGCTATGGTTCTTCTGGGGATTACGCTTCTGATGGAGGGGCTGCTGAACTTGTATGTAGCGGTTTACACGATAAAAACACAGAAGCAGCGCAGGAAGCACAGCATGGAAGGATAAAAAAGAATCTGGCAGCAGCTTAGAACAGGAGGACATTATGATTAAATTTGGAAAAGGGGTTGTAAAACTTCGTATCCCCATTTTGATACTGACACTGGCTCTGATGATCCCGTCGGTGCTTGGAATGGCGGCAACACGGATTAATTATGATATGCTGACCTATCTGCCGGGGGATATTGAAACCATGATAGGCCAGGACATTCTGATGGATGAGTTCGGAAAGGGGGCATTTTCCTTCGTTATTATAGAAGGAATGGAAAACAAGGAGGTGTCAGAGCTCAGGGAACGGATCGAGGCAGTTGATCATGTGGCAACCGTACTGTGGTATGACAGTTTTATGGATCTTTCCGTGCCCATGGAGATCCTTCCGGATGAATACTATGATATCTTCAATTCTGAAAATGCGACCATGATGGCGGTTTTCTTTGAGACCTCCACCTCGGCGGATGAGACCCTGGATGCAGCGGCTCAGATTAAGGAGCTGGCAGGAGAACAGTGCTTTGTATCCGGCATGACAGCCATGGTAGCTGATTTGAAGGAATTGTGTGAACGCGAGGAAATTATCTATGTGGTTCTGGCAGTAGTGCTTTCCAGTGTCGTAATGACAGCCTTTCTGGACAGCCTGGCCCTTCCGCTTATTTTTCTGGTCAGCATCGGGATGGCAATTCTGCTGAACATGGGAACAAATATATTTTTCGGGGAAATCTCATTTCTTACTCAGGCTCTGGCGGCGGTACTTCAGCTGGCAGTAACTATGGATTATTCCATTTTCCTGTGGCACAGCTATGTGGAGCAGCAGAAACGGTTTGACGGGGACAAAAAGCGGGCTATGGCCCATGCCATTAAGGCAACCATAACCTCGGTGGTAGGAAGCTCAGTCACAACAGTGGCAGGTTTCATCGCACTCTGCTTTATGAGCTATACGCTGGGACTGGATCTGGGGCTTGTGATGGCAAAGGGCGTGGTGTTTGGCGTGATTGGCTGTGTAACCATTCTGCCGTCTATGATTCTGGTTCTTGATAAGTTTATTGCAAAGACAAAGCACCGTCCGCTGATGCCGGACTTTGGAAAAGTTGTAAGGTTTGTGATTAAACGCTACCCGCTGTTTCTGGTTTTGTTTGTGCTGATTCTTCCGGCAGCATATTACGGCTATGACAAGGCAGGAGACGAGGTTTACTACAACCTGGGCGGCTCCCTTCCGGAGTACATGGGCTATGTACAGGCCACAAACAAGCTGGAAGACGAGTTTTCGGCAGGAGCCACTCATATGGTACTGCTCGATAAAAATGTTTCCGCGAAAGATGTAAAAAATATGGTGGCGGAAATGAAAGAAGTGGATGGCGTGGAATTTGCCCTTGGTATGGATTCGGCTGTCGGCTCCAGGATTCCGGATGAGATGATACCGGATAAGGCAAGGGAGGAGCTGGAGAGTGAGAACTGGAAGCTTCTGCTGATACAGTCCAAGTACAGTACGGCTACGGATGAGGTAAACGGGCAGATTCAAAAGCTCCAGGACATTATGAAAAAATATGACGAGACAGGGATGCTGATTGGGGAAGCGCCCTGTACCAAAGACCTGATAGAGATTACAGACCGGGATTTCCAGGTGGTCAATACCATTTCCATTATTGCGATTTTCGTAATTATTTCGGTGGTGCTGAAAAGTATCTCCCTGCCGGTAATTCTGGTGGCGGTGATAGAGTTTGCTATCTTTATCAATCTGGGAATTCCCCATTTTACGGGAACATCCCTTCCGTTTATTGCACCCATCTGCATCAGTACCATTCAGCTTGGAGCAACTGTGGACTATGCAATACTGATGACAACAAGGTATAAACGGGAACGGTTCATGGGGCAGGATCGGACAGGAGCTATTTCCACAGCCCTGGCGACATCCCTTCCGTCGGTTATTGTAAGCGCTTTGGGATTCTTTGCGGCAACTCTGGGCGTGGCACTGTATTCGGACGTGGATATGATACGTTCCCTGTGCGCGCTGATGGCAAGGGGGGCTATTGTGAGCCTTCTGGCGGTAGCTTTTATCCTTCCGGCCATGTTCCTGGTGTTTGATAAAGTTATTTGTGCAACGAGTGCCGGCTTCCGGCCAAAAAAGTGTAAAAATGTCTGAGGAGGTATGAATATGAAGAGATTACAGAATAAATGGAAAAAAGGCGTATCAGTGGCAATGACTGTGCTTCTTGCGGGCAGCAGCATCCAAATCCCGGCCCGGGCCGAGGAGCCGAAGAGCTGGATCAGCAAAAATGCCCTGTCAGTAGTGGAAAGCCTGGAACCGGTGGCGAAAACTGCCGTGGCAGAGCTGTCTGACAAGGATCGGGGGCAGCTTGCCAAGGAGGAAACCGTCTATGTGATTGCAAATGCGGACGGCTCCCCCGAGAAGCTGATTGTCAGTGACTGGCTGAAGAATGCAATGGGAAGCGAAACTCTGGAGGACAGCACAGAGCTTACAGACATTATCAATGTAAAGGGAACGGAGAGTTTTGAACAAAAGGAAGGTTCCCTGGGTGTATGGGATGCTGCCGGCAATGACATTTATTATCAGGGCAGTATAGAGAAGGAGCTTCCGGTAGACCTGAAAGTGACATATCAGTTAAACGGCAGAACCGTTTCTCCCGATGAACTGGCAGGCCAGAGCGGAAAGGTGAAAATACGCTTCGACTATACCAACCGGCAGAAGGAAACGGTGGCTGTGGGAGAGAAAGAAGAGGAGCTTTATGTACCGTTCGCAGTCATTACCAGCCTGGTTCTGGATAATGAAAACTTCCGCAATATTGAAGTGTCCAACGGAAAGGTCGTCAACGACGGAGAGCGCACGATTATAATGGGATATGCAATGCCGGGACTGAAGGAGAATCTGGACATCGGGAGCGAGGATTTCGATGTGGAAGAGCTTAATATTCCCGACTATGTAGAACTGACGGCGGATGTGACAGACTTTGAACTGGCAGCTACGCTGACTGTGGCAGCCAACGAGATCTTTGGAGATATGGATATAGACACGCAGGAAAAGATGGATGATCTGTCTGCGGATATGGATGAGCTGCAGGATGCCATGAATGAGCTCATGGATGGAACGGCTGAACTGTATGACGGCGTGCTGGAACTGTACGACGGAACCGGTGAGCTGACGGACGGAATT
Source organism: Lachnoclostridium sp. (assembly GCA_021770065.1). Taxonomy (GTDB): domain Bacteria; phylum Bacillota; class Clostridia; order Lachnospirales; family Lachnospiraceae; genus Laedolimicola. Next base: position 59,925 of record JAETRR010000019.1, on the reverse strand, counting down.
GACGAGCTGGACGATGGAGCAAAGAAACTGGATGACGGAGCAAAAGATCTGGATGACGGGGCCGGGAAGCTGGATAACGGAGCAAAAGATCTGGATGACGGGGCCGGGAAATTGAACGTCGGAGCCACGGAACTGTACAGCGGAGCCGGAGAACTGTATAACGGAATCGGAACACTGAAAAGCGGAGCCGGGGCATTGTTTGCGGGCGTGAAGCAGCTGGCGGACGGCCTGGGGCAGCTCACCCAGAATGATACAAAGCTGAACCAGGGAGCCAAAGCCGTGTATGAGGGACTGCTTCAGCTTGCCAATGCGCAGCTTGCAGGTTTTTCGGCATATGGCGTCACAACACTGGATCCTTCGGGAAAGACGCCGGAGCAGTTCTGTGCCGAGATTGAAGCAGGCATTCAGAAGCTGAATGTTCTGGCAGATACACTCAAAGCAAGTATGCCGGGGCTTGCATCCCGGATGGCACCGGAAGAACTCCCGGCAGACAAAGCCGCAGAGGAAGAACAGAAGGAAGAAGTACCGGCGGTATCAGAAGAGCCGGCAGAAAAGGAAGAGCAGCCTGCCGGTGCGGATACGGAAGCGGCTGAGCCTCAAAAGCAGCAGCCGCAGGATGTGGAGAAGGTTCCGGCTGAAAGCGGAAATATTCCGGAGGAAACAAAAGACCAGAAACAGGAAGTGCAGAAACAGGAAGTGCAGGAATCGGAAGCACAGGAATTGAAAGCACAGGAATCGGAAGCACAGGAGCAGAAAGTACAAGAAAAACAAGAAGTACAAGAAGTACAAGAAGTACAGGAACCGGCATCCCGGGAAAACAGCCAGGTGTCTGCAGAGGTAGTTTCGGAAGAAGAGAACCGGGAAGCAGAACCTTGGGCAGAGGTCAGCGAGAGACAGACAGTACTTGTTCAGTCCTCTCAGGCCGGGGATGCCCAGGCAGCTATAGCAGAGTTAAAGCAGAAACTGCAATTGATAGAGATGACAAAGTCCACATTGCAGCTGTTAGAGGGAGCATATCAGGTTTATATGGGCGTAGGGAGTTATACCCAGGGTGTAGATCAGATCTACGCAGGAGTACAGGAGCTGATGAAAAATGCACCGACGCTGAATTCCGGAATCGATGCGCTCAGTAACGGAGCAGGGAAGCTTCGGGACGGCGCAGGTGAACTGAAGAGCGGAACAAGCGAGCTGAAAAGCGGAACAAGTGAGCTGAAGAGCGGAACAAGCGAACTGAAGAGCGGAACAAGCGAGCTCCGGGACGGAACGGGTGAGCTCCGGGACGGAACAAGCGAACTCAAAGACGGCGGACAGGAACTTCGTGACGGCGTGGAAGAGCTTCGGGACGGTTCGGAGGAACTCCGGGACGGAACGATTGAGTTTAATGATGAAGGCATACAGAAGCTTACAGATAAATTCAACGGAGATCTCAGGGAGCTGTCAGACCGCTTTGAGGGCGTGAAGAGTGCAGCAAGAGCTTATCAGTCCTTTGCGGGGATTTCCGACAAAGCAGAAGGAAATGTAAGATTCATCTATAAAACCGCAGGAATCGAAAAATAGCAGAGAAGGGGCTGCCGCAGTAAGCCGGCAGCCTTTTCCATATTCTGTGTTCGGATGGTTTGCGTATATTCTGCCTGCTTACTGTGCCCCCTCCTTTGGCTTTCAGAGAGAAAGAATGTAAACGTCGTCAGGGGTAAGCCTGCGCTCCGGCGTAAAGATAAGCCAGTCTGTAATTTCTTCCGGATCGTAAGTGCCGATATGCCCCTCATGAATTCCCTCAATATAGTAAGGCTCCTGAGTAAGCTTTGCGGTGATGCGCCCGTTCTGTATATCAGTCACTTCAAACCAGATATGCTCCCTCTCGCTGGAATCTGTCCGATGAGGTTCATCCATAAGAAGGCCGATCTTAACCAGAAGGTGATTGTTCTTGTCTGAAAAAGCCCGGAACAGATATTCTATGCGCTCTGCGGCCAGAGCTTTCATTCGATTGGTTTCCGAGGTGGAAAGCATATAAATGGGATTCTCCTTCAGAATGTCATCATAGATGGCGAGAGAGGAGTATTTTCCCTCTTTAAAGCTTTCCTGGTTCGGATATACGAAGATGGCGCAGGTATCTTCGTTGTGTCCCTCTTCCCGATCCTTTTTTCCGCCCAGCATATCCGGGGGATAGCAGGAAACGGCTTCCTCCCAGTCAACCAGCGTTACCACCAGGGGAATGCCCTGGGCCACATAGGCAAGGAAAAAGGGCTCTTTATATTCCGGAGTTTTTTCTTCGTCCAGCAGACGGCAGGCCAGTGTCTCCAGGGTATTGTAATGGGTCTGATACGTTTCCCTGCCGGAATTCAGAACCTCAAGTTCGGGATGGCCGCAGCGGTTGAGGCCGTGTGTATGAAGCCAGACACAGTCATCCTCATCCCCGGAAACTGCCTGGGCAGTAAAGAGATAGCGCGGAGAGGGAGGAACGGCAGACTGGGCGGCCAGAACCACCCAGCGGCCCGACAATATTTTTTCTGAGCTGTCGTCCAGAACGGCCAGAACATCCGGCAGCAGGGCGCAGATCAGTTTTAACTGAAGATGATATGAGACAAGGGGATCCGGGCCGAATTCCATTTCTACGGCAAGACCGAACTGGGCAGCCTGAACGGCCTCCGCGTCTACGTCGGGAAACAGATGCTGGCAGCGGTAAAGCTCGGGAAGGGTAAAATCCGACGGATAAATTTCGGCAGAATAGTGTTCACCCCTATAGTTGATCTCCAGATACAGCGTTTCTTCTTCCATGCGTTCCGATAAGAGCTGGAAGGCACCGGCTGTGTGAAGACGTTCCAGGATAAGATCCGAGTCTTCGATGTCTCTGGGCCGGGACGGAACGGCAAACATGTAGGATTTGGGTTTGGTCATAAGAGTTCCTCCTGATTAAAAATAAAGAAGGATTGCGGCAATCCATAGAATATTTCTGCGGATCACAACAATCCTGTTAAAAGATAACGGAGGAGGAGGGATTTGAACCCTCGCGCCGGTGTTACCGACCTACTGGTGTTCGAAGCCAGACCCTTCAGCCGCTTGGGTACTCCTCCATGGGATGTGCCTGCCGTGAGTGTCGATTCCTGATTCCTGTAACAGCGCGGCAGCAAATATATTATAATATGCTTTCAGAGATTTTTCAAGTTATTCCCTTGTGAGAAATGCGTATTTATGTTAAAATTTATATATTATGTGGGCCGGAGCGTGTCTCATAAACTTATTTCTGCTTTCAGACGTGCTCTGAACCCGGGGAAAATCTGAAATAAAAAGGATGGAGGCGTGCTTAATGAAACGAATCGGAATGCTGACCAGCGGCGGCGACTGCCAGGCTCTCAACGCGACCATGAGAGGAATCGTAAAAGGTGTATGCAATGCGCTGGACGAAGTGGAACTGTACGGTTTTGAGGAAGGATATAAGGGTCTGATTTATGGAAATTACCGGATGCTTACTCCGAAAGATTTTTCCGGAATTCTGACCAAGGGCGGAACGATTCTGGGAAGTTCCAGGCAGGCATTCAAGCAGATGCGTGTGCCGGATGAGAAGGGACTGGACAAGGTAGAGGCCATGAAGCAGACGTACTACAAGCTGCGTCTGGACTGCCTGGTGATTCTGGGAGGAAACGGGACTCAGAAGTCGGCGAATCTTTTGGGGGAAGAAGGGCTGAATGTTCTGCATATGCCCAAGACGATTGACAATGATATCTGGGCAACCGATATGACCTTCGGGTTCCAGAGCGCTGTGAATATTGCAACCGACTGTATTGACTGTATTCACACTACGGCAGCATCTCACGGACGTGTTTTCATTGTGGAGGTTATGGGGCATAAGGTCGGCCAGCTGACGCTTCATGCGGGAATTGCAGGCGGAGCGGATATCATACTGATTCCCGAGATTCCCTACAGCATTGACAGCATCTGTGATGCCATTGATGCCCGGAATAAGCAGAAGAAGGGCTTTACCATCCTTGCGGTGGCAGAAGGTGCCATTCCGAAGGAGCGCGCCGAGATGTCCAAGAAGGAACTGAAGAAGTTCATGGAGACCTACCCGTATCCTGCCGTATCCTACGAGATTGCGGATCAGCTTACCAAACGTCTCGGGACAGAAGTTCGTGTAACCGTGCCCGGACATACCCAGAGAGGCGGAAGTCCCTGTCCGTATGACCGCGTATTGTCCACAAGATTAGGCGCCGCTGCGGCTCAGGCCATTGTAGAAGACGATTACGGCTACATGATAGGCATTGTAGGCAATGAGACAAAGAGAATTCCGCTGCAGGAATCTGCAGGAAAGTTAAAGTTTGTGGATCCCAATTCTTCCATCATAGCAGAAGCGAAGATGGTGGGAATCAGTTTTGGAGATTAACCCATGTCTTATATGGCGCTCTACCGGAAGTTCCGTCCCACAGAGTTTAACGATGTAAAGGGCCAGGAGCATATTGTAACAACATTAAAAAATCAGATTAAGGCAGAACGGATAGGCCATGCCTATCTGTTCTGCGGCACCAGAGGTACCGGCAAGACTACCATTGCCAAGATATTTGCAAAGGCAGTCAACTGTGAACATCCGACAGACGGAAACCCCTGCGGAGAATGTGCGGCCTGCCGTTCCATTGCGGCAGGTTCTTCCATGAATGTGATAGAGATTGACGCAGCCTCCAACAATGGCGTGGACAATATCCGGGAGATCCGGGATGAGGTGGCCTACTCGCCGACAGAGGGGCGGTATAAGGTCTATATTATTGATGAAGTGCATATGCTTTCTATCGGAGCATTTAATGCGCTTTTAAAGACACTGGAAGAGCCGCCCTCTTATGTGATTTTTATTCTGGCAACTACAGAGGCCCATAAGATTCCCGTGACAATTCTTTCCAGATGCCAGCGGTACGATTTCCGGCGGATTTCGGCAGAGACCATTACGGCCAGGCTTGAAGAGCTGACACGGGCGGAAAAAGTGACGGCGGAAGAAAAAGCTCTGCGTTATATCGCCAAGGCTGCGGACGGTTCCATGCGCGATGCCTTAAGTCTCCTTGACCAGTGCATTGCCTTTTATCTGAATGAAGAACTGACCTATGACCACGTCCTGGATGTGCTGGGGGCTGTGGATACGGAAGTCTACAGCGCATTGCTGCGGCAGACATTAAAGCAGGATCTCACAGGGGTTATGGAACAGATAGAGGCTCTTGTGCTCCAGGGAAGAGAGCTGGGACAGTTTGTGACAGATTTTACCTGGTATCTGCGCAATCTGCTGCTGCTCAAGAGCTCTGACCGCATGGAGGATGTTCTGGATGTATCCACAGAGAATCTGCTTAAGCTTCGGGAAGAGGCAGGTATGATAGAGTCGGATACGCTTATGCGGTACATCCGGATCTTTTCGGAGCTTGGAGGACAGATTCGCTATGCTTCCCAGAAGCGCGTGCTGGTGGAGGTGGCTTTTATCAAGCTGTGTAAGCCGTCCATGGAGACGCATCCGGACGGACTTCTGGACCGCATCCGGGCACTGGAAAAGCAGATGGAGGAAGGAGCTGTACCGGCACCGGTAAGGGAGCCGGTTTATACGGCGGAAGCAGCCGATAAGAAGCAGAAAGCGGCTCCTGTGACGCCCAAGGCATTGCCCGAAGAAGTGCAGGATGTAGTGAACAACTGGTATCAAGTGGTGAACCGGCTGCATCCGCTCCTGCGCACCTATTTGAAGGATGCACGGCTGAAGGCCCTCGGGGACAACCGGCTGGGAATTATCGCGGCTTCCGTTACGGGGGAGGAATTTCTAAAGGAGCCTTCCCATCTGGAAGAGATCCGGGCCGTGATTCAAAAGAACACAGGGAAAGCGATCGAGCTGTCGGTAGCGTCCGCGGAAAGCGATCCGCACCCGGATGTGGGTGAGATAGATATGGAACAGCTCATTCATATGGAAATTGAAATAGAAGAATAAGATAATATTACGGAACTGGAGGTAAGATATGGCAAAAAGAGGCGGATTTCCCGGCGGCGGAATGGGTATGCCGGGCAATATGAACAATCTGATGAAGCAGGCGCAGAAGATGCAGCGCCAGATGGAAGAAAGCAGAAAGGAACTGGAAGAAAAGGAATATACGGCGGCGGCAGGCGGCGGAGCCGTAGAGATTACGGTAAGCGGCAGGAAAGAGATTGTGAAGGTAAAGCTTTCGGAGGAAGTGGTAGATCCCGATGACATTGAGATGCTGGAGGATCTGATTATGGCAGCAGCCAACCAGGCATTCCGGCAGATGGAGGAGGATTCCGCGGCTGCCATGTCTAAGCTGACCGGCGGCATGGGCGGAGGCTTTCCTTTCTGATGGATTATTACGGCAGTCAAATCAGCAGATTAATTGAACAGCTTTCCGCTCTGCCGGGGATCGGAAGTAAGACGGCTCAGCGCCTGGCCTTTCACATTGTCAATATGCCGATGGAAAAGGTGCAGGCTTTGTCTGAGTCCGTTCTGGATGCCAAGAAAAACGTCCGCTACTGTAAGCAGTGTTTTACCATGACAGATCGGGAGCTCTGTCCTATCTGCAGCAATCCCAAGCGGAACAGCAGGCAGATAATGGTGGTGGAGAATACGCGGGATCTGGCGGCTTATGAAAAGACGGGGCGGTTTGAGGGAGTATACCATGTGCTTCACGGAGCCATTTCCCCCATGCTCGGAATCGGGCCTAACGATATCCGTTTAAAGGAACTGATGACCAGGCTTCAGGGAGAGGTGGAGGAGGTTATCATTGCCACCAACTCAAGCCTGGAGGGTGAGACAACGGCTATGTATATCAGCAAACTCATTAAACCGACGGGGATTCTGGTGACACGGATAGCCAGTGGCGTGCCGGTGGGCGGAGACCTGGAATATATTGATGAAGTGACGCTTTTGCGCGCACTGGAAGGACGTGTGGAGCTGTGAGGGCAGGAATCCCGGCAGTTGAAAGACTAAGAGATGAAAAGGTCTGGATCGGCATCATTACGCTTCTGGGAGTTCTGATGCGTCTGGGCTATGTTTTGTATACACCCTTTATGATGGGACAGCATGATTTAACGGTACTGGGATCGGGCCAGGGGCATCTGGGCTATATAGAGTATTTCCTGGAAGGAGGACATATTTTTCATGATTTTGATCCGATGACCAGATACCAGTTTTATCATCCGCCGTTGTCGCATCTTCTGTCCGCTGCCTGTGTGCGGTTCAGCCTGCTTTTGGGGACGCCTTACGAGGAAGCATTTGAACATCTGCAGTATCTCTCTCTTTTGTATTCTGTAGTTACGCTGGTATTTTTCTGCAAAATTTTAAAAGAACTGGGCTTTTGGGGAAAGGCGCTTCTGACCGCTTATCTTATTACCGCATTTCACCCTGCATTTTACCTGTTTGCAGGAAGTATCAATAATGACGGGCTGTGCCTGATGTTCATGGCCGGGGCGGTATACTATACACTCCGCTGGTATCGGAAGCAGTCCGTGGGAAACATTCTGCTGATCTCGGTTTTTCTGCTGGGCGGCATCTGGACAAAACAGAATACCTTTTTAATTACGCCTGCAATCGGGTTTGTATTTCTGTATGTGCTGGTGAAAAAATGGAAAGATCCGCTCATAAGGAAACGCCTGTTGGTGCAGTTTTTGATTTTCGGCGCGGTTACAGTCCCTCTGGGGCTGGCCTGGAGCGTATACAATTATATAAAATTCGGAATGCCGTTTGACTTTACACCGGCGGCGCTGACGGAATTTTCCTCCCAGGATGTCAGCGGGTATACCGTAACCCAGAGGCTGTTCGGGCTGAAGGACGGGCCGCTGCGCCAGCTGTCGGTGCAGTTCAGAGGGGATTTTAAAGATTATAATATCGGAATCACACTGTTAAAAACCTCTGTCTTCGGGGAGTACATATTGATGAGCTGGGGGGCGGAATACTGGTTTCTGATTGCGCTTACGATTGTAAACGGTATTCTGGCAGCGCTTTCCGTGCCGGCAGTGCTTTCGCTTGGAGCGGCAAGAGGCCGGCAGCTGCTGGAAAAAAGGTTTGTTTTTCTGCTTTATGTGATAACCATGGTTTTTTATATCAGGTTCTGCTTCCAGTACCCGAAGGTGTGCAGCATGGATTTCCGCTATATTGCGCTGACGGCGCTGACCGGCAGTGCGGCTTTCGGGTGGTATATCGAGGAGCACGGGGAGAAGCGCTCGGCAAAGGCACTGTCTGCCGCGGTAATTATATGGAGCGTTTTGAGTATAGTGTGTTATACGGGACTGGGGATTACACCGCGTGCCGGATAAGGCTGTACTTCAAGGGGCGGCAGCAAAACCGGCTCTCAGGCTTTTCCAATATCAAGTGTCCGGCTGTTCGTGAACGCCGTGTCTGATATTGACGGACTTTTGTCCGGCAAGAGCAGACGCGGTGTACACGAACCGTCCGAACACGGATATGGAAAAGCCTGAGAGCCGGTTTTGCTGCCGCCCCCTGAACGATAACCAGATAAAGGAAAATATGTCGGAATCGGCTAATAACAGCTTGACCGGTTCCGGTTCTCTGAGTATACTATAAGAAGAGATTTTGCTATCATAAGGAAGAAAAATCCGATTGATAGGAACAGGATTCTTAAAAAAATTTAAAAGGTGGGACAGACATGACAAAGTTAGAACTTCAAAAGACGGCCAACGAAGTCCGCAAGAGCATCGTTACAGCCGTTCACAGTGCAAAGTCCGGACATCCGGGCGGTTCTTTATCGGCAGCAGATGTTTTCACATATCTGTATTTTGAAGAGCTGAATATTGACCCGAAGGATCCGAAGAAGGCAGACAGAGACCGTTTCGTGCTTTCCAAAGGCCATACGGCTCCGGGACTTTACGCAGTCCTGGCAGAGAGGGGCTTCTTCCCGAAGGAGGATTTGCTGACCCTGCGCCATATTGGTTCTCATTTACAGGGACATCCCTGTATGCAGCATACGCCCGGACTGGATATGTCCAGCGGCTCCCTGGGACAGGGAATCTCCGCGGCTGTAGGCATGGCGCTTTCCGCAAAGACATTTGGAGATACTTATCGTGTATACACGCTTCTGGGTGACGGAGAACTGCAGGAGGGCCAGGTCTGGGAGGCATCTATGTTTGCAAGCGCCAAGAAGCTGGACAACCTGTGCGTGATCGTGGATAACAACAATCTGCAGATAGACGGAACCATTGAGGAGGTAAACTCTCCTTACCCCATTCCCGAGAAGTTTGAAGCGTTCGGCTTCCACACAATCAGCGTGGACGGACATGATTTTGATCAGTTAAGGGCAGCTTTTGATGAAGCAAAAACCATAAAAGGTCAGCCTACGGTTATCATTATGAAGACGGTAAAAGGCAAGGGTGTTTCCTTTATGGAGAACAACGCGTCATGGCATGGCTCTGCTCCCAATGATGAGCAGTATGCAGCCGCAATGGCAGAATTAGAGAAGGCAGGTGAAGCATTATGTCAGAAGTAAAGAAGATCGCAACGAGGGAAAGCTATGGCAATGCGTTAAAGGCTCTGGGTGAAGAGAACCCCAACGTGCTGGTATTGGATGCTGACCTGGCAGGCGCAACCAAAACAGGCGTATTTAAGAAAGCGTTTCCGGAGCGCTTCTTTGACTGCGGAATCGCAGAGTGCAACATGGTAAGTATTGCGGCGGGCGTGGCGACTACCGGCAAGATTCCGTTCTGCAGCTCCTTCGCTATGTTTGCGGCTGGACGCGCTTTTGAGCAGGTCCGCAATGCGGTCGGATATCCCCACTTGAATGTAAAGATTGGAGCAACCCATGCGGGAATCTCTGTCGGCGAGGATGGAGCAACCCATCAGTGCAATGAGGACATTGCCTTGATGCGCACGATTCCCGGTATGGTGATTATCAATCCGGCAGACGATGTAGAGGCCCGGGCAGCAGTGAAGGCGGCAGCGGAATATGTGGGACCTGTATATCTGCGCTTCGGCAGAATGGCCGTTCCGGTATTTAATGACGAGGCAACTTACAAGTTTGAGATTGGCAAGGGAATTGTTCTGAGAGAAGGCTCTGATGTGACTCTTGCAGCAACAGGCCTGTGTGTAAACAGCGCGCTGGAAGCGGCGGAAAAACTTGCGGCAGACGGAGTTTCGGCAGAGGTAATCAATATCCATACGATTAAGCCTCTGGATGAGGAACTGATTCTTGCGTCGGCAAAGAAGACCGGCAGAGTGGTGACTATAGAGGAGCATTCTGTAATCGGAGGACTTGGCAGCGCTGTTTGCGACGTGCTGAGTGAGAAGCTGCCCACACCTGTAAAGAAACTGGGCGTCAATGATACTTACTGCGAGTCCGGCCCGGCGGCAAAACTGATTGAGAAGTACCGCCTTGACGGAACAGGCGTATATGAACAGGTAAAAGAATTTATGTAAAAGAATACTGACAGGACTGAAAAGGGGCTGTCAGGAAGTAAGACGGTAGAAAAGCCTGCGTCTTACTTCCCGGCAGCCTCTTTCGTTATGTCGAAAAAAATTCCGGTTCCTTTGACAGAAAATGACAAATCATGCATTACGCCTGTGTTACCATGCAACTAAATACCGTAAGCAGCGGTTTGGACGGATATACTTGTGAGACGGCGGCTGCCGCGGGCAATATGCCGGGCGGACATGCCGGCATGTCCGCTTGGCTCGTTGCTCGCAGGAATAAAAGAGGACAATGAGGTGAAAATGGTATGATTGAAATTGTTTATAAGGAAAACACAAAGGAAACCGGACAGGGGAGAAAAATAAACCTGCCCAGGAATGTCCGGCAGATTGGGGAGCCGGAGGCCGGCAGAAAAATCTACATAGAGGACTATGTTGTTACATATTTAAAAAAAATGGCGAAGGAAGAGGCCTTAAGCAGCCGGGCAGCAATTCTTCTGGGAAATTCGGAATGGGCGGAGGGGATTCCGTATCTTTTTATCAGAAGCGCAGCAGCCGTAAAAAACGCAGCAGATTTTGGGGAAGGAATCCCTTTCACGGACGAGGCCTGGGCGGAAATATATGAGACCATCAAGGAATATTTTGCAGAGCAGGATATTCTGGGATGGTTTTTGTCCGTGCCTGGTTATCCGACGGATTTGGATGCCGGACTGCTGAAAACCCATATCAATTATTTTGGCGGAGTGGACAAGGTTCTTATGGCAGCGAATCCGGAAGACGGGGAGGAGGATTTTTTTGCCTATGAAAACGGAAGACTCACGCGCCAGAGAGGGTACTATATTTTTTACGAGCGCAATGAAGCCATGCAGCGGTATATGGTAGATACGGGCAGCGGAGAGAGCGTGGAGACCAGAGAGGGGTTTGAGGACCGGGCAGCCCGGAGCTTCCGGACTCTGGTTCAGGAGAAAAAGGATTTGTCGGGACAGAAGAAGGTTATGACATTCCTGTATACGGCCAGTACTTTTCTGGTGATGGTGGTACTGGTGATAGGGATTACTCTGATTAACAATTATGAGAAAATGGAGGGATTGGAACTGACACTGAGCGAAATTTCAAGATCCCTGGATGAGCAGGAGGAACAGGCGGCCGTAAATACAGATCCCCTTACGACGGCCATGGAAGAGGAAAACGCACGGGCCCTGGAACAGCCGGAAGGGGAAAAAGAAGCAGAAGCGCCGGCGGAGCAGGAGCCGAAGGAGGAAGCAGAACCGCTGCCTCAGGAGAATCCGGAAGAAGCGGGCACAGAGGAGCCGGAAGAGAATCAGCCTGAAGAACCCACAGAGCCTGCAGAGACGGAACAGCCTGCAGAGACGGCGCTCAGCCAGAGCGTGATAACCATACCTGAAAGCTATACGGTACAGGAGGGAGATACGCTCTTAAAAATCAGCAGAAAGATATACGGGCAGGACAATAAGATAGATGAAATCTGCAGCCTGAACCAGATTCACGATATGAATCATATTCTGGTAGGACAAAAACTTTTGCTTCCGTAACGGATCTGTGCTATCATAATATCCAAAAGCTATGGGCATAAGCATCAAAGGATAAAGATATGGCAAAGATTACACCTCTATTTGAAACTCCGGATACGACGGAGGACATGAAAGGTTATAAAGAGAAATTGTTTCGCCATCGGGCGGGAATCGGCATCAGGGGCCTGCTCTGTGCAGTTGTGGTGCTGGGTCTGATTTTCGGAATGTGGTTCTGGAGCCGGTATAAAACCTACACATCCTATGAGCTTCTTTCGTCCAATGAACGCACGGATACGATGAACACCCAGTATGCGGAATACAACGGAAAGATTTTAAAATACAGCAGGGACGGCATATCCTGTGTGAATTTAAAGAATGAGGCGCTCTGGAGCCAGACTTACAATATGCAGATGCCGATTCTGGATATCTGTCAGAATTCTGTGGTTGTTGCAGACATGCAGGGAAATGAAGCTTATGTATTCAATGAAGAAGGGCTGCTGACTCAGATTACGACCCTGCTTCCCATTCAGCAGGTCAGCATTTCCGGCCAGGGAGTGACGGCTATGCTGCTGAGCGACAACGCTGCTTCCTGGATCTGCCTCTATGACAGTGAAGGGGAGAAGCTGACAGAGGCCCGCTGCAGGCTTTCGGAGACGGGGCAGCCTCTGTCTATCGGGATTTCCTCGGACGGCATAAAGGTGGCGGTGTCGTATCTCCAGATTCAGGGCGGGGCATCTGCAAGCTGTATTACATTCTATAATTTTGGTTCCGTGGGAGGCAATTTCGTGGATAAGATTGTGGCCTCTAAGGTATATGAGGATCAGATCATTCCCCGGATCAAATATATGGGAGATACGATCTGTGCAGCAGTGTCCGACAAAGGAATTATATTTTATGAAGGAAAAGAAATCCCCGAGGAAAAAGCGGCAGTAGAAGAAAATACAGAGATACGCAGCATTTTTGCCGGAAATGACATTGTGGGAACTGTGGTAGAAGGAGCAGAGAAGGACGGTGCCAGATATGAAGTGCATCTCTATGATACCTCGGGCAATCTTATTCTGAATCAGGGGACAGACCTTGCTTACGGACAGGTTAAGATGTCCGGCGGGGATCTGATCCTGTTTAATGAGAGTGAATGTGAGATTTACAGCAGACAAGGGATTCTGCGCTACACCGGTAATTTTGACGGAACAATTGCGGATATCTATAGAGGATCCGGACTTCGGAAATATATCTTTGTTTTTTCGGATCGGACAGACGAGATTAAACTGAAATAGGGGAGAACGAAAGAATATGAACTGGCTGGTACCGGCAGTGGCCGGTTTTCTGGCGCTTGCAGCCTGGGACGGACATCGAAAAGGATTTATTAAAAAGTCGGTGAGGATATTAAGCATGATTCTTACCCTTATAGCGACATCTGCACTGTCGCCGCGTGTTGTGGGTTTTTTAAAAGAGCAGACGGCCATGTACCGTGTGCTGCAGAACAGTATCGCGGCCAGTGATCTGGATGTGATGGAAGCGGTGCAGATGATTGGGCTGGAGGAGACGGTGAGCGGTTATCTTGCAGATCTGGCTCTGCAGGCAGTCGCATTTCTGATTACCTTTCTGCTGGTAAGCGTTCTGGTACAGGGGATTTTGCTTTCTCTGGGAATTGCGGCAAAGCTTCCGATCCTGCATGGACTGAACAAGACAGCCGGTCTGTTCCTGGGACTGGCAGAAGGAATTCTGTTTGTGTGGATTTTTTTCTTTGCGGTTACCGTCTGCGCAGGCACAAAGACGGGAGGGCAGCTGCTCTGGATGATCGCGGACAGTGAATTGCTGTCCTGGATTTACCGCAGGAATCTTCTTCTGCTGCTTTTGCAAAAATAAATCTACTCAAATCAGCAAAGGCCGGTTTGGGAAGGATCTTTCAAATATTTTTTAATAGCTTCAAAGCTTTCCGGACTCATGTCATGCTCCATCCTGCAGGCATCGGCCACAGCGGTTTCCGGATTAACTCCAAGCCGGATCAGCCATTCCGAGAGAAGCGAATGGCGTTCATAGACGGCCTCGGCCAGAGAGCGCCCGGTATCTGTCAGCCGGATAAAGCCGTCCCCAGAGACTGTAATATAATTTTTCTGCCGCAGATTCTTCATAGCCACGCTGACACTGGGCTTGGAATAGTTCAGCTCATTGGCAATGTCAATCGAACGCACATTGGCAAGCTGCCTGCCTAGAATCAGAATGGTCTCCAGATAATCTTCTACCGATTCCTCGGACTTGTGTTTCTGATAGCTCATGTAAAAATCCTCCTTTGGCTGATGTCGATAAAAACGGCCCGGACAGGCAGCGCTTATACTTTTCTATACAGAGGGTAACATTTTAAAGGCGAAAACGCAAGGAGTTTTCAAAGCATGGATTTTTGGACTGCAGAATATAGGAAAATATTTAAAAAACGGGTGTTCCACTGTGCGGAACGCCCGTTTCGTTTAGCGGAATCCCTGTATTGATTGTGAAAATAAATAAATTATAATAAAATAAGACGGAAATATTGTCCGATTTATACAAAATAGAAGGAGGTACAAAATGTTGAAAGGTAACACCGGTTCCAGTACAAACAGTAACCCCAAGACAGCAGGAGCAGAGGCCGCGAAGAAAGCAAAAGCAGGTCTGGATTCTGTGAATATGGCATATGTGTATGCAAGCTGCGCCTATGACCTGGATGCGATGCTGGCAGGAATTGCAGAGGAACTTCCGGGCGTTCCCGTAATTGGCAACACGTCCTTTACAGGAGTAATTACACCGGAAGGATTTGTAACCGGCGATGACGGCTTTGTAGGTATTATGGCAGTGTCCGATCCGGAAATGGCAGTAGGGATTGCAGCAGTAGAGAAGAGCGGATGCCCGATAGATGCAGGCGAGCAGGCAGCAAAGCTTGCCATGGAGCGGGCAGGCAAGACCACGGCTCCGGATTATTTCTACATGGCAGCACCTCCGGGAGAAGAAGAATTCTTCTTAAAGGGTATCACCAAAGTGATTGGAAGAGTTCCTTTCTATGGCGGAAGCGCAGCAGATAACAGTATTGCAGGCGAGTGGAAGCTTTACACGGATAAGGGAGCCTTTGCGGACGGTGTGGCGGTTGCATTTTTCTACACGGCAAAGAAGATGACCAACAAGTTCACAGGTGCTTACAGAGAGACAAAGGATATGGGTATCATTACAAAGGTAGTGGATAACCGTGTTCTGGCAGAGATCGACGGTGTTCCGGCCCTCAAGAAATACGCAGACTGGAGAGGCATGGGAACGGATGCGGTTATGGGCGGCGACCTGCTGGTACAGACCATCACCTCGCCCCTGGGTGTAAAAGACCGTCTGGGCGATCTGGTTGCTATCCGCCATCCTATGAACGGAAATGATGATCTGAGCATGAACATCGGAAATAACCTGGCAGAGGGAACGGCAGTTATCCGCATGGAAGCAACGGTAGACGAACTCATCGATTCTACGGGCAATACCCTTGCCGCACTGAAGGAAAAGATGGCGGCTCCGGCCGGTGCATACCATCTGGTACACTGCGGAGGAAGAAGAGCGGGCATTGACAGCCGCATCAAAGAGGTGGCAGAGCAGCTTAAGAAAGAAGCGGGAGACGTTCCCTTTATCGTGGAGTTCACCTTCGGCGAGTATGGCTTTGAGGCGGACGGCTTAAATACCTGCGGCGGCCTGATGCTTTCCTTCGCAGGCTTTGAGGCATAAATAAGGAAAGGAGAAATATTCCCATGAAAATGTTTATTAACGGAGCATCTGCAGATGCTTCCAACGGCGAAGTAATCGAAGTGATCAATCCGGCAACCGGCGCAGTGGTGGATACGGTTCCGGCGGCAGCAAAAGAAGACGTGGATCTTGCAGTGGAGAAGGCGGCAGCAGCCCAAAAAATATGGGCGGATGTTCCGGTTTATGAAAAAGCGGAGATTATGTACCGCTTCCTTGACCTGGTGGAGAAAAATAAAGAGGATCTGGCACAGACCTTATCCCAGGAAACAGGAAAGCCTATCACAGAAGCAAGAGCCGAGATCGGCAATATCCCCATTGCTTTCAAAGCATTTTCCGAGAAGGCAAAGCATCTGTACGGCGAGACGATTCCGGCCGGCATGGAGGCAGGACAGGATAAGCATGTGCTGATTACCAAACGGGAACCCATCGGCGTGATTGCCTGTGTAATCCCCTTTAACTTCCCCTGCGATCTTTTCGATCAGAAGGTGGCCCCGGCGCTTCTCGCAGGAAATGCTGCGATTGTAAAGCCTTCTACGGATAATCCGCTTACCTTGTGCAAACTGACGGCACTTCTGGGCGAGGCGGGCGTGACACCGGGAGCAATTCAGATCGTCACGGGACGCGGCTCCAAGGTAGGTGCATGGCTTTGCGCAAACAAAGATGTTCATGCTATTACCCTCACAGGTTCCACAGAGGTAGGCATTGAGACGGCAAGAACGGCAGCCGATCACCTGGCGCACATCGCACTGGAGCTGGGCGGCAACGATGCTTTCATTGTGCTGGAAGACGGCGACGTGGATCTGGCAGTGGAAGAGCTTATCTGGGGCCGCATGTACAATACCGGACAGGTGTGCTGCGCTTCCAAACGTTTCCTTATACATAAAAACCGCGCAGAAGAGTTCACGGCCAAGGCCGTTGAGCGCATCAAGCAGCTGAAACAGGGCATGCCGGCTGACGAGAGCACACAGATTGGCTGTCTGATCAGCGAGAAGGCAGCTGTTAAGGTAGAAGAGCAGATTAAGCTTACGGTAGAGCAGGGCGGCAGGGTTATTCTGGGCGGAACCAGGAACGGCGCATTCATTGCTCCTACAGTAATCGCAGATGTTCCCAGGACGGCTGACGTGGCCATTGACATGGAGATCTTTGGACCGGTAGTTCCCATTATCACCTTTGATACGGTAGAGGAAGCCATTGAGATTGCGAACGGATCGAAGTTCGGCCTCTGCGGCTGTGTATTCACAGAGAATATGAAGACAGCCATGAAGGTCTGCAATGCACTGGAGTGCGGCGGAACCATCATCAACGGCGCAAGCTTCTTCCGCAGTTTTGAGATGCCTTTCGGCGGCTACAAGTATTCCGGAATCGGCACGGAGGGCGTGATGTCCACTTTCGATGAAGTGACCAGAACCAAGACGATTGTTTTGAAGAATATTATTTAGTATGCGGCTGTGTCCGGATTTTGACGGGATAAGAGCAAAGAAGAAACAGAGGCTTTGATTCTTGGCAGGAGGGGCAAAGCAGAAAAAAGATTGTCGGGAAATAAGGCCTGCGGCCTTATTTCCCGACAATCTCATTTGCAAATTATTCTACGTATCCCATCCTCCGGGAAAGCTTTTTTGCCGCCTGCTTAACCTCCCGGATCACCATCTCCAGCTTGTCGTCCGAGAGCTGCGCGATGGAGCCGCTGGCGCTGATGGCTGCCACAGGGGAGCCCCGGTAATCAAATACCGGCGCACCTACACACCGGTGGCCGATCTGATATTCTTCATTATCCATGGCCCAGCCCTGGCGCCGGATAACCTTCAGATAGCGCCTGAACTCCCGGGTATCCGTGATGGTGTTTGCCGTATATTTCTTAAAATTACACAGGTACAGGGCGTCCTCCAGCTCATCCCCGGACAGGCAGGCAAGAAGGCATTTGCCGATGGAAGAGCAGAAAGCGGGGGAACGGTATCCCACCTGCGTATAGAGCCGGGTATTGGGGTAAATATCCATTTTCTCCAGATAAACCACATCACAGCCGTCCAGAATTCCCAGATGGGCGGTCAAATCCAGATCGCGCATAATATCACTTAAAAAGGGCTTGGCCTCTGTGAGAAGTTCCAGCTGGTTAATATGAAGGCTTACCGTCTCAATCAGCTTGTAACCGATGGAATAAAGGCCGTCACTGCTTTTTTCCACATACTGCCGGGCACACATGGAGGTCAGGAGCCGGTGGATCGTGCTTTTACTCATACCGGTGGCCTTGGCAATTTCTGAAAGACCCAGAGGAGAACTGGATGCGGCCAATGCTTCCAGAATATCAAATATGCGGTCGGCAACACGAACAGTTTCTTCCATAATATATCAGCCCCCCCTCATTTTCAGCCGTATCTTAAAAAAATCCTTTACAAAACCCTTTGTTTTTCTATATAATTTCATTGTAAAGTCCGTAAAAAACCATGTCAAGTTTTTTATAAAAACCTTGACAGTCTCTTATGTATCATGCTATGATATTATGGCGAATGGAAGCAGGCTTTTTTTTTATGCCTGAAAAAAGGCGGTCCCCGCAAGGCCGCAGACAAACAGAAATTAAGCGGAGGTGGAAGTCGTGCGCGTAAAAATCACATTGGCATGTACGGAGTGTAAGCAACGTAATTACAACATGACAAAAGAGAAAAAGAACCATCCGGACAGGATGGAGACCAGTAAGTACTGCAGATTCTGCAGGAAACACACACTGCACAAAGAGACAAAGTAGGATGCCGGAAAGGAAAGTGGAAAGATGAGCGAAGCAGCAGAAAAAGCTCAAAAGAAGAGCTGGTTTAAGGGTCTTAAAGCTGAATACAAGAAGATCATCTGGCCGGATAAAAAATCCCTTACAAAGCAGACCATTGCAGTTGTGGCAACATCCGTGGCTTTGGGCATCATTATTAAAATACTGGACGTTATTATGACCTACGGTATTGATGCTATCATGAAGTTATAGGGGTGACGATATGGCAGAGGCGAACTGGTATGTAGTTCATACCTATTCCGGGTATGAGAACAAGGTTAAGGCCAACATTGAGAAGACGATTGAGAACAGACATCTGGAGGAACAGATCCTGGAAGTGAGAGTTCCCATGCAGGATGTGGTAGAGATGAAGAACGGGGCCAGAAAGCAGGTTCAGAAGAAACTGTTCCCAGGCTATGTTCTGATCAACATGGTGATGAATGACGACACCTGGTATGTGGTGCGCAACACCAGAGGCGTTACCGGATTTGTTGGACCTGGCTCCAAACCGGTTCCGCTCACCGAGGAAGAAATGAGACCGCTGGGCATTGAGGCCGAGAATGTCGTGATCGACTTCGCGGAAGGAGATACCGTGATTGTTACGGGAGGCGTCTGGGCCGATACGGTGGGAACCATTCAGTCTATGAACCATGGCAAGCAGTGTGTTATCATCAACGTGGATCTCTTTGGCCGGGAAACGCCGGTAGAGATTAGCTTCTCAGAAGTAAGAAAGATGTAGATGGAAAAGTTATTGTTCACTAAAGTGAACCGTAACAGAGCAAATAAGTGGGAGGGATTAACCCTAATTCCCGCGATTACCACAAGGAGGTGCCTGATATGGCAAAAAAAGTAACAGGTTATATTAAATTACAGATTCCTGCTGGAAAGGCAACACCGGCTCCGCCAGTCGGACCGGCGCTTGGTCAGCACGGTGTGAACATCGTAGAGTTTACAAAGCAGTTCAACGCAAGAACCGCAGACCAGGACGGAATGATTATTCCGGTTGTTATTACAGTTTACGCAGACAGATCTTTCAGCTTTATCACCAAGACTCCGCCTGCAGCCGTACTGCTCAAGAAGGCATGCAACATCCAGTCCGGTTCCGGAGTTCCGAACAAGACAAAGGTGGCAAGCATCACGAGAGCAGAGCTTCAGAAGATTGCAGAGCTGAAGATGCCGGATTTGAATGCAGCAAGCATTGACGCCGCCATCAGCATGATCGCTGGTACAGCAAGAAGCATGGGTATCACTGTAACAGATTAAGACGTAACTGTATACCCTGACGGGAGGCCGTCCCCCGAAGAGGAACGGGACATGGAAACCCGGAGGGTGAATTAGAAACGTGGGAGGGATTAACCCAGATTCCCGCAATTACCACCAGGAGGTTATTTAATATGAAACATGGAAAGAAATATGTTGAGGCTGCAAAGCTCTACGACAAACAGACCCAGTATGACAGAGATGAAGCAATCAGCATCGTAAAGAAGCTGGCTGTTGCAAAGTTTGACGAAACCATTGAAGCTCACATCCGTACAGGCTGTGACGGACGTCATGCGGATCAGCAGATCCGCGGTGCCGTTGTGCTTCCCCACGGAACAGGTAAGACGGCGCGCGTTCTGGTATTTGCCAAGAATGCCAAGGCTGACGAGGCACAGGCTGCAGGTGCAGACTATGTAGGAGCAGAAGAGCTGATCCCGAAGATTCAGAACGAGGGATGGTTTGAGTTCGATGTGGTTGTGGCAACCCCGGATATGATGGGCGTTGTAGGACGTCTCGGCCGTGTACTGGGACCTAAGGGTCTGATGCCGAACCCCAAGGCCGGAACGGTAACCATGGATGTGACAAAGGCGATCCAGGATATCAAGGCCGGTAAGATCGAGTACAGACTCGACAAGACAAACATTATCCACGTGCCAATAGGAAAGGCTTCTTTTACAGAGGAGCAGTTAGCGGACAACTTCCAGACGCTTATTGATGCAATCAACAAGGCAAGGCCTTCCGCAGTGAAGGGTCAGTTCTTAAAGAGTGTTACCATCGCTCCTACCATGGGACCCGGCGTGAAGCTGAATCCGGTAAAGCTGGTTTAAGCCGTAACTTGCTGATTGACATTTAGATTCAGATGTGCTATGCTTGCATAGCATGTAACACGACCCGAAGACAGCAGGTGCCGTAAGGCATAAGGTTGGAGCCGCCTGCCGAGGACGATGCATTTTCCTTATGAGAATGATTTTCGAAAACCTCTCTGTCTTTGGCAGAGAGGTTTTTCTTTCATATCCATGAAAAATCCGTCGGGTTGGTGGACAAATAATATAAGGAGGTACACCATTCATGGCAAAAGTCGAGTTGAAGAAACCGGTAGTAGATGAGATCACTGCCAATATCACAGATGCCCAGTCTGTTGTGCTTGTAAATTACTGCGGACTTACCGTAGAACAGGACACCAGGCTTCGCAAGGAGCTTCGTGAGAACGGCGTCATCTATAAGGTTTACAAAAACACAATGATGAATTTTGCTTTCAAGGACACGGACTGCGAGAGCCTGATCCAGCACCTGGAAGGGCCCAATGCGATCGCCATCTCCAAGACAGATGCAACCGCACCGGCCAGAATCCTTGCCAAGTTTGCAAAGGATGCGAAGGCACTGGAGATCAAGGCCGGCATCGTAGAGGGAACCTACTATGATGCTGCAGGCATGGAGCAAAATTGACAACTGCTGAGTTTATCGAGGCAATCAAAGAGTTATCCGTATTAGAGTTAAATGAGCTGGTAAAGGCATGTGAGGAAGAGTTCGGCGTATCCGCAGCAGCAGGCGTAGTTGTTGCAGCAGCAGGCGACGGCGCAGGCGCAGCAGCAGAGGAGAAGGATTCCTTTGATGTAGAGCTGACAGGAGCCGGAGATTCCAAGGTTAAGGTTATCAAGGCCGTTCGTGAGATTACCGGTCTCGGCTTGAAAGAAGCTAAGGATCTGGTAGAGAGCGCTCCGAAGGTGATCAAGGAGGGCGTTTCCAAGGCAGAAGCAGACGAGCTGAAGGCAAAGTTAGAGGAGCAGGGAGCAAGTGTTACTCTGAAATAAGGAGCAGCAGGAACAAAAAGAATGTCGCGGGCGGAGAAACGGATTCTCTGCCCGTTTTTTATGCACAGGCCCGTGCAGAGGAAGTATGCCGCTAAAGTGGCGCACGGGCCGCGCTGAAATCTCTGTAAATGATAGAAAATTGAAAAAAACAGATGCAATTTTGCGGATTTATAGTATAATTATATTGTGAAACAGTCTTAACGGGACAGTGAGAAATATTATGAAAAGGGAGGCTGAAAAGTCATGAAAAAAGCATGGGATGTCAATGTGAATGGGGTAAATCATACTGTAGAGTACCGGGCAGGTTTTGGAGCCAAGGTGATTGTAAACGGCAAGGTGTATAAGGCCAAAACACAGAACTGGTTTATCAATATGATTGATTACCCGATTACCATTGACGGCGCCGAGATTCGTGTTGTGGCAGTCGGCAATAAGGTGGATCTGGCCGTGAACGGAAAATATCTGGGCAGCGGCGAGGAGTACATACCTCTGAATAAGATGCCGGTTTTAGCCAATGTGTTTATCGGTATCAGCTGTATCGGCGGATTTCTGATGACAAAATGGCTGGGCTTCTTGATCGGCCTGCTCTTCAGCTTCCTTTATGCAAAGCTCGGACTGAAAGGCAAGACCGGGGCTATGGTTGGAGCATTTGTCGGATGTGTGGTAATTGAGACAGTGCTGATGTTTGGAGTTGCATATCTTCTGGTGGCGACGGGGTATTATTATTAGGCTTGAAACGGGAGAGTGAAGTATGGAACAGGAACCGAGAAATGATAATTGGAACAACGGCGGACAACAGCCTTATCAGCCTGTGATTATTGTGGGAGAACAGGATCCCAATGCCGGTAAGAGGAACAGTAATCTGGCAGCTATATCCCTGGTAACCGGAATTTTGTCAATCGTGTTTTTCTGGGTGCCGTGGATTACGATTCTTCTTGGAATAGCCGGACTGATTACCGGAATCGTGAGTCTGGTTCAGCACAGAGACGGACACGGGGCAGCGGTTGCCGGAGTTATTATTTCAGCGATCGGCGCGCTGATAGCCCTTGTGATAGGAGCAATTTATCTGTTTGCTCTGATAATGAACATTTAAAACGAAACAGGTAAATGAGACGCTGTAAAAACGGTTTCCGGTTTTGCGGCGTCTTTTTCATGACCGGTTCCGGCAGAACCTGTCCTCGGGTTTTTCATAAATTTTATCATAAAATTTCCCAAAACAATGCTTGACACAAAAACAAGCCTGTGCTATCATGTAGGATGCACTATTGTGGTGAGCTATACTCTATTTTTATGACAGTCATTGTCAAAAATGACAAAAGCACTGCAATTCACAACTAAAATAAGGGGTGAACGTCAATGGAAAAGAACAGGATACGTCCTATTACAACCGGTAAAAGCAGTAGAATGAGCTATTCGAGGCAGAAAGAAGTTTTGGAGATGCCCAATCTGATCGAGGTTCAGAAGGATTCCTACGGATGGTTTCTGGATGAAGGACTTCGGGAGGTATTTGATGACATTTCTCCAATCGCTGACTACAGCGGACATCTGAGCCTTGAATTTGTGGATTTTACACTCTGTACAGGCGAAGGCGATATTAAATATACGATTGAGGAATGCAAGGAAAGAGATGCGACATATGCAGCTCCTCTGAAAGTAAAGGTACGTCTTTATAATAAAGAAACCGATGAAATTAATGAACACGAGATTTTCATGGGTGATTTGCCGCTGATGACGGAGACCGGTACGTTTGTGATCAACGGCGCAGAGCGTGTTATTGTCAGCCAGCTTGTTCGTTCCCCTGGTATTTACTATGCAATCGATCATGATAAGTTAGGAAAAGGCCTGTACTCCTGTACCGTGATTCCCAACCGCGGCGCATGGCTGGAGTATGAGACGGATTCCAATGACATTTTTTATGTGCGTGTGGACCGTACAAGGAAGGTTCCCATCACGGTACTGGTGCGTGCCCTGGGTTTCGGAACCAATGCGGAGATCCTGGAGCTCTTTGGCGAAGAGCCGAAGATTCTGGCAACCTTAAGCAAGGATACGGCAGAAAACTATCAGGAGGGCCTTCTGGAGCTGTATAAGAAAATCCGGCCGGGCGAGCCCCTGGCTGTGGAGAGCGCGGAAAGCTTGATCACCAGTATGTTTTTTGATCCCAGAAGGTATGATCTGGCCAAGGTCGGCCGTTACAAATTTAACAAAAAGCTGATGCTCCGCAACCGGATCAGCGGACATGTCCTGGCAGAGGATGTAGTGGACACCCTGACAGGCGAGATTATCGCGGAGGCGGGCACAGAGGTAAGCAGAGAACTGGCGGACGACATTCAGAATGCGGCCGTTCCCTTTGTGATGCTCAAAGGCGAAGAGCGTGATATCCGGGTTATCTCCAGTATGATGGTTGACATTACACATTTTATGGATGTGAATCCAAGGGAACTGGGTGTTACGGAATTAGTATATTACCCGGCGCTGAAAAAGATACTGGATGAATCTGGTGATTTGGAGGAGCGCAAGGCAGCCGTGAAGCGCGACATTCACGAGCTGATTCCGAAGCATATTACAAAGGAAGATATAATTGCTTCCATTAACTATAACCTCCATCTGGAATACGGTGTCGGTAACGACGATGACATTGACCATCTCGGCAACCGCCGTATCCGTGCAGTAGGCGAGCTTCTGCAGAACCAGTACCGTATCGGACTGTCCAGAATGGAGCGTACTGTCCGGGAGCGTATGACAACCCAGGATCAGGAGAATATTACACCACAGTCATTGATTAACATTAAGCCGGTAACTGCGGCCGTGAAGGAATTCTTCGGTTCCTCCCAGCTGTCCCAGTTCATGGATCAGAACAATCCGCTGGGCGAGCTGACCCACAAGCGCCGACTTTCCGCCCTGGGACCCGGCGGCCTGTCCAGAGACCGTGCGGGATTCGAGGTTCGTGACGTGCACTATTCCCACTATGGAAGAATGTGCCCCATTGAGACTCCCGAAGGTCCCAATATCGGACTTATCAATTCTCTGGCAACCTATGCAAGAATCAATGAGTATGGCTTTGTAGAGACGCCATACCGTAAGATTGATAAATCGGATCCCCAAAATCCCCGTGTTACCGACGAAGTAGTTTATATGACGGCGGATGAAGAGGATAATTATCATGTGGCCCAGGCAAACGAGGCCCTGGATGAGGAAGGACACTTTGTCCGTAAGAATGTATCCGGGCGTTACCGTGAGGAGACCCAGGAGTATGAGCGCTCTATGTTTGATTATATGGACGTATCTCCGAAGATGGTGTTCTCCGTGGCAACGGCACTCATTCCTTTCCTGGAAAATGACGATGCCAACCGTGCGCTGATGGGCTCCAACATGCAGCGCCAGGCAGTGCCCCTTCTGGTGACGGAAGCTCCTGTAGTGGGTACGGGAATGGAGACAAAGACGGCGGTTGACTCCGGCGTGTGCGTGGTGGCAAAACATGACGGTGTGGTAGAGCGGTCCGTGTCCAATGAGATTGTGGTAAAATGCGCCGACGGGACAAAGGATACGTACCGCCTGACCAAGTTTTCCCGAAGCAATCAGAGCAACTGCTACAACCAGAAGCCGATTGTATTCAAGGGCGATAAGGTAGAGGCAGGCCAGGTTATAGCAGACGGTCCCTCCACCTCCGGCGGAGAGATTGCACTGGGTAAGAATCCGCTGATTGGATTTATGACCTGGGAAGGTTATAACTATGAGGACGCCGTGCTTTTGAGCGAGCGCCTTGTGCAGGAGGATGTGTACACCTCTGTCCATATTGAGGAGTACGAGGCGGAGGCCCGTGATACCAAACTCGGACCGGAAGAGATTACCCGGGATGTTCCGGGTGTAGGTGACGATGCACTGAAGGATCTGGATGAAAGAGGAATCATCCGCATCGGTGCAGAGGTCCGGGCGGGAGATATTCTGGTCGGAAAGGTGACGCCTAAGGGCGAGACGGAGCTGACTGCGGAGGAACGTCTTCTGCGCGCTATCTTTGGAGAAAAGGCCAGAGAGGTCCGGGATACTTCACTGAAAGTGCCTCACGGAGAATATGGTATTGTTGTAGATGCCAAGGTATTTACCAGAGAGAACGGCGACGAGCTGTCTCCGGGTGTAAATCAGGCGGTTCGGATCTACATTGCGCAGAAGAGAAAGATTTCGGTAGGCGACAAGATGGCGGGCCGTCACGGAAACAAGGGTGTGGTATCCCGTGTGCTTCCCGTGGAGGATATGCCTTTCCTGCCGAACGGACGCCCGCTGGATATCGTATTGAATCCCCTCGGCGTACCGTCGCGTATGAACATCGGACAGGTATTGGAGATTCACTTAAGCCTGGCGGCAAAGGCTCTTGGTTTTAACGTGGCAACGCCTGTATTTGATGGAGCAAACGAGAATGATATTATGGACACTCTGGATCTGGCCAATGATTATGTGAATCTGGAGTGGGAGGAGTTTGAGAAAAAGCATGGGGAAGAGCTTCTGCCGGAAGTTCTGGAATATCTCCATAATAATCTGGAACACAGAGAGGTATGGAAGGGTGTGCCCATCTCCAGAGACGGCAAGGTGCGCCTGCGTGACGGCCGGACCGGAGAGTATTTTGACAGCCCGGTTACCATCGGACACATGCATTATCTGAAGCTGCACCATCTGGTAGACGATAAGATTCATGCCCGTTCTACGGGACCGTACTCTCTCGTTACCCAGCAGCCCCTTGGCGGCAAGGCGCAGTTCGGCGGCCAGCGTTTCGGAGAGATGGAAGTGTGGGCCCTGGAGGCTTATGGTGCGTCTTATACCCTGCAGGAGATTCTGACCGTGAAGTCCGATGATGTCATCGGGCGTGTGAAGACCTATGAGGCCATTATTAAGGGCGATAATATTCCGGAGGCAGGTATTCCGGAATCCTTCAAGGTACTTTTAAAAGAGCTTCAGTCCCTGGGACTGGATGTGAGAGTCCTCCGGGATGACAATACAGAAGTGGAGATAATGGAGACAAGTGATTACGGAGACGTAGATTTGCGTTCCATTATCGAAGGCGACAGACACTCCAATAAGGAAGAGGAATCTTTTGGAGAATATGGATTCAGCAAGCAGGAATTCGAAGGAGAAGAACTGGTTGACGTGGCAGAAGAGGACGAGGAAGATGATGATGAGTTTTTAGACTTCGAAGAGGATTTTGAGGAAGAATAAGAAAGGGAGTGTATTCATGCCAGAAACAACGAATCAAGCGGTTTACCAGCCCATGACCTTTGATGCGATTCGGATCGGACTTGCGTCTCCGGAGAAGATTCGTGAGTGGTCCAAGGGAGAGGTAAAAAAACCGGAAACCATCAATTACAGGACCTTGAAACCGGAAAAAGACGGCTTATTCTGCGAACGTATCTTCGGACCCAGCAAAGACTGGGAGTGTCACTGCGGAAAATATAAGAAGATCCGCTATAAAGGCGTAGTCTGCGATCGATGCGGTGTGGAAGTTACCAAGTCGAATGTCCGCCGCGAACGTATGGGACATATTGAACTGGCGGCTCCCGTATCCCATATCTGGTACTTTAAGGGGATTCCCAGCCGCATGGGTCTGATTCTGGACCTGTCTCCCCGTACTCTGGAGAAGGTGCTGTATTTTGCCTCCTATATTGTGCTGGACGCGGGAGATACCGAGCTTCAGTATAAGCAGATTCTGACCGAAAAAGAATACCAGGATATGCGTGAGAAGTACGGCAGCCGTTTCCGGGTAGGGATGGGCGCGGAATCCATTAAGGAACTTCTGGAAGCCATTGATCTGGAAAAGGAGTCTGTGGAGCTTAAAAGTGCCCTGCAGAATGCTACCGGACAGAAGCGCGCCCGTATTATCAAGCGTCTGGAGGTAGTGGAGGCATTCCGCGAGTCCGGAAACCAGCCGGAGTGGATGATTATGGATGCCATTCCGGTAATTCCGCCTGACCTGCGTCCCATGGTCCAGCTGGACGGCGGACGTTTTGCAACCTCTGACCTTAATGATCTGTACAGAAGAATTATCAACCGGAACAACCGTTTAAAGCGCCTTCTGGAGCTGGGTGCGCCGGATATTATTGTAAGAAATGAAAAGCGTATGCTGCAGGAGGCTGTGGATGCCCTGATTGACAACGGAAGAAGAGGCCGTCCCGTAACGGGGCCGGGAAACCGTGCGCTTAAGTCTCTCTCCGACATGCTGAAGGGTAAATCCGGCCGTTTCCGCCAGAATCTGCTCGGAAAGCGTGTAGACTATTCCGGCCGTTCCGTTATCGTCGTGGGACCGGAGCTTAAGATCTATCAGTGCGGTCTTCCCAAGGAGATGGCGATTGAGCTGTTTAAGCCCTTTGTGATGAAGGAGCTGGTGCAGAAAGGCACGGCTCATAATATTAAGAGTGCAAAGAAGATGGTGGAGCGCCAGGTACAGCCCGAGGTATGGGACGTACTGGAGGAAGTGATCAAAGAGCATCCGGTTATGCTGAACCGTGCCCCCACGCTTCACAGACTGGGAATCCAGGCATTTGAGCCTATTCTGGTAGAGGGTAAGGCTATTAAGCTGCATCCCCTGGTTTGTACGGCCTTCAATGCGGACTTTGACGGAGACCAGATGGCAGTGCATCTTCCCCTGTCCGTAGAGGCCCAGGCGGAGTGCCGTTTCCTTCTGCTGTCACCGAATAACCTTCTGAAACCTTCGGACGGAGGTCCTGTGGCCGTTCCTTCCCAGGACATGGTGCTTGGAATCTATTATCTGACCCAGGAACGTCCCGGAATCGAGGGTGAAGGCAAGTTCTTTAAGAATGTAAATGAGGCGATTCTTGCCTATGAGAACGGAGTCATTAAGCTTCAGTCCAGAATTAAGGTGAAGGTGTCCAGGACGCTGGCTGACGGCAGTGAGATTTCGGATATTATTGAATCCACTATGGGACGGTTTATCTTTAATGAGATTCTGCCCCAGGACCTGGGCTTTGTTGACAGAAGTATTCCGGGCAATGAGCTTAAGCTTGAGGTGGATTTCCACGTAGGCAAGAAGGGATTAAAGCAGATCCTGGAAAAGGTTATTAATACCCATGGAGCAACCCGGACCGCAGAGGTTCTGGATGATATCAAGGCTATGGGTTACAAATATTCCACAAAGGCGGCTATGACGGTATCCATCTCCGATATGACGGTGCCGCCGGAGAAGCCGGAGCTGATTAAGAATGCCCAGGATACGGTGGATAAGATTACGCGGAACTATAAGCGAGGTCTGATTACCGAGGAGGAGCGCTACAAGGAGGTTGTGGAGACCTGGAAGCAGACGGACGAGGTTTTGACTAAGGCACTGCTGGATGGTCTGGATAAGTACAATAACATCTATATGATGGCTGATTCCGGAGCCCGTGGTTCCGACAAGCAGATTAAGCAGCTTGCCGGTATGCGCGGATTGATGGCGGATACCACCGGCCACACCATTGAGCTGCCTATTAAGTCCAATTTCCGTGAGGGCCTGGATGTACTGGAGTATTTTATGTCCGCCCATGGTGCGCGTAAAGGTCTGTCCGATACGGCTCTGCGTACTGCCGACTCCGGTTACCTTACAAGGCGTCTGGTAGATGTGTCTCAGGATCTGATTATCCGCGAGGTGGACTGCTGTGAGGGTAAGGATGAGATCCCGGGCATGGTAGTGAAGGAATTCAAGGACGGAAGAGAAGAGATTGAGAGCCTGCAGGAGCGTATTACAGGACGCTTCTCCTGTGAGACTATTAAGGATAAGGACGGCAATGTGATTGTAAAGGCAAATCACATGATTACGCCGAGACGGGCGGCCGCTATTATCAATTCCGGTGTGGATGAGAATGGCAGACCCTTTGACCGGCTGAAGATCCGTACTATTTTGACATGTAAGTCTCATATCGGCGTCTGCGCCAAGTGTTACGGCTCTAACATGGCCACTGGCGAGGCGGTTCAGGTAGGCGAATCCGTAGGTATTATTGCAGCTCAGTCTATCGGTGAGCCGGGTACTCAGCTGACCATGCGTACCTTCCATACAGGCGGTGTGGCCGGAGGAGACATCACACAGGGTCTTCCCCGTGTGGAGGAGCTCTTTGAGGCCAGGAAGCCCAAGGGACTTGCAATTATCACAGAGATTGCCGGTACAGTGACCATTCTGGATACCAAGAAGAAGCGCGAGATCCAGGTGACAAATGAGGACGGAGAGTCTAAGACATATCTGATTCCTTACGGCTCCCGTATGAAGGTGCAGGACGGGCAGGTTCTGGAGGCCGGAGACGAACTGACAGAGGGAAGTGTAAACCCACATGATATTCTGAAGATTAAGGGCATCCGTGCCGTTCAGGACTACATGATTCAGGAGGTACAGCGCGTATACCGTCTCCAGGGTGTTGAGATC
The DNA here is from genome assembly GCA_021770065.1 of Lachnoclostridium sp. Classification (GTDB taxonomy): domain Bacteria; phylum Bacillota; class Clostridia; order Lachnospirales; family Lachnospiraceae; genus Laedolimicola. The sequence goes on along the minus strand of JAETRR010000019.1, from coordinate 30,044 downwards.
AATGACAAGCATATCGAGATGATTGTGCGCCAGATGTTAAAGAAGATCCGTGTGGAGGATAACGGTGATACCGATTTCCTGCCGGGAACCTTAGTGGATGTTCTGGAGTTTGACGATATGAACGAGAAGCTGGCTGCAGAGGGCAAGCGCCCGGCAGAGGGCAAGCAGGTGATGCTTGGTATCACAAAGGCATCTCTGGCTACAAACTCCTTCCTGTCTGCGGCATCGTTCCAGGAGACGACCAAGGTTCTGACCGAGGCGGCGATTAAGGGAAGAATTGATCCGCTGATCGGCCTTAAGGAGAATGTGCTGATTGGTAAGCTGATTCCCGCCGGTACCGGTATGAAGCGTTATCAGTCCGTAAAACTGGATACAGAGCTGAAGACATTTGATGCCCCCATGGCTTATGAGGAGCTGGAGGAGGAACTGGATCTGGAAGAGGATTACACGGAGGAAGAGGCACTGGATACTGATTTTGAGGAAGAAGTGCTTGATGAGGAAGCAGTAGAAGAAGAGGAGCTGACAGAGGTTTAAGGCAGTTTCTCTTAGGAAAGCTAAAATTTTGAATGAAGACAGCATTGTCGTGAAATAGGGCCCCGGGCTTTTCTATATCTTGTGTTCGGACGGTTTTCACACATTCTGTCTGCTGTGTACGGACATTGTCAAAGCAATATCCGCTCATATCAGACAGCCTGTGCGCAAACAGCCGTACACTGGATATCAGAAAAGTCCGGGGTATTTCACGACAATCCCGTTTTTGGTAATGTAGGATGCAGATAAAGGTTATTTTTTAATAAATGCAGTGGATTCGCCCAGTTTGATAACCGGGTCTACAAAGGAGATGGCCGTATTATCTTCCTGAATGTCTGAATCGGAATTTTCTATGGACTGCAGAAGGCGGTGAACCAAAAGTTTTCCAATCTGTTTTCCGGGCTGCAGCACAGAGGTGATACTGGGGGAAAATAATCGGTTGGAATCTTCCATATCAAAGCCGACAAAAGAAAAATCTTTCGGATAGCTGAAGCCGTAGTCCTTGATGGCATGTATGGCCGAGCAGGATAATCGGTAAGTAGACGCGATTACTGCAGTGAAAGGATGATCGTTTCGATTCAGAATCAGATCCTGCATGGATGAATAGCCGGCATCGAGGTAGTATAAACCTTCCTTAATCAGACTATAATCAATGTCCAGATTATGCTTTTCCATAGCTTCAATAAATCCGTTCCGCCTGTATCTGGCAGTGCTCTCTTTTGTGTTTCCGCAGATTAGGGCAATATTCTTATGCCCTAATTTTACAAGGTGATTTACGGCAATTTCCGTTGCCTTGATATTGTTAAGTACAACCTTATTACATTCTAAGCCGTCAGGTTCATTATCAAAGAAGATCATCGGAATATTACAGGATTGGTACATTCTGGTCCACTGAAATTCGTCAGAAACAGTCGCAAGAATCAGCCCGTCTACCTGAGACTGATACATCAGTTTAATGTAGTTGGATTCTTTTATAGGATCTTCGTGAGAATCGGCTAAAATCATGGAATAATTGTTAGACGACAATTCAGATTCAGTCCCCTTTATAACTTCAGAAAAGTAATCTCCGATATCAGGAACAATAAGACCGACAATATTTGTTTTTTTCTGCCTTAAGGATTGGGCAACACGGTTTGGAGCATAATTATGCCTTTTTACGGCATCCATCACCATATGCCGGGTCTCTTTAGAGACCCGGCCGGTATTGTTGATTGCCCTTGAAACCGTAGAAATAGACAGGTGAAGTTCTTCCGCTATTTCTTTTAAGTTAGCTGCCATAATGTGAAGTACCTTTCCTGCATCATATATTGAATCATTCACACAAAAACGGTTCATCCAAAAGAAATTAAAGCAAAATAAATCCTTCTTTCAACGGGTCATTGCTGGATACGACAAAATCGCTGAAAGCGGTAATGTAAGCGGAACCGGTAATCCTGGGAATGCCGCCGATATAGCCGCAGGTATCCCTGCGTTCATCGATCCGTCCGGTAAATCTGGTTCCGACAATACTTTCCTGAACAAAGGGCCGGCCCGGCTGCAGATTTCCGTGTCCAAGCTCGGCGGCAATTCGGGCTGAGGTTCCTGTTCCGCAGGGAGAACGATCCACGGCAGTGGAGTTTCCTTCCTCGGCCGGAATTAAAATAACGACTTCTTTACTGTCGGCACCGCTGCTTCCCGGCTGCGTGAACATGACACTGTGAATCCGATCCATAAAAGGCTGCTCGGGGTGGATAAAACCAATTTGGGGCTGTACAACATCATATACCTTATGGGCCAGTTCCATTAATACATGGATGTTGGCGGGATCTACAGTAACTCCAAAGCTCTCGGCAGATACAATTGCATAAGCCATACCGCCAAAGGCAACATCGCAGTGGATCGTTCCGTAACCTTCAATTTCAACATCCCTGCTGGCATACAGGAAGGATGGTACATTTGAAAATGTTACTTCCAGTACATTGCCGTTTTCCACGGCAACCTCGGCAGTAACAAGGCCGGCAGGCGTATCGAGCTTAACGGTCGTAACGGGTTCCGTTTTTTCTACCATTCCTGTCTCTACAAGGACTGTTGATACTGCTATGGTACTGTGTCCGCACATGGTCATATAATCACAGGCGTCAAAATAGAGGACTCCCATATCTGCTTCAGGATTGCAGGGAGGCACATAGAGGGCGCCGGACATACTGGCATGTCCCCGGGGCTCCTGCATAACTACCTTTCGGATCCAATCGTGATGTTCGTGCAGGTACTGCATCTTTTCTGCCATGGTACTGCCCTTTATCTGAGGGGCGCCTCCGACAATATGTCTGGTAGGGCTTCCGGCAGTGTGAGTTTCAATAATTTTTAAAACTTTTTCAAATTGCATGTTTTCCTCCTGGATGAAGTATTATTTTGTTTCTCTCTGCCTGATCCGGTATCCTTTTATCCACTGAAGACGGGATGCGATACGGAAAAGGCAAATAAGAGCAAATGTTTGCTTGTTTTGCTTTTTACTATAAAGATTGAAAGATATTCTGTCAATAGTTAATTTTATGTATTATGTCAGATTTTGAAATTAAAAAAAGATTATAAGTTTATAATGCACATAATTTATAAATAATTAAGAGTAAAAAATATATAATTTTACCAATAATAAAAAAGCTCTTGCAATTTTTGGCGCAATATTTTAAAATGAAAAACATAAGAAAATAATGCAAACGATTGCGCGATGTTGCAGAGACATATACATTGTGATTAATGAGAGAAGGTGAAGAATATGAAAAAAGAGCAGATATCAATTAATCTGGAGTCTCTTCAGGATCGGATGTCGAATACCAGGGAAATTCGGGAATCCGTTAAAGGCCTGAAGGATGCAGGATATGAATATATGGAGATCCTTCATTTTCTGAACCCGGATGACGGGACAACCTGGGCCGAAATTCTTGAAGAGAGCGGCATGCATGCCAGCTCCATACATGAGTTGTATGAGGATATTGATAAAGAACCACAGCACATTGCAGATAAAGCGAAGCTGCTGGGGTGCAGGTATATTGCATGCGGACTGTCCCGCTTCACAGTCTGGGAAGACGAGAAATCTTTAAAAGAGCTGACGGACGGATTAAACAGACTGGGAAAATATTTTAAGGAGCAGGGCCTGGAGCTTTTATATCATAATCATAATATGGAATTTGCAAAGTATGACGGAAAACATACGGCGCTGGAATATATATTTGAGCACACAGATCCGCAACTGGTTGGAGCGGAGCTTGATGCCTATTGGGTTCATCTAAGCGGTTCCGATCCCAAAGCATGGTGCCGGCGTCTGGGAAAGCGGCTGAAAGCAATTCATCTTAAGGATCTGGGAGTTACAGGTGTAAGCACACCGGATAAATACATCAAGACCCCTTCTGTTATGGCGCCTGGATATGGAAACCTTGATTTGGAGATGATTATAAAGGCTGCCGACGAGGCAGGATGTGACTGGTTTATTGTGGAGACTCATACTGGCTGGATTAACAATGATTCCCTGTACACGGCGGGCTTGTCCTTCCGGTATCTGGAAAATCTGTGTCAGTAGAAAATACAGGCTTGTTAGGCGCTGTTATTAAGTGAAGCAGGTACTATTTTAATTTATATAAAGGAGGAACAAACTATGAAGTTTGATTTTACAGGAAAGATCTGCGCGGTTACAGGTGCAGGTGCCGGAATGGGACAGGCGATCTCTCTGATGCTCGCGGAGTCGGGTGCAAAAGCAGTTGTGATGGTGGATTTATCCGAGAAGCATATGGCGGAAACCGTTGGAAAAATGAAAGAGATCGGTGCAGAGTACAAATGTGTATATGGCGATCTTTCCAAAACGGAATTTGCAAAGAAATTCGTTGAGGAGACTATCGAGACTTATGGAACCATTGATGTCCTCGTAAATGTGGCAGGTATTGTCCAGGTCAACTCCCTGGATACAATTACAGAAGAAGACTTTGACAGGACTATGGCAATTAATGTAAAAGCTCCTATGTTTGCTTCTCAGATCGCGGCAAGAAAGATGGTGGAACAGGGACACGGCTCCATTGTAGTGATCGCATCTACGGCAGGCATCATGGGCGTGGGTAACCGGATGGCTTATTCTACTTCTAAGGGAGCTCTTGTAATTATGTGCAAATCCATTGCGGCGGAACTGGCAGGGACAAATGTGAGAATCAACTGTGTATGCCCGGGAACCGTTGATACTCCTTCCATGGAAAAGAGATTCCAGGCAATGCCGGACCCTGTTGCAGGAAAGAAAGCATTTCTTGCAAAAGAATTAAACGGACGGATCGGCACCTCGGAGGAAATTGCCAAAACCGTATTGTTTGCAGCCAGTGATGAAGTGGATTATCTCAACGGAGCATCTCTGATTGTTGACGGCGGAATGACTTGCTGCACAGGCAAAAATTAATATGTAAGGTTTATTTATCAGGAGGCAATCGATGAGCATAAAAAAACATCCGATTCTGGGCGATGCGCCCGAAGTCGAAGAGGTAACGGTCACGCTTGACGGGGTACCGATCAAGGTTGAAAAGGGACAGATGATTGCGGCTGCACTTCTTGAAAAAGGTATCCGGGTAAACAGATATACCCACAAAAATCATGCTGCAAGAGGTATTTTCTGCGGAATAGGCCAGTGCACGGACTGTGTTATGGTGGTAAACGGCCAGAGAAACGTGCGCACCTGTATCACTCCCGTGGAGGACGGAATGGTGATTGAAACGCAGAATCGAACGGAGGAGCAGGAGTGATGGAAAAAAGAGAGATTTTAATCATTGGTGCAGGTCCGGCAGGCCTGGCGGCTTCGATTGAAGCGGCCAGGACAGGCGCCGAAGTGCTTCTGGTGGATGAAAATGATACTCCCGGCGGCCAGCTCTTTAAGCAGATTCACAAGTTTTTCGGGTCGGCAAAGCACAAAGCAGGAACCAGGGGAATTCATATCGGCCAGCAGCTTCTTGAGCAGACAAAAGAGGCGGGCGTGGAATTCTGGCTCAATACTACTGCTGTGGGCGTTGTGGGTGACAGGCAGGTTGCTTTGGTAAGAAAAAATGAGGACGGGATATCCGAGACAATTGTAGTAGAAGCAGAGAAGATTCTTGTGGCCTGCGGCGGCGCCGAGAATGCAGTCAACTTTGACGGATGGACACTTCCCGGTGTCATGGGAGCCGGAGCAGCCCAGACGATGGTGAATGTGCGGAGGGTTCTTCCGGGCAGAAAGATCTTAATGGTGGGGTCCGGAAATGTAGGACTGATTGTCAGCTATCAGCTTATGCAGGCCGGGGCCGATGTCGTAGGTATTGTAGAGGCTGCACCGAAGATTGGCGGCTACTGTGTACATGCCGGGAAGATCAGAAGAGCGGGAGTTCCCGTGTATCTTTCTCATACGGTTCTGCATGCAGATGCCGGTGAGGGGAGCGAAGAGGTTTCTTCTGCCGTGATTGTACAGCTTGACGAGCGTTTCCAGCCTATAGAAGGAACCGAGAAAAGAATTGACTGCGATACCATCTGTATTGCTACGGGACTAAGGCCTCAGATTAAGCTCAGTACACTCCTCGGCGTTAAAAACGGCTTTATCCCGGAACTTGGGGGATGGATGCCCATCCATGATGAAAACATGGAAACCAATGTAAAGGGCGTTTTTGCAGCGGGCGATACGGCAGGTGTCGAGGAGGCCAGCACGGCAATGGATGAAGGCCGGATGGCAGGCGTTTCCATGGCTTACGATCTGGGATATCTGACGGAGGAAGAGGCGGCAGAAAGAAAGCAGGAAATTGCAGAGCGCTTGAAGGCACTGCGTCTGGGGCCGTTTGGCGAGAGAAGGCAGAATGCAAAGGACAGAATTGTAGCGGAGGGAAAAAAGCATGAGTGATATTACAAAAACAGGGTTTTTAAATTCCGCTGAGCTAAGAGAGGCGGGAAGATATCCTTCGGAAGAACGGCTGGCAAAAGGTCCGACAGCAGTGATTGAATGCTGTCAGAATATTCCGTGTAATCCCTGTGAAACAGCCTGCAGATTCGGTGCAATTACAGTTGGAGACCCGATTACCAATCTTCCGGTATTGGATGAAAGCAAATGCGTAGGCTGTGGTGTCTGCATTACAAAATGTCCCGGACTGGCCATCTTTGTGGTCGATAAGTCAAAAGATATGGCGACAGTGAGTTTTCCCTTTGAATACCTGCCGCTTCCGGAAAAGGGAGATACGGTTAAGGCTGTTGACAGAGCGGGGCAGTATGTGTGTGATGCCAGGGTTTTGAGAGTCAATAATGCGCCGGCAAATGACAGTACGCCGATTGTGACCATTGAGGTTCCAAAGGAATTAAGCGACGACATCCGAAGCATCCGGCGCCTGAATCTCTCCGAAGAGGATGAGAAGGCAGAGCTTTTGAAGATTGACGACTGGAGTGCCGTACCGGATGACCTGGTTGTGTGCCGCTGTGAAGAGGTAACGGCAGGCGATATTAAAAAAGCAATTGCAGAAGGCGCTGCAACGGTGGAAGGAATTAAGAAGCGTACCAGGGCGGGCATGGGGCTCTGCCAGGGCAGAACATGCTCCAAGCTTGTCTCCCGGATTCTGGGAAGCCAGACCGGCATGAAGGCGGATGAGATCAAACCGGATACGGCCCGTATGCCGATTAAGCCTGTTTCATTTGGCGTGTATAAGGAGTGAGCTATGAGTAAAAGTGTAGATGCTGTTGTAATAGGCGGAGGCATTATCGGCCTCTCCAATGCGTATTGGCTTGCAAAACGGGGGCTTAGCGTAGTCCTTGTTGAGGCAGGAGACCTGGTTGCCGGAACCTCTGCCAGATGTGACGGAAACAACTATATCTGTGATACTGCTCCCGGGGAGATTACACAGACGATGAGGCTTGCAGTAAGCGAAGTGGAAAATCTGGTTAAAAATGAGCTGGATGAAGATGTGGACTGGATTGAAAACGGAATGTTTACACTTGCGGAGGATGAGGAGCAGTTTGAACAGGCTAAGAAGCAGTGCAGAGAAAAGCAGGAGGACGGAGTAAAGTGCCGCATGGTTGACAGCCGCGAGCTCCATGAAGCGGAGCCTCATCTGGCACCTGACATTTACGGGGCAATTGAGTTTACGGAAGGCGGTTCCTTAAGTCCCATTCTGTTTGGATTTGCACTGGGTAAGAAGGTGGAAAAGCTGGGCGGTGAAATCCAGAGATTTACCAGGGTGACAGGGATTGAACGGAATCCGGACGGGTCAGTAGGAAAAGTGCTTACAGATAAGGGCGATATTCTCACGAAAAATGTCATTGATGCAGCCGGTGTCTGGTCGCCGGGCATCGGAAAAATGGTGGGAGTTGACATTCCGGTTACCATGATGAAGGGCGATATTCTGGTTGCGGAATCGGATGTGAAGGTGTCCAACCGTTATGTATGCGAGATCGGCTATAATTTCCTGCGAAATGATATGAAGCTTGACGGAGAAGATGCGGTGCGTCAAAAATACGGCATTGGATTTCTCACGGAACCTACGGGGGCAGATAATTCCCTGATTGGCTTCAGTAAATACCCGGGAACCGATACAGGCACAAATTTTGAGGTGACCCGTGCCATGGCAAAACGTGCGATTCGATTCTACCCCATGATTGCGGATGTAAATATCATTCGTACCTATGCGGGCTTAAGGCCCTGGTCTCCGGATCACGAGCCGATCATCTCAAAGACCGCCGTTCCAGGCTTCTATGTCTGCTCCGGCCACTGTGGAAGCGGTATCGCTTATGGTCCATTATCCGGAAAGCTGATCGCTCAGATGATTTTGGGAGAGGCTGCGGATGTAAACATGGATCGATACAATTTATATAGATTTAATAATTAATTATTGTCCAGCTAAGAAATGTCAAGTGTTTATTAGAAATATTATTGCTGGACGGTAAAGTCGGGAAGGCGCACGAGAGGAACTTTCATGAGTGCCCTTCGAATGAAAGTTTCTCTCAATACCTGTGTGCCGAAGCGACTTTACCCTTTAGTGCTGTCGCGCAGCGACTAGAAATAGGAGGAAGGAAATGGCTTATTACAATCTTGAGGAAACAAAACGAAGAGTTGAAAAGGTGAGAGGGATTCTTAAGGAGAAGAATCTGGACTGTGCAATTATTTATTATGATGAGCTGAATGTGGCGGACGGCTGGTATCTGACCGGCTGGTGCCCTCAGTTTGAGAAGGAAGCGGTTATGGTATTTGCAAATGAAGCGGATCCCATCCTGCTCGGAGGACCGGAGTCCGCGCCCTTTGCAAAGTATGCAAGTGCTATCACGGAGAATTACTGTTTTACTCCTTTTATGGTGCCGGAGGAGGAGTATCCCAACGCTACGATTATCGGCTTTGATGATCTGAATAAAATCCTTCAGGATAAGGGAATACATATTAACAGAATCGGCATTGTAGGCTCTTTCTACTTTCCGCATTCCATTTATGTGCTCCTTCAGGAAGGATTTAAGGGAGCGGAGTTTGTGGACATTACCGATGAATATGATTATCTCCGTTATTTCAAGAGCCCCTGGGAGGTAGAGAATATCCGGACGGCCTTCGGCATGACCTATGAGGCCCTGCTTGCAATGGAGAAAAAGGTAAAACCGGGCGCAACAGAGATCGAGGTTGCGGCAGCGGGAGAGTATGCCTGTCGTTCCAGAAATGCCAATAATTTTGCGTTCCAGACTATGGTCGGGTCCGGCGTTATGAGCAATGCAGTTGCCCCTGTGGCATCAAATACACCGATGCAGGCAGGCGATATGGTGCTTGTGGGCATCGCACCCAGATACAACGGATATGCAGGCGTTATGGGAGATACCCTTCCCGTATCGGGAGAGTATACACAGGAGCAGAAGGACTGCGTGAATGTAATCCGCGAGGTGTTCCGCAAGACGCGTGATGCTTTAAGACCCGGACAGACAGGAAAGACCCTGGATCCCATCGGCGCAAAGATTTACGAGAAGCATGGCTGGACAAAATACATTGTGTGCCCCTTTGTTCACGGTCTTGGACTGATGGAAGCGGAGCGGCCTTTCTTCGGCCCCAATGGTACGGATGTTCTGCAGCCCGGCTCGATTGTATCTATTGATATCAGTATTTTCGGACATCCGAAGCACCATGGCGTGCGCGTTGAGACCGGCTATCTGATTACGGAGACCGGCTACGAACCCCTGTCACCGGAGATGGACGCAAGGCTTGAGAAGGAAGTATAACTTAAAAAAATAGGGATATTACGGAACTGGAAACAGTAATATGCCTCAGAGTGCACAAATCAATTTACAGGCACGTTTTTTGTGACTGGAAATTGATTTAGGTGAAGGTGTACTGGGAGGGATTTTACGGAACTGGAATATGTTTTAACAGCAGTACCCAGGCTGTGCACAGAAGGATTTACGGACGCATGTTTTTGCGGCCGGAAATCCTTCTATATCCGGGTGTACAGACTGGGTACTGCGGAACTGGAATGGAGAAAAAAATGAACGCAACGCTTGAAAGATTAAAGACTGTTACACCAGCCGTTCTTTCCGCATGGAATGAGGACGGAAGTTTTGATGAGACATCCTACCGCGCCCTTGTGCGCCGGTGCCTGGATGCCGGAATGGAGTCCCTTTTTATTCTTGGATATACAGGTGAAGTAAAGTACATTAACAGAGAGGACCGCAAAAAGATCACGGCCGTTACCCGGGATGAGGCTCCGGACGCTTTGATTGTGGCCGGATGTGTAGGCTCCTGTATAGACGACATCTTAATGTACATTGAAGACGCAAAGGAAGCAGGAGCCGACATGGCTCTGGTAACACCGACGGAATTCTTCAGTTTAAGAGACAGTGAGCTGGAAAGCTTTTTTGAGGATATCAATGAAAAGACGGCTCTTCCCATTATGATCTATAACTGCCCGGAGAATCCCCACCACTGCAGCGGTGAGATGCTGAATCGTCTTGCGAAATTAGATAATATTCAGGCTCTGAAGCAGTCTACAACTACGGACAAGATCCAGCGGATCATAAATAAGATGGATAAGGATCTGGATTTCATTATGGTATCGGGAGATGAGTTTGAATTCTTCCCCGCCATCTGCCTGGGTGTTCAGGGCTTTATTATGGGAGCTCCCGGCAATATTACGCCGAAGCTCTGCCTGGAGATGCTTCACGATTATAATGAGGGCAGATTTGAGGAATGCAGAGAAAAATATCTGAAATTTGCAGACTTCTATGACGAGCTGTTTTTCTGCGTGGATAAGGATGTAATTGCCATTACAAAGGCAGCCATGGAGCTTGCCGGAACCTGCAGGCGCTGGATGAAGCGGCCGACAGCCAGCGTGACGGATGAGGAGATGGAAGTTATTAAGGATGTGCTGAAGAGACATCAGATAACTCTTTGACAAGAAATTATGAGAAACAATATTGATTACGACAGGGCAGAATTTGAGAAATGCGCCCGGGGGGAAAGATATGATGCTTCCTTTCGCGGACGTGAGGAGCTGGTAGCCCGGGCGCTAATGCTCTGCCAGGAGTATAATCAGACGCCGGCGGGCGATAAAAAGCGCAGAGAAGAGCTGATTCGGGAGCTGTTTGGAAGGGTTGGAAAAAATCCGGATGTGGAACCCAATGTATTTTGCGGATTTGGATTTAATATTGAGGCAGGAGATAATTTTTTTGCAAACAACGGGTGCAACTTTATGGACCCGGCTAAGATAACCTTTGGAGATAACGTGTTTATCGGTCCGGACTGCGGATTTTATACGGCGCACCATCCTATCAGCTATAAACTACGAAATCAGTTTTATGAATGGGCCTATCCAATCACAGTGGGGGATAATGTCTGGTTTGGCGGAGGCTGCAGAGTGGTTCCGGGAGTGACGATCGGAAGCAATGTTGTAATTGGAGCAGGAAGCGTGGTTACCCATGACATCCCTGACAATTGCGTTGCCGCAGGAAATCCCTGCAGAGTGATCCGCTATATAGACGAGGACGGCAATGAGATAAAGGGACAGACAGAAAAGGAGAGATGTATGAATTATGGGAAAAATGTATGGATATTTGCAGACGGAGATATGCCTCCACAGGGCAATGAGGAGCCTTTCGGGCATGAGGCCTTAACAATTACGAATTGTACGGATACGGAAGCAGTTGTCCGCGTTACGGTGCTTTTTACAGACAGAGAGCCAGAGCAGTGTGTCCTGCGTGTAGGAGCAAGAAGGGTAAATTGTTTCCGCCTGGATTATCCCATAGGCGATGCGGGATATCAGATTCCCAAAGGACAGTATTCACTGGTTTTGGAAAGCAATGTTCCCATTGTCTCCGTGCTGGGGCGCCTGGACAGGCGGGAGAATTTTGCTTATTATGAGATGGATGGTTTTTATATGTGAGGATGAAAGAAGAGTTGTCTGGAAATAAGCCTGCTGCCTTATATCCAGACAACTTCTTATTTGCAGGTGTTTTTTTCGAATAATCTGCTTCGATGTATCTCGTATAGCAGGAGGAGACCGTACGACGGAGGGATGCTTGTAATGGAGACGAAAAAATTTAAGGCACGAGATGAGAGTATGTCAAAAAGGTATTGACAAGGACGAAAAATAGACTTATAATAAAGCAAACGATTGCACAATAAAAAGTGTAACTAAGCAATAATAAATCACTTAAAAAAAATATAAAAATGTGCAAATTGTACCATTAATCCATTGCCAGAAAGAAAAAGTATCGTCAAATAGAAGATAACGTTTGCAGAATAATTCTGATATAAAAGCATGAAAGGACAGCAGTGTATGGAAAAACAGGATAAGGCTCATTATAAAGCAAAAGCGGATTACTCTTTGTATACAGGAAAAGAACTGCCGTTTACCTGGGCTGAATTATCGGAGAAGGCAAAAAAGAATGATCTGGCGGATATTCAGATCGGGGATTACAAAATCATTGTTCTGTCCAATCAGGAAGAAGTATATATGGAAATTGCAGGGATTAATACCTATGTGGGCTACGGAGAGATTCCTCTGGGAACACATATTGACTTTATATCAAGAGACTGCTTAAAAAAGCGTTACGCGTACAATCTGAAGCCTACGAATTCCGGAGGGTATGTCTGTTCCCATTTAAATATGGTTTTACAGACAGAAATTCTGCCTCTGATTCCTGCCAAGATACAACAGTTGATTGTAAATAAAAGAGGGCTTGTCGAATGTAAGCTCGGAAGTAAAGCAACTGCATGGAGCTGGCAAAATCTTGGTAAGCTCTGGCTGCCCACAGAAGCTGAAGTATGGGGGTGCGGCATCTTCTGTGAAAAACCATGGGGATATGGACTGCCTGTTCAATATCCAATTTTTCATGGAACCGCTTTGCATATTGTAAAGCGGTTGGGAGTCGGAGGCGACCGGTATAACTGGTGGACAAGCAGCACGGCTGACGGCAGCCCGGAGAATTTCTGCCATGTCGGGCGTTTCGGACTTCCGAACCAGAACCCTGCCATGAAAGAATTTGGTATTCCAATCTGTTTTCGCATTGCATGAGGTAGAGTATGGATAGTTATGAGGTATATGTAAAAACTGACAGCAGAAACAATATCATTGAGATTAATTCGGACTATTATCTGACGGATTTTTCCACGTTTTGCAAAATTGATGAGGGAGTCGGCCTGAAATATCGGGAGGCATCGGAGTGTTATCTTGAAAAAGGGCTTATGAGTTTTGGAAAAAGCTGTGCACATTATAATTACAAACTGATAGACGGAAAAATAGTGGAACGCATAGAGGAAGAAAAAGAGAGAGAACCATATTCATCCGAAGAGGAAATATAAAATGGAGGAGAGGAAATGTTAAAGATTCTGGAGAAGCACCATAATTTTGGGGAATTGTTCCGGAAAGGGGACGACAGGGAAGCTCTTATGCAGTTCCCGGGAACTGTATCAGCGGCCGCTTACAGCCGCCGGAACTGCTGCCTGGCAGCTGCCGTCAGCGATGGCCGGGTGTACAGCATTGATGCAAAAGGCAGGAAGTCCTGTATCCGCGAAAGCACGGATATCATAAGTGATATCGCTTTTGACTGGAATGGGAGACTTATATATGTAAATGAAGCCAAAGCCAGTATTGAACGCAGCTACCGGGACGGAGAAGAGCTGCACACGGTTGTGAAAGCATTTCAGGATCGCGGCTTTCAAAAATTAGGAGGAATTTCAATTCATTCAAACGGTATGATTTACTTCTCTGATAACTGCAAAGAGAAGCCTGCAGTATATTTTGCCAATCCAATCGGTTTGACGGCTTCCTGCGCAGGCACAGATGCTGTCTCACCTTCTGCTGTCTGCTGCTCGGCAGATAACCGGTTTCTGTATATCGCCGAATCAGAAGAGGGAATGATTACAAAATTTAATATCCTGGATGACGGCACTTTAAAATACAAAAGGATTCACTGCTACCTTGCGCCGGAGGATGCGTCAGAGATCCGTGGGATGATTGTTGACGAGAAAGATAATTTGTTCGTGGTTACGGACGCAGGCGTTCATTTGTATGATGTCGGCGGAATGCTTCTGGGTGTAATCGAAACGGAGCAGAAATGCATGGCGGCCTGCATTGGGGGAAGGAATTCGGAGACATTATATATTTTTTGCGGGGATCAGTTATATACCATGGATGTTAAAGGCCGGTAATCTATTGCATTGAGATTAAAATCAGGAAGGAGAAGGTAACATGCTGCAGTCTGAAATTTTTGATATACGCCTGCATGATTTGATTGATGTCAACCAGAACCCGAATATTTTGGTTGATGCCTGTGAATTTTCGGAAGGACCGATCTGGAATCCTGTTAAGGAATACCTGACTTTCAGTGATACGCGCAGGGGAGGGCGGACGTATCGATGGAGTGAAAAAGAAGGATTTTCGACGATCCGTTCGTATACCAATGCGGCAAATGGAGAAGCATATGACTCGGAGGGGAGGATTCTCCTGTGCGAACATTTTACCCATCGTGTTGCGCGGATGAATGATGATACAACGGGATATGAAGTCATGGCTTCGCATTATAACGGTAAAGAACTTAACAGTCCCAATGATGTGATTGTAAAAAAATCAAATGGAGCTATTTATTTTACAGATCCGCATTTCGGGCGACGCCAGGGCGGATGCGGTATTGCAGGGCTTATGCCTCAGCCGGTGCAGGGAGTGTACCGGATTGATCCGGTCTCAAAAGAAACCGTACTTTTGACGGACGAGGTCTGTGAGCCGAATGGTCTGGCTTTTTCTCCGGACGAGAAAACAATTTATATTGCAGATACTGAGATGAAAGAGCTTGTTGTGTTTGACGTAGATGACAATGGAGATTTTTATAATAAGCGCGTGTTTCCGAAGACAAAAGATTATGGATGCGACAACGGCCTGCCGGACGGTCTCTGCATTGATGAGCAGGGCAATATATATCTGGCTGCGCAGGGCGGAATTCATATCTATACAAAAGACGGAGACTATTTAGGCATTGTCGCCATGCCGAAGACGGTTGGCAATTTATGCTTTGGCGGTACGGATATGAAATCTCTGTTTGTCTGCTGCTCCAATATGTTAATTGCTTTGAAAGTGAAAATTGCGGGAGCACGGATTGGTATCGGATGTTGAGACGCCTTGTCATTGTGTTAAAAGTGACCGTGAGAAAGGGGGATTAAGGAAAAGATAAGAAAAAAGTCAGATATTATTTGGAGCCGGTAATTTTAATTAAAAGAAATGGGGGAATTATTTATGGAATTAACAATTAGCTTGATTGGCATATTGGCTGCGCTGGGTGTTCTGGCATTCCTGTGTTTTAAAGGGGTGAATTCACTGCTTTCGGCAATGATCAGTATTCTGATTATTGCGGTTACAAGCGGCTTTAATATTGTTGATTTAATGGTCGGCGATTATGCAACAGGCCTGACGGGATTTATCTGCAGCAATCTGTTTCTGTTTATTATGTGTGCCGTATTTGGAAAATTTATGGAGCAGTGCGGTGCATCTCTGGCAGTTTCTCAGGTGTTCAGCAAGTTATTCAGCGATCGCTTTGCCATTTACGGAATTATGCTGGCAACGGCAGTTCTTACATATGGGGGCGTCAGCATCTTCGTAATTGTTTTTACGGTATATCCGATGTACCTGTATGCATTTCAGAAAGCAAATCTGCCTCGTAAGCTCATACCGGCTGCAATTGCGGCTGCCGGAACGTCATTTGCATGTAATATGCTTCCCGGCTCTCCGCAGATTAGCAATATGATGCCGGCACAGCTTCTGGGAACCTCGCCCAAGGCGGCTCCGGCACTGGCGCTGATTTGCTGTGCGATTTGTATTGCGCTTCTGATTGTGTATTTTGAGTGGCAGTTTAAAAAATGCAGGGAGCGCGGAGAAGGTTTTGATGCGACTCCGGAAGTACAGGAGAAGATTGACAAATATCTGAGTGCGCCGAAGGTTAAAAACCCCTGGATTGCATTTATTCCGATGATTGTATTTCTGATAGTCCTTAATGTTTTAAACATGAACATTTTAGTTGCCGGTACGGCAGGCGTCATTGCAACGTGTATTTTATTCCCGAAAAGTATTGGCGGAGTAAAGGGATTTTCGGAACTGTTCACAGTCGGATTCAACGATGCGAAAATGGCAATGTTTAATACCGGCGCAATTGTCGCCGTGGCAACCGTTGTAAAGATGACCGGTGGGTTTCAGTATCTGGTGGAACTGCTTGGAAGACTGAACGGAAGTCCTTATGTTACATTTTCCGTGGCAACAACGGCAGTAGCGGCAATGACAGGCTCCGGATCCGGCGGAGTAAGTGTTGCGATTTCCCTGTTTGCAGAGGATTTTATTGCACAGGGATGTTCTCCGGAACTTCTTCACCGTATCGGAAGTCTGGCATGCGACATTTTTGACAACACTCCTCATAATGGATTTATTGTTACGACCTTGACGGTATGCGGACTGACACATAAAGAAGCGTATAAATACATCTTGATTGTATCTTCTTTGATTCCGCTGCTGATTACCATTTTTGCAATCATTGTAGGTCCGATGATGTATTAACAGGATATAAAACAAGTGAATAAGAGCTGATATAAAAAGGAGCGGATGTTCCAAATCATGGAACTCCGATCCTTTTTTGAAGCTTTATGTACAGGCATTTGATGAGAGGAGAATGTACGATGTCAGCAGTTATTTTGCTTTTTATATTGGGACTTGTGTGTCTGATTAAAGGAGGTGACTGGTTTGTGGACGGTGCTGTGGGAATAGCCCGATATTTCCGGCTTCCGGAGCTTTTGATTGGTGCAACGGTTGTTTCTATCGGAACTACCCTGCCGGAAGTTATGGTTTCAACGACTTCTGCTTTAAGCGGACACGGTGAAATTGCCTATGGGAATGCTATCGGTTCCATTATCTGCAATACTTCTCTGATTGCGGCGATTACAATTACAATACGGCCGGGAAAAGCTGATAAGAAAGCCTTGAAGCTGCCGGTTTTATTCTTTTTCGCAGCGGCAGCGGTTTACTGCATTACAGCATATGGCAGCGGCTGGTTTGGGCGGCCTGTGGGCGGCCTGCTGCTCATAATGTTTATTATATATCTTATCTGCAGTGCAAAAGAAGTAAAAGGCAGTTTTGATACGTCCGGCAAAGGCGATGGAGAAGAACAGGTCCGCACGGCATCCCGGGTTGCGAAACATTTGTTTTTTCTCATATTTGGAGCGGTTTTAATTGCGGCAGGAGCGAATTTGCTTGTCGAGAACGGAATCTTAATTGCCCGGGCATTGGGAGTTCCTGAATCTGTAATCGCTTTGACTTTTGTGGCGCTTGGAACCAGTCTGCCGGAGCTGGTTACGGCGGTCAGCTCTCTGATAAAGGGGCATGGAGCGCTTTCTCTCGGCAATGTCATTGGAGCCAATTTATTTAATCTGGTACTGGTCAGCGGAACATCTATGATTCTGGCGCCGTTTCACACTCCGCAAAGTGCAGTGTTTTTGGGAATGAATGCTTCTCTTATACTGGAAATTCCGCTGATGCTGCTTGTTATGGCGATTCTTGTAGTGCCGGTGCTTGTAAAGGGAGAGCTGAAGCGCGCACAGGGAATTCTGCTGTTGTGTATTTATGCGGGATTCTGCATAGTGCAGTTTAATCTTTGAGATCACGAAAAGAGCAGCGCTTTCTGTGCTGCGGCGGAAAGAATACAGACATTTAGTTGTTCACAAGAGCAAATCATGGTAAATTAAATATAGCAGCTAAAACACAAATGATTGGAAAAGAAAAAAATCATTGTATTTAGACTTGGCGATTTGGTATAATATGGGAAATTGATTTAGGGGGAACACGGCAATGGAATATAACCTCAAAAAGATAGCGGAGGAATCAGGATGCTCTATATCCACTGTCTCAAGAGTTATAAATGGAAAGGGAAAAATTTCGGAAGCAACAAAAGAAAGGGTTATGAAGATAGCGAGAGAGCATAATTATGTTCCAAACCAGGTTGCCCGTTCCCTGAAAAACAGTAAGACAAATACAATAGGTATTATTGTTCCGGATATTCGGGATTATTTTTATATGTTTATAAAGGCGGCAGATTCTATTTTTTTTGAAGCGGGATATTCGATACTTCTGGCAGATTCCGATGAAAATCCGGAGAAGGAGGACGCGTATATTAAGCTGATGTATGAGAAGCGTGTAGACGGATTGATTCTCGCAACTGTGTCGGATCATCACGAAGCGTTAGATATGTATTTTCGGAGTTCTGTTCCGGTTATTTTTATTGATAATCTTCCGAATATCAATCCGGCTTATGAGGACTGCGTGATTCTGGATAATAGCCGCGCCAGCGCAATGGCGATTGATGCTTTTGTAAAGGAAGGGCATACAGATATTGCTATTATCTCGGGTAATGAGCGCGAAACTACGGGAATGGAGCGAATCCAGGGCTACATCCGCGGTATGGAGGGGCACGGGCTGACCATCAATCCGAAGCTGATGAAGATGGGGAATTTTCAAGAACTTGGCGGCTACAATTGTATGAAAGAATTGTTGAAAAACCGGGAAAAGGAGCCTTTCACGGCCGTGTATGTCAGCTCTTACAAGATGACCTGCGGAGCGCTGCGTGCCATTAAGGAAGAGGGCTTGAAAATTCCGAAGGATATTGCACTGATTGGTTTTGATTTTATAGATAATACGGGATTGATTTCTCCGACGATTACAACGATTACGCAGCCCATTGAAAATATCGGAAGCATTGTGGCAAAAAGACTTTTGACGCGGATAAAGACAGGAGAAGAGACAGAGCAGGGCGAGCAGATTAAAGATATTGCTCAAAAAATTATATTGTCTCCAGAAATTTTAGAAGGGGAAAGCAGCAGATATGTTAAGGGGGAATAAAAGATCCCCTTGCTTTTTTGTGTTTGTGGACTGTATGATAGAGCTATGAGAAAACTGGAAACAGCAATATTCCACAAAGTGCACAGATTGATTTACAGACGCAGGTGACTGCGGCTGGAAATCAATCTAGATTCGGGTGTACTTAAGGGGAATATTGCGGAACTGGAAACAGCAATATTCCACAAAGTGCACAGATTGATTTACAGACGCAGGTGACTGCGGCTGGAAATCAATCTAGATCCAGGTGTACTTAAGGGGAATATTGCGGAACTGGAATGGAGGTAATAATGCAGGAATTTGATGTGATTGTAATCGGCGGCGGCCCGGCAGGTTATAACAGTGCGGAATATGCAGCGCACCACGGAAAGAGCGTGCTTCTGATAGAGAAGAAGAACCTGGGAGGCACCTGTCTGAACGTGGGATGCATTCCCACCAAGACCTTTTTGTATGCATCCAAGGTGTATCACTATGCCAACGGAGCGGGCGAGCCTTACGGAGTAACTGCCAGAGAGGTTTCGCTGGACCATGCGGTGGTTGTCCAGAAGAAAAACGAGGTAGTAAAAACCCTGGTACAGGGCGTTGCAGGGGGATTAAGGAGAAAAAAGGTCAGGGTAGTGAACGGAACGGCCAGGCTGTCCAAAGAGAATGGTGCTCTGATTGTGTCTACGGAAAATGAATCCTTTATCGGAAAAAATGTAATTATCGCATCCGGTTCCTCCCCGGTTGTGCCGCCAATTGAGGGAGTAAAGGAGGAATTGGAAAAGGGAACGGTTATGACAAGCGACGAGATTCTTGACATGACGGAGATCCCCAAAAAGCTTCTGATTGTAGGAGGCGGTGTTATCGGTTTTGAGATGGCGGCATATTTCCAGGAGGCGGGCTCTAAAGTAACCGTAATTGAGATGATGGATAAGGTATTAGGCCCCAATGATCGGGAAGTGAGCCTTCTTCTTCAGCAGGAACTTGAGAAAAAGGGCGTAACCTTCTATCTCTCCAGTGGAGTGACAAAGGTGGCAAATGGCGTCGTAACCTTTACAAGAGACGGAAAAATAGACGTGGCCGCTTATGATAAAGCGCTGATGTGTGTGGGACGCCGGCCCAACAGCAATATTGAGGGACTTGCGGATCTCGGTGTACAGGTGGAACGCGGCGCTGTTGTGACAGATGCCCGGATGCGGACGAATGTGCCGGGTGTCTACGCCATCGGTGATGTGAACGGAAAAGTAATGCTGGCACATGTGGGCTATCGTGAGGGCGAGGTAGCTGTCAACACCATCCTTGGAAAACAGGATGCCATGAGCTATGACGCAGTCTGCGGCGTGGTGTATACCAGTCCGGAGGCGGCTTTCGTGGGAATGTCCGAGGAGCAGGCAAAAGAATCCGGAATTCCTTATACAATTAAGAAGGTGTCCATTAATTTCAGCGGCCGTCATGTGGCGGAAAACGGAATGAGTAACGGAATCTGCAAGATTATCATTGATACACAGAAAGATGTGATTGTGGGCGCCGCATTGATGTCCTCCTATGCGTCAGAGTACATTTATTCTCTGGCACTGATGATTGAGAATAAGATTCCGCTGGAGAGCATAAAGAGAACCATTTTCCCGCATCCTACGGTATGTGAGGTGATTCGGGAGGCTTTATTCTCCTGAAAAAACAGCCTGAAATTAATATAGCTATGTGCCGGAATTAATACTGCTTAGTCCCCCCCCCAACAATAAATCCGCCGTAAATGGGCTCCCGGAGTGCTCATCTGCGGCGGATTTGCGGTTATGCGCTGACGGCGCATTCGCCTTTAATCATCTTCGTCCCATTCATATTTCAAAACGGAACCATTGACGGCATCAATCTCGTATTCATATTCGTAACTGCCTGCTTTAAATTCGATTTCATAAATCATCATACCGTCATCGCTGTCCAGATCGGATTTGTAATCATAGACGGCATCTGCTGAAACGCCTGCGTGGGAAAGGGCAGCTTCCTTTGCACGGGTTTCGCCGATATAGTTTCCGTTTTCAGCGGAAGAATGATGGCCGCCGTCCTGCGGCGGAACATAGTCGTCATCCGTTTCCTTGTGATTCTTCAGGACAGTGCCGGCAGAGGCATCGATTTCGTAATCATATTCAAAGCCCTCACATTTAAATTCAATTTCATAGACCATAACGCCATGTTCTCTATCCAATTTACTCTTGTATTCTGTGATGGCTTCTGCCGAAAGACCGGCATGGGAGAGCGCTGCGCTTTTAGCCTGCTCTTCGCTGATATAAGAAGCCTTTGAATTCTGGCTTTGCTCATTATCCGTCTGTGGTGCACTGCTGTTATCAGTCGGGGAGGAATTGCCGCCCGTCTGCTGTGTGCTGCTGTCTGACTGGGAAGAGCTGCCTCCGGTCTGTGAGGAGCTGCCGTTGTCTGCCTGCGGCGGAATATAGTCGTCGTCCGGCTCCTTCCCGCTCTTTAAAACGGCGCCTGTGACAGCATCAATTTCATAGTCATATTCAAAACCTTCACATTTAAATTCCACTTCATAAACCATTGTACCATGTTCGAAATCCAGCTCAATCTCATACCGGGCAATCTTGTCCGCTGCTGCACCTGCATGAGAGAGGGCGGCCTGCTTTGCTTTTTCTTCTCCGATATAAGCTTTGTCGCTGGCAGTTCCGAGAGAATTCACATTTGCCAGATTGAGATTGCCGGATTCGGTCAGCAGGTTCAGCTCATTGATGGACAGGGGAACCAGATCCTCAAAGGAGTAAAATGCGCTTTGCTCCGTGATCTGCTGAATAAGCTGGGCTTTGCCAAGGGTAATGCCATAAGTATCCGCGAGTCTCTTAAGAGAGGGATCTGCGGAAATGGTCTGGCTCAGCACAGCGCCGTCAAAGGTGCCGGTCTTAAGGGCGGCGCTTATCTCGTCGGCAAGACGCTCCTTTAACTCCGCGCTCTTGGCGGGGTCCTGGTTGTCTACACTGATCAGGATGGAGTTGGCCAGCTCGTTCAGATATCCGTTGCGGAGCATGGAGCCGATGAGGGCGTTGATGGTTACATCAAGATTGCTTCCTTTGAAATCCATATCACCGACTACGATTTTCGCGTCCTCATTCCGGGGATTTACTGCGAGAACCTCTTCTTTTTTGTTTACCTGAATCTCAATGGAGGGGTTTACATCCAAAGAGACTGTGGAGGCGACGGAATAATTTGCCCGGTATACTTGAAATCCGGCCAAACCGCCGATTAAAAGCACGAATGCTGCCGCAATACCGGCAAGACGCCGCGTCCATAAAGTTTTTTTATTGGTATCTGTCATAATGATTACAGCTCCTTTCTGAGTTTTACAGTCGGAAAGGATACTGTCGCGTAAGTCGGGAACGGCGTTTGTAAAGGCCTGTCTGATTTTCTGTTCCGTGTCCTTGTCTGCCATTGTCAATACTCCTTTCCTATATGATTTTTCAGCTTTTTTATTGCTCGATTGTATTTTGAAAGAACGGTGGACAGTGGAAGCTCTAAAAGCTTTGCAGTTTCACGATGTTTAAAGCCCGCGACGGCATGAAGGACAACGATCTGCCGTTCTTCGTCGGTCAGAAGCTTCATACATTCGGTTATCACCAGCCGGTCATCCGGGGATGCGCTCTCGCATGTTTCCAGATAAGGTTCCCAGTTTTCCGGAGGGATATCAGCCGTGCGGCTGCGCTCCCGAAGCTTTAAAAGGCAGAGATTCCGTGTGATGGTCAAAATCCATGCCATTGGTTTCCCAAAGGACTGATACCTGGAGGCTGCTGCGTAGATTTGAAGATAACAGTCGTGCAGGACATCCTCTGCGTCCTGGGTGTTCTTTAAAATAGAAAGGGCAAAAGCATAGACAGAAGCGCTGGTGCAGTCGTAGAGCTCTGCAAGGGCCCGGGAATCTTCTCCGGCAATTCCCAGAAGGCAGCGATCCAATCGGGAGGAATCCGGTTCTCCTCCGCTGTCATTTGCCGACGTCAAGCAAATTATCATCATTGCTTTCTCCTTTCATCTGGTTAATACACGGGAATTGGATTTTATCGCATTTATTTTAACATTTTTTTAAAAAATTAAAAAGTGCGGATTCTTGACAGAGCGTGGAAATGCAATTAAGATGGTAACAGTTTCGCTGTATGGCGTTTCCGGGAATGTATCTGAGCTGTACAGGGAAGGGAACACAGAAGTGAAATATTTTTCTGATTTTACTATAAACAGAAACCGGGAGTCTGACGGAATGAATACGAATATTACGATACGCCACACGGCCAATGCCGGTGTGCTTATAAAAATAGGAAGAAACAGTGTTGGTGTGGATGTGTTCAGCAGAGATCCGGACGGGCTGTATCCGGATACGCCGGATGCGGTGAGAACAGAGCTTTTGGATGAGATTGAGAGGGGAAGC
Source organism: Lachnoclostridium sp. (assembly GCA_021770065.1). Taxonomy (GTDB): domain Bacteria; phylum Bacillota; class Clostridia; order Lachnospirales; family Lachnospiraceae; genus Laedolimicola. Next base: position 6,767 of record JAETRR010000019.1, on the reverse strand, counting down.
ATAGGAACGCTTTTTTTTACGCATGCCCACGGAGATCATTTCTGTCTTGAGGACACGGCCGGGGCGCTTGAACGGAATCCAGAGCTTGTGATTATCTCTACGGAGGAAGTAGTTGGACGGCTTCGCAAAGCTGCTCCCGGCAGGGGGAGGATGTATGCTGTTTCTGCGGCGGAAAAAAGGAATATCATAATGCAGTTTCAGGGCGGCACCGCGGAGCTTTTTAACAGCAGGCATATGGGAGAGAACTATGCAGGGGTACAGAATCTGACGGTTATGCTTAAGATGGAGGGAAAACGGATTGTACTGCCGGGAGATGCATGGCCGGAGGCGGAGCTGTTTGCGCGGATCGGGGCATGGGAACGGGAGCCGGATGTTCTGATTGTGCCTTTTCCGGTTATCGGGCTTCCCTCCAGCAGAAGGGTGCTTGCGAAATATCTGAAACCCGCACATATTCTGGCCCTGCATCTGCCCCGGCGGGAGATGGATGACCAGAACTGGTCTGCCAGTGCAAAGGCGGTCTGTGAAAGGGCGGCGGACGGCCTTCCTATGCCTTATTTTGGCGAAAAACCAGGGGAAACCTGTTATTTATAGAAAATGTGCGGTCCGCCGGAGGATTTTCTTTGAAAAAATCCTTGACAGCCGTCATTTTTGTTACTATAATAATCCAGTGTGCGCGAATGCGCAGGCTTTCGTGCGCCATAAAGCCGATAAATGGCACAAGCAGCCTGACAGGGCCGGCAGCATGCCAGCCACTTATTACAGGAGGTGAAAGGAATGCCAACATTTAACCAGTTAGTAAGAAAAGGAAGACAGACCTCTGTAAAGAAGTCTACTGCACCTGCTCTTCAGAAAGGATTTAACTCTCTGAAAAAGAAAGCTACGGATACATCCGCACCCCAGAAGCGCGGCGTATGTACTGCAGTAAAGACTGCCACACCGAAGAAGCCGAACTCCGCTCTTCGTAAGATTGCCAGAGTACGTCTTTCCAACGGTATTGAGGTAACAAGCTATATTCCGGGTGAAGGCCATAACCTTCAGGAGCATAGTGTTGTTATGATCCGCGGCGGAAGAGTAAAGGACCTTCCCGGTACAAGATACCATATCATCCGCGGTACATTGGATACCGCTGGTGTAGCGAAGAGAAGACAGGCCCGTTCCAAATACGGTGCCAAGAGACCGAAAGACGCTAAGAAGTAAATTCGGCTCAGATTTGTTACAGGTAACACCTTATAAATCGGAATTATCCTATTTATAAGAACAGAAGCTATGAGACGTTGGGCAGACAAGAATGTCTGCATGCCGGAATGACATATCGCCCTTAACAGGCTGCGGGTTGTATATAGAATGCCGTGCACAACACAAATAGATTTGAAGTTACTGTGAGCTTGATGTATTAGCAGATCCGCTGTACAATAATAAGGTTGTCACCAAGCTTATCAACAACATTATGCTGGACGGTAAGAAGGGTGTGGCACAGAAGATTGTATACGGAGCATTTGCAAGAGTAGAAGCAAAGACCGAGAAGCCGGCCCTGGAAGTATTTGAGGAGGCTATGAACAACATTATGCCTATGCTTGAGGTAAAGGCAAGACGTATCGGAGGAGCTACCTATCAGGTACCTATTGAGGTTCGCCCGGACCGTCGTCAGGCTCTCGCGCTTCGCTGGCTGACCATGTTCTCCCGTAAGCGCGGTGAGAAGACCATGGAGGAGAGACTTGCGAATGAGATTATGGATGCAGCCAATAACACAGGCGCATCTGTGAAGAGAAAAGAAGATATGCACAAGATGGCAGAGGCCAACAAGGCGTTTGCACACTATCGGTTCTAACCGGAAGCTTGTGCTTGATGATTTGAGGAGGAAAATCCCGTGGCTGGAAGAGAATATCCATTGGAGAGAACCAGGAATATCGGAATCATGGCTCATATCGATGCGGGCAAGACCACATTGACCGAGCGTATTCTGTACTACACTGGTGTAAACTATAAGATTGGAGATACCCATGAAGGCACTGCTACCATGGACTGGATGGAGCAGGAGCAGGAGCGTGGTATCACCATCACTTCCGCAGCTACAACCTGTCATTGGACCCATCAGGAGAACTGTAAGCCCCAGGAGGGAGCTTTGGAGCATCGTATCAATATCATTGATACCCCGGGTCACGTTGACTTTACGGTTGAGGTAGAACGTTCCCTTCGTGTACTGGACGGCGCTGTCGGCGTGTTCTGTGCGAAGGGCGGTGTAGAGCCTCAGTCTGAAAACGTTTGGCGTCAGGCTGACACCTACAATGTACCCCGTATGGCATTCATCAACAAGATGGATATCCTGGGTGCGGATTTCTACAATGCGGTAGATATGATTAAGACAAGACTTGGAAAGAATGCCATCTGCATTCAGCTTCCTATCGGAAAGGAAGACGAGTTCAAGGGAATTATTGATTTGTTTGAAATGAAAGCCTACATCTATAATGATGAGAAGGGCGAGGATATTTCCATCGTTGACATCCCTGATGATATGAAGGACGATGCAGAGCTGTATCGTACAGAGCTGGTAGAGAAGATCTGCGATCTGGATGACGAGCTGATGATGGAATATCTGGAAGGAAATGAGCCGTCTGTTGAGGCAATGAAGAAGGTCTTGAGAAAGGCTACCTGCGAGTGTACGGCAGTTCCCGTATGCTGCGGTACCGCTTATCGCAATAAGGGCGTTCAGAAGCTTCTGGATGCAGTTATTGATTATATGCCGGCTCCTACAGACATTGCCTCTATCAAGGGAACGGATATGGAGGGTAACGAGATTGAGCGCCATTCTTCTGATGAAGAGCCTTTCTCGGCACTGGCATTTAAGATTATGGCAGATCCCTTTGTAGGCAAGCTTGCATTCTTCCGTGTATACTCCGGAACCATGAATTCCGGTTCCTATGTATATAATTCTACCAAACAGAAGAAGGAGCGTGTAGGACGTATCCTTCAGATGCACGCAAATAAGAGAGCGGAACTTGACAAGGTATACTCCGGTGACATCGCTGCGGCGGTAGGCTTTAAGTTTACCACAACAGGTGATACCATCTGTGATGAGCAGCATCCGGTTATCCTGGAGTCCATGGAGTTCCCGGAGCCGGTTATCGAGCTGGCTATCGAGCCGAAGACAAAGGCCGGACAGGGCAAGATGGGCGAAGCCCTTGCAAAGCTTGCAGAGGAAGATCCCACATTCCGTGCTCATACGGATCCGGAGACCGGCCAGACGATCATTGCCGGTATGGGCGAGCTGCATCTTGAGATTATTGTTGACCGTCTTCTCCGGGAGTACAAGGTTGAGGCAAATGTAGGTGCACCTCAGGTTGCTTACAAGGAGACCTTTACCAAGCCCGTGGATGTGGACAGCAAGTATGCAAAGCAGTCCGGCGGACGTGGACAGTATGGACACTGTAAGGTTCGCTTTGAGCCGATGGATGCCAATGGGGAAGAGCTGTTCAAGTTCGATTCCCAGGTTGTAGGCGGTGCGATTCCCAAGGAATACATTCCTGCAGTCGGCGAGGGTATTGAGGAAGCGGCACAGTCCGGTATTCTGGGAGGCTTCCCTGTACTCGGACTTCATGCAACCGTGTATGACGGTTCTTACCATGAGGTAGACTCCAGTGAGATGGCATTCCACATTGCAGGTTCTCTTGCATTTAAGGAGGCTATGCAGAAGGGAAATCCGGTTCTTCTGGAGCCCATTATGAAGGTAGAGGTTACCACACCCGAGGATTATATGGGTGACGTTATCGGCGATATCAACAGCCGCCGCGGCCGTATCGAGGGTATGGACGATATCGGCGGAGGTAAGATGATCCGCGGCTATGTTCCGCTGGCCGAGATGTTTGGTTATTCTACGGACCTTCGTTCCAAGACTCAGGGACGTGGTAACTACTCCATGTTCTTTGAAAAATACGAGCAGGTACCCAAGAACATTCAGGAAAAGGTGCTTGCCGCAAAGAAATAAGCGTTTTTACCTAAAATATGCTTGAAAAATAAGGCGCTTTGAAATATAATCAAAGATAGCCGGGTTTATCTTAAGAAACGAAACAAATAATTATGAAAAATGCCAAAAAGGCATATGAATTAAGGAGGACATTCAGAATGGCTAAAGCTAAATTTGAAAGAAACAAACCCCATTGTAATATCGGAACCATCGGTCACGTTGACCATGGCAAGACTACTCTGACTGCAGCTATTACTAAGGTTCTTTCCGAGAGAGTTGCCGGTAACACCGCTACTGATTTCGAGAACATTGACAAGGCTCCGGAAGAGAGAGAGCGTGGAATTACCATTTCTACCGCTCACGTTGAGTATGAGACCGAGAAGAGACATTATGCACATGTTGACTGCCCGGGCCATGCTGACTATGTAAAGAACATGATCACCGGTGCTGCTCAGATGGACGGCGCTATCCTGGTAGTTGCTGCTACTGACGGTGTTATGGCTCAGACAAAGGAGCATATCCTTCTGTCCCGTCAGGTAGGCGTTCCCTACATCGTAGTGTTCTTGAACAAGTGCGATGCTATGGATGACGAGGAGCTGATCGAGCTGACCGAGATGGAGATCACAGAGCAGCTTGAAGAGTATGAGTTCACAGACTGCCCGATTATCAAGGGTTCCGCTCTGAAGGCTCTTGAGGATCCGTCAGGCGAGTGGGGCGATAAGATCATGGAGCTGATGGATACCGTAGACAAATATATTCCGGATCCGCAGCGTGCAACTGACAAGCCGTTCCTGATGCCTGTAGAGGACGTATTCACCATTACCGGACGTGGTACGGTTGCTACCGGCCGTGTTGAGCGTGGTGTGCTTCATGTAAATGAGGAAGTTGAGATTGTTGGTATCAAGGAAGATACACGTAAGACGGTTGTAACCGGTATCGAGATGTTCCGTAAGCTGCTTGACGAGGCTCAGGCCGGCGATAACATCGGCGCACTGCTTCGTGGTGTTCAGAGAACCGAGATCGAGAGAGGCCAGGTTATTGCAAAGCCGGGTACCGTGACCTGCCATACAAAGTTTACCGCTCAGGTATATGTACTGACCAAAGACGAGGGCGGCCGTCATACACCGTTCTTCAACAACTATCGTCCCCAGTTCTACTTCAGAACAACTGACGTAACTGGTGTCTGCAACCTGCCCGCCGGCACAGAGATGTGCATGCCTGGCGATAACGTTGAGATGACTATTGAGCTGATTCATCCTATCGCTATGGAGCAGGGTCTTACCTTTGCTATTCGTGAGGGTGGACGTACAGTAGGTTCTGGCCGTGTTGCTACTATCATTGAGTAATCAGTAAAAGGCTTGATTTTATGGGGCTTTCTAAGTTGTTTAGGAAGTCCCTTCTTCCTATTAAATTATTTTTATTGGAGCTCGTGGCTCTGAAATGGCTCTATTTTATAAAAAATCTTGCATTTGCAAATACATATGCCAAAAATAGGTAGCATATATTCTTTTAAAGAGTATACTATAATAGGTAGTATTTTGAGGTTTTTTGTAAAAAAGTAGATTGACAGATATGTCATAATATTGTAAACTTTTGTTAAAAGATTTAAGCTAGAAAGGTATCTTGCAGACCGCATATATGAGTATTTTACTCGGGGTAGAAAAATGTATACTATATCAAAAAAAACAAAAATGAATATAGAGCGGGTCATCGGTATTCCTATAGAGAAATTAGTTAATATGGATGTAAAAGAGGAACGCTCTTGGATAGAAAAAAGAAATAATTCTAAATTATCATTCTCCAAAAGACATAGGTATGGAATTATTGGTCGAGGTAATCCTTTGCTAGCAAGGAGAAAAATACGGACGGCTGAGGATTTAGAGAAAAAGAGCAAGAAATTTTTTGGAGTGTAATAACAAATACTCGTGATTAAGGATTTGTCACGAGTATTTGTTTTAGTAGATGGTATAATATTATTTTACGGTGGAGAAAAGATATATGGAAACGAATAATATTGAAGAAAAAATATATTGGCAATACCAAAATATTATAGCTCCCTTTATTGCAGAATTGGAAGTAAGAGATAATGAATATCCAATAGAAATATTTAATGAAATACGTTCAGTATTTACCCATTTATCACGTTATAAATTGCAAAAGAGTGACAAGGATATATCGGCGGCGGAGAGTCATTCAAAAAGAGCGATATTAGATTGTTATAAATACTTGTGCATTTCTATGGAAGAAAAAGTTTGTGATTTTAGGAATGAATATAAGGATATTGATTTAGGATTAGCAGATAACGGAAAGTTTTTACCAGAGCTGAATAGATTAGAATTGAAAGCTAAAAATGCTTTCAAACTAGCAAAAGAAACAGAAGTAAAAAATGAGATAGATGAAGACGAGAGATATAAATTGTTTGAATCAGCATATAATGAATATTCAGAAATGGACAAATTTCTTGATGATTCGCAGGAAGCAATTCTTTTTGCAAGTACACATTCAAAAAGAAGCAATAGAATTACGATTATCTCATGTATAATTACTGTGATCAGTATAATAGTGGCAATTGTTTCATTCTTTTTCTGATTACATAAATTGTTAGATTTTAAATACAGAAATTTATCATATTTATATAAAGAATAGTGTTGGTTATTTGTATATCGTTTGTATATTAAGCACCGCAATTCGGATAATCAAAGTTTTTGAGGGTTTGCCAATCTATTTGAGGGTTTTTCGTGAGGGGCAGGCATAAAAAAGGGCATAGTTTTTGAGGGTTTTTCGTGAGGGTCTGGTTTGAGGGTTC
>JAETRR010000070.1 GCA_021770065.1 Lachnoclostridium sp. | reverse complement strand
CACCCGTATGTCAAGCACAAACTAAAAAATTTATCAGATTATTGGCCGGATAGGTTATCCGCAAAGGACAATCCCACCCGGCCAGTCTTTTTGCTTTCATTTAGGTGCTTTTCAGCGCTGTGTCAATCGGCGCAAAAATCTTTCATTTTCCATTCAATTTTTATCTGGCTGTCCGGGAACACGCTAATCCGCTCGATCAGCGTATTCACAAGCGTTTCCGTCAACCCCTCTGCCCCAGTAATATCACTGGCAATAGATTTCAGCTGCGATTTTGTGTCGTTATCCATCTGCTTCTGACTGATTTTCGCAGAGAGCGCGGAGTGTGCCTGCTTCAGACGGTTCAACTCTTTATCACACACGGATTTCTGTTCCAGATAGCTGTCCTTGTCAATCTCTTTCAGAAGAAAACGCTCATAAAGCAGACGCTTTTCTGTCTGACACTGCCGGATCCGGTTCTGGTATTCTGTTTGCTCTGCAAGCTGGACATCCAGGCCGTCGGCTACAGACAGACTGTCAATGTTTAAAATAATGCCTGCCTGCTTTAACAGGATTTCATAGATCAGATTTTCCAGTTCCGTTTCCAGGAGCCGCATACCGTGGCACGGCGACATGCTGTCAACGGAAGTATAACGGCAGATAAAATAAGGTTTTTTAGCCGGTATGCGCCCCATAGCATGTTCACAGCAGCCGCAGAACACTTTACCGCGTAAAGGATATTGGTGGACTTTTTTCTTGACGCTTTTAAAATGCAGCAGCTTTTTCTGAACCTGCTCATACATGGATTTATCAATAATGGGTGGATGGTGGTCGGGAATTTTAAACCATTCGCTTTCGTCCTTTAAATGGAGGCATCTTCCGCCGATCTCCCTTACTTTCCGTTTCCCCATGATGTAAGTGCCTGCATACCGTTCATCACCTAACATCCGCAGGATTGTTGAACGCTGCCATATCCCCTGACATCTGGAAACATCATGGTAGTGTTTTCCTTTGGACGCTTTATATTCGCCCGGAGTGATCACCCCTTTTTGGAAAAGCGCTTCGGCTATCTGGTGGGCGTCATGCCCATCAAGAGCCATCTGGAAGATCAGGCGGACATTCGGGGCGGTTTCCTCGTCAATTTCCATTCTGCCGTCGGCTCCTTTCTGATAACCATAAGGGCAGACGACACTCTGATATTCCCCGCGCTTCATTTTTACATATTTGGCCGTTCTTGTTTTTACAGACATATCCCGGCTGTAAAATTCACTGATCAGATATTTTACCGCCATGCCGATACCGCCGGTATCACCCTGGTGCTGTGCGCTGTCAAAACCGTCCTCAATAGAGATAAAGCGGACGCCGAATACCGGGAATACGCGCTCCATAAAGTATCCTACTTCAATCATATTGCGCCCGAATCGGGAAAAATCTTTTACGAGGATGCAGTGGATCTCCCCTGCCCGTACCCGGTCAAGCAGTTTCTGGACTGCCGGACGTTCAAAATTGGTTCCGCTGTGTCCGTTGTCGATAAATTCTTCCACCTGGGCATTTGTGATTCCTTCCATATCGTCTGCATAGCTGTGAAGCAGGGCAAGCTGGCTCTGGATGCTCAGGCTGTCTACCTTTAAATCCTCAATCGAAAGCCGCACATAAAGAGCAATCACATAATCCATGGAAGCATTATTCATGTGCCAGCACCTCCCGCACCTGTTCAAAGCCGCATTTGAAGCGGAAAACAATCTCAACATTCTGCCGGTTCCGGACAATGACTTTTTCGATCAGTTCATCCACAAGACGCGCCGTAAGCTCTGTATTGCCGTCAATCAAGGACAGCTTTTTGGCAAGGCTGGAAAACTTGTGCAGCTGTTTCTGCAATTCTTTCTGCTGTTCCTCCAGGGCCTGCGCCTGCGCCATTTCAGCCGTTATACGGCTTTCATAATCCTGTTTCAGTTCTGCGTATTCCCCACTGGTCAGTATGCCCGTCACAAGGTTCTCGTAGAGGCTTCGGAGGAAGCTTCTGTTTTGTTCTACTGACGCAAGAAGGCGTTTCTGTTCCTTCTCTGCTGAAGCTTTCCGTTCTGCTATTCTGGGATCCTGCTCCTTCAGGCGTAAGTTATCCCCGATAACAGTTTCTGCTTCCTTCATGATGTAAGCAAGGATAATATCAAACAGATCGGTTTCCTTTAAACATACGCCAGGGCAGTAGTCTTTAGCAATCCTGCCGTTGGAGATGCAGTGGAAATAATATACCCCATGGGAGCGTTTGCGGTGGAGGTTCTTTCCGCAGTGGCCGCAGAAGATACGGCCGCGCAGGACATTTTCTGTATAAGGGATACCCGTCTGATCTCTGCTTTTTTCGGCTGCCTGCCTGCGTAAATCCTGAACCTTTTCAAATAATTCACGGCTGATCAGCGGCTCATGGGTATCACGCACAACGATCCATTCCTCTGGCTCCGTGGGAACCTGCCTATGGCCTACCGTTTTTGTTTTCCCCTGTACCATATCACCGACATAGACTTCATCGGCAAGTATTTTCGTTATCGTCCATGTCTGCCAGTTTCCGCTTCCCATCAGGCGGCTTGGCTTAATCAGTCCGCATTTCACCAGATAAAATCCGGGAGTGATGACACCCTGCTCATTCAGCCGTGTGGCAATCCTGTTCAGGGATACCCCGTCTGCCGCCCATTGGAAGATGTCACGGACAGCCGGCGCAGTTTCTTCATTCACAATCAGCTTGTGGCAGTTCTCCGGGTCTTTGCGGTAGCCATAGGGAGGACGTGCGCCGACGTAATCGCCGGATTTCATGCTCTGGCGGGTCTGTGACCGGACTTTGCGGCTGATGTCGGCGGCGTATGCCTCGTTTACCATGTTTTTGAACGGCAGGATGATATGCTCCCCGCTGTTCTGATTTGCTTCACTGTCATACTGGTCATTGACGGCGATAAAACGTACCTGCCGGACAGGAAAATATTTTTCGATATAGTAGCCGGTATCTATCGTGCTTCGTCCCAGTCTGGATAAATCCTTAACAATGATACAGTTAATCTTGCCGGCCTCAATATCTGCTAACATTTGCTGGAAAGCCGTGCGCTCAAACGTCCGTCCGGTTATCCCGTTATCCGTGTAGATCCCGGATACCTGGATATCGGGGTGGAGAGCAGCAAAGGATTCCATAATCTTCTTCTGTGTTTCCAGTGAATCCCCGCGCTGCCCGTTAAACTCCACTGAAAGGCGGATATAAAGGGCGGCGTTCCATACCTTCATACCGGTTTTTACAGCAGGTTTCTGTGCGGTGTTTTTTCTGCTTTTCCGTGCCATTTATACGGCCTCCTTTCCTCTGGTGATTTGTCCAGGCAGCGGCGCGGCATGGGCCGAGAGCCGCTCCACAATCGCCTGGTATTCCATCTGGTAGCGGAATGTGATCTGGAGGTCGTCTTTTTCCAGGACGCGGATGGACTGTATCAAAGCGATCACAGCCCTCCGGTCAATCTCTTCCATGCCGGAAAACCGCTTAAAATGCTGGATCCACCGTAAACGGTCATGAGAGTTTCCTTTTACAGCGTCCATTTCCTCCCGGAGTTTGGAAGCTGCTTCTTTCAAATGGCTGATATCAGCATGGTAGCTGTTTTTCAGAGATTTATATTCTTCCTTATCCAGCAGCCCTGTCACAAAGTTTTCATACAAGGTGGACTGGAATCGTGTCAGGCTGGCAAGCTGTTCCTCATTTTCCATAAGCCGGGCCTTATATTCAGCCACCAGCTCCTGATTGACCTGTTCTTCGCTGATGTCCCGCAGCAGTTCTTCCAGGGAAACCACATTCCCGATGTGCGCTTTCAGGCTTTCCGTAATGCAGTCTGTCAGATCCTGTTCGCGGAGCATGACCGGGTGGGTGCAGCCGTTCTTTTTCCCGGTCGGGCAGTAATAATAAAAATATTTGCCATTCTTGTAAGGTACTGTTTTCCGCGTCATGCGGGCACCGCAGGAGCCGCAAATCAGGATGCCGGAAAAAAGATATACTTTATTGCCATTGGGTGCGGTGCGCGTGTCAAGCCCCAGGATCTTCTGCACAAGGTCATAATCCTGCCTGCGTATAATCGGCTCATGCGCGTTCTCTGTCCGTATCCATTCCGCAGAAGGCTTCTCAACCAAATCTTTTACTTTATGGTTGTAGGTGGTCTGCCGCCCCTGCACAAGTGTACCGGTATAAGTTTCATCTTTCAGAATACGGATAATTGTGGTAGCCGACCACTTCGTTTTTTCCTTGTCAGTAAAGCCGCCGCTGGGATGGGGAAGCCCCTTGCTTTCCTTATAGGCCAGCGGGGAGAGTATGCCGGACTGGTTCAGGCTTTCCGCAATCTTAGCAGCGCTGTAGCCGTCTATCTTCTTACGGAAAATATCCTGCACCACTTTGGCGGCAAAACTGTCCACAATCAGCTGGTTATGGTTTTCCTTTGATTTCTGATAGCCATATATGGGGCAGGCTCCCACAAAGTCGCCATTTTTCCGTTTCGTCAGAAGGGCGCTCCGGGTTTTTACAGAAATATCATGGCAGTAGGCGTCATTTAGAATGGTTTTCAAAGAAATATTCAAGTCGTCGCCATTGCTTTCATGGGCGGTATCTATCCCATCCGTGATCGCGATAAAGCGGACACCGTAAGCCGGGAATATCTGGCGGAGGTAACGGCCCGTTTCTATGTATTCACGTCCAAGACGTGAAAGGTCTTTTACGATCACACAGTTAATTTTTCCCTCCCGTATGTCCTGCATCATAGCCTGGAACTGGGGGCGGTCGAACAGGATCCCGCTGTAGCCGTCGTCTACATGTTCCGATACAAGCTCAATTTCCGGGTGTCCCTTCAAAAAATCCTCTATCAGTTTTTTCTGGTTGGTAATGCTGTCGCTTTCGTTCTCCCTGTCTATGGAATAGGAAAGACGTAGGTATTCCGTTGCTCTGTATTCAGGCATTAAAAAATCACTCCTTTTCTTTTTACGGACTTCCCCCATAAATCAAAGAGTGATTCGGATTTGCCTTATTCAGTTTATTCTTTTTCCAGTTCCGATGATAGCATAATCCCATGGGAAAGTCAACGCTTTAAAGCGTCAAATTAAAATCCGTTTCAGGCAGTCTTCCAGCGAAGCACCGTTTTCCGAAAACTGTGCCCGGACGGTAAACCTGCCGCACTTGAAACAGTAAGGGTTTTTAATCTGCCGGACAAATTCGGCAATTCTTTCCTCTCTGGTGAGATTTTTGTCTACGGATACATCCCTGATGTCAACAAGGGACGCGGCATCCATATTTACATTATCCTTCATATCCATACCTCCAGTCACAATCACCCGCGGAAGCGGTAAGGAAGCTTCCTCCCGCCGCGCTGCCCGTTATATTTTTCCAGTATCACGCGGGCAAAGCGGAGGGCTGTGTTGCTTGTGGAAAAATCCGCCCGCCCCCGGCGGTTGATCTCGTCCGGGTCACACTGGGAAAGCCGAGAGATAAAGGTCTTGTCGTTTAACTCTGTGTCATAAGTTTTTATAAAGAGCGCCATGCCTGCCAGGACAGCGGCGGTCAGGGAACGCGGATCCCCCTCCCAGGTGTCCCAGAGAAGCTGCAACATGCGGGTAAAGGAGGCACCGCCCAGTAGCCGGTAAGCGTTTACCAGTCCACGAGTAGACACGATCTCGCCGGTTTTCCCATGACTTTTACCCAATGCCCATGTAAAGCCGCAGTTTTCAATCAGACGCTTGACTTCCGTGATCTCCGCATCCGCCCCGGATTCCGCCAGCACGTTAGTGGACTGAGACAGGCTCAGGCGTTTCTTGGCCTTGTCCAGCTTATAGCACAGGTCGGCTTCCTGCTCATAAGTCAGGCCGTCATAGACTTTGCAGTCCACCATAACGCCCCGCCCGCCGTTCATCCGGCGCATGGCTGAGATGCGGTGCTGCCCATCCACCACATAAAATTTACCGTCGCGGAAGCTGACCGTGATCGGGTCAAGGAGCCGCTCGTCCCATTCCCGTATCAGCCGGTCAACCTCTTTCGGGTTTACCGGGCGCTGGTAAGGCAGGCCGGAAGTCAGCCGGTCTGTGTGGATGGAACGCTCCACGCCGGGATTGCTGTATTCCGGATCCGGCTGATATGCAGGTTCCGGTTTGGGTTTCATTGGTTTTTGTGAATTGTGTTTTTTTCTGTAACTGCTCATGTTTTCATCGTCCTTTCTACTTTATGGAATAATTGTCCGGCAGCGGCGCAGATGGAATCCGTCAGCTCCCGGAGACGTGAGAACTGCTCCGGGCTGACATGGGGGAATACCGTATCATAGTACGGGTCGCTGTACCAGCTGATCTCCTTATGAAATTTCCGGACAAATGCCTCATATTCTTCCAGGAAGCTGTCCGGTGTGCCGCTGCAATCCTTATCCGGGTCTTTCAGTTCCGCTACCACATCTTTTAAACTGGCGGCAGGGGCTTTTTGCAGAACCGGCGGAGAAAAAGGAACTGATACCGCAGATTCCGGCGTTGCCTCCTTCTTTCTGGTATATTCATCCACCGTGCGTATCTCTTTTGCGGCAAGGAGCGCGGCGGCTTCTTTCTGCTGTTCCGGCTTCAGATTAGAGAGCTTCATTGCAGCTTTTTTTGATATTTTTGTGTCTGTCCCTTTGATGATCTCTTTGGTTTCCGGTGTCAGGTTTTTTGCCGTCTGTATCTGCCGCCGGACGGTACGGGGTGCTACACCTAATTTGTCGGCAGTGTCATCAACAAATGATTTTGCCGGATCAAACGGACATTTTGTCCGTTTGATTTCTTTGCTTTTTCTGTCGCCTCCCCGCTTTGTTTCCGGGTGCAGTGTTTCATAAATTTCCTTGCGGCGCAGGAGCATTTCCCCATATTCCACGGGTGACAGGTCATTGCGTATAAAATTCTCGTCAATCTCCGCCAGTTCCGCCGCCAGCCCTTCCAGACTGCTGACGGTGCATTCTACATCCGTCCATCCCAGTGCCTTCACTGCTTCCAAGCGGTGCAGCCCCGCGATCAGAAAATTCTCCTTGTCTATGGTCAGGGGATTCAAAAGCCCAAGTTCCCGTATGCTGTCTGTCAGTTCTTTTACATGCCCCATATCAAGGCTGCGCCTCCCTTCCCTTATCTGGATTCTCTTTATGGAAACCTGCATATAAGCAACACCCCCTTTATCTTCCTTTTGTTTTATCTCAATACCTGCCGGATGAAACACCATGCGCCGCAAGCCGATGTACCGCTATAGAAACAGATACGCCAGCAGCTTGTGGCGGCAGGTCTTGCATCCCGCAAGAATCCGGCAGGCGCATTTTGCGTTGGCTGCCGGAGTTATTGCAAACAGGAATCTCCGGACAAAACATAGAATATGTTCTGTTCTCCGGTACAGGTTCCCGTAATTCTGTCAAATCTCATTCTTGTGCCGTATTATCAGGCGACGGGATCGCCCTGCTTCCCACCCCCGGCACGGGAATATCCAAGCCGCTTATGGTTAGTAAGCGCCATGATACCGACGGCAGGTGGCGGCAGGTGACTAAGCTGCCCAGGCCATGCCCACAGTATCCCCCTTTCACCCTGCGGTACGGGAATCTTCTGGTTCTCCACTTACTGGCGGCTCATGGCGGTTCCGGCATTACCAGTGCCGGTCACAGGCCCTCCGGGTTCCCGCTCGTGCCTTTGATGTTATCTTATTGACGGTGCAGGGCAGGGAGGGGCAGAATATAAGCCCTTTCCCCATCCGTTCCCGCAGACAGTCATCGCGTCCGTGCCTGGGCCGCTTGCTTTACAGCCCCGCACAGTGGGAGAAACTTGAATACTGATTATCTATGAACAGAAGGTTGTCCTGTTGTTTTTCAATGTACAGTAAGAGGGAATGAAAATATCCCCTCATAAGGTTCGGTAACGAAAAGGCGGTTTGAAAACCAGATTTTTAAAAAAACTTTTTTAATTTTTCCAAAATCTTCTTTTTCCGCTTGTGGATAGCTGCCTGCGTGAGATTGTAAACCGCGCTTATTTCCCGTTCTGATTTCTCCAGATAGAAGATCTCACGAATCAGATCCCTTTCTTCATCCGTCAGGCTCTGCAACGCCCTGTCCAGCGTTTCCAGGGCCTGCGCCTTTATTACAGCGCCGTCCACCGGCTCGCCCGGAGCAGGGAAATCCCAGTCTGCTTCCAGAAGCTGCTCATACGATGCTTCCCGGCTGGGAAGATATTCTACAGTCTGCTCTTCTGGATCCACAACAAACCTTCCCTTTTTCAGCCGTTTCATAAAATACCGCTCTTTTTCTTCCGCACGTTTGTATTCCCGGTAAACTTCTTCACTGACCTTTACCGGCTGTCCGTCTATGTATAAATAAAAATCTTTTTCTGTCATATATTCCTCCGAAATTCTGAAATGTTGATGGGTTTCAGAATCCCGGAGGCGGGGAACGGCATCTTGGAACAATGACAGGTTCCTCCAAAAAACGACATGAAAAAAGCCGCACCTGGCAGATACCAGGTACGGCTGGAAATACTTCTTGTCGTATTCGCTTCTTATGAACGCATTGTAATAAAAAAATATCCGTATAGGTAATGACTATACGGATATGGCAAATTATATGTTTAATTGACAGAAAGACTGTTTTTTCGCACTGACATGTAAAATTGTCCTCTATAGAGGTTAAGATTTTTTTAACGAATCACAGGCATGTAATATGTAATCGGACACGGCTTTCCTTTCATTATGCCGCATCATCATAAAATAATAACGGCTTTTGAATCACTCAAAACCGCTACTATGTTACATCGTCCTGTATAACGCAAAGCTACCCAGAACCAATTAACGGTCTTACTATGTCAATGTCTCTGAGAAATGTGCGTTTTTTGGCTATATGTCAGTATAACTCATTTTCTGATAAATGTCACTGTTTTGTTCTCAATTTTGTCAACATTCAGGAGAAATTATGAAACAAATAGACATGAAAAGACAGAGAATTTGACGATACGAATATCAAATCCCGGCAATTCTTGAAAGTTTCAGAAAAGCCGGGATACTTTTTACAATAGATCGTTAAGTAGGTTCATGCACTTTACTTTCTGTTGCAGATTAGCACTGCCATAGACATTAAGAGTGAATGATACATTTTTGTGGCCGAGAATTTCAGAAAGTGACTTGATGTCAAATTCCGGTATCTCAATCGCTCTTACTGCAAAAGTATGGCGAATTTCATGAAATTTAACTTTTTCCAGTCCATTCCTTTTTAAAAAACGTGAGAAAAACTGCCTGTAAGTGCGCGGTTCACTAGGTTTGGTTTTTCCGGTCAGAAAATAGTGGTTCGGATTCTCTGTATAAAACTTTTTAATGATGTTCATGAGCAGAGACGGAACCGGTATCGTCCTTGCGGAAGTCTTTGTTTTTGGCGGCCCGATGTGAATGTAGGAGCTTTTCTTCTTCTTGTCATAGATTCTCTGAACCGTCTTGTTGATATTGATTGTTTTGTCGGCAAGAGAAATGTCCTTCATCTGAAGCCCACATAATTCCCCAATACGCACTCCGGTAAACAGGGCAATGAGGATTCCGGCCGTTTTCCGGTTTAAGTCTAGGTAAATGCACTGAATCAACGCCTGCTCCTGGTCTTTAGACAGGGAAACCACCTTCTTAATGCCGAGTTCCTTTGGGTATTCAATCAGATCCCAATTCAGCAGGGGAATGGCCCGTTCCTTGTAAGCATATTCCATCGACAATCTGAACACAAGAATAATATCGCGGATTGTCTTGACGGTCAGCCCTCCGGTTTTATCAAGCCTGCCCTCGTTATGGAGCGTGGATATGTAATTTTGCACATCCGCCTCCGTGATTGTGCCAATTTTTCGCTTGCCAAACTGAGGAATCAGATGATTTTCGGCGATGAGCGTAAAGCTGGCGTGTGTTGACGGGGTAATCATTGGCTTCTTCTTATTGAGCCATTCATTAACCAACGTCTTAAATTGTGTATTATTAGTCATATTGACCACCTCCACAGATATTATCAGTGAAGGGGGAATTATAGCACTATATAATCCTTGAGTAACGGTCTCGAAAAGTATCCGAAGCTGCGGTTTCCGGGGTTTGAGGA
>JAETRR010000128.1 GCA_021770065.1 Lachnoclostridium sp. | reverse complement strand
AGAGCTTATAGCGGAGCCTGTTTTTCAGAAGTTTCTCCGCCGGCTGTCCGTCCCGCTCATACATGGCGAAAAAGAAAAAGGGCATCATAAGCCCGATCATCAACAGCACCGCCGCCTGGTTGCCGATAGCGCCGCGGGTAAAGAAATATACCGGCAGCCCTACCAGCGCGGCCAGGCTGAAACAAATAAGCTGGCGCTTCGTCAGGTTGAACGCTACTTTAGTCTTGACTTTTGTTAAGTCTTTGGGTACGGGTACATAGGGCATGTAAATTCACCTCCATTCATGCTGTATATCACTGATTCCGTTCCTGCATCGTGACCGTGGATTCCACTTCATTACCCCACACATCCCAGCCGGTGGTCTGCTGCCTTGCGAACAGTTCTACCCTGGGTACATCGCCCATGAGCTTTACAATCTTATCCCGTACTTCGTCCGGTTTCTTGCTGTGCTGCTCAATATGGGAGATCACAAACTGGTGGATTCCCGCACACTGGCGTTTCGGGTGTCCCCTGGTTGCCAGTAAACATACCTCCGCATTAGAGCGGGTCCAGAATCCCATCCCATAAAACCAGCTATCTGCTTTCCGGTTCTGTTTCAGCCAGAGGAAGGCCAGTGTTTTATATTTGAATCCCCATGCCTCCATAACACGGAACGCCTCATTAAGCTGCGGGAAGGTGGCCCATAGAAAAAGCGCACTGTCTTTGGCTACAATATCTGCAACCGGCAGCGCGCATATTTCTTCTATGCTCATGGTGGGGTAATGGTTTTCCGCCACCCCATTGCCGCGTTTCATATCGTAACGCCAGGGCGGGTCTGCGTACACGATGCCGTATTTTCCAGCCTCCGGCATTATCGGGCCTGCTCATTCTTGGCGGGAGCGGATTTTGCCGGAGGCGTCTTAACCTTACCGGCATTTTCTTTCAGGGCGCCGGTCAGGGAAGGTTTCTCCGCCGCTCCCTTTGTCGCTTCAAGGGTGGCCTGCAAATTTTCAATCGCCTGGCCGTACCCTTCGATCAGGGCTTCGTTAAGCTGCCTGCGGAAATCCGCCGTCACCGGCCAGCAGACATCCCTCCATTTCCCCTGCTTATCCTGGGTAGAGGGCATGTTGACATACAGCCCCTTTTCGCCGGAGCAGATACGGAAGCCGTCAATCTTGAAGCTGTCGCCGATGGTCACATTGGCGTAAGCCAGCAGGTTCCCCATCGGGGCAATCGGGCGCACAGTTACATCCAGCTTCAAGCCTCCGCCCGCCTGATTCTCCGGCACCTGTACCTCCGGCTGCATGGATTCATTGTTT
>JAETRR010000069.1 GCA_021770065.1 Lachnoclostridium sp. | reverse complement strand
AAGATTTATGTGAGGTTATTCTAAAAGCGAATGTTATTATGAGGAGCCGTGTGCGTGAAAGGCGCACGCACGGTTCTGTGAGGGGCTTGCGGCGTGAGCCGCTTGTCTACTCGACTATCGGGAATTTGACGAGAATGAGAAATCGGAATTCCTGCAAGATTTTCGCACTGCAAGGAGAAATTATGATGGCGGGATACACAAATAAGTTGAAACTCACGTTATGGGTTTCTGCCGTATATGTTTTATCGTTTATATGCTATGTACCTACATTACTGGAACAGAGCGGAATTATCATTCCCAATGGATTATTGTACTTAAAATACTTATATGTGTGTATTCCCGCTATGGCTGCTATTTTTCTGCTGATTTGCGAGCAGAACATCAAGGTGTACTATACGCAAATGTTTTTAGGGAAAATAACAATCAAATATATTTTAATAGGGGTTATATGTATGGCTGCAGGTATATTTGGTTCTTATTGCTATTCGTTCATAGTGAAAACTGACGTATTTAAAAATACATATTCGACAGTAATATCCCTGTTAACAAGCTGTATATACCTGCTGATAACAGCGTTTGGTGAAGAAATAGCATGGAGAGGATTTCTGCTGGAACGACTTCCTTTTAAGAAAATCAAAAGTGTTCTTTTTGTTGGTGCCGTTTGGGCAGTGTGGCATATGCCAATGTGGATCATCAGAAATTCATTGAGCATGGAACAAATTGTTTGCCTTTGTATATGGACATTACTTGTTTCCATTGTTTTGGGAATAACCTATTATCAATGCAGAAATATATTGTTGATCGCCATTATGCACGCAATTTCTAATATATGTTATTTAGCACCGATACAATATAACATTGTTGTGTTAGCGACCATAATTTTTGTTGCTGCTTTATTGCATAAAAAATCAGGCAAAAAATTTTTCACTTGATAACTTCCTATTTGTCAGGAAGCTGCATATGAAAAAGAAAATGGTGATGATTGGAGGGCTGTATATGGAAAGAAACATAAAATGCAAACCGAATCATTTATGCATGATAATCTTCATGCTTTGCCTGTCTGTAAGGTTTGTGGAATACTTTCTAATTGAAACAGACAAAACAGCTGTTGGAGAAAATGTACTCCATAAAGTTGTTGGGATTATCTTATTGGCGCTGGTATTAAAAAAGGTAAATCTTACATGGGGTGCTATCGGATTTCAAAAAAACGGCTTGGTAAACGGTATTTTGAAAGGCTTGTTATTGGGAAGCGTGTGTTTTGCCGTTTCTTTTGGGTTGGAATTGGCAATTTCAGTTCTGCAAGGCAATCCTGCGCATTTGGAAATCTATATCAGCAGTTTTTCTTTAACCGGCTCGCAGATCAAAAATACGGATTTTGTTTTCTTTCTGTTATGCGTACTGTTCAATGTTATCAACGTATGGATGGAGGAAGGTGTTTTTCGCGGTCTGTTTCTTAAAATGTTCTCTAAAACAAAGCCATTTATGCAGGCTAATTTTATTGCCGCGTTTCTATTTGGTATCTGGCACATTGTAATGCCGATCAGAAGCTATGTGAATGACGAAATGTCGTTTGCGGCAATGGTTCTGATGGGTATCGGTTATATTGTCCTTGCCGGGATTATGGGAATCAAATGGGGGCTTCTTTACCGCATTACGGGAAATCTATGGGCAGGGCTTGGCGACCATTTATTCAATAATACCGTTGCTACAAATATGCTGCATGTCGTTTCGCAAAATGGCGCGGACGAATTACAAATTGTCCGTATTTTGGCTGCCCAGATTATTTCTTTCGTTTTTGTGTTGATGGTTTATTATTACAAGAACAGAAAAGGAAACTGATAATTAAAATTTACTAATACGAGGAGATTTGAATGATGAAAAGGAATTTATCACTGAGTTAAATAAAACGATAAATTTTTGATTGTAGAACGAGGAGGAGAAATTCAATGGACGATTTAAAAGAATTAGGGAAACTGATGAAAGAACACCCTGTCATAATTGTTGTAACATTAGCGGCGATGGTTGTAGGCGCAATTTTTGGGGCAGTTGCGCTTTACCAGAGGTGGTTAGGATGAAGGAAACAGCAAACAGGGGAAAAGGAAAAACGCTACTGATTTCAGCCGGCATAGAAATCATGCTGATTATCTGCATTATGGCAGCGAATCTCAATCCAACGCCCATACTATATTTTATTTTTTACAATCTCCTGTATGGGTTGGTATTCAGCCTTTTGATTCCGCTGTACTGTTTGTATAAGGAAAATGGAGCGCCAGCTTCCGGCAGAGTATTGGCAGAAGCCGGTTTCAAAAAGCTGGGCATACGGCAATTCTGGTTTCCGGAGCAATGTTCTCCCTTTACCATTTGGGCTATCCGAGATTCCGCACTTGGGAGGACATTCTTCTGCTGTTTGCAGTAGGGGCCGGATTTGCGGCTGCATACAAGCTATCTGGTAATAACCTGATGGTATCCTTCTTTGTGAACCTGCCGAATGCTTTTGTTACTTATATGCTGAAATATGAGCAGTTCCCCGTTATGCGTGGCAGTTCCACCATAGCAGCAGCTGTCACACTGGTGTTTATTGGGTTGATCCTTTTATTATATCGAAATGCAGATCAAAGGAGGCAATAGAATATGGAACTTGTAAAACTGACACACGAAAATCTTGATAGGGAGCATATCTGCTGTGCGATCTCCAATAACAAAGATATTCAGGTCATGTCCAAAAAGAACTGGCTGAAAGACAGGCTGGACGAAGGGCTTGTATTCTTGAAAGGCAATGTCCGGGGGAAATGCTTCATTGAGTATATCCCTGCGGAATACGCATGGGTGCCCATCGAGGTGGAGGGCTACATGTATATTGACTGTCTGTGGATATCCGGGCAGTTCAAGGGGCATGGATACTCGAACCTCCTGCTGGATGCATGTATCAAGGACAGTAAAGAGAAAGGGAAAAAGGGTCTTGTGATCCTGTCCTCCAAAAAGAAAATGGGGTTTCTTTCTGACCCAAAGTATATGAGGTATAAAGGCTTTCGGACAGCGGATACGGCGGAGCCTTATTTTGAGCTGATGTATCTGCCCTTTGAGGAGGATGCTTCCCTTCCCCGTTTCCGGGACAGCGTGGGCAGGCAGAAAGATATGCCGGAAGGATTTGTATTGTATTACACAAACCAATGCCCCTTTACGGCAAAGTATGTACCGATACTGGAGGAGATGGCAAAAGCCAGGAACGCTGTGTTCCAGTCCGTACATATTCAGACCAGAGAGGATGCGCAAAGGTGTCCCTCGCCCTTTACAACCTTTTCCCTTTTCTATGACGGGCAGTTTGTGACACATGAAATCCTGTCGGAGAAGAAATTTGATAAAATTTTAACAGATAAAGGAGTGTGAAAAATGATTCGATTAGTCAGACCAACAGAAGCGATGAAAGAACAGGCCATAGAGTTCAGACAGGAATTTTTTGATCATGGGGAATTCGTCATTAACGGAAGTGAATTATTTGATAAAACGGAGGATTACACAGAATGGTGCAGATCCATAGACGCAAACACGAAAGAGGAGACGGTGAATCCCAATTGGGTCATAACAGACACATTCTTTGCCGTTGATGCTCAGGATAGAATTGTGGGAATCATTGATTTAAGGCATACGCTGAACAATTTTCTGAAGAATCTCGGCCATTGCGGTTATAGCGTCCGCCCGTCAGAGAGAAGAAAAGGCTTTGCTACGGAAATGCTGCGGCAATTATTAGAGGTTGCCAAAAAGGCGGGGATGAACGAACTGTATCTTTCTGTAGAAAAGAAGAATGAACCTTCGGTAAAAACAATCACCCGGAATGGCGGAGTCTATGAGCGCAGCTTTGAAATTGATGGAGAACAGGCGGATATTTATAGAATCGCTCTGTCGGAATAGCCATACTGGTACAATGGGTATGGCAGAGTCGGGAACTGCTTTGGTAAGCAGAGAAAAGATCAGGAGGTAAGAGAATGCGTCATATTTATATTAGAGGAATCATAGGAAGCATAGGAAGCAGGTGTTGAAGTGGTTATATATAATGTGGGAAATAGAGTAATGAATACTTATATTTATCATGCTCCCGAAGGCTACGTGATGATTGATACGGGATATGAGCACAGCCTGAAAAATGTTGAGAGAAGATCATATAGGCACGGCATAGCATTGTCTGATGTTAAATATGTTTTTCTAACTCATGCACATGATGACCATGCGGGATTCCTAAATGAATTACTGTGGAAATACCCGGATATAAAAGTTATCATGCATAGTCGGGCTATGCCCACACTTCTAAGAGGGCAAAATTCATTTATCGGTGGTTGCAGCAGTTTGATCGCATTGGCTTCTTGTAAGTTTATGGGACTGATTGGCAAAGGGAAACATCTTTTTCCTATAATTGAACAGCAAAATATCGGAAAACTTATTGAAATATCGCCCAAAAACTTATCGAATTTAGAAAACATATTGCAAGGGAAGATTCTGCTTACACCAGGACATACTTCAGATTCTATTTCTCTCAAAATAGACAATAAAATCTTTTGTGGTGATGCCGCAATGAACGGCATACCGAGTCTCAAAAGAGTTACCATATGGATAGAAGATAAAAACGCATATCAAAATTCGTGGAGGATATTGACTGATGAAAAAGCTGATTGGATTTATCCTGCACATGGGAAACCCTTTAAACGAGAGGATTTGGAAAAGTATATAAATTGTATTCCTAAGATCAGACTTTACGAATTAAAATAATCTGTGCAAATTTTGACTTATCGGGGAGATTTCATCTTTTGGGTGAAATCCCCCTTGACAAATGTTCTCCTGGTACAACGGGTATGGCAGAGTCGGGAACTGCTTTGGTAAGCAGAGAAAAGATCAAGGAGGTAAGAGCATGCGTCATATTTATATTCGAGGAATCATTGGACTAATCTGGCTGGTTGCAGCCATTGTATGTGGGATATCGGGGAACTTCCCGATGATGGGGCTTTACATAGTTTTAGCAGGTGCCTTCCTGTATTCCGCATATACCATATGGAAAAAAGAAAAGGACGGCAAAGGGGGGAGATAAGATGGGAGAAGCGCTCCTGACTGTGAAAAGCTTAAGTGCATGGTACAGCAACGAGAAAATGATACTTTCGGATTTTTCTTTTGCGCTGGCTGAGCATGAAGTGGCAGGACTTATCGGGCTGAACGGGGCCGGGAAAACCACATTTCTGAAGGCGCTTTCCGGACTGCTCCCTACCTTCCGTTCAGAGGGTATCTGCTTTTGCGGCTCCCCTGTGGACTTCCGGGATCGGGATTTTAAGCTCTGCCGCTATACGGTGTTTGCCGAGGACAATTCTTTCTCGTATTTTACTTTCCGGGAATACCTGGCCTATGTATGCGCCGCCTATGGGAAAGAGGTGCCGGATGTGTCGGAGCTGATACAGGGCTTCCATTTTGAAGGGTATACAGATACCCTGTTAAGGGAGCTGTCAACCGGAAACCGGAAAAAGGCATTCCTGATCACGGCGTTTGCCCTGAAACCCAGACTGCTCCTTCTGGATGAGCCGGTCAACGGGCTGGACTTTCAGAGCACGGAATACCTGTATGAGCAGATTTCGGGGTATAAGGAGCATGGAACCGTGCTGTTTTCCTCGCACATCCTGGAGAGCATCACGCTGACTTCTGACCGGGTATTTGTCCTGGAGGACGGCAGGATCCGGCAGACGTTTGAACGCGGGCAGATCAATGCCGAAGATATCCGGGAGGCTCTGCATGATGAAAATGACAGGTAAAGCCTTTGCCAAAAAGCTGTTCGGGGCAAAATATGAGCGGCTGCCCCGGACTCTTTTCATGGATGTGATTGTATTTTGGGGACTGTACATTGCCGGTTTTCAGGTGCAGATTGCATCGTTTATCCGGGTTCTGATGATCAGCGCCTTTACTGCAGGCGTGATGTGGCAGGCTCTTTCTTCCAAGGATAACGCGGTGGAGCTTACGGCTATGCTGATGCTGCCGCATCAACGCCGGGAGTTTGTTTTCTCCTATGTGGGGATGCTGGGCGCCTATACGGTTCTCACAAAGACAGGGCTGCTTTTCGCGGTCCTGCTGGCCGTTTCTGCCTGGAAGCCGATAGAACTCGTGGGAATGATTCTCTGCATGATCCATGCGGTCCTTATGGCTGCCGCGGTTTATTCCGTGAGAAAATACTGGTATGTGGGTGGACTCTGGGCGGCTGTCATTGTGGTTGCCATTCTGCTTTTGGGAAACAGGACATGGTTTTACCTGTTGATTCTTGTGAATGGTCTGTTTGCTGTTTTGATTTTATGGAGAGCAGATGGGTACGTTTTTTATCAGAAGGAGAGTAAGAAACACCCTTCGGGTATCCCTTTATGCCATCCGGCAATAATTAGGAAAAGCCGTGCGGTCCGGCAGAGGAAGCGGGCTTCCCTGTGGCGGTATTTTTTCCGGTATCTGAGCTGCCATAAGAATTATCTGCTCAATACCGCTGTGATGTGGTGCGTAGCACTTGTACTGCCCTGTTTCTTAAGAGAAATGGCCGGTCTGTCCGTGATTCCGGTGGGTTTTGCGATTCTATCCTTAAATACGCCCATCTGTATCCTGCAGTCCTGTGATCCCGATCTGGAGCAGGCAGTCCGTTTTCTGCCGGGACAGAAACGGCGTTTTTGCATTCCATACTGCCTGTTTATCTTCCTTTGTAATATGGCTGCAGACGTGATATTCCTCTTAAGCTGGCAGATACAAAACGGCAGTATCACTGTCCTGATGATTGCTGGGGCTGTTTTCTTTGCCCTGCAGAGTGCGGTTCTGTCTGTGTTGCTGGAATGGTTTTATCCCATCCGGGGCTGGAAGATTGAAAGCGACCTGTGGCACCATCCACGGAAATATGTGGTTCCAGTGGCAATGCTCCTGCTCGCGGGGGCAGTCTCTTCCTGTCCGGTGCTGCTGCCTGTGCTGTTGGGTTTGCTGGCTGTAGAAGCCGTGGTTTTTCTTTTTCTATGTTGGAGGTAGAGTGCCATGAAAATCTTATTGGTGGAAGATGATATGGAAATCAGCGCCATGTTAAAAAGCTTTTTGATGACAGAGAATTATGAAGTCATCGCTGTATCAGACGGGGAAAGCGCCTGTGAGAAGTTCTTTTCCGATGATTTTGGTCTCGTTTTACCTGATCTGATGATACCCAAAAGGAACGGTATGGATGTAATGGGAAAAATCAGGGAATCCAGTACGGTTCCCATTATTATCATATCGGCAAAAGATACGGATTCTGACAAAACCCTGGGACTTGGGCTGGGGGCAGATGATTATATTACAAAACCATTTTCCGTGACGGAAGTGCTGGCGCGCATAAAAGCCAATATCAGAAGAACCACCCAGTATGCTTCTGGAACTTCCATGCAGCAGCCGGTTCTTATAAAAGGCGCCCTGACAATGGAACTGAATGCTTACTCTGTGAAAAAAGATGGCAAAGAAATCGAACTTACGGCAAAAGAGTTTGAAATCCTAAAATTACTGTTACAGAATCCAAAGAAGGTATACACAAAGGAACAGATCTATTCCCTTGTCTGGAACGATGCATACCTGGGAGACGAAAATGCCGTGAATGTCCATATCAGCAGGCTGAAGACGAAGATAGAGGACGATCCCCATAATCCCGGATATATCGTCACAGTCTGGGGGATTGGGTATAAGGCAGAAGATTTGTAACATGAGCGGTCAGACAATTTTCCTTTTGATTGTGATCACCGTTCTGACCCTTGTTGTCCTGTATCAGCGGTTTGCTTTCAGGAGAGGAATCCAGACCAAACTAATACAGATCAGCCGGAAGTTAGAAGAAATTCTAAAGTCTGACAGCGATGAAAAAGTAATGGTATTTACAGACGAACCTATCCTGATGGAACTCACAGGAGAGATTAACCGTCTGCTGCTTGACCGTCAAAAGGTGAAGGCTGAATTCAGGAGGGGTGAAATTGCTTCAAAGAAAATGCTGGCGAATATATCCCATGATATCAAAACGCCCCTGACTGTGATATTGGGCTATCTGGAAATCATGCGCCTTACAGGTGCAGACGATGAAATGCTGAAGAAGGTGGAAGCAAAAGCAAAACAGGTGGTAGATCTGATCAACCAGTTCTTCACTCTGGCAAAGCTTGAAGCAGGCGATGCCAATATCACCCTTTCCAGAATCAATGTGAGTGAAATATGCAGGGAAAGCGCCCTTGGTTTCTATGAGATTTTCTCACAGAAGGATTTTGAAGTGGAGCTGTCGATACCGGAGAGGGCAGTCTATGCCCAGGGGGAGAGGGACGCGTTGCAGAGGATCCTATATAATCTGCTGTCCAATGCAGTTAGATATGGCAGTGATGGAAAATATCTGGGGATATTTTTGCACGAGGAGAAAAACGGTGTGTCGATTGATGTAACTGACAGGGGGAAAGGAATCCAAAAAGAATTTGCGGACCGTATATTTGAACGGCTTTATACCATGGAGGATTCCAGAAACCGGGAGGTCCAGGGGAACGGCCTGGGGCTTACGATTGCAAAAAATCTTGCTGTCCAGTTGGGTGGCGACCTTTGTGTAGAAAGCATACCTGGTATCCGGACCACATTTACGGTCAGGCTGAAAAAAATAAATTACTAAATACACCGCGAAAGAAATTCGTAAGAATTGGTCAAGAGTTTTGAAAACTGCCGCTGCTACAATGGTATTCAGAAAGGAGGCAGTGAATATGTCTTATGTTTTACAAACAAACCATCTTACGAAAAAAATAGATGGCAAAGAACTGATAAGGGATGTAAATATCCATGTAAAAAAGGGGGAAATCTATGGATTTGCTACTTACCTCAATAATTGTCTAATTGAAACATACTGGATGGGATATGCTCTATTAATTCCTTTACATGGTATTTGCATTTTACTTCTTCTGGCAAATTCGGATAAAAAGTTAATCTGGCATATTCCATGGCGGCATTCCCCAAATATTTTCGATTGAGAGTAAATAGCCGTAGTAATCATCATCATAGTGGATATGCCACGCCAATTCTTTAATTATCTGCAAACCCAAAACTTCCTCGTGCGTTATTTCCTTATTGCTTAGAAATATGTCGTATTCAGTTTCTAAGATTAGATGAGCCAGCTCTGGTAATGGAGCCCTTAGAAAAATATCCATGGCAGTGTCTAAAAATGGTTTATACGGGCTGGGCAGGTTGTTCTCAAGAGGTAAATCCTCTACACCAGTTTTTTGTAGATGTAGAATTACCCTCATGAAATAGCAAAAAATTTTATCTAAATTATCACTATCGTACCCAAGGCTTCTAACACCCATTTTTACTTCCTCCATAAATGCCTGTGCATCCATACCATTTTCAAAGTGTAATTCTTTCTGTAAGTTGCCCCATAACTGAAGGTGGTCCGGGCTGCAGAACCATTCATGGAGGTTGCTGCTCATAATGTTCCCAATCCCTTCCAGACAGGTAAAATCAAAGCGGTCCAGTGCGGTGATCTCATCCTGATAACGGTCAAGGTGATACAGATCTTGATAGCTTTTTAAAGCGCCGATCCGGATAAGCTGCTCCAGTGTCGCTTCCGAAAGCCCTTTGATGTTCATGGCTTTCTTTTCCGCGAAGTGGACGAAGCGCTGCAGGATGCGGCTGCCGCATTCAGGATTGTCACAGTGAAGTGTCTCCACCATGCGTCCTTTGTCACCGGCTCTGGAATAGATACGCGCAGGCTGTCCACAGCAGGGACAGGTCTGCGGTATCATATCCTGACAGTTTCCACGGTCCAGATTTTCCTCCACATGGGGAATGATCATATTGCGTTTGGAAACCAGAATACGGAATCCGGGATACAGTTCCAGGTTTTTGATAAAAGTCAGGTTATGGAGGCTTGCCCTCGATACTTCGCAGCCGTCGATTTCCACGGTGTCAAATACTGCAACCGGTGAAATCTCACCGCTGCGCCCTGTCTGCCATTCAATGGAGCGGAATATTGTCTCATAGGTGTCATCCTCGAATTTGAAAGCAATACCGTCGTTGTAATGATGTCCGGTTCTGCCCAGGCTTTCCGAATAGGCGAGATCCTCAAAGCGGATAACCATG
>JAETRR010000018.1 GCA_021770065.1 Lachnoclostridium sp. | reverse complement strand
AAGCTGCAAAGAAAACGCTCTCGTTTTATCGAAACCTTTGCAAATATTATACCAGAAATCGGGGTGAAAGTCAGTAAATTCAAGGAAGTTAGACCTAATCAGCGGACACTATTTAATTTTCAGATCACTTCCGCCTCAATCCCCAGCACCTTCGCCATAGCAAGGAGCTTATAGGTCTGGTTCTCCTGGATCAGAATTGCATGGTGGGAGGAAAGGCTCTCCATAACCTTATGGCCATTGCCGTTTACAAAGCGTATCAGCGCGCCGTTCCTGCAGTCAGATCCGGGATACTGCACATAGTCCTCTATCTCCGCCTCAATAATGGTAATCTTCTTCATATCCGGCCGCAGTTTCGCCATTGTTATCGAACCCGTCTTCATCTCACAGTCTATGACAATGGCATCCTCGTTCACAATCTCCAAAACCTTCGGCCTCATCGTCCACCGGGTGCAGAAGCTCTGCGGAGCAAAACCGAAATATCCGCAGTGAACGCCCAGAGCATGGTTGTCCGGATCTTCAATATCCGGAAACTTCTGAATCTTCTCATGCTTCAGCGCTGCCATACCCACCAGGAAAGGATAGATATTTGTCATCATCATGGGGGCCCTAAGAGCCTGATGCATGATATATTTACTGATCAGCGTTACGGTATCTCCCTCGCAGGCCCAGATGATATGATCATACTCATAAATCCAGTTCCAAGCCAGGCAGGGCGTGGTTTTACTGTGGAAGGATTCATTCAGACAGTTACAGCCGACTCCCTGCACTCCGCCGATCTCCTGAATCAATGCGCGGATTGCCATATACAGTTTTACTGCCTTCAAAATATTTTTCTCCGGCACGTCTTCTGTCGGAACGGCCCTCTCCTGCCAGAGCTTCAAGGCATCCTCATCCGTAAAGCCTTCCGCCTGTTCATTTACCTCTTTCCAGCTTCGATACAGTATCTTCAGCCCAAAGGCATCTTCTATCTCCTTAGTACAGTCTTTATCCCACCAGTAAAAGCGCTTAAAGAGGTAAGCCTGCATCCCCTCGCCCGGATCATCCTGCATCATCAGGAACTTCATTCCGCTCTTCATTTCCACCTTTGCAGCAATAGTCCGCAGAATAACTCTGGCAAGCTCTGTCTTGTAGGGTGAGAACACATTCAGATGCAGTTCATCCCGTAACCAGGCTACAATCTCCCAGTCCCACATTTCCACTGTGCCGAACTCAGATGTTAAAATAATAACAGGGAGTTCAATCTTACTCAAACGTTCTTTTTCCCGGAAAATAGCTCCGAACAGCTGGGGGAAAATAATGGCCTGCGCTTCCCCTGGAATTTCCGTTCCGAATTCGCGCTCCTCAAGAAACTCCGCCTCATCCCCATAAAGAGCCTTCAGCTGCTCCAGCTGCTGTCCGTATTCCTTTACTTCCCTCTCATTTCTTCCTGCAAAATAAAACGGCTGTAATATCGCTTTCATCTGCACCCTCCTTGTTTTTTCTTCCGATTTTTTGAAATCAAACTGACCTGCGGAGATATCTGCGAACTTAATGTTCATAAATACTTTATCTAAAGCGCCGCCTTATAAATAGAAAGAATCGCTTCTTTCGTCAAAGGAACGTACGCCCCTTCGCAGCCTTTTTCTGCTTTCTCTGCCATTATTTCCAAATGGGTCTCATCAATGCCGACTTCGCTCAATGCAGAAGGCAGATTCAATTTCTTAAAAAACTCTCTGGTACATGCAATAGACTGTCTGGCAATCAGCATATCATCGTCCCCGGTCAGATCCCAGACATTGCGCCCATATTCCGCAAATTTCGAAACCGTCTTATCACTGAGGGCATAATCCATCCAATAAGGTGTCATAATTGCAAGGCCCTCCCCGTGCGTAATATCATAAAATGCCGAAAGCTCATGTTCAATGGGATGTACACACCAGGTCACTTCTGCTCCGCCTTTGCAAAGGCCGTTAATCGCCAGGCTTCCGGCCCACATCAGATTGGCCCTGGCCTCGTAATTGTCCGGTTCCTTAAGCGCAACCGGGCCATATTGAATCAGGGTTTTCAGAAGCCCTTCACAAAATCTTGCCTGCACCGCCGCATCCGGAACGGCGGTAAAGTATGTCTCCAGCGTATGGCTCATAATATCCGCCGTACCGGCAGCAGTCTGTTTTGCCGACACGGTATAGGTATATTCCGGATCCAGAATGGACATTTTAGGCTTCAGGCACTCTCCCTCTGTACCCCACTTTTCGTTTTTTGTCATATCGGAAATAACCGCAAACTGATCCATTTCCGATCCGGTCGCCGCCAGAGTTAATACGGTGTAAATCGGAAGCGCTTCTTTGATTAATTCCGGATTCAGCACCAAATCCCAGGCATCGCCGTCATACTTTGCAGCTGCCGCCACAACTTTTGCACAGTCAATCGTGCTCCCGCCGCCAATCGCCAGAACCATTTCAATATTTTCCTGTCTGCAGATTCCGGCTCCTCTTCGCACTGTCTGAATGCGCGGATTCGGTTCCACGCCCGAAAGCTCAAAAACGCTTAATCCCGCCTCGCCTAAAAGTTTCATGGCTGTATCATAGATTCCTGCACGCTTTATACTTCCGCCGCCATAGACAAGCAGCACACGTCTCCCGCTTTCTTTCAGCTCTGTCAGATGCTCAATCTGCCCTTTTCCAAAATAAATCTTTGTAGGAATAGAATAAGTAAAATTATTCATAGTCTCACCTTCCTCATATTATGACCGCTTTCATTCCAGAGGCCTTGTTTATTTACATTTTTCTGACTTATTTCAGCTTAATTCCCTTTTTCACCTGTTCTGCAATCTCTTTGCCGGTCAGCCCGTAGCGCTTTAGAAGCTCCAGCGCATTTCCCGAATGGCCAAAGGTGTCATGCGTTCCTACTCGGAGAACCGGAACCGGGCAGACAGATGACACTGTCTCCGCAACGGCCCCTCCAAGCCCTCCGAGAATATTGTGCTCCTCTGCCGTTACAATCACGCCTGTCTCCCTTGCTGCAGCAATCACTGCCGCCTCATCCAGAGGCTTAATTGTATGCATATCCAGAACCCGGACGCGGATTCCTTCCTTATCCAGTTCTTCTGCGGCCTTCAAGGCTTCCTGTACCATACAGCCTGTGGCAATCACCGTAGCATCCGTACCCTCCTGCATGGTGTAGGCTTTTCCAATCTCAAACTTATAATCGTCTCTGTCGGTCACCGTATCCACCGACAGGCGTCCCAGCCGCAGATAGACAGGCCCTTCATGCTCTGCAATCGCCCGCACCGCAGCCCGTGTCTCATTTCCGTCTGCCGGACAGATTACCGTCATTCCGGGAATTACCCGCATCAGAGCCAGATCCTCCAGACACTGGTGTGTTGCTCCATCCTCGCCTACCGTAAGACCCGCATGTGTTCCCACCAGTTTTACGTTTAGGCCCGGATAAGCAATGCTGTTGCGGATCTGATCGTAGGTTCTTCCCGCGCAGAACATAGCAAAGGTATGTACAAAAGGAATAAAACCACACGCTGCCATTCCGGCCGCAATGCCTGTCATATTCGCTTCCGCAATTCCCACGTTGAAAAATCTCTCCGGATATTTTTCTCCGAACATACAGGACATCGTACAGGTGGACACATCCGCATCCAGCGCAACGATCCGCTGATTCCCGCCAATCTCTGCCAGGGCCTCCCCATAGGCATGCCTTGTTGCAATTTTCTCCGCCATGTCTACGCCTCCTTTTCCTTTAATGCTGCTTCCAGTTCCTCAAAGGCCTGAGCAAACTGTTCTTCATCCGGCGTTTTTCCATGCCATGCATGATTGCCCTCCATAAACGAAACGCCTTTTCCTTTCACGGTATTTGCAATAATCATGGAAGGCTTTCCCAGATAAGATTTTGCTTTATCTACCGCATCTGCAAATTCCTCTACGGAATGTCCGTCCACAGACTGTACATAGAAACCAAAGCTCTCAAACTTCGCCTGTAAATCACCCGTATCCAATACTTCCTTTACCGTTCCGTCCAGCTGAACTTTATTGGAATCCAGAATTCCTACGAGATTATCCAGCTTTCTGGCTGCCGCAAACATGCAGGCCTCCCAGATCTGGCCTTCCGCAATTTCTCCGTCCCCAAGCACTGCATAGGTTGTGTAATTCTTTCCCGACAGCTTTCCGGATACCGCCATTCCGACCGCCGCCGAAAACCCCTGGCCCAGGGAGCCCGTGGACATATCCACCCCCGGCACATGACACATCTCTGCATGCCCGGATAATTCTCCGTCCAGCCTGCGGAATGTTTTCAGAGTTTCCATCGGAAAGAAGCCCCTGTGTGCCAGTGCAGGATAGAGCGCTACCGTAGCGTGTCCTTTGGACAGAACAAACCGATCCCTCTCCTCCCAGTGCGGCTCTTTTGGCCTGATATTCATTTTATCAAAATATAACACTGCCATAATCTCCGACAGAGAAAAGGCTCCTCCTATATGCCCGGAATGCGCGCCCTGAACCATTTTCAGTCCGGTAATCCGAAGCTGATACGCCAGTTTTTCCAGTTCTTTTTTCTTTCTCTGATCCATAATCCTACCCCTTTTTATTCCTGTTTTTCAAGATATCAATTCCGACGGCTCCGATAATAACAATGCCTTTAATAATCATCTGTACATAGGACGAAATATGAAGCAGATTCAGGCCATTTGTCAGAAACCCGATTACCAGAGCGCCGATCAGGGTGCCTCCGATGGTTCCGATTCCGCCGTTAAAACTTGTTCCGCCAAGAACTGCCGCAGCAATGGCGTCCGATTCATAGGCCTGTCCGGATGCCGGCTGTCCCGAATACATACGGGAAGCAAGAATAATTCCCGCCAGCGCCGACAGCGTCCCGGAAATAATATAAACCCAGACAGTGATACGTTTTACATGAATTCCCGAAAACTGTGCTGCGGTAACATTTCCTCCTACCGCATACATCCTTCTTCCGAAACGTGTATAATACAAAATAACAGAAATCAGAATCATAACAAGGGCTACAATATAAATCGGAAGAGGAATTCCCAGAAAATATCCGTTTCCGATTGCATTAAACACCTCATTTTCGCAGGAAACGCTCCGCCCGTCCGTAATCACATAAGCCACGCCCCGGATCGCCCCCTGCAAAGACAGCGTCACAATAAAGGGCGGCATTCCTGTAAAAGCAATAATGCTGCCATTGATTACACCAATCAGAGAGCCGATCAGAAGGGAAAGTAAAAATGCCGCAGGAAGAGGCATACCGGTGTTGAGCAGCATTACTATAGACACGCCGCTGATAGCCACCACAGAGCCTACCGTAAGGTCAATACCACCGATGATCAGCACAAAGGTCATGCCAAAGGCCAGCAGCGCATTAATACATATCTGTCTGAGAACCTGCAGCATATTTTTTGTTGTCAGAAAGGAGTCCGTGAATATGGAAAGGAACAGGAAAAGCACGGCCAGTCCAATCAGAATCCCCATATTTCTCCGCACAAAGCCTACAAGCCCGTTATCAATCAAATAATTCTTTTTATTCTCATTCTGCTTCATCTTTCTTCCTCCCCGATGCATACCACATAATGTCCTCCTGGACTGCCTTCTTTGTCTCCTCCTCCGTGAGGATCGCTTTAATTCTGCCCTCATACATCACGACAATTCTTGTGCTCAGATTCATAATTTCTTCCATTTCAGAGGAAATCAGAAGAACCGCCACACCGGCCTTGGCCATGTCTACAATGAGATGATAGATCTCCGTCTTGGCCCCGATATCGATTCCTCTGGTGGGTTCGTCCAGAATCAATATATCCGGCTTTGTGGCGAGCCACTTGGAAACCACAACTTTCTGCTGGTTTCCTCCCGACAAATACTGGACAAGCTGATCGGCAGAAGCCATTTTTATGGAAAGCTTGTTTACATATTCATCAATAATCTCTGTTTCCTTTTTCCGGTTCACAAGGCAGCCCCTAATGAACTGCTCCAGTACCGAGATCGTCAGATTAAACTTTATGGAATTAGAGAGCACCAGGCCTTCTTCCTTGCGGCTCTCCGGCACATATCCGATTCCCGCCCGGATCGCATCGGATGCGCTCTTTATTTTTACTTCCTTCCCGCCAACCAGAATCTGGCCGGAATCGATACGGTCAATTCCAAAGACCGCCCGGGCCATCTCCGAACGTCCGGCCCCCACAAGGCCTGCAAATCCGAGAATCTCTCCTTTTCTTAAGGTG
The DNA here is from genome assembly GCA_021770065.1 of Lachnoclostridium sp. Classification (GTDB taxonomy): domain Bacteria; phylum Bacillota; class Clostridia; order Lachnospirales; family Lachnospiraceae; genus Laedolimicola. Next base: position 58,552 of record JAETRR010000018.1, on the reverse strand, counting down.
AAGCTGATATCTTTCAACTTTTTATTATTCAGATTTTTTACTTCCAGACATACCTCTCCGATATCCAGCACTGCATCGTTTCTCATATAATTGTCCAGATCCCGTCCCACCATCATTTCGATAATTTTACGGTTATCCAGTTCGCCGGCCTGCTTTGTACCAATCAGCGAACCGTCACGCAGTACGGTAATAGAATCGGAGATTTGAAAAATCTCTTCCATACGATGGGAAATATAGATAATCGCTATCCCATCCTCCCTGAGCTTTCTTATCTGCTCAAACAGCTGTTCAATCTCTGTCTGTGTCAAGGATGAGGTCGGCTCATCCATAACAATAACCTTTGCCTTGGACAGCAGCGCACGGCAGATCTCTATCATCTGCTGCTTTGCAATACTCAAATCGCCCACTTTCTGCCGGACATCAATTCCAACTTTCAGCTCATCCACAATTGCCTGGGCGCGGCGTATCATTTCTTTGTCATTCAAAAAACCTTTGATGCCGGCATCCAATTCACAGCCCATAAATATGTTGTCATAAACCGTCATATTTTCCGCAAGGCTGATTTCCTGGTGGATGATGCTGATGCCGTATTTCTTGGCATCGTCCACATGATTGATTTCTACCTCTTTACCTTCTATTAAAATCCTTCCGGAATCTTTATCCTTTTGATAAATTCCCCCGAGAATCTTCATCAGCGTAGATTTTCCCGCGCCGTTTTCCCCCATTAATGCCCGTACTTCACCTAATTTAATTTTAAAATCAATATGGTTAAGTACTTTCGCCCCGGGGAATGTTTTGTTAATATCGAGCATTTCCAAATAATAGTTGTCGCTCATGCCTAACCTCCATTGACTTAGAGGGCTGCCTTATTTCCCGACAGCCCCCTTATGAGAGGCCGCTGCAAAGCACTTTTGCGGCGGCCTCTGGTGAACGAGCATCGCCCCCGGCTATTCACATTCACCTGATTATGTTCTATGATTTACTTCGCATTGCTCTCGTCAACCAGATAGGACGGAATCTTAATATCAGACTCAACCGTCTCGCCGGCGATTACTTTATAGGCAGTCTCAACAGCCTCTGATCCGATGGTAACCGGATCCTGTGCCGCACTTGCAAGCATCTTTCCCTCTGCGATAGCAGCCTTTGCATCGTCAGAACCGTCAACGCCTACGATCTTTATCTGATCCAGAAGATTCGCACTCTCTACGGCAGCAACGCAGCCAAGTGCGGACGGGTCATTCAGTGCGAAGAAGCCGCTCAGATCCGGATAGGACTGCAGGATATTCTCTGCAACCGGAAGAGCTGTGTCTGTACCGGGCTGAATCTCCTGTTCTTCAACAATCTCAATGTCCGGATAGTTTGCGATGGCATCCTTGAAGCCGTTTGCACGATCCAGGCATACCTCTGCCACATTGTAGGTAAGCATTGCAACCTTTCCTTTGCCGTCCAGCGCTTTTCCCATAGCCTCGCCCACTAACTGGCCTGCCAGATAGTTGTCTGTAGCAACTGTGGATGCAATCTCAAAATTCAGCGGAGAATTGTAAGCGATTACAGGGATTCCCGCCGCATCGCAGGCCTCAATGGCAGACTTGATTGCATTGGAGTCAACCGGGTCAATCAGCATAACACTGACACCCTGCTGAATCATATCGTCGATATCATTCAGCTGCTTTGCAGCGTCAAAGCCCGCATCTACGATAATCAGCTCATCGCCGTCCTTTGCGGCAGATTCCATTCCGTCCACAATGTCAATGTAAAAAGGATTGGACTGATCTGCTACAGACACGCCGATCTTGATTGCCTCGCCCTCTGCCGGAGCAGCGGCAGGTTCTTCTTCCTCTGCAGGAGCAGCCGGAGCTTCTTCTGCAGGAGCCTCTGCCGGCTCCTCTGCCTTACTTCCGCATCCGCCAAGTACCATGGCGCCTACCATAACCACACTTACAAAAGCCAGTAATCTCTTTTTCATACCTAAATACCTCCATACGTTTTTCTTTTTTGGCTCTTTTTTCTACCAAGCAGTATAACCGCCGTCAACCAGATACGTGGAACCCGTCACAAAACTGGATGCATCCGATGCCAGGTACACTGCAATTCCCATCAGCTCGTCCGGCACACCGGATCTTCCCATGGGAGTCATGGAAAACCATCTTTCAATTGCAGGATCCTTTCTCTGATACCGCTCCTCACTCATTTCGGTTCTCATATATCCAGGGCACAGTGCATTTACTCTCACACCGCGGTCTGCCCACTCGGTCGCCATTGATTTTGTCAGCATGATGAGTCCGCCCTTTGATGCATTGTAAGCACACTGATTCTGCGGCGTATTGACAATCATGCCCGACATGGAAGCAATGTTGACAATGCTTCCCTTTCCCTGTTTTAACATTACCTTTCCAACCTCACGGGATACGATGAAGGGACCTGTGAGATTAACGTCAATAACCTCTTTCCAGTCCTCGGTTGTAACCTTCTCCGCATCGTCGCCTCTCCAGGTTCCCGCATTGTTGAAGAGAATATCAATCTTTCCGTATTCCTCCACTACCTGATTCACCATGCGGATTACGTCTTCTTCCACACGCATATCGCCCTTGATAACGGTGCACTTTACTCCCAGCGCCTCAATCTCCTTCTGGGTGGCCAGCGCCGTCTCGATTCTTCTGGCGGCAATGACAATATCAGCGCCCGCCTGAGCCAGCCCGATCGCCATGGACTTTCCAAGTCCCTGTCCGCCTCCCGTCACAATGGCTGTACGCCCCTTTAAAGAAAACAATTCATTTACATTCGGCATATTCTTATCCTCCTTTTATTTTTCAGCGGCATACCGCTTTATAACACAATTTCCATCTGATCCTCTTCCGGATATGTCACTACGGTGCAGTCATTCATATAGATCCGTTCCGGAAGTACAATCAGTACATGTACCTGCTCCTGATTGAGCGGCAGCACTCCCATATGCCACACGCCCGTATTAATCTTAACCATGGTTCCCTTCGGAACAATAAATGCTTCCGTAAGCTCCGGAACCGGCTCTTTGCTCGGCGGCGCAACATGCATAACCACGTCATCGTCCACCGGAAGAATCCCTTCCCCTGTGGTATTGTGATATTCCGCCTCACGGATTATCATTTTGTCCGGCTTGTCCATCACCAGAGGCGAAAATGCTACCGGCATGCTTCCCGATACCGGAAGAAGCACCTTGTCATTGTAAAAGTTCCCCAGGGCATTGCCCGACGGCTCTACAATGCTGGTAAAGCTTCCATAGGGTGCAAAGTTTTCAACAGTGATTGGTTTTGCTTTGATTGTCTTCATAAGAAATCCTCCTATTCCAGTTCCGTAACATCCCTCCCAGTACACCTTAGCCTAAATCAATTTCCAGTCACAAAAATATGTGCCTGTAAATTGATTTGTGCACTGTGAGGGATATTACTGTTTTAAGTCGCTGCGCGACAGCACTAAAGGGTAAAGTCGCTGCGCGATGGCACTAAAGGGTAATTTGAACTTTATATCAGCCAACGTAATCTAAACGCTGATTGCTGTTCCCTCTGATACGGACAAACCTCTCCGCTTCCCCTCCGCTCTGAATAAACTGTTCCAGAATAAAAGATGCCGAGCCGAAGGAGCCCATGTAGCTTTTTGTATTGGATATCACGATTTCCACTTCTCTTCCCACATATTTCATTCCTCTGCGCCGAAGGGCCCTCTTAAACATTTCCATAAAAATGGGACATTCTCTGCTGATCTTTCCTTCGCAGATAATCATTTCCGGATCGGTCAGATTCACAACTCCCGAAACAGCCATTGCCAGGTAGTCTGACGCCTTCTCCAGTATTTCCAGGGCCGTACTGTCGCCTCCCATAGCCGCCTCAAAAACAATGTTCAAATCTACCTTCCCCGCATCTCCATACACCAAATCGGTAATCTGTGATTCCCGGTGTTCCTCTACAACCCTTCTCGCGGCCTCCTCAATGGCCCGGCCGGAAGCATAATGCTCCAGACATCCGTAATTGCCGCAGGAGCATAAGGGGCCTTCCCTCTCTACCGCCACATGTCCCAGCTGCCCGGAGGAGCCCGAGCTTCCGTAATACAGGTTGCCGTCCATTACCAGTGCAGAACCGATTCCGGAAGCAAGGTTCAGACAGAGGAAATTCTTGACATCCTTCCCTTTCCCGAAAATCTTCTCCTCTATGGCAAAAGCTCTGGTACTGTCATCAATGGTAATCTGGCCGTCAAAATACTGCTTTAAATATTCCTTCAAATTAACGTTTTTCCAGCCCAGCTCCGTGGAATAAATCAAAATTCCTTTCTGCGCATCCACAATGCCCGGAATTCCCACGCCGATTCCCAGGATGCGGCTCTCCTCGCCTGGATGTTCGCTTATGAGCCCTCTGATTTCGTCAGCCAGACGCTTTAATATGGTATCTGCCGTGTCAACCTCCCGGTTATCCTGAATCCGCTTGTCTATGATATCAAAGCTTAAGTCCATCAGAATGATCTCAATCCGGTACTCATTGATGTCTACACCGATGATGTAATAGGCATCCCACCGGAACTCCAGCATCAGCGGCGGCTTCCCTCCGCTGGATATGCCCTTTCCGCTGATATTTACCAGGCCCCGTTCCATGAATTCATCTACAATTTTCAAAACGGTAGGCTGTGAAAGTCCTGTCATCCGGGCAATCTCCGCCCGGAAAATACATTTGTTTTCCCAGAGTATCCGCAGGACATTTACCTTATTGGCCATATTAACGACGCTTCTGTCTACCTTTTCCATCTAACGTTCCCCTCTTTTGTTTCGGCGCTTTGATTCAGCCTCCATTCCGCGCTGCCTGTATTTCCTCAAAATGCCTTCCCACCTTCAGATACCGGCAGTAGAGCCTGTCGTATTTCTCAAAGTTCTTTTCCTCAGGCATATAGATCTTCATAAAACCTACGTTCATATGAGCCTGGGCTTCCTCAAGATCCTGATAGAATCCCGCCGCAACGGCCGCATACATGGCGGATCCCTGGGCGCATGCCTGGGTCAGATTGGACACCTTTATCGGCCTTTTCATGGCATCTGCAAGCATCTGCATAATCAGAGGCGATTTTTTCGGTATTCCGCCCACGGTAATAATCTCGTCAATCTGAATTCCTCTGGACACGAAAGAATCGATAATGCGCCGTGAACCAAATACTGCTGCCTGAAGGATTCCCCTGAACAGTTCTACCGCATCCGTTCCCAGTGTAAGTCCGTACATTCCGCCCTTTACGGTTTCATTGATCATGGGATATCTGCGTCCGTTAAACCAGTCAATCACTGTCAGCTCCGAATCCTCCTCTGTGTCAAGAGCCGCCCGGGTGATCCGATCCAGCATCTGTTCCCGGATCTCTTTTATCAGCGCCTTTTTTGTCTTATCCTCAATCAGTTTTGTCTCATTCAGAAGAGTTCCGACCGGCCACATTAACAGATTCCGGAACCAGGTGCACAAATCTCCAAAAGCCGCCTGGCTGGCCTCCATCCCCACATAGCCCGGAAGAATGGAATTTTCCGCCTGGCCGCAGGAATCATGCAGATCCCTGCCTCTTAAATTTTCGCGTTTATGTACCAGCATATCTACCGTGGAGGTTCCGATTACCTTCACAAGAACATTCGGCTTCACGCCCGCTCCCACGGCCCCCGCATGGGCGTCCAGAGAGCTTCCTCCCACAATCACCTGCTCATTTATTCCCAGGCGCTCTGCCCATTCCTTTGTGATTACTCCTACCTTATGGGTAGACACCTGAGGCGTTTTCGTATAATGCTTCGCCACATAAGCCAGATAGGGATCCACCTCGTTTAAACACTTCATAGAGGGCAGGCCGCCGAAGTCGCTGTGCCACAGCGCCTTATGTCCGGCCGCACAGCTGCAGCGGTACATGGTGTTGGGATCTGTATTTCCCGTCAGGAGCGCGGGAATCCAGTCGCAGTGCTCCACCCAGGCATAAGCTCTCTCTTTCACCTGCTCATCCACTCTGGAACCATGGAGGATTTTGGCCCACCACCATTCGGATGCATAGGTTCCCTGGAACCTCAGATAATCCTCACCGCCGAAATTGGAAAATACGGCGTTGATTTCCCTGGCTTCCTCAATGGCCGTATGATCCTTCCACAGATAAAACATGGCATTGGGATTCTCCGCAAATTCCGGGAGCAGAGCCAGAGGGGTCCCGTCCTTATCCACCGGACAGGGTGTGGAGCCTGTCGTATCTACTCCGATTCCGCGCACAAAGCTTCCCGCATCCTCCCCGGCCTCCCGAAGGGCGCCTCTGACACACTTTACAAACGCTTCCAGATAGTCCAGGGGATGCTGGCGGAACATGTTCCTTGACGGATCGCAGTACATCTTTTTCATCCAGCGCTCATATTCACAGAAATCACTTCCCACTGTAGCTCCATTTGTCACATCCACAACGACTGCCCGGACGGAATCACTTCCGAAATCTATTCCGATTACATAATCCTTTTTCATTTTCTTTCACCTTTGCGATTGCGTTTTATAATTCCTTGTTCTTACTTAATTCACTTAACTAAGCACAGAATAATACTTTTCCCGCTGTTTGTCAACAACAATTTGTTTATTTTTATAAGTTTTTTGTGGGATAATTTATGGAAAATATACCATTGGAAAATACTGTAGAAAAAATTTTGCCGGTAAAATGATAATTTTTATTTTTTCTTAACTGTTTCTATTTTTTTCATATTGTATCGTTTTCGTTTTATATTCAATTATTTTCTTATATTTTTCAATCTTTTTTTGTATTTTGGGGCTGTTTTCTGTATTTTCTCTTATTCTTAATAAACGAAATTAACAAAGCCCGGGACAAATCTGTTTCCTGTGAAACAAAAAAAGAACCCTTTTTCATACAATGAAAAAAAAGTTCTCTTTTCTCATTTTACCCTCAGAAGCTTTGTCAATTCCCAAAAGATCAGATTTCTGCCTGGATAACCTCGATCCCCATGGAAACGGCCTCCTTCACGAACTCCCGATCCGCTCTCTGATCCGTAATCAGGGTATGGATGTCCTGAAGCCCGGCAAAAGCGGAAAATGTCTCATTATTAATCTTTGTGCTGTCTGCCAGAGCCACAACCTTCGCCGAAACAGAAATCATCTTGCGCTTGATCTCCGCAATATCCAGCCGGAATGTGCTTAAGCCCCGCGCAGCGGAAATGCCGTTCGTGGCAACAAACAGAGTATCTACATAGAATGCCTCCAGAGCGCTCAGCACAGAGTTACCGATGGTGCAGTGAAAATTATGGCGGACCATCCCTCCAAGGAGAACTATGGTAATATCGCTGTTCTGCTCCAGAAAGCCGGCAATCTTCAAATCATTTGTAATCACAGTCAGATTGGGAATATTGACAATCTGCTTTGCAAGCTCAAAGGTCGTAGTGCCTGTATCCAGGGCAATCACGTCGCCGGAATGCACATACCGTGCCGCCAAACCGGCAATGGCCTGCTTCTGCGCTACATTCTGTCCTTCTTTTTCCCGGGATGTCTGTTCATAGTCGGCATAATTCCGGCTGATTGCGCCTCCGTGAGTTCTCTTCAGCATTCCCTGCTGCTCCAGTTCCGTCAAATCCTTTCGGATTGTTGCCGTGGAAACAGAAAACCGTTCACTCAGTTCGTCAACTGTTACCCTGCTCCTTTTTTTGACCAGAGCAGCGATTTCCTGTCTGCGCACCTCGCCAAAAAGCCCTTTTTGTGTTTCCGCCATTCCCATTTTTCCCTCATTTCATTCTGGTGTTTAACAATCTGCTGCCTCCGAAACAGCACCTTATAATCCGTCAAATAAAACTATATCATAAAATCCGCCTTCAATCCAATAAATTATTGATTAAAATAGATCTGCCTTTGGGGGTTGTAATCCACTTTCTGCAGCATGGACTTACCGCTGTCCTCAATCATTTCCATATAAGCGCTGGGGCTTAAACCGCGTTTCTGCTTAAAAACCTTGCTGAATGCATGAACACTGGAAAATCCGCATTTCAGAGCGGTTTCCGTAATATTGTACCTGCCGCTCATCATAAATTCCTGGGCCCTGTCAAGCCTGTAGTTCAAAAGATACATATGGAGGGATACTCCAATGTAATCCTGAAACAGCTTTGACAGATAATTCGGCGAGGCATGAATCGCCTCACCGATTTTTACATTGTCCAGTTCTTCGTTATAGTGGAGGCAGATATACTCCAGAGCATTCTCCACCAGCTTCCAGGACTTTGTTTTCTTTGACTTCCCCTCCCGGTTCTCTTTGCTCTGAGACGGAAAGCAGCGCACCATAATAGTCAGAAACTGCAGGGCCATCCCTTTGAGCATGGTTCTGTAGCCTTCTTCTTCCCGCGAAAATTCATGGTACATGGATAGAAAAAGCTTTTCAACGGAATACCGCTCACTCCGGCGTATTGTCCCTATAATCTCTTTCCCGTCCAGAAGCTTTTCCCTTTCCGGAACCGGATATTTTGAGATCAGATTCATTCCGCTCTGATGAGGTATCTTCATTCTTTCCGCATCCATGTAAAAGTCAAAATGCAGTACATACTGTATCAGCGGATCTGCATTTGTCTTCATAATCAGATGATGCATATAAGGCGGTATCAGGATAAAGTCGCCTTCCTTCATATGATACCGCCTTCCTTCCAGGATATAATCCAGAGATCCCTCTGCGATATAAATGAGAACATAGTCCAAATCTTCCCAGGCCCCTTCCAGATGAACGGACTTTTTTATCTTTACCATACGGATATACGGCTGGACATTCGCAAGATCCCGGATTGTCATACGCACTCTCCTATTCCAATCCTATAACATCACTCCAGAATTTGAACCGGGATATGCAGAAGCTGTGCCGCAGTCTTTAATTCCTCCACATAGTCTCCGTAAACGCCGTGAATGTGGTTACAGGGATATTTCTCAATAAATTCATCGGCAGAAACCCTGCATTTTGTAAATGCGATGGGCCATGAAGGTGTTGCCGTACTGCCGAGTTCCCACATCTTTTCCTCGGAAAACTGCACAATTTCTCCCGGGACAATCGTTAGGTAATAATCATCTCCCTTACGGGCAAAACGGGCAAAGGTCATCTTTCCCGGAGCCGCAAAATGGTGCACGCTGCCGCCGCCCGCGGGATAATCCTTAGACTCGGGCAGGAAGGACACATGCTTTAGATTCTCCTCCGGAATCATACTGCCTCCCGCAAAATAGGTGGCGTGAGTTCCGGAGTTGCCGAAGAACCAGCAGTCCACGGATTTTTCATAATGGCGCACATCTGCAAACAGGACAGGTTTTCCGGAAATCACTTTCAGAATCTGCATGGTCAGGGCTCCGTCCATATCCGACTCTGTAGCCGCCACTATCGGCTCATGGGGTCCGTCCCAGTCATAGGGATCGTTTAAGAAAGCCTCCGCCAGATCCATCGTAACATACCAGTCGGTCAGATCTCCGTGGGCCTTTATGCCGATAAAGTCGAGCCCCCGTTCGTCAATAATCCTGCGCAGGGCGTAATAGGAGCGGATCTGTGTCTCCAGCTTTTCCGGCGTGAAATTAGAATCGTTGTAAGCGATATTCCCCACACGGTCCTCAAGCCATTTTCTGGCCGCCGTCACCTTATCCTGCGCCTCCTCATTGCCGTAACGCATAATCTCATACTGTTCCACATTTTCAATATCAATGCCGAACATCCTCTGCCACTGCGCCTGGTTTGCCACCGTCGTATACATTCCCATAGGCCGGCCGCCGAAATTGCCATAGGTCAGGCCGCGCAGACGGTTGACCGCACAGGCCGCGCGGATAAAGCCCAGTACCTTCCCCAGCACTTCATCATCGCCGATGGAGCCGAAAATCCGTTTATGGACAAGCTTCAGCTGATCCAGGGTTCCGGATGCCGCCATCATTCCCACCATTCCGCACTCAGAGGGATGAATATTGCAGAACAGCAGATACGGCCCCGGCGCAAAATTCGCTGCCACCGCCGTATACTGCGGATAGCACCAGATTGCGTAATTGAAAATGGTCATTTCCGCTCCGGCAGCCTTAAGCTTTCCGGCCTGTTCTTTTGCAGCGGTATTTGAATTTACCGGCTGATCGCCTTCCACAACCTCCACCAGGCCGGTCGCTTCAAGCCGTTCCTTAATCTCTGTCTGATAACCCATATTCATATCATACTGCAGGTTGTGCAGATAGGGACGTCCGTCAGACATTGTTATAAGTCCTACTTTAAATTTTTTCATAGTCACAGTCCTTTCGATTTTCTCCGGCCGACAGAGAACTTAAGGGAATCCGTCACCATAGCCAGATAAATGACAATTCCGCGCACGATGGGATAAAGGTATACATTTGCCCCCAGAAGCCCCAGGCCGTTTTCAATACTGTAATAAAAAATAACGCCAATCAAAGTTCCCGGAATAATGCTGCCGGTTCCTCCCATCAAGGAGGTTCCTCCCAGAACACAGGCGGTAATTGCCAGAAATTCGCTTCCCTCTCCTATGCTTCCGGGAAGAAGAATTCCAAAATTCACGCACTGAAGAGAGCCTGCAAGGCCGGCCAGCATTCCGCTTATGATAAATGCAGACCATTTTATGCGGTCCACATTGATTCCGATTGTTTTCGCAGCCTCTCTGTTGCAGCCGCAGGCCTGGATTTTCCTTCCGAATGCCGTGTACTTATATATCAGCATCATTATGGCCGCAATCGATAAGCTGATATAAATCAGCGGGGACAGAGTCAGCAGGCGGTAATTGGCAAAGGTGTGGACATCCTTAGGCGTCAGAATCTGTTCTCCGTCTGCCGACAGATAACAGATTCCCCGAAGAATAAACTGCATCCCCAGAGAAGCCATGAATGCATTGATGCGCAGCTTCACCACCATAAAGCCGGTCAGCAGGCCGCACGCTGCTCCGATCAGAAGCGCAATCAGAAAAGCTGCGGCCAGAGGCACATCCAGCTTTGTCATGCTTAAGATCCAGGCTGCCGATGCCACGGCGCCCACAGAGCCCACCGAGAGATCAATCTCCCCCAGAATCAGAATATACGTCATACCTGTAGCATAGATAAGAAGCGGCGCCGCATTGGTAAGCAGAGAACGAAGATTTTTTATGGTGAAAAAGTGCGGACTGTTTATGCCATAGACGATCCACAGCGCAATAATCAAAATAAACAGGGCATATTTAATCAGGAAATCCTTAACTGAAATCTGTTTTGTTTTTAATTTCATAGTATGACAACCTCTCATTCATCAGACACAAAGGTGCATCAGAGTATCCTTATCAATCTCCTTTTTCAGAAGCTCACCCGTGAGCCTTCCCCGGTTCAGAATTACGACACGGTCACAGACGGCGGACAGCTCTTCAATCTCGGAAGAAACCACCAGGCAGGAGCTCCCCTGGGCTGCCAGTTCCCGGACCATCCGCTGAATCTCCGCTTTTGCCCCCACATCCACGCCGCGGGTAGGTTCGTCAATAAAGAATACCTTCGGCTTTTTCATAAGCCATTTTGCCATAATTACCTTTTGCTGATTTCCTCCGGAAAGGGTGGAAACCTTCGTGAAAACAGAGGGTGTTTTTACATTGAGTCTTTTACAGTACACCCTGCTCTCTTCTTTCTGCCTGTTAAAATCCAAAAATAATCTGTTCCTCTTATAATTTTTCAGATTAGGAGCAGACATATTTTCCCACACTGACCAGGGAAGCAGACAGCCGTCATCGTGGCGCGCTTCTGTCACATAACCGCAGTACTCACTCATCCGTGCAAAAGGAATTGCCTGCAGGCCTCTGCCGTCACCCAGATCCAGGGAAACCGTCCCTTCATCCGCTTTATCCAGTCCGTAAAGCGCCCTTAAGATTTCTGTTCTTCCGGCGCCCATAAGCCCCCAGATCCCGAGCACTTCGCCCTCATAAAGATCAAAGCTTACATGATCCGGCTTATCTCCCGCTGTCAGATTGTCCACACGCATCAGAACCTTTTCAAATTTCCGTTCCTCTTCGTTGTCAACCTTTGCCATTTCTCCGCCAATCATATTCCGCAGAATATCCTTCCGGGAAATATCGGCCGTTTTTCCGTTAATCACTACCTTACCGTCCCGCAAAACGATGGTGCGGTCCGTAAGCTCTTCCACCTCATCCAGAAAATGGGAGATAAAGAAAATACAGGATCCTGCCTTTTTCAGTTCGCGTATCACTTCAAACAGCCTCTGCTTTTCCTTATCCGTAAAGGAGGCCGTAGGCTCGTCAAACAATAATATCTTTCCGCCGGAGGACAGGGCCCTTGCAATCTCAACCATCTGTCTTTCACCGATAGGCAGATCTGCCACCCTTTTACGGGGATCAATATCACAGTTCATCTGCTCCAGATGTTTCCGGGCCGCGGCATTCAGTTCTTTATAATTGACCTTTCCGTGAAGCCTGGATACGGAGATATTTTCAGCCACTGTCATATACTGAAACATAACCGGCTCCTGGTGAATAAAGCCGATGCCGTACTTTTCCGCATCCTGGGGGCTTTTAATCTGTATCTCCTGACCATTGATCCGGATCTCGCCTTCCGTCTGCGGAAATACGCCCCCGAGAATATTCATAAGGGTAGACTTTCCGGCGCCGTTCACGCCGATCAGACCGATGATTTCACCGCCTCTGGCCTCTATGCTCACATGATCAAGCGCTCTGACACCGGGAAAGCTTTTGGAAATATTTTTGATCTCCAGGGTTATTTGTTCAGCCATCTCCTATCATCTCTCCTTTTCCTGATTTCTAAGCACGTCCAGATAGCAGACAAGGATAATAATAATCCCTTTCACAACATAGGTTACAAAAAAATTCACATTCAGAAGATTCATCACATTTGTTATAATTGCCATCACAATGCTTCCTATCAGAGTTCCGAGAATGGTTCCCTTTCCGCCCCATACGCTGGCTCCTCCCAGCACGCAGGCACAGATGATATTGTTGAAGGCGCTTACCGGTCCCATGGATGTTCCTGCCGCTTTCAGTCTCGCCGCCATCAGCACTCCGCTGATTCCTGCCATAAAGCCGCCGATGACATATATCACAAACAAAATTCTGGTGGTATTCACACCGTTGACTCTGGCCGCTTTTTCATTGATTCCGGTCTGGAAAAGTTCTCTGCCGAAAACCGTTTTTGTAAGTATCTGGTGCATCACAAAGGCAGTCAGCAGAAAGATAATAACGGATACGGGAACTACGCCAAACAGAGAGCTGGAAAAAATCCTGTAAAAACTCTGGGGCAGACCGCCCACGCTCGTCCCCTGGGTATAGAACTCGGAAATCCCCACGTTCAGCGTCTGAATGGCCAGGGTTACAATCATAGGAACCATCTTCAGCTTTGCAACCGAGAAACCGTTGATCACGCCGAAGCAGACCGCAATAGCCAGAATCGCAATTACGCCCAGAAATGTATTCTGTGTTTTCTGCATAACCGCACAGCCCAGAATTGCACTGCAGGCCATATTGGTAGGCAGTGACAAATCATTTCCTGCGGTAATTAAAATAAAGGTCAGGCCAATCGCCGGCAGCCCGATGGTACTGGCCTGAACCAAAAGATTAAAAATATTGCCTACTGTCATAAAATTAGGAACAGTAATTCCAAATACGATCATGGAAACAATGACCAGAAGTATCAAAGCCGCATTCTCATTCTTTAATTTCTCCGTCAATGAGTGCTTCACTGCTGCTGTTCCTGTGGGTGGAGCCTCTTTTTTGCCCATCTTGTCCGAACCCCTTCCATACAATATCAAGCCGGATATAAAATCGGCCAAATTTATCTGCAAAGCAGCCGCAAAGCCGCTCTGCAGATAAATTCCGGTTTATCGGCCGTTTTCTTATTCTGCGTACTTTATTCCCCACAAATCGGACATTCCGGCAATATCCTTGGCGGAAACGATAAGCGGATCGGAGTAAAGCTCTGCCTCGCCTGCATAACTTCCGTCAATAATCTGGAAGATTGCATCCGAGAAGTCACTGCACATGCCTTCTACACTGTACATTCCGGAGCAGTCCATATATCCGTCCTGCATAAACTCGCAGCCGGTCGGGAAGCCGTCTTGGGAGCAGATCCAGATATGTCCGTCCTCACCGTTCACATGCCATGCATCGTTGCTCTCCAGAACCGTCTGTACGGCCGTAACGATAAAATCAGAAGCAATGAGAACCGTATTGCAGTTAGGATGTGCCTGGAATGCGGCGGTAAATCCGGTCAGTGCTTTTTCGGAATCCCAGTCCGAGGGAACCGTCTGGGCAATTGTCAGGTTAAATTCTCTGGCCGCATCCTCAAAGCCTTTCTGCCTGTTCAATGCATTGTTGTCATTCGTAGCCCCGATTATGGAAATGATATCCGTAGGAGTCTCTCCGGCATCGATCATTTCCTGGAAGAATACCTTACCTGCTTCATATGCCTGATTATATGTATCCAGTCCCACAAAAAGGTCGGGAGCGGGAGAAGCGCCTTCTGCAATATTCCTGTCCCAGAGAACAATGGGAATTCCGGCATCTTTACATTCCTGCACCGAGCTGGTGATAGCCTGATTATCAAAGGGATAACTGATGATCACATCACAGCCCTGTGTTACCAGATCCGAGATATCGGAAGCCTGCTTGGAAGCGTCATCCTCTGCCACCAGGCTGATCCACTCTACGGAATCAAAGCCGTGGTCTTTACAATTGTCCTTCAGAACCTGCTCCATTCCGTCGCCCCATGCATAGAACAAAGCGTCATTATAATGCGCCCATGATACGCCGACCTTAAGCACTTTTCCGCCCGCCGGAGCGCTGTCTTCCGCCGGTTCCGGTGCGTCTGCCTCCGCTTCGGGCGCCTCCGCCGCCGGAGCTTCCGCTGCCGGAGCCTCCTTGGAACCGCAGCCGGCTATGGCCGAAATAACGAATGCCAGGGATAAAACAATTGCTAATTTTCTTTTCATTTTCATTCCTCCTAGTATTGTTTTTATTTACTTTCAATCCGCGCGGCTGCACCGGAAAAACGGCGGTGCATTCTGTATGTCTCCATTTTATAATACCCTGAAGCTCCTGTCTTTGTTGATGTCTTATATATTTTGTCCAAAACAACTTTTTTATTGTTTCATTTGTCCTTTGTTTTCTTTTATTTTTTGCAATCAGAATTCCAAAATCAAAAACAAATTCTGTATCCAAATTCAAAATTATTGTGCACAACACCAAAAAAATCTTTTTTATTCTTCTTACTATCATCAACTTTATCAACTTCTGTCTGATACGGTTGTTTTTATTTATCTACTCTTTTTTGTTCATTTCAACTATTATTTTGAATTTTATTGATTCAATAAATTGAAATTGATACAATACGGAAAAAGGAAATTCTCATGGAAAACCCGGCAAGACAATTGCCGGAAAAATAAAAGAAATATTAAAACAGGAGGTATTGTAACATGAAGATTGGTACATATTTTGCTTACTGGGAAAAGGAATGGGATACAGACTTCTTTCCTTACATCTCCAAAGTTTCGAAGCTTGGCTTTGACATTCTGGAGATTGCCGGAGGAGGACTCGCCGATCTGCCGGACGACCAGGTGATCCGGCTTCGGGATGAGGCAGAGCGCTGCAATGTCACCTTAACTGTATGCATCGGCCTGCCGCCCCAGTATGATGTTTCTTCCGAAAATGAAGAGATCCGCCAGGCAGGCATTGCCTACATGAAGCGCCTCATTGACAAAACCCATCTCCTGGGCGCCAGGCAGATCGGCGGCATCGTCTATGCTTACTGGCCGGTGGACTATAGCAAGCCGGTCAGCAAAGCCGCAGTGCGCGAGATCAGCATCCGCAGCGTACAGGAACTGGCCGACTACGCCCTTCCCAAAAACGTTACTCTGACATTAGAGACGGTCAACCGCTTTGAGCAGTTTCTTTTCAATGATGCGGCAGAGGCAACACAGTTTGTGAAGGATGTAAACCGGGAGAATGTAAAGGTTATGCTTGATTCCTTCCATATGAATATTGAGGAAGACAGTTTCTACGACGCAATTGTCTCCACCGGTTCCTATCTCGGCCATTTCCATATAGGCGAACCCAACCGCAAGGTTCCCGGCAAGGGCCGCATTCCCTGGGATGAGATTGGACGCGCCCTGCGCGACATCGGCTATGACGGGACCGTTGTTATGGAGCCCTTTGTGCGTCCCGGCGGCGGTGTCGGAGCCGATATCAAAGTCTGGCGCGATCTCTCGGATAATGCCTCAGACGAAAAAATGGATCAGGATATTGCCGAATCCTGCCGGTTTGTGCGGAAAGCTTTCTGCGGATAAAAGTTTCCCGGAATCTGCGTCCGCAGGAATGAAAAAGACCTGCAGATTTTTCAAACATGTCAGAAAAATCTGCAGGTCTTTTTGCCGCCTATTTTCTGTTTCCCGCAGTTTACCGCTCTTCAATCCGGTATTCCAATCCCGCTTCCTCCATCAGCTCCATATAAGGCTTCGAGGGAAAATATTCCGGCGAAAAGACTCCGGCGTCCTTCCAGATTCCTTTTCCCAGGAGCTCGATTCCCAGAGCCGCTCCGAAGCCTGTCTGGGCCACCACTGCCTGCATTCCCCAGGTTTTCATAGATTCTTCGTTGTCAAAGGGCTGATAGATAAAGCATTCTTTTCTCTTTCCGTCCTTTTTTCCAATGCAGTGAACGCCTACGCACATGCCGCCCGTCATTTCCGCGCCGATGTCCTTGGGCTGCGGCGCGCAGGCCGCCACCACATCACGGGGAATGACCTTCACGCCGTCCACTTCTATAGGCCGGGTGCTCCGCAGGCCCAGGGCATTGATGACCTTCAAGGCATTGAGAAGATTATCGTCCAGGGCTATCTTAAAGCTGGCTTTTTTAAGACCGTATTTTCCAAGGTAACGGGGCATGGTCACCACTTCCTCGTGCTCCACCTTTACCAGGCGGTTGACGCCGAAGGGTTCGGGCATCCGGAATTCCTCCTCCCCGGCAAATGCGTCCTCGATCCGAAATCCCTCTTCCTCGCTCCATTCCGCATTGGGATTCATAACCTCGTCCAGAACCGTCCACACATTGAAGCCAAACTGCACTGCATCCTTATCCGCTCCCGGTGCCTGCAGATTGCCCCCGTCCTTTACATGAACCTCCCAAAGCTCGTCAAAAAGATATTCCGCCGCATACTTTGCAAATACATTCACTACTCCAGGATCGATGCCAAGGCAGATACAGGCAGTGAGGCCTTTCTCTCTCCACTGCTCATGGCGGTCGAAGTTGTATTTTGTCATCGGCTCCAGATAGCTTCCCTCAAAGCCTGTTCCAAAATCGGGATGTTCCCGGGGCACAGACCAGGTTCCCATACTTCCGTAAGAGGCTCCCGCTTCATAGGCTGCATCAAAGATACAGTTGCTTACAAAGGGAGAAGCTGCATCCATGACAAAATCAATATCATGTTCTTTTATGAGATGTACCAGTTCCGGCTTTTCATGGGCATCCACACAGGCAGCTTCATAGACGACGGCTCTCTTCCCGTCGGCAGCGTCATTTTCCTGCCGCTCTTTTTCTGCCGTCCCCGGCCAATGCTTTATGTGTTCCAGCACCTCTTCTGCCCGTTCCCGGCTGTAATCCGTAATCAGCACATATTCTAACCAGTCTCCTTTCGGATCCCGCCTTTTCAATACCTTTAAAATACATTCTCCTACTGCTCCGGCTCCTGCCAGCATCATTCTCATAGCTTTGATCCCTCTTTCTTCTTTCCAAATAGTTTGACGGAACTTCCAGGTAAGCAGCAAAGACCTTTCGGCGCACAAATCCGGCATATCAAGACAGATTTTGCAATTGCTTGATTTTTTGTAAGAAAAAAGAGACAAATGCACTTAAGCATCTGTCTCTCTGTCCTTTTACCAGTTGGTTATAGCCACGTAGGCGGCGGCGCTGCCGCTCTCTCCAGAGTTCCGTCGGACAACCTTCCTTTTGCCTGTCAGTTTCCACGAAGAAGCCGATCTGCTTCCTCATTTGCTTCTTCGGCGCTTCCCAGTCATCTGCTTTCGGGAAGTCTCTAGGGTTATCCTCTGCCGGTTTATGTTGTTGAGATTATTATATCAATTTTCTTTTGGGAATGCAAAGGTTTTATATTCTTAGTATGTTGTGTAAAACAAGCGCTATGCCTGCGCCTTTGCCTCCTGTGCAATCTTTCGGATATCCGGAACGGCAATGAGAACCGGATACAGAATTGCGCCGATCACCAGGCCGCCGATTCCCTGTATGATATTGGCCGGAACGCTTGCCGCTGCTGCCGCTGCGCCGTACAGTCCGCATTCACAGAGGAAATAACCGCCTGCTACCAGCATCATATCTGCAATTCCGCCAAGCACAACAGCAATATAACGGCTTCTGGATGTCCTGCCCATACGGCGGTAAATCGTTCCGGCTGCAAATGCAACAATGCCCTTGATAACAAAGGTAATAGGAACGTATATAAAATAGCCCCCCATAAGGTCTGCCATCGCGGAACCGATTCCGGCTGCCAAAAGCCCCCAGGCCGGTCCGAGAATCACGCCCGAAAGAATCACAACCGCGTCGCCCGGATGGATGTATCCGCCCGTTCCGGGTGTCGGGATGCGAATAGACATGGTCGCGACACAGGCAAATGCCGCCATCAGTGCTGCAAGGACAATTTTTTTCAGATTCGAATTCATAATGTGAGCCTCCTATTCCAGTTCCGCAATTTCCCCTATTCAAAGGACATTGCTGTTTGACTTTTTTTGATTTCTCACATTATATTGCAAATCTGGATTGATAGAAATAGCCAGTAATGCATTTTTTAACCAGTCCAGTTTAGCTTTTATCCCCGGATTAAAAAGGCTTTTTCAATTCTGCAGGTCACACAGCATCTATGCCGCAAATCAAACTCGTTTTACGACAGTCTCTCTTTTCCATATAATATCTTCTAAAGCAGCTGTAAAAATGCTATACTTTACTCAGTTTTCATCCTTTTCCTACGGCTGTATCACATCAAACAATTCCTTCACCGCCGGATAAATCTGACGGAATTTCTGATACTGCTTCTCGTAACGTGCAGCATTCTCCGGAATAGGCTCTACTGTATCTACAATCTTTACAATCTTCTGAGCCGCTTCCTCTACGCTTGCGTACTCCCCGCATGCTACGGCCGCCAGCATAGCGCCGCCCATGGCAGGTCCTTCCTCACTCTCCGGAATATCCACCTTTATGTTAAAGATATCCGCAATCATCTGCCGCCACAGAGGGCTCTTGGCACCGCCGCCGCAGATCTTGGTACGGTCAATCTGAATTCCCAGGGACTTGGCCACCTCAAAGGAATCCCTAAGGGCAAAGGCCACACCCTCCAAAACCGCCTGGGTCATATCCTCTCTTGTGGTGTCCATGGTCATTCCCATAAAAGTTCCCCTGGCATTGGGATTATTGTGAGGGCTGCGCTCACCCATAAGATAAGGCAGGAAAAATACGTTGTTCTTTCCAAGCTCTTTGATACCTGTCTGCTCTCCTGCATAGTCTTTCGTCTTAAGAATCTCATCCATCCACCACTTATTGCAGGAAGCAGCGCTTAACATACAGCCCATCAAATGGAAATGTCCGTCCGCATGGGCAAAGGAATGAAGGGCGTTGTTATCGTCTACACCGAATTTTTCACTGGAAATAAAAATGGTTCCCGAGGTTCCCAGGGAAATATTACAGCTTCCGTCCCCTACGGTTCCCGTTCCCACTGCCGCAGCGGCATTGTCTCCGGCCCCGGCTGCGATCTTTACATGCTCGGAAAGGCCAAGCTCTGCTGCAAGTTCCGGTTTTAAAGTTCCCACCGCTTCGTAGCTCTCAAAAATCCTGGGCAGCTGGCTCTCTTTCACGCCGCAGATCTCCATCATTTCCCTGGACCAGCATTTATTCTTTACGTCAAAGAGCAGCATGCCGGAAGCATCCGATACATCGGTACAGAAAGTACCCGACAGACGGTAGGCCAGATAGTCCTTGGGCAGCATCAGCTTCTCGATCCGGGCAAAGTTCTCCGGCTCCTGGTTTTTCACCCAGAGCACTTTCGGCGCAGTGAAACCCGCAAAGGCAATATTGGCGGTGTATTCAGACAGCTTATCCTTCCCAATCTCCTGATTGAGATAGTCTGTCTCTTTCGCGGTTCTTCCGTCATTCCAGAGGATGGCCGGACGTATTACCTGGTCATCCTTATCAAGAATCACAAGTCCGTGCATCTGACCGCCGAAGCTGATTCCGGCTACCTCAGCTTTGTCACAGTCAGCGATAAGCTCCTTTAAACCCTCCAAAGCTCCCGTGTACCAGTCCTCCGGATTCTGCTCGGACCAGCCCGGATTCGGAAAATACAGGGGATATTCCTTAGATACAATTTTCTGAATCTTTCCCGCACCGTCCATCAGCAGCAGTTTCACCGCCGAAGTTCCCAGATCAATTCCTATGTATAGCATGAACGCCTCCTATTCCTGCCTGATAAACAGCTTTATCAAACATAACGTAATTTGTTATAAATTGTACCATTTTTATCATTATCCTACAATGCCTGCCCCTAAAAAAGGGCAGGCCTGTAACGTTTCATTTCCAATTTATTTAATATCGGATTTCCTATTTTATCCAAAAGGATTCTCCGTCTTATAAAGCATCCCCTTTGGCTGATTGAAGCCAAGCTCATCCGGCTCTACGCCCAGATATTTGAATACCTCAAACAGAGCCTTTCCGTAATGGCCAAAGGCTACGGCTCCGTGGTGAGGATAATTACCCTCAATCAGTACATGGCGGTAGAAGCGCCCCATCTCCGGAATGGCAAAGATTCCGATGGCTCCGAAGGAACGTGTTGCAACGGGAAGCACCTCGCCCTGTGCCACGTAAGCCCGCAGCTTGCAGTCGGCTGTGCTCTGAAGGCGGAAGAAGGTAATATCACCAGGCACAATGTCGCCCTCTAAGGTTCCCTGGGTTACTTCCTCGGGCAGGCTTCTTGCCATAATCAGCTGGTACTTCATAGCGCAGAAAGACAGTTTCTTGGAACAGGTATTGCCGCAGTGGAAGCCCATAAAGGTATCTTTGTGGGTATAATCGTACTTGGGCGCGATCTCTTCTTTGTAAATATCAGCCGGAACCGTATTGTTGATATCAAGAAGGGTCACTGCATCCTGGCTTATGCATGTTCCGATAAATTCGCTGAGCGCGCCGTAGATATCAACCTCGCAGGATACGGGAATGCCCCGGCCGGTAAGGCGGCTGTTTACATAGCAGGGAACAAAGCCGAACTGAGTCTGGAAAGCGGGCCAGCATTTTCCTGCGATAGCCACATACTTCCGATAGCCCTTGTGCTCCTCCACCCAGTCTAAGAGTGTCAGTTCATATTGGGCCAGCTTGGAGAGAATCTGAGGCTTCTGGTTGCCCTCGCCCAGTTCTTCCTCCATATCCTTGACTACGTCGGGAATCCGTGGATCGTCCGCATGCTTATTGAATGCCTCAAAGAGATCCAGCTCAGAATTCTCTTCGATCTCCACGCCCAGATTGTAGAGCTGCTTGATGGGCGCATTGCAGGCCAGGAAATTTAAGGGTCTCGGTCCAAAACTGATAATCTTTAGGCTTCCGAGTCCCACAATGGCACGGGCAATGGGAAGAAACTCGTGGATCATATCGGCGCATTCCTCGGCTGTTCCCACCGGGTACTCGGGAATGTAGGCGCGGACATTGCGGAGTTTTAAGTTATAGCTTGCGTTCAGCATGCCGCAGTAAGCGTCGCCGCGGCCCTGGATCAAGGAATCTCCCGACTCCTCAGCCGCTGCCACAAACATTACAGGGCCGTCAAAATGCTTTGCCAGAAGCGTTTCGGAAATCTCCGGTCCGAAGTTGCCCAGGTAAACGACCAGGGCGTCGCAGCCGGCCTTCTTTACGTCCTCAAGGGCCTGCACCATATGGATCTCGCTCTCCACAATACAGATGGGACATTCGTAAATGTCTGCTGCTTCGTATTTTTCTTCATAAGCCTTTACGAGAGCTTTTCTGCGGTTTACAGACAGAGACTCCGGAAAACAGTCTCTGCTCACTGCTACAATTCCTACTTTTACAGATGGAATATTAATCATGTTATGTACCTCCTATTTTAAGTCGCTGCGCGACAGCACTAAAGGGTAAAGCCGCTTCGGCACACCGGTATTGAGAGAAACTTTCATTCGAAAGGGCACTCATGAAAGTTCCTCTCGTGCGCCTTTGCGGCTTTACCATCCAGCATGAAATATTTCTAATAAGCACTTGACATTTCTTAGCTGGACTATTTTAAGTTACAGTTTCAGATTCTCACCTTTAAGTCCTACAAAAGCTCCGTCTGCACCCAGGCCTGATTCCTCGTGGGCTATCAGCCATTTATTTCTGGCCGTCATAAGTTTTTCTTCCGCGGATTTTCCTGTCAGCACAGGAGGCTCTGTATTCGTTCCTTTGGGGAGAATAATAACTACCCGGAAGCCCTCTTCCTCAAGATTGCACGGCGCATAGTGAAGAGTGGTTGCATAAAGCTCTACCACACAGCCTGCCGGAGCTTCGAATGCCTCCATTTTAGAGGTATCGTATGTAAAGTCCTCCTCCACATCCTGCTGCATTCCTACCATTAAAACGGCTCCCGTAAGGGGTATGTTGATTTCGGAATTGCGGTGATATTCCACAGCATTCAGCGTATTGTTATTTCCGTTGCAGTATCCTGCCTGGATAGGCATACCGCCGAAGATGCTGTTCTTAAGCATGTCAAATTCCTCGCACGCCTCCAGCTCCGGAGCAGATGCCACATAGATCACGTCCTCCGGCACAGGCGTTCCGGCCAGACGCTTCAGTAAATCCGGCACCTCTACATCCAGCACTCTGCCGTATTTCTGAAATTCTTTGTCTGTTACTTTTTTGATCTGCATAAATACCCTCCTTTCATTTCCCGTTCAATCCCATTTTACAAGGCTCTCGGAATATTTATAAAAACACATTTCTTCTTTCCGGATGCCGGAGCTGTGGAATTCAACTATATAGTTTAGCTGCTAAACTAACTATTTTTATAGTAACACGGAGCCGGATAAAATGCAAGTATCTTGCAGTTACTTCTGCGCCTCCCTCTTGGAAACCACGTCGAAGATAACGGCTGCCAGAAGCACAAGTCCCTTAACCACTCTCTGATAGTTGGCATCTACGCCCATAATGCTCATACCCAGGTTGATAACGCCCATCAGGATAGCGCCCACGATAACGCCGGGAACGGTTCCCACACCGCCGTAAGCGGAAGCGCCGCCGATAAAACAGGAGCCGATGGCATCCATCTCATAGTTCTGCCCGTAGGTAGGCTGCGCAGAGGTCATACGCGCAATCGTCAGCATTCCGGACAGGGGATCTACCTCATAGCCCTTCTTTACCCGGTTCATGCGCCCCTTCACCTTCAGCAGTATGTAAATCACGGCCGCAAGAATTCCGGCCAGCATACAAGTCAGATTAAATCCTTCCACGCCGAAGAAATCCGGCACAAAGCAGTTTGCACCGCCGCCGAAGATTTTGATAAAGGTCTCGGAGTTAAGGGACACCGTCAGTCCGTTCAGCACTACGTTTGACAGCCCGCGGAATACAAGCATACCGGAAAGAGTGGTGATAAAGGGCGGTATCCGCACAAAAGCAATCCAGTAGCCCTGCCATGCACCGATAAGCGTTCCGATAACCAGCATGGCTATCACAGCCACTCCCATATTCATTTTATAGTTTTCCATCAGCACGGCTCCCACGGCCCCTACAAAGCAGACAACAGAACCTACGGAAAGGTCGATGTTACCGCCTGTGAGGATACAGAGCAGCATACCGGTTGCCAGCACAAACACATAAGCGTTTTGGGAAATCAGATTGGAAATATTCTGGGGAAGCAGAATCTTGCCCCCTGTTTTCCAGGTAAAAAACAAGGTTACCAGGACCAGTACAATAATCATGGTATATTTTTGAAGGACGGCTTTCATATTTGCTTTATCCATAATGTCTATTCTCCTTTACTTGACTTTAAAATCTGGGCCATAATCCGCTCCTGTGTGGCTTCCTCCGCCGTAAGCTCGCCCACCATTTTCCCCTCATTCATCACGTAAATGCGGTCACACATGCCAAGGACTTCGGGAAGCTCGGAGGAAATCATAATCACAGATTTTCCTTCTGCCACCAGATTGTTGATAATGCAGTAAATCTCATATTTCGCACCTACGTCGATACCCCGGGTAGGCTCATCAAGAATCAAAACATCCGGATCGGCAAACATCCACTTGGAAAGAAGAACCTTCTGCTGATTGCCGCCGCTTAAGTTTCCTACATTCTGTTCCACCGTAGGACATTTGGTGTTCAGTTTCTCCTTATACTCCACGGCAATCTGATATTCCCTGTCCTTATCAATGACGCCTCGGGCGCTGATGCTGTCCAGATTGGCCAGTGTGGTATTAATCTTTATGGGATTGGAGAGAATAAGTCCGTTTCCTTTCCGGTCTTCAGTCACATAGGCCAGCTTATGCTTAATGGCGTCACGGACATTTTTAAGCTCTGTCTCTTCCCCTGCAATCTTAAGAGTTCCGGAGATATTCGTTCCGTAGCTCTTCCCGAAAATGCTCATGGCAAGCTCCGTCCGCCCTGCGCCCATCAGACCGGAGATGCCGACCACCTCGCCCTTGCGCACATTCATGGACACGCCGTCCACCACCTTGCGTTCCGTGTAAAGAGGATGGTATACGGTCCAGTCCTTAACCTCCAGGTTAATCTCTCCAATGTTCTTTTCCGTTCTTTTGGGAAAACGGTCTGTCAAATCACGGCCTACCATTCCTTTGATAATCCGGTCCTCACTGATATCATCTACGGCTTTGTCCAAAGTCTCAATGGTGGAGCCGTCCCGGATAACCGTTATTTTATCTGCCTGGCCGTAGGTTTCGCTCCAGTCAATGGCTGCCTTTTTTCCCCTCTCATTTCCAAGGAACATGTTTTCTCCGATGGTCATATAAGGTATGAGAGCCAGTTCCTGGTGGATAATGACGATTCCCTTTTCCTCGCTGTCCTTTATCTTTGTGAACTTACAAACCTCACCGTTGTAAATAATGTCTCCCTCGTAAGTTCCGTAAGGGTAGATACCGCTTAAGACATTCATAAGCGTTGACTTTCCGGCACCGTTCTCCCCTACCAGAGCGTGAATCTCGCCCTCTTCTACCTTCAGATTGACGTTGTCAAGCGCTTTGACGCCCGGGAATGTTTTGGTGATGCTTTTCATTTCCAATAAAATCTTCGCCAATTTTTAAATCCCCCTATTCCAGTTCCGCAATCACATTCCAGTACACGGCTTCTGAGAACAATTCCCAGCCACAAGTCCGTGTGTCTGTAAATTGTTCTGTGCACTGGAATGTAATTGCTGATTACAGTTCTTTTTCATAGAACAGAACAGGCGGGAGAATCCCGCCTATTCTCATTTTGTCTCTTTATTGCTGATTACTGAAGATCTGCCTCTGTATAATATCCGGAATCAACCAGCAGCTCTTTGTAGTTATTCACATCTGCGAATACCGGCTCGCAAAGATAAGAGGGAACCACGATAGTGCCGTTATCATAGGTCTCGGTATCATTTACTTCTGCCTCTTCACCCTTCATAATGGAATCAACCATCTTTACTACCTGGCTTGCCAGTGTACGTGTATCCTTGAAGATAGACATGGACTGCTTTCCTGCAATCATGTTCTTTACGTTGGCAACGTCACAGTCCTGACCTGTGATTACCGGCCAGTCACCTGTGTAAGCAGCCTCAAGAGCATTGGTTGCACCAAGTGCAGTGGAGTCGTTGGAGCAGAGTACTACATCGAGCTTTGTGCCGTCTGCATAATAAGAAGCAAGAATTGCATCCATTCTGGACTGTGCAGCCTCAGTTGCCCAGTTTGCAGTAGCAACCTCTGCGAATTCCTTCTGACCGGACTGGATAACCAGCTTGCCGGACTCAATGTAAGGATTCAGTACGTCCATAGCGCCGCCGTAGAAGAAGTTTGCGTTATTGTCACCCGGGTCGCCGGTAAAGATCTCCATGTTGAAGGGGCCTTCTGCATTTTCCAGATCAAGAGCCTCTACAATGTATTCGCCCTGCTTCTGTCCTACCATGTAGTTGTCAAAGGTTGCGTAGTATGTAACTGCGTCGGAATTCATCAGCAGACGGTCGTATGCGATAACCGGAATATTCTTTTCCTTTGCCTGTGCAAGAACAGTTCCGAGAGCGTCGCCGTCGATGGATGCGATAACGAGAACCTTGCAGTCGTTTGCGATCATGGTCTCAATCTGGGATACCATGGTTGCATTGTCATTGCTTGCATACTGCAGGTCAACGGTGTAGCCTGCTGCTTCCAGCTCGGCCTTCATGTTAGAACCGTCCTGGTTCCAGCGCTGAAGATCCTTGGTGGGCATTGCCACGCCTACGAGGCCGCCTTCTCCGCCTGCGCTCTCTGCCGGAGCTTCCGTTTCACCGTCTGCTGCCGGAGCCTCTGTCTCTGTTTCTCCATCTGCTGCTGCCGGAGCTTCCGCTTCCTTAGAGCCGCAGCCTGCCAGCATGGCCGTTACCATTGCTGCTGCCAGAATGACACTGAGTAATCTTTTCTTCATGTGTTTCATCCTCCCTATTAATATTGGTATATTTGTTACATTTGTACTATAACACACCTTTTATAGCAATTAGTTGTCTACTTTCTTGACAATTTTGCATTTTAATTTATTCACTAAACTAATTATAGCATTTTTTTGCCGGCAAGCAGGAAAAGATGACAATTTTGTCCTGGCAGGGGCTGCTGTCTTATTTTGCGGCAGCCTCATCCATATCTTTTTAAAGGTTGCTCTTTCACAGCGCCCACGGTATAATGATTAGGAAATAAAAATGACAAACTAAGGGAGAATCTGTATGAAAAATTTAAGATACAAAGCGCTTGCACTGGACTTAGACGGAACCTTGACGGACAGCGACAAAAAGCTTCCTCTTAAGAATAAAGAAGCCCTGTGGAAGGCCATGGATCTGGGCGTAAAGGTGATCTTGATCTCCGGACGCTCGGTTATGGGTATTACCGGCCTTGCAAAGGAGCTGGAATTCGAGAAACGGGGCGGAATCATCGCCGCCTTTAACGGAGGAAAAACCTTCGACTATCAAACCGGCGCTTTGATTCAGCAGCTGTTTTTCCCGAAGGAAGCCATTGAAGAAACATGCGCCATTGTAAGAAAATACGGTGCGCAGCCCCTATCTTATACAGATACGGAGATTGTGGCGGAGACAGATACGGATCCTTACGTTCTTGCCGAATGCAAATGCAACTCTGCATCGGTGAAAAAGGTTCCGAACCTTCCGGAATTTCTGGACTATCCCATTCCGAAGATTCTGGGAGCCGGCGAGCATGAGCGGCTTGTGAAAGCCCGGGAGGAATTTCTTTCCCTTTACTCCCATATCTGCGACAGCTTTTTTGCAGAGTCCTATTTCCTGGAGCTGGCTCCGAAAGGCGTTGCAAAGGATAAGGCTCTGGCCCGTATCTGTGAATATCTGAATATTACCCGGGAGGAAATCATGGCCTGCGGCGACGGCTTCAATGACATCCCTATGCTTGAGTATGCCGGCCTTGGCATCGCCATGAAAAATGCCTATCCGGAGACACTGGAAAAGGCGGACTGTATCGCCCCTTTTACCAATGACGAATGCGGCGTGGCCTGGGCCGTAGAAGAATATATATTAAACGCATCCTCCCGGCAGCCATAGACACACGCTGGAAAACTTATGAAAACAGGGGGTTCCATGCAGCAGGAATATGAACTGATTGACCATTCGATTCTTAAAAATGTGAAGGTTTTTCTGGTGAATCTGGACTACCGCACGCCTCATATCCATGGGGATATGGAAATGTGCCTGATTCTCAACGGAAGCGTTACCCTTTTTTCCCGGAGCAGGCAGCTTCATTTTGACAAGGATGATTTTTTCCTCTTAAGTCCCTGTACGCCCCACGAGCTCCGGGCTGATAAGCATGCTCTGATTCTGTCCATTCAGATTAAAAAATCTTTGTGCATGGATTATTATCCCCAGATTAACGGTATGGAATTTCTCCTGGTATCCGGCCGGAGCGTTTTTCCTTCCGAAAAGGCCAATCTGCTTCGTGACACGGCAATCTCCCTGGCCTATGCTTATTTTTCTATGGAAAAGGGCTTTGAGTTTAAATGTATGAGCCTGGTCAATGAGCTTCTGTATCTGTTTGTCTGCCATCTTCCCACAGTATGTCTGTCGGAAGACGGGCAGAAAAAGCAGTGGATCCATTATGAGCGGATTCAGGAGATCACGGAATATATCGATGCTCATTATACAGAAAAGCTGCTGCTCACGGATATCGCAGAAATGCAGCATCTTTCTCTTCATTATCTTTCTCATCTGTTTAAGGATTATTTTCAGATGAGCTTTCAGCAGTATCTGGCGGCTCTTCGATGTGAAAAGGCCCGTCAGCTTCTGCTTCTGACGAACCTGAATCTTCTGGATATTTCATTGGAATCGGGATTTTCAGACATTAAGTATCTGAATAAGGCTTTTGCCAAGCAATATGGTTACTCTCCCAGAGAGTACCGGGCGCAGTTTGATCTGGAAGAGCTTCCTTCTAAACAGAGATCGATCTTGAGTACCCAGGAATTTTTGTCTCCCAAAGCGAGTCTTATTAGTTTGAACCGCCTTGGGGAGACGGCGTTTGGTTGATGCATTTAACCAAAGGGCAGTAGAAAAAAGCGGCCTTATATAACTGCTTTCTGTTCTTTTTCCCGCAGGCCTTCTGCAAACCGGCGGATCTCACGGACGCTTACGCCGTCCAGGAACAGCTGATAGACGGGCAGAACATAATTGTACAGAGGATGGTCTTTTTCCAATGCACATACGTTTTCGAGAACCATTACGGCCTGTTCTGTGCTCTGGGGCAGGCTGTTTTCACGAATGTACTCGTAGACAGCTGCAGCCGTTCCAATACTGATAAAGACAGGCGAAATGCTTCCCTCCAGACATAACAAAGAAGCTCCTATCAAGCGGTCCGCCGGCGACAGCTTCCGCCTGGGATCTGCGCCTACGCGTCTGCAGGTATCTTTTAAGGCCCGGTTGGTAAAACGATACAGGAGATTCTGGAAGTGCTTAACCAGATCTTCTGTGGGCATGTGATATTTGCGGGTGAGAGCTATGGCGCTTTCCAGCATGGCGTTTTGTACGATGCTCTGGATATCGACATCGTCGATAGCCTCGAAAATATAATCTCTGTGGGTGTAAAGCCCAAGATAGGCACAGATAGCATGGCCCATATTGTGGACGTAGAGCTTTCTTTTGATGTAAAAGTCAAAGGGCTCAAAAGGCACCATATTTTTGATCTCTGGCATTTCTCCCTTGAAGGCTGCTTTGTCTACCGGCAGAAAATCGTATTGCTCTACGCAGATCCTTAAGGGATTCCCAGCCTTCATCTCCTCGGTTTGTACCGGAACCATACGGCCGATGGAGGCCTCTGCCAGGCCGATGTTTTTGTCAAACCAGAGCCGTTCCGTCTCTGTCAGTTCTGCCTTGATGAGCTTTGCCAGAAGCTTGTCGGCGTCTATAAGATTTTCACAGATAATGATGTTCAAGGGGCCGCCGCCCTTCTCCATTCTGCTGCGGATTCCCGCTGCCAGGTTCGGCACAATATATTTTAAGATATTAACGCCCACGGCAGTCGCCATAATATCTGCCTCGGCAATGGCCTCCACTGCCGCCTCTGTATGATTCCCATTTACTGCGCTGATATTTTCTACCTCTATGTCCTCAAAGCCCTCATTGGAGACAATGCGGATCGGGTATTTCTTTTCACGGTTCAAGGCATCGATCAGATTCTCCGCCACATCAATAAAAGTTACTTCATATCCGGATGCCGAAAATAGCATACCAATAAAGCCCCGGCCAATATTCCCGGCGCCGTACATCACTGCTTTCATATCTTTCTCCTTATTTTAAGTTCCGTAATATCCCTCAAGCTTCATCACGTCTTCCAGGCTTCCCACCCCTTCTGTGGCCCCCGGTTCTGACAGGGAAGCGGCTGCCGTGCAGACTCCCAGACGGATGCTCTCCTCAAGAGACCATTGTTTCTGTGCACCATAGAGAACGCCGGCACAAAAGGCATCCCCGGCTCCCACAGTTCCCTTGATATAGCCCTTTGGAAGGCTCAAGCTGTCAAGACACACAAAATTCCCCTTCTCATCCAGTCCGTAGCCGCCCTCAGGACAGTGAATCACAGCCCATACAGAAACTCCCAGCTCCTTCATTTTCCGAAGGGCTTCCTCCATATGCTCCGTATACAGCCGCTCTTCCTCATCACGCAGAAGCACCCCCGTGATCTGCTGAGCTTCCAGCTCATTGATAACACAATAATCCGTATACTTCAAAGCCGGAGGCACCAGAGTCTTAAACCGATCACCCGACTCAGACACCACATCAATAGAAGTTTTAATCCCATGCCTCTTCGCCTCCGCCAAAAGCCTTGCCATCTTCGTCCCATACTCCGCATCCTTCTGATCCAGCGCATCCAGCAAAAGAATATACCCCACATGAAGAAGCTCACACCTCATCCGATCCCAGTCCACACAGCTCTCGTCAAACAAAGCATTCGCCCCCCGATACTGAAAGAACGTCCGCTTCTTCGTATTATTATCACTCATGACAGCCGTAAAAGAAGTTTTCCCCTTCCGCTTCAACAGACTAATATCCACATTCTTATGAACACCAAGCTGCTCCAGAATAAACTCCCCATCCGGATCCTCCCCAATAACCCCCAGAGTCTCCAAAGGCAGTTCCGGATCCAACTTTGCCAAATCCGTAATCACATTACACACAGCCCCGCCAATCGAACGCGTAATCCCCTCCGTAATAGTCGTAAGCTCACTCTGCCTGGGCCACCGCTCAATCGGATAAGTAACATCCACCAGCAAATTCCCCGCCGCACAAATCCCTTTTCTCAATTCCATCTCCATAAATACACACCCCTTCCCTTTCTCACAACCTCGACCAGGCTTCTTTTGCGGCAGCCCCCACTACCACTAATCGTTCTTCAAGGCATCATCAAAAGCAAAATCCGAAGCCGAAAAATTAATCTTCTTCGTAAACTCACATGCCTCCGTCCCTCCGAAGACACGCTCCATCCCGCTGTCCTCCCACTCGATAGAAAGAGGACCCGTATAGCCTTTCTGGTTCAGCACCCGGATAATATTGTCAAAATCCACATCCCCATGACCCGGAGACACAAAATTCCATCCTCTTCTCTGATCCCCAAAGGTAATGTGAGAACCAAGAATCCCGTTTCTCCCATTCAGATTGACCTTCGCATCCTTTATATGCACATGATATACCCGGTCCGCAAAGTCAAAGAGGAACATAGCCGGATCCACTCCCTGCCAAATCAAATGACTGGGATCAAAATTGATTCCAAGCGTCGGCCTGTAGTCAAAGGTCTCCAGAAGTTTCTTTGTGCTCCAGTAATCGAACGCAATCTCTGTAGGATGCACCTCCAGCGCCAGCTTCACGCCGCACTTATCATACTCATCAAAAATCGGGCTCCAAAGCTCTTTTACCTTCTGAAAGCCTTCCTCCACCATTTCCTCGGTAGTCTGAGGGAAAGAATACCAGAATTTCCAGATGGGAGAGCCCATAAAGAAGGTAACCACATCCACACCCATGGCTTTGGCCCCATGAGCGGTAATCTTCATCTCCTCCACGGCCCATTTCCGGATTTCCTCCGGCTTTCCTGCCAGATGCGAGGGGGCGAAGCCGTCCAGACGGGGATCATACGCCCACTGCAAGGCGTCCGTCACACACTGCCCTGTCAGATGCGCGCTAACGGCCCAGCAGCCCAGTCCGTATTTTGCCAGAGTATCCTTTACTCCCTGCACATAGGCCGGATCTTTGGCTGCTTTTCTTACATCCCAATGGGCATCCTTGGCCAGCTCCAGCCCTTCATATCCCATCTCCTTTGCCAGCCTGCAGATCTCTTCCAGGGGAAGGTCGCCCCACTGAATGGTAAATAATGTTACAGGTCTTGCCATGATAAATACCTCCTTTTCTACAGTGTCACCCAGACATTTCCCTTTTCATTGCTTTCAAGACATGCCTCCACGTATTTCAGACCGGCAATTCCTTCCTCAATGGTGGGATAATCAATCATTTCCGCTTCAAAGCTTCCGTCCTTTTTGGCCTGTACGCAGGCGCCGAAGCTGTCATACAGATTTCCCATAGCTTCCAGCCAGCCTTCTGTGTGTCCGGAGGGAAGCCTGCCGTACTTTGCGGCATTGGGCGTCACGGCCCCGTAGCCGCGCTTAATGATCCGGGGGATTCCGTCCTCATGGATCAAGGTAACCTCCTCCGGTGATTCCTGGAACCAGAGCAGCGAGCCCTTGGAGCCGTAAATGCGCAGGCGCAGGCTGTTGTCACATCCAATTGCAAACTGGCTGGTCCAGTTGACTCCCGTCGCCCCTCCCTCATATTCTACCAGAACCTGATCGTTGTCGTCCAGCTTTCTTCCGGGCACAACCACATCCATTTTGGCCAGAACTCTTTTTATCTTTAATCCGGTAACGACTGCCACTGCATTTTCCACATGGGTGCCTAAATCTCCCAGGCAGTTGACTTTTCCGGACTGGGCCGGGTCGCAGCGCCACTCACCCTGTTTGCCTCCCCAGTCGTTTTCATTGTACAGCCATCCCTGGGGATATTCTGCCATAACAGTGCGGACGGTGCCAATCTCGCCCCGGGCTACAAGATCTCTCATAAACTTCATGGTTACATGGCCGGTATAAGTGTAAGTAACCATAAAAAGAAGTCCCTTTTCATCGGCAATTTTCTTTAATTCTTCTGCTTCGGCAGATGTTGTCACCAAAGGCTTGTCGCAGGCCACATGAATACCTGCCTCCAAAAAGGCTTTGGAAATCTCGTAGTGGGTATTGTTGGGGGTAACCACAACCACAAAATCAATGCCGTCCTCTCGGGCTGCTTCCGCTGCAGCCATTTCCCCATAATTTTTGTAGCATCTGTCCGGGGCAATTCCTAAGACTGCTCCCTGTTCCGCCGTCTTTTCGGGATTTCTGGAAAAGCATCCTGCAGCAAGCTCTGCAGTGCCGTCCAGACTGATTGCCTTCCGGTGGGCCTCACCAATAAACGCTCCGGGGCCTCCGCCTACCATTCCATAACGCAGCTTTGCCATATAAACACCTCCTGTTTAAATTTACTGCTCAGCAACAGTACTACTCTATTCCCATTAACAGATTCATCACATACATCTCAAGACCTTCAAAGTCCCTGTTCTCCACGCATTTCTTCTGGAAATCGTAGTCAAACCTGTCTACCTTTGCCTCCAGCGCCTTGAAAATCTTCAAGCTGTTTTCCAGGTGCTTATAGCTGTCCGCATCCGTGGTGGTGCGCATAGCCTTTACGTCCAGGCCCACGTACTCGCCGTGATCGCCGTAGCCGTTCTCCTTCAATACCTTTACCTGGTTGAAAGCGGATCGTAAATTCTCTACGCCGAAGGACTTATCCTGGTCGTACTTCATGCCGTTCTGGTCGTTCAGATGTACGGTCATCAGCTTGCCCATAGCCATTGCAAAACCGATCTCGTGAGTCGGATCCAGACCTGCCAGTACAGCGTGGGCGCTCTCTAAGTTGCCGCCTACTCTGGAGGGATCGATGGTTGCTGCGGATACGGCCATTACATGCCCCATAGTTCCGCAGATGCTGCGGTCAATGGGCTCATTGGGCTTCGGCTCGATGCAGACGCGGATCTTCGGATCGTATTCCAGCATCTTGTTAATGGCCTCGATGAGCATTTTCGTCGCCCATACGGGAGATTTGGATTCGGCGCAGAGCGTTCCCTCTCTTGCAAGCCAGAGGACAATCATATCGCAGCCAAGCTCATTCGCAATATCAATGGAGCGGAAGGCACGCCACATGGCATACTCCCGATCCTCCGCCGAAGTGCTCATAAAACCGCCGTCGATGGTGTGTCCGTCCATCCAAAGCCTGGGTGCTACAAACTCTGCGGCCATGTTGTATTTGTCCAGAAGCTTTTTCAGCTCACGGGCTTTTTCTTTGATCTCTTCTTCCGTGTAATCGTTGATGTTGGGAACTGCGTCGTCATCGTGGAATTGGATGGCGGAAAAGCCCAGCTCGGCGAATTTCTTTACCTTCTCCTCGAAGGGAATATCCTTTCTGGTTTCGGGGCCGTAGGAATCTGCTCCTGTATGTACGTTCCATGGGCCTACTGAAAATTTGAATTTTGACATATTGCTTCCTCCATTCTTCGTTTGGCAATACCTCATACAGTACCTTATTTCCAGAAATATTTCCGGCAGCATATGCGTCCGCAACTCCTTTTGCACTAAAGGGGGTATTGCTGTTTCGAATTAATTTTGATAAAACCAATATATCGCATTATTGACAGGCACATGTTCTTTCATTTACGTTTTTAGGTGGACTAATTTGCTATTTTTACTTCTTCCGTCCCTGTATGTGATTGAGACGCCATGATTCTCCCAGGGCCATTCCGTAAAGGATGCTGATTCTCATGGCCGCCTGCAGACGTTTTCTCTGTTTCGCTCCATAGTAAAATCCGATCAGCGGGGCAACTCCCTGTGACAGTCCCACGGACAGCATAATCGGAAACATATCAATTTATTACAAAAAAAGAGTAGGTTATACGTTTTGGTGTATAAACTACTCTTTGAGAGCGTCTGCTCTTCACTTAACTTATTGACATTGGTCGGGAAATATTTCCCGACAGCCACCTTTTCACTATAACTCTTCCCGGCTGCCCTTTGTTTTTTGCAGCCTCACCGTTTTGCGTTAAAATCCTCAATAGCTTTAAACATTGCCAGCATATTTTCTGCCGGTGTCTGCCCCTGTATATTGTGTACGGGATTGAAAACATATCCGCCCCCTTTTGTGAGCAGCTCCAGACGCTCTGTTACTTCGGCGTATATCTCCTCCGGCGTACCAAAGGGGAATGTTTTCTGGGTATCGACTCCTCCTCCCCAGAAGGTAAATTTATCTCCCCACTGCTCCTTTAATACTTTTCCGTCCATGCCGGCCGCTGAAAGCTGCACTGGATTCAGAATATCAATTCCTGCTTCATAAAAATCGGGAATAAAGTCCATAACCGCTCCGCATGAATGATAAAAGGTTTTCCATTCGGTATTCTGATGAACCCAGTCATTCATTTTTTTATGATAGGGCTTGTAGAATTCCCTGTAGCTGTCCAGGGACATAAACGGCCCGTTCTGTGTTCCAAAATCCGTACCGGAAATAACGATTGCCTGAATCTTGTTGCCCACAGCCTGATAGAAGCGCTTCGCATTCTCAAGCCCCACCTCTAACTGCATCTCAAATAATTCGTGAATATAGTCCGGGCAGATCATATGCGCCATCATAAAGTCCGTCAAGGAACGGATTCCTGTAGGATTCTTTACATTGGGGCCTGGAATAATCGCAAAATCCCCGAAGCCCGCAAGGGCTCCTCCGCCGATCATTCCGTACTCTGTATTGTTATAAAAATAGCTGCATCTATCCTCTATATATCTTAACTGCTCATCTGTCAAGAGCCCGTAGTCATCCTTAAAATGCTCTCTGGCGCCTGTGGTATCCTCGTCAAAGGGAATGCTGCCTCTTTCAATGTTATCAAAGAAAAATCCGTTTTTGGGCATAACGGCAGAAGGGGCCGCGCTCAAATCTCCCTGGGGATACAGATAAGTCTCTCCTTTTTCTCCAACGGTTGTATTAAAATCTCCCGGTACCTCTACCTCAAGACCCGACTGCAGCGTCCAGGGCTTCCAGTCTTTATTTTCAAACCCAAACATGTTGTAGTTGTTGGTGATATCTACGACGTCAATATGGAGCGCTTGTCTTACGTCCTCTTCCACCATTCCCAAAAGCTGCAGCGGTTCGTTGATTTTTATTTTTCTGTCTTCCAGCTTCAGCGCTTTCCTCAATTTTGCCAATGCATTGGCATTGATTCCGGTAATAGCAGTGGAACCCAAATCTACAACTACCTTATCCGGCTCTTCATGATTCAATGTTTTTATTAACCGCTCTCTGGATGTCAATATTTTGCCCTCCTATTTTCCAGACATAAACGTCATTAATTTTTCTTCTTCAAAATCAGAATGTATCAGCTCTCCGGAAACCTTTCCTTCGTACATAACGATAACCCGGTCACACAGAGACATAATCTCCTGCATTTCACTGGACACTACAATGACGCTCATTCCGTTCTCCGATAATTCATGGATGATGTCATAAATCTCTGTTTTAGCACCGATATCGATCCCCTGAGTGGGCTCATCCAAAAATAAAAACTTCGGATTATTCATTAACCATCTTGCGATAATCACCTTCTGCTGGTTTCCGCCGGACAGGTTCACTATTTTTTGTTCCAGCGACGGGGTCTTTACACGAAGCCTGTTATTGAATTCTGTTACCTTTTTTCTTTCTTCCTGTCTGCGGATGAGACGGAAGCCGGAAATCTGATCTTTCAGATTTACTATGGACATATTTTCTCTAACGTTCATCTCCAAAAACAGTCCCTGTGCCTTTCTTCCTTCCGGTACAAGTCCCATTCCGCTTTTAATTGCATCCGACGGATGCTTTATTTTGATCTCTTTTCCTTCTATGTAAACCTCTCCATGCTCTCTTTTGTCCGCACCGAAGACAGCCTGTAAAAGCTCTGTCCGTCCGGCTCCCACAAGTCCGGTGATTCCCAGTATTTCCCCTTGGTACAATTTGAAGCTGACATCCTGTACCTTTTTGTGCACTGTCATGTTTTTCACTTCCATTACAACCGGACGGGAATTGTAATCCTCTTCTGACATATACCTTGCCCTGGTATATGCAGCGCTGTTTTCTCTTCCAACCATCAATGAGATCATCCGTTCCACTGTGGTATCCTTTGTAATAAGCGTCTCTATATACCTGCCGTCCCGAAATACCGCAATTCTGTCACTTATTTTCATAATCTCATCCAGCTTGTGGGAAATATAAAGCATCGTGATTCCTTCTTCCCGCAGCTTACCCATCACACCGTGAAGGACATTGGCTTCCGCAGGAGTCAGCGCAGACGTAGGCTCATCCAAAATCAGCAGCTTAGCATGTAAGGATAATGCCTTCGCAATCTCCACCTGCTGCTGTTGGGAAGCGTTTATGTCCCTCACAAGGGTTTTTACATCCACACCGCCAAGCCCTACCTGCTCAAGAAGCTTCTGGCTGTCTTGAAAGAGCTTCTTTTTATCAATCAGACCGGTTGCCTTTTTGGGCAGCCTTCCTTGAAAAATGTTTTCGGCTATACTCAGGGCATTGGAAAGGGACAGCTCTTGATGAATCATGGCAATTCCCAGTTCCTGCGCTTCTCTCGTATGAGAGAAGCGCCTTTCCTGGCCTTCATATAAAATCCTGCCCTCGGAAGGAGGGAACACTCCAGACAAAATATTCATCAGCGTAGATTTCCCTGCTCCGTTTTCTCCGACGATTGCCAGAATCTCTCCCTTTTTAATGGAAAGATTTACTTGATCCAATGCAACAACACCCGGGAACCGCTTCGTAATATTCTGCAATTCACAAATTACGGAATCTCCCATTGTATTCTCCTTTTCCAGTCTTACTTATTCCGGAAATAATTCATTGACATTGTCCGGTGTTATTACATCCATTTTTGTAAATGCATTTCCTGTAACCTCTGTTTCTCCTGTCACAAGCTGATTATATGCAAGTATAATGGGATCTGCTCCCTGTCCGAAGGGATCCTGGCTTACTGTACCGTTGATAATTCCCTTCTTTACATAGCTGACAATCTCTGTGGTAGTATCGAAGCAGACCAGTTTCACCTGATCCTGCACTCCCAGCTCTTCAATTGCCTTCGCTGCTCCGTGAGGTCCTCCTGCCGTTACCAGTATTGCGGACAGGTCCGGATTTCCGGTAATAAAATCTTTTGTCTGTGTATATGCTTCATCGGCGGAATCGTGGTTTTCTGTGGTGCCGACAATCTCAATATCCGGATATTTTTCATTTATGGTATCTTCAATTCCATGGCGTCTCAGCTCGTGGGCATTTACACTGTAAAGCCCGGTGATGATACCTACCTTTCCTTTTTCACCGATTAAGGCCGCTGCGGTATCTGCAGCCACGCCGCCTGCCGCATACAGATCCTGTCCCACAAAGGCAACTCTGTCTGATTCCTTTTCCGTATCACTGTTAAATACATAAACGGGGATGCCTGCCTGTGTCGCCTTGTTAATCGCCGGCACAATTGCATCGGAAACACCTACTGTCGTGATGGCATCATAGCCTTTTACAATACAGGTGTCGATTGTCTCGGCAAATACCTGTCCGTCAAAATCATCAACAGTAATCAAATCAACTGTTGTATTGTAGTCGCCGCCTGCTAAAAATGCCTGTGCAGCCTCGATTCCCTTTGTTACGTCTACCCAGAAGGGATTATTCTGTACGGTTAATGCCGCAATTCTAAATTCATTTCCCGTATCATTTTTCTTGGGTTCATAATTGAACTTGGGAGCATCCGCCGTCTCACCGGCATCCGTGTCAGCCGCCTCTTCCTGGGTGCTCACATCTGCGGCTTCTTCTGACGGCTCTTCTGTGCTTTCCTCTGCTGTGTCCTTAGAAGGCTCCGCTGCAGCCGGACTGCTTCCGGATCCACATCCAACCAGGCCAAATGCCAAAACTGCTGCTAAAATTACGTTCAATAATCGCTTTTTCATAATTATTCCGTTCCTTTCACTACGCATCAGCGCCAAATATTATGTAAATGGTTTCTTAGAGTTGATTTCCTTTTACTCTCATTTCTAATATTCAATTTTCAAATCCGTCTTAAAAACGGTTTATTTGGGGTACCGATAAGGGAATGGGTACTCCCTGTTTCTTATTTTCAATCCCGTCCTCTCCTTTACTTTTCTTTTTTATTCACTCTAAGCACATCCAGTGCTACAGCTACAATAATTACAATTCCTATTACAACGGACTGCCAGTAGGAGGAAATGTTCAGAAGAACAAAGGCATTCTTTAATATTCCCATAATAGCTGCTCCAATGAGAGAGCCCCATACCGTTCCCTCACCGCCGCTCATTGACACTCCGCCGATTACTACAGCGGCAATAATATCCGTCTCGTAGCCAATACCAAGCGATGCATCCGAGCTGTACAGATTTCCCGCTACAATAATACCGCACAGCGCAGAGAGAAGGCTGGTGATGATATATACCGAGCATTTCAGCTTTTTTACTTTAATTCCCGACAGCTCCGCCGTCCTCTCATTGTTTCCGACTGCGTAGATATTGCGCCCCGTCAGGGTGCACTGTGCAAAAACACTGCCTCCTATAATAACCAGAAACATAATGATTACACAGACGGGAATCGGGCCAATGTATCCGCTTCCCAGCCACGCCAGAGAAGATTCAAAGCTTATCGGCATTCCTTTTGTCAGCAGCAGCGTGCATCCTGATAAAATTTTTCCTGTTGCTAAGGTTACGATAAAAGGCACCAGCTTCATCTTTGTTACCAGCAGGCCGTTTACCGTTCCGATTACGGTTCCTAAAAGCAGCACCAGTAACAGTACCGCCGGCCACGGAAGATGTGCCTGTGAGGTAAGCCACGCTGCAACGCAGGCGCACAATCCAACCACATAGCCTACGGAGAGATCAATTCCTCCTGTAATAATTACCAGCGCCATTCCCACTGAGATAATTCCATATCTTGAAATCTGGCTCAACACATTAAAAATATTTGATGTTTTTAGGAAAAAGGGACTGGCTATACTCATAGCAACCGTCAATAAAAGAAGCCCTAAAAATACGCTGAACTCAGTTCTTCCTGTTACCGCCTTTAATTTTCCTACCCTGTCTTTCATTTTTTCCTCCTTCTGTGCTCGGGCACGGTTTTGTGCACAAAAAATAAGTTAAAACAAATTTCTTCTTTTCAGCTTTCATAAAAAGTGCTGATATTTTCGTAATACTGATTTTCTTTGCACCGAATATCAATCATGGTATAATAATTTTTCCGCTTGGGCATCTTACCCATGACAATCTTTTCGTAGAGAATCTGTATCGGTATATATCCCTGGTAAAAGGGCTCCTGGGTAATGGTATAGTCGATGATTCCTTTATCCAGATAAGTATGAATCCGGCTGTACAAGTCAAAGGAAATAACCGAAATCTCATTGCCTCTCCCCGACTCTTCGATGGCGTCCGCCGCCGCGATTACCGTGGAATCGTTGATAAATACCCCGCTGATATCCGAATGCTTCTCCAGTGCTTCTTTGACCACCTTATATGTATAGTCCAGATTTTCGCCTGTGATTACAGGCTCCATCAGCTCCAGGGTGCCGTTCTGCTTTTGGATGCTTTCTTGAAATCCCTGGTATCTCAGTATACCTGCCTGCTTCGACAGCGGCGCCATAACTGTAAATATCTTCCCCTGCTGCTTCATAATCCGCCCCATCAAGCTTCCGGCCGCTTTTCCGGAAGCATAGTTGTCCTGGCCCACAAAACAGATCTTGCCGTCAAAATCCAAATCTGTATTATAAATCACCACATCCGGCCTCTGGGGCATCCGCTCCAAATATTCGCACGCCTCCGGTGTATCAATTCCTATTGTTATCAAGCCTTTAATATCCTTTTCAAGCAGCCGTTCCACAGCCTTTTTCCAATGGCAGACATCATAGACCTCCAGCACCTCTTGAAGCACGGTTACACCGTAGGATTTGTAGTTCTCCGCGCCTGTCTGGAACCCCCGGGCTACTTCATGGAAAAATTCAATATTGGAGGGCGGCAGAACTACTCCTAATGTGATGGGGCTCTGCAGGCTCTGTAAAGCCTTTGCCACAACATTGGGCTGATAATTCAATTCCTTGATAACCTCATTTACTTTCCTTCTTGCCTCTTCGCTTACCCCATATCGATCGTGCAGCACCCTGTCAACCGTTCCTCTGGAAACATTTGCAAGCCTTGCAATTTCTTTTATATTTCCTGCCATAGTCTCACTTCTTTTTTACTTTTTTACTTCCGTGCTCGATAACTGTTGGTATGACATTATCATTTTTGCCCAATGTTGTCAATCTCATGACAAAAAGTTTTAATTTTTTTACCAAAAAATAATCGTGCCTTTTTTCCGTGCGGTAATATTTTCACATATCTAAATTTATTATCCATCCCTTTTGGTAAAAAATTAATTTTTCCCTCTGTAAGAAATGGCTGTTGTCTTATTGCGACAGCCCCGAATCCCTACGGTCTCTCTTCACTGTTTACATTCAGGTAAATATCCTCCCTCAGATGAAACCCGTCCTCAATAACCACATCCATATTAGCTGCTGTCACGGCAATAGGCTCAAGGCCGATGTAGGGAACCTCCTGAGTACCGTCGAAAAAAGTTCCGGCTGTCTTAAGTTCGTCTCCTTTCGCCAGCGTCACTGCACACTCCGCCGCGCGCCTTGCCAGTTTCTCTACAGGCTTGTAGACGGTCATGGCCTGGGTTCCCTCCACCACTCTCTGGCAGGCCCCAAGATCCGCATCCTGCCCCACCACACACACCTCTCCGGCCATTCTCCGCTCAGAGAGCGCCCGTATCACCTGGCTGGCAATGTCATCATTTCCGCACATAATGGCATCTGCCTCCCCTCCGTTATCCAGATATTCGCTGACTCTGGAAAATCCAATCTCCGAAAGCCAGTTATCTGCATAAGCCGTCTCTGCAATCTCCCGGTCCGTCCGATCAACCATTGCGTGAAACCCTTCCATTACAAGAGATACATTGTTGTCCTCGGGAGAACCGCACATCATAAAGATCTTTGCGTTCTCCGAAGTCCTGGAAATGATAGTTTCCGCCATCATCTCTCCCACACGCTCATTGTCAAAGGTAATGCACAGATCCACATCCGCATTTATAATCAGACGGTCATAGGCAATCACCCGGACGCCTTCACGCTTTGCCTTTCTTACGGGTTCGCTTAATGCATTGCAGTCTGCAGCCACTATGACAATCACATCCATGTCTTTCTTAACCAGATATTCAATCTGGGCCGCCTGCTCCCGCGCATCCCCGTTTGCACACTGAACATTTACCTCCGCTCCAAGCTCCGAGGCTCTGGCCGTAAACGCATCCCTGTCCCGCTGCCAGCGCTCAATGATAAAAGAATCAAAGCTTAAACCAATGCGGATCGTATCCTCCTCCCGGTCTGCCACCCCGGCTGTTTCCGTCTCCACACCCCTGCATCCCGGCAGCACAGCCATACAAAAGATCAGTCCAAGCATTCCCATGATCTGTGTGTATTTCTGTCTCATTCCTCGTTTCCCTCCTTAAACTCCGTAGGAGTCTGGCCTGTCCATTTCTTAAAAATGCGGCTGAAATAGTTCGGATCTCCATAACCGATCTCCTGGCAAATCTGTTTCATGGAGTTTTTGCCTTCCCGAAGAAGCTCTTTGGCCCGGCGGATGCGGATGCTGGTCACATACTCCACAAAATTTGTCCCCGTTACCTCTTTAAAAAGTTTGCTGAAATAGTAGGGGCTCATGTCCATCTCTCTGGACATGTTCTCCAGAGACAAATCCTTCTTATAGTTCTGCCCGATGTATTCTCTGGCTTTCTCAATAATCTCGTGGGAGTATTCCTTCTTCTTCTCAGATACATTTGCAGCCGCTTCCTCAGCCTTTTTCAGAAACCAGCGCCGCATTTCCTCCAGAGAGCCTGTGCGGACCATCTCCAGATACTCCGAGCGGTCCCGGAAACGGTATACCATTCCGCCGCTCTTGTAGGCCAGGTATTCCATAAACAGCACGAATTCCAGCACCTTTAAGCGGATATTCGGCATATATTCCGTCTGCGGATCTGCTGATAGCTTCCCAGAAGCCGGACACCGGCTTCTACCGGACCGGCAGCTTCCTGCTCCTTTTTTTCATCCCCGAATTCCAGAACCAGCACAAACATATGGCTTTCATTTATGTCAAGAAGGCTTTTATAATTTTCCAGTCCCGGCCTGTCCCTGGCCTGTAAAAGTCCGGCCATAATAAAGCCCTGTTCCAGCATAGGGACTGCTATCTCCAGTTTTTCCTTTGTCTCCAGATCCCGGCTCCGCTTTTTCCTTCTGCTGTCCACCATGTCCATTGCCTTTTTTAGAACACCGACTATCTTTTTCTGGTTCACCGGTTTATGCAGATATTCCAGAACACCCAGATTGATGGCTTCCTGGGCATAGTCGAACTTGTCGTAAGCGGACATGACGATAAATATAAGATTCGGGTTGTTTTTCTTAATCTCCTTCATGGCTTCAATGCCGTTGATTCCCGGCATCTGAATATCCATAAAAGCAATATCCGGCCGGAAGCTCTCTGCCAGCTCAATAACACTGCGCCCTGTTTTTGCGGATTCTACGCGGCATTCTCCGTCGAAATTCTGACGGATAATATAAGTTAAGGAGTCAATCACAATTCCCTCGTCATCTGCCAGCATAATCTTATACATAATATTCCTCCTCCGCCGGAAGGTACAGGAACACCTGGGTCCCCTTGCCTTCCCCGTCACTTTGAATCTCAAAAACCTCTTCCCTGTTATAGTAAAGCCTCAGACGGCTGATCACATTCCCAAGGCCGATACCTGTGGAATTCCTGGACAAATCCGCTTCCCGGATCTTTCCCTCCATAATCTCCTTTATTTTCTCCCGGCTCATTCCCACGCCGTTGTCCCGGATGGAGATACAGATGCGCTCCGGCTCCCGGTACAGAAGAAGCTCAATCCACCCCTCCCAGTCAATGCCCCGGATTCCGTAATTGGCGGCATTTTCCACAATAGGCTGAAGTATCATGCTTGGAACACGCAGGTCAAGAAGCGTCTCATCCAC
Source organism: Lachnoclostridium sp. (assembly GCA_021770065.1). GTDB lineage: Bacteria > Bacillota > Clostridia > Lachnospirales > Lachnospiraceae > Laedolimicola. Next base: position 14,640 of record JAETRR010000018.1, on the reverse strand, counting down.
CTGCTTCCGAAAATGAATCTCTCCCGCAAAGCGCACATTCAATATATAAAGATAACTGTCTACCAGCTCCAATTCCTCCCGGATGGCAGCATCCTGGTTAATCTTCTTCACATTGTACCGGAAAAAATCCGCCATATTTTCCACAAACAGACATGTCTTGTCTGCTCCTTCCATCATGGCAAGCTGTGCTCCGGCATTCAGCGTATTAAACAGAAAATGCGGATTAATCTGGGCCTGAAGGTATTTGAGCTGCGCATCCTTTAAATGCCCCTCCATCATCAGCTCCTTCTCCTTCATAGCTGCCTCTTTCTCCATATTTTCCTTAATCCGTTCCATATGAATCCGGATGCTGGCTACCATCTGGTTAAAAGCTGTGGTCACAATTCCAATCTCGTCCATACTGTGGACCGGAACCAGATCCACCTCCAGATTTCCCTCCGCCACCTCATTCGCTCTCCGGGCCAGATGGCTTAAAGGCCCCGTAATACTCCTTGTGATGGCATAAATCAAGACTGTGATCACCACACCCGCAGCCGCCAGAATTATCGTCCCCACCAGCTCAAATCTGCGGAGCGCCCTGGCCAGTGTCTCGTAGCTGTCGGTGTTCGTCTTAAACCTGCGGTCATTCAGACTGTAAATATATGTATTGATATATTCAAAGCGCTCCACAGCCTCCTCATAACGCAGCCGGTATTTTTCAATATTCCGTCCGCGCTTTGCCTGTGTCGCCTCGTCCGTGATATGCAGATATTCCAGAATCATATTCCGGATATTGCGCTCCATCATCAGAAGCTCGTCACTGCAAATCTCCGTATTCAGCTCCTGGATCCGCTGATTCAGTTCCTGGCTGTTCCGGTAGTAGGAATCCAGAGTGTCAGAGCTCTTCACATTCAGATACTCCGTCATACTGCCATGTACCGCACTCAAAGCCTCCGACAGCTCGTTGAGACTGCTGTTGCTCTGATAGACCTGATCGATTCTTCCGGACATGAAATTAATATTGGCATATAAAATAAGATTCACAAAAAAGATAAGGAAAAATGTAAGCAGGAACGCAGCAATCAGCTTTAATTGAATAGACAGATTATTCCATTTCTTCATACACGTAACTCCCGGTCTTTTGTACAAACACAGGCAGGATGCCTTCACGGCAATCGATACTGCCCCACATTATTTTCATCAATCACATAAGTATCTATGGGAAAATACCCATTCACATACCCTGTCTCCCGATACTCCGTAAGTGCCTGCACACAGAAGCATATAATCCACCACAGCCTCATAAGCCCGGCGCGTATCCATCTCACTGAGGCAAATCAGAATATCCGGCTGCTCCTCCTCCGTCACCAGAAGCTTCCGTATAGTCTCCTCCGTCATAAAAGCATTGCTGCTGTCAATGGACACGGCCTGGATCTTAATCTCATAACCCCATCCCGTCTCCCGGATCTTCTCATCCAGCGTCTCCCTCATCCCCCAGAACATCGTATTCTTCCCTGTCCCGGTAGAAGAAGAATCCATCAGAACCACCATCCGGCTGTCCCTGGGATTCTCCGAGAGAAGCTCAAAACAAAGCCTGCTGTACTCCCGCCCCAGAATATAATTATTTACTCCCACAAAACATTTCCTGAGATTATAGGCACTGTCGTCAAGAGCTGTCACCTGGAGACTTCCCAAAAACAGCACAAGCCCGTAAATCCCCACCCCCGTCAACAACAGCACAAGTAAAACCACAGCCATTTTCTTTTTTTCATTTCTCTCCGCCATATACCTTCCGCCCCGTCTTAATCTTTCCCTCTATCACCCAAGTACCGCCGCACAACGCCAGAAACTGCCGCACACACTGTCTGATATGAGCGAACATTGCCCGCACCCAAAACAGCATCCCTCAAAAACAAACGGCAATGTTCGTTCAGAGCAGACAGCGTGTACGTGAACCGTCCGAACACGGATATGGAAAAGGCGGAGGGCTTATTTCGTGCCTGCCCCTCCCCCATTCCACACACGCATTGCATATTTACTAAACCCAAAACATGTATTATACTAAAACATAAATATTCTTCAAGAAAGTGACGGACATAATATGATAACCGGAAGCAAAGAACTGATACGCGACATGAACAGCCATCTAATCCTGGAGATGATACTAAAAGAAGGCACCATTTCCCGGGCCGCCCTGGCCAAAAGCTCCGGCCTCACCAAAGCCACCGTCTCCGCCATTGTCCAAAAACTTATAGAACAAAATCTCGTAGTAGAAGCGGGAAACGACAACACCTCATTAGGACGCAAACCAATCCTGCTGACCTTCCATGCCAACTGCGGCTACGCCCTGTCCATAGACGTAAATGCCAACACCATCTCCGCCATGATCTGCAACCTGAGAGGTGAAAACTGCCGTCTGAAACTATACCCCAACCAGGCCGGCCGCGAAGAAATCCTCCCCCTGTTAATAACCATAATCCGTGACATGACCGCCTCCTTAGAGGCCACGCCCTACGGCGTAGTAGGTATCGGCCTGGGCATCCACGGAACCGTATATGAAAACCAGGTAACCTTTACTCCCTACTCCCCCTACGAACAGCTTCCCTTCCAGGAAGCATTGGAGCAGGAGTTCGGCATACCCGTTTATCTGGAAAATGAAGCCAATCTCTCCGTCATTGGAGAGCACACCTTTTACTACCACACACCGAACCTCATCGGAATCAGCATCCACACAGGAATCGGCGTGGGAATCCTTATCAACAATCAGCTCTACACGGGCGCCAACGGAAATGCCGGAGAATTCGGCCATTCCATCATAGAGCCGGGCGGCCGCCCCTGCCCCTGCGGAAACTCGGGCTGTCTGGAGCAGTACGCTTCCGAGCGCTCCATTCTGAAGCAGTTTGCCGCTTTAAAAGGGCTGGAACGCACGGATATCGATGCCTTTGTGTCCGCCTGCCACAAACAGGACGATGACGCCCTTTTCCTCCTCAATGATTTTATCCGATACATGTCTTACGGCATCAACAATCTGCTGAATACATTCAATCCGGATATGATCGTGATCAACAGCTCTTTTACCACCTATTTCCCGGAAGTGCTGCGGCAGATCCAGGACCGGCTTCAGAACCGGATGCGGATGCACTGTATCCTGGTTCCCTCCGGCTTACAGGACACCTCCATTCTTCTCGGGGCTGCCTGCCTCTGCATCCAGCGTTTTCTGGGGATTCAGCATCTGACCTTAAGAAAGCCTCCGGAAAAACCATTCTGACATTAAGACATAAAATAAGGGGCTGCCTTACTGCCGGCAGTCCCTTATTATTATACTGTCCTTCCGTTTATTGTAAAAAGTTCTCGATAATCACCGCTTCCGCCTCTTCCTCCGTAAGTCCAAGGCTCCGAAGCTTCAGAAGCTGCTCGTCATTGATGCGCCCGATAGCCGCCTCATGGATAATCTGTGCATCTATATGGCGGGCATTGATCTCCGGAATGGAGCAGACCTCCGCCTGATCCATAATAATGGAATCGCACTGGATATGGGCGTGGCAGCCTGCATTGCCCACGGCTTTGGGGTGAAAAGTCTGCACGGAGCTTCCCTTTGCCACGGAACGGGAAACAATCTGGGCGGAGCTTCCGTCCCCGTTCATCCGCACCTCCATATTGGAGACGGCAGTCTGCTTGTCATGGGTCATCAGCCGCTCCGTCACCTGGAGTCTCGCACCTGCCCCCATCTCAACCTCTGTCTCACGGATCGTGGAATCTACGCCGCGGATCTGCGCCGTATCCAGGGTAAATACGGAATCCTCCTCCATATAAATCTTTGTCACCGGGTTCAAGATTCGTTCTCCGCTTCCCTCCCCCTCTCCGTAATGCTTTTCCTCATAGCGTACATTGGCACCCTTGCCGATGTGGAAAGCGTGGATTCCGTCATGTCTTGCGGAATCACAGCCGGAATTATGAATACCGCATCCGGCCACAATCACAACCTCTGCTCCCGGCTCCACATAGAAATCATTGTATACAATGTCCGTCATGCCCGATACGGATACCACAACCGGAATATGTACCTGCTCGCCCCTGGCATCCTTATCAATGTACACGTCAATTCCCTGCTTGTCTTCTTTTCTTCGTATCTTAATATGTTCACTGTCTCCATGGCACAAAGGCTGTCCATTGTAACGCACATTGTAGGCGCCTTTCTGCTCTGCCACAGACTTGTCAATTACTTTCAATACTTTATCTGCTGCCGCATCCAGCTTCACATTCACAGCTTCCATCCTCCCTTTTGCCATTTTCATTTCTGCAGGCGCATCCGCCGTCTTCCGGGAACAGCTTAGGAAGCATCTCCTCCCTGCTTCCCTCGTCCTGAATCCGGCCGTCATCAACCACCAGAATCCGATCTGCCATACGGATAATCCGCTCCTGATGGGAAATAAGAAGGAGGCTCTCCTGCTTTTTCTCATGGATTCGTTCAAACTGATCTACCAGCATGGAAAAGCTCCACAGGTCGATACCGGCCTCAGGCTCATCAAAAATACAGATCTTATGGGACTTTGCCAGCACGGTAGCTATCTCAATCCGCTTGCGCTCCCCTCCGGAAAGGGTGGCATCCGCCTCACGCTTCAGATATTCCCTGGCACACATACCCACGCTGCTTAACAGCTCACAGCAGACAGCTTCCGAAAGGGGCTTTCCTGCCGCCAGATTCAACAGACGCTCCACGGTCATGCCCTTGAAAGACGGCGGCTGCTGAAAGGCATATCCGATGCCTGCATTGGCGCGCTCGTCTACATTCATATGTGAGAGAGCCTGCCCGTCCAGCAGAATCTCTCCCTCATCGGCTTTCTCAATTCCCATCAAAAGCTTGGCGATGGTGGACTTTCCTCCTCCATTCGGACCGGTAATAACCAGCATCTCACCGTCCTTCACGGAAAAGCTTACATCATCTACCAGCTTCCGCTCTGCTCCGTTTTCCATGACCTGATAGGTCAAGTGCTTTACTTCAAGCATTTGTCACATCTTCTTTCTATATTTGGTTTGACAGAATCTATACAGAACATAACTTCTGCCGCTTTCTCTCTGTAAATCCGACTATTATACTCGGATTTATTTATTATATCATACCTATGGAATTATGCAAGAGTAAAATACAAAAGGTGTAAAGTCTTTATAAGACCTTACACCCTAATTGTAACTATGATTTAACTAGTTACTCTTGCTCTTTGGGGTCATGAGTTTCTATATACTCAATGATGGCAATAATTTCATCGCTGCTGATACCCTTTTCCCTTAATTTACAAACAAGGTTAATAACCTCTTTGCCAGTCATATAATCACCTCTTTTTGCGAGTTCTCTGGTTATATGGTAGATAACCTCATTATAACAATCACTCCCTAACGTGTAAAGTACTTATTCAATTTTCAACAATCGTTCACATTTCACAATAACTCCTCAATCAAAAGCTCCCTCTCCTCATCCTCTTTTTGAAGCTTTGCCTGCATCTCTTTCTTTTTCTTTGTCATTAAGCCCCCGATGCGGCCGGTCTCCTTGGCGGAGAGAGACTTCCATCCCTCAGCCACTACTTTATCAAGGAGCCCCAGTTCCTCGGCAATCTCATATTTCAGCTGCTCCTCCGGCTCCAGATTTTTCAAATCCACCTTTTTTGCTTTAGACATAAAATAACCATACCCCTTTCTATTTCCATTTATTAGGAGTATGGCCATTTTCTTTTTTGTTATTCGTTTTTTCAGTGATCGCTGTAATGATTTTTGCAGGAAAGAATCGTTGTATTATTCCCCTCAGATTTATACACGATACGGTTTTTCCCATCAATGTGTCTGCTCCACCATCCGGCCAGATTGCCAGTCAATGGTTCCGGGTGCCCAATTCCCTCAAAAGGATTCCTTTGTATATCCCTGACAAGCTTGTTGATTTTCTTCAATGTCCTTTTGTCCTGCTCCTGCCAGTCAAGATATTCCTGCCATGCCTCATCTTCCCAAAGTACACCCATAAACTATTCCCCAATCAAATCATGCTGTTTGGGAATTGAAGCGCCAGATTCTACTCGCTCTGCCCGTTCCTTAAGCACCTTCAAATTAGCCTCCGAGTAAAAGGGATCTGCAGACACCTCAAAAGGTATTCTTCGCTCATTACCAACTTTAACTGCAAATATATTAAATGCGGTACTTAATGATAATCCCATTTCTCTGCAGGCCGATTCCATCTTCCGCTTTACCTCTTCATCAATTCTGAAATTTACCATCGTTTGAGCCATATGATTATCCCTCCTTCCTCTTCTATTGTAGCACAATCAATACACATTGTAAAGAAAATACTATACGGAATTTCCCTTTTTCTGCTATTTCCTGCCGCAGCACTGCTTATACTTCTTGCCGCTTCCGCAGGGGCAGGGATCGTTCGGATAAATCTTCTCACTCTCACGCTTCTTGGGCGCCTTAGCAAGGCTTGTATCCTTGTTGGTTCCCGTCACCTTGGCCACCTGCTCACGCTCTGCCTTTTCCTCTACACGTACATGAAGAAGAATCCGCACCGTCTCCTCCTGGATGCTGGAAGTCATGGCCGAGAACATCTCATAGCCGCTCAGCTTATACTCTACCAGAGGATCCCTCTGTGCAAATGCCTGCAGGCCGATGCCCTGGCGGAGCTGATCCATATCGTCGATATGATCCATCCATTTCCGGTCAATCACTTTCAGTAGGAATACGCGCTCCAGTTCTCTGAGCATCTCTGCATTCGGAAACTCTGCCTCTTTGAGTTCATACAGTTTGACAGCTTCCTCTTTCAGCATATGCTTCAGCTCGTTCTTCTTCTTCCCGCTTACACGGTCCGGTGTAATCGGCTTTAAGGGAATCGCAGGCAGCAGTATCTCATTTAATCCTTTCAGATCCCATTCTTCCGGATCCTGGTCATCGCCAATCAAAGTATCTACCGTATTCTCCACCGTATCTGTCAGCATCTTGTAGATGGCATCCCGCATACTCTCGCCATTCAGTACCCGGCGGCGTTCCGCATAGATAATCTCGCGCTGCTCATTCATCACCTGGTCATATTCCAGAAGATTTTTACGGATTCCGAAGTTGTTGTTCTCTATCTTCTTCTGCGCCTTTTCAATGGCATCGGAAAGCATCTTATGCTCAATCTCCTCATTTTCCGGCACGCCGAGGGCATTGAAAATACTCATCAAACGCTCGGAGCCAAACAGGCGCATCAGATCATCCTCAAGGGAGATATAAAAACGGGACACTCCCGGATCTCCCTGCCGTCCGGAACGGCCGCGAAGCTGATTGTCAATACGCCGGGACTCGTGGCGCTCTGTACCGATGATCTTAAGTCCGCCGGCCTCTCTTGCTTCGTCATCCAGCTTAATATCCGTACCACGGCCCGCCATATTCGTGGCAATGGTCACTGCTCCGTGACGGCCCGCCAGAGCCACAATCTCCGCCTCGCGCTCATGGAACTTTGCATTCAATACCTCATGGGGGACGCCTCTCCTGCGCAGCAGTACGCTCAGCTCCTCAGAAGCTTCAATGGTAATCGTACCCACCAGTACCGGCTGCCCCCTCTTGTGCGCCTCCTCAATGGCATTTACCACCGCAAAAAGCTTCTCCTTCCGGGTCTTATACACGGCATCCTGGAGATCCTTACGAATCACCGGGCGATTGGTGGGAATCTCAATTACATCCATGCCGTAGATCTCACGGAACTCCTTTTCCTCCGTAAGCGCCGTACCGGTCATGCCCGCTTTTTTCTCATATTTATTAAAGAAGTTTTGGAATGTAATATTGGCAAGCGTCTTGCTCTCACGCTTTACTTTCACATGCTCTTTTGCCTCAATGGCCTGATGAAGCCCGTCAGAGTAACGGCGGCCCGGCATAATACGGCCGGTAAATTCGTCTACAATCAGAACCTGATCATCCTTTACCACATAATCCTGATCCCGGAACATCAGATAGTTGGCACGCAGGGCCAGAATAATATTGTGCTGAATCTCCAGGTTCTCCGGATCCGCCAGATTCTCAATGTGAAAATACTGCTCTACTCTCTTTACACCGTCAGCAGTCAGATTCACCACCTTGTCCTTCTCATTGACAATAAATTCTCCGGTCTCCTCAATCTCCTCGCCCATAATGGCATTCATCTTGGAGAATTCCCCGCTGGCCTCGCCGCGCTTCATGGTCTTTGCCAGGGCATCACAGATCTCATACAGCTTCGTGGACTTGCCGCTCTGTCCGGAAATAATAAGGGGTGTCCGGGCCTCGTCGATGAGCACGGAGTCCACCTCGTCGATGATGGCATAATGAAGCTCCCTCTGTACCAGCTGCTCCTTATAAATCACCATGTTGTCACGAAGGTAATCAAAGCCCAGCTCATTGTTTGTCACATAAGTGATATCGCAGTTGTAGGCTGCACGGCGCTCATCGTTGGTATTGCTGTTCAGCACCACGCCTACGGTCAGTCCCAGAGCCTCATGGACCTTGCCCATCCACTCTGCGTCACGGTGTGCCAGATAGTCATTGACGGTTACGATATGCACGCCCCTTCCTTCCAGCGCATTCAGATACGCCGGAAGTGTGGATACCAGAGTTTTACCTTCACCGGTCTTCATCTCGGCAATACGGCCCTGGTGAAGAATGATTCCGCCGATCAGCTGAACACGGTAATGCTCCATTCCCAGAACACGCCGGGCTGCCTCGCGCACAGCGGCAAACGCCTCTACCAGAATATCATCCAGTGTCTGGCCCTCTGCCAGACGCTCTTTGAATTCTTTTGTCTTCCCTCGAAGTTCCTCATCGGACAGCTCCATCATAGCCGGCCGCAGAGCTTCAATCTTGTCAACTGTCGGATAAATCAATTTTAACTCACGCTCACTGTGGGTTCCGAACATTTTCGTTAATATACTCATCAGACATAACTCCTGTTTTCGTATTCCGGGTTTTATCCCCTTGTCGTCATATTGTAACACTAACAAAGAAATTATTCAATAGGCTGATAATATGGGAATGGCGGCACGGCCGAAACAGCCATGCCGCCATATCATTCACTTACTTAATCCTCCGGCTCCAGGAGTCCATAGGTATTGCCCTTTCTCTTATATACCACATTGACCTGATCTGTCTCCGCATTGACAAACACGTAGAAGCTGTGGCCGAGCATCTCCATCTGAACGCATGCATCCTCCGGATACATGGGCTTCCGGTCAAACATCTTGGTACGGATGATCTTCACTTCTTCATCCTCCGCCTCACGCTCAATGAATTCCTGCCGGAAGCTGCCTCCGCCCTGTTCTCTCTGCACCAGCTTATTCTTATACTTACGAAGCTGACGCTCAATCACTTCTTCTACCAGATCAATGGATACATACATATCATTGCTCACCTGCTCGGAGCGGATCACCGTCCCTTTAACAGGAATCGTTACTTCAATCTTTTGTCTCTCTTTTTCGACACTCAAGGTTACATGTACCTCTGTGTCCGGAGTAAAATAGCGCTCCAGCTTTCCAAGCTTGTCCGTAATCGCTGTACGAAGGCCCTCTGTTACTTCGATGTTTTTTCCGCTGATAATATAACGCATATATAATCAACTCCTTTACCTTATACTCAGACCTCTGAATGCGGCGTTCCCTGCATCAGGAATCTTATTCCAAGTATACCACATCTCGGTAAGGGATACAACCACCAAAGAGACTTAAGGCGCTTCCGACGGTCACATCCAGGTGTCCCTTCCCAAGCTCTTTTAAGCGGAGGATATCCTCCATGCTGCCTACTCCCCCTGCATAGGTGACCGGAATCCCCTGCCATTCCCCCAGAAGAACCGCAAGCTCCTCCTCAATTCCCGATGCCTTTCCCTCCACATCCACTGCATGGACAAGAAACTCACTGCACCAGGCGGAAAGCTCTGTCAGAACCTCCTTTGTCACCTGTACACTGGTAAACTTCTGCCAGCGATCCGTAACGATATAGTAACGGCCGCCTTTTTTGCGGCAGCTTAAGTCCAGCACCAGCCTTTCTTTTCCCACAGCTTCCCTGATCCGCCTTAAATTCTCATAAGAAATCTGCCCGTCCCGGAAGACATAGGAGGTCACAATTACATGGGACGCCCCTGCATCCAGGTACTCTTCCGCATTCTCCGCCGTAATGCCTCCTCCGGCCTGAAGGCCTCCGGGATATGCCTTAAGCGCGGCGATTGCCTGCGCCTTTGTCGCCTGATAGTAAGGGGAATCAATACTGTTCAGCTGGATAATATGCCCGCCCTTCAGCCTGTCCTCCCGGTACAGCCTGGCATACCAGGCCGCATCCTGCTCCGACACAAAATTTTCCCTGGCAGAATCCTGCTTATCCTTAAGGCTGCCGCCAACAATCTGCTTTACCTTTCCGTTGTGAATGTCTATACAGGGACGAAAATGCATGGGAGTGTCCTTCTTTCATAAAATATGTGAATCCTCTGTCTGTATTATAGCAGACTCTTCCTGTATTACAAGGCATACTTAAGCCCTGGGAGCGCCTTCTGCAATCCTGGATACTCCTACATAGATTTCGGAAATCTTATACCAGGTGGGATAATCCACGATGCCTGTAGCCGGAAGGCCGAAAATCGACTGGAAAGCGCGGACGGCTTCCTCCGTCGCCGGTCCGAAAATGCCGTCCTGGGCAATCACGGGCAGTGCCGGATAGGCCTGGGCAATCCGGTTCAGCTGTTCCTGCATCTGTAGTACTTTCTGCCCCCGTGATCCCACAGACAGATCTTCCCCGGGCCAGGAATAGGGAACACCGGATATTTCTTCGGCAGTATTGATGTAAATACTGTTTCCATAATAATTGCGGAGAATATCAATCGCAGAGTACCCCTGCTCTCCCAGATACTGGCTCCCCCACTGGCTCATCCAGTTGGGGCAGGTAACGCGCTGCCCGTCACAGTACTGGGTCAGAATAGGCTGCTTTACATTTGGCCTGGACAGATAATTCCCGAACATTTCATCCACGATCCGGGAGATATTTTCAAAAATATTCCGGCCGTTGATCCATTTGTGGTCAAATGCGGTGGATGAGGTGATGGTGAAGTCGTATCCCTTGTTCCGATACCATGCAACCACCAGTGATTCTTTGTACAAAATCCTCCGAATTTACACGGAACTTAATTTTTATGTCATCATTGTAAACATCTATCCGCCCAATTAGTTTTCCTATGATGACCTTTTTCATAGGAGCGGGAGCCTGCTCAAAGGTTTCCCTCCAGTTTACTATGAGGTCATTATACTTCTCTAAATCCTGGAAGTCTAGTTCGGATTGCTTATATTCCTTCTCCATTTCCCTCAATGTCTCTATTTCACCTTGTAAGCTTTTCTCCCGATCCTCTAATAGATTGGATAATTTGTCTATCGGGATAACATATTCTCCACGAATGGCATCGGGTATCTTATCCTCTAAGGTTGCAATATCCTCTTTTATGGACTTTATCTTTTTCTCCTGCTGACTGATATTTGCTTTTAGAGTCTTTCTCTGCTTTTCCTGCATCTCTAAAAGTTCTGAATAAACCTCTGTTTTGCCTAGGGAATCCATATAATTTCCTATGACATTCAATAAAATCGGTTCTATTTCTTCCTGCCTGCAGGTACCTCTGCCTTCACATCTAAGGGAGCCTGCAGCCTTTGTACCACAACGATACCTGCCTACAATCTTTTGCCTCTTTTCCCCGTCCTTCGTTGTCCAATAATCATACCTGCTCCCATTGGTAAACTTTTTTCCGCAATAGCCACAATACAAGATATCCATAAACAATAATCGGCCACTTGTGGAAATTGGATAGGTTTTCCGAATCCTCTTAACACGACATTCTCTCATATCCTGTACTTTGTCCCAGATATCCTCCGGTATAATGATGTATTCCGGATTTGGCTGTTCTGAATAGGTTCTACTTCCATTAGGCCCTCCATCCCTTCGTGCTACATATCCTTTGTATATTGGATTTTTTAGTATGCAGGAAATAGAAGTGCTTTTCCATTCACCACTTTTGAGAGCAGGCACTTTCTGCTCATTTAAAACCTTTGCAATCTTAAAGGAACCATATCCATAATTCAGTGCATAATTGTATATCTGACGCACAAGCTTTGCCTTTTCCTCATTTATGACTAATTTCCTTGCAATCCTCCCATGTGCATTAATTTCACCTGTGGGAACTAAATCATAACCTAAGGGGGCACACCCACCTACAAACTCCCCTTTCTTTACTTTATCCAGTTGAGCATCCCTCACACGAATTCCGGTTTTCCTGCTTTCTCCCTCTGCCTGCCAGAAACGAATATAGTTTAACAGCTTGTCAATATGTTCCTCGGTCTCAATTTTTCCTTCTTTGACTGACCAGACCTCAATTCCCAGGTTATTTAAGTTTGATACATAAAGTGGTGTCTCACCTTCCCTGCGGCCTAAACGATCAGACATATAAACCAATAAAATGTCAAATTCCTTTTTGGATGCATCCCTCACAATCTCCATTAATATGTCCCGTTCACTGATGGCTTTCCGATAACCGGATACTCCTTTTTCTATGTATTCCGAATCAAATTGCCAGTCTGACTGGTGAGCAATAAACTCCTTACATTCATTTCTTTGTAACGGTATATCATCCCCATGTAACTGCTGTTTTGAAGATACACGATATAAGCATCTTACTCTCTTCATTCTCTTATTTCCTCCTCTAAATGTACGGGAGATGATAACGCCGTATTTGGGCTTTGTCCAGAACTTTCTAAAAATTTATTCAGAAATTCTCCTTTTAATATTTCTCTTATTTCCTGCCTGATTTTTTTGCTGTCAGGATTATTTTCAAATTCCAGGGTTATATGAAATTTTCCCGTGTTTGGGCTTCTATAATTATAAGTTATCTCTTTTACCTTTCCTTTGATCTTTGCCACATCCTGTTGATTCCTTGTTTTCAGCTTATGTTTTCCTGTTTTTTCATATACCCGAATAAATGATGTTTTGCTTTTCATCACAGCCAAACTCCTTTTTATTTGGATATCCAAAACACGTCTGTTCACAAGATTATGTGTAACTGTTCTTATGGATGATTGTAATGGTTTTTCTCAAGATTTATATAAAAATCTTATCGACAGCCTGTCTTTGGTGAGAATATCATGGAAACGGTTATAAACGCTGCAAACGGCGCGGCCCGGATGAACAATAAAATCTGCAGCCGCAGCCTGATGTTCGGATCAAGTCATGGTCATGGAATCATAGACGCAGAAACAGTTAGAATAGCCGTTGAAGATAATCAACTGGGATGATGACATGGAACCATACGCAGAGCCGTCTGCGTATGGTTCTAATAATTTAAGGAACAAGCATCTTCCTGTGTGAACAGCAGTTTATCTGATGACGAAATCAGTTCCAAATAATCTGCACAAAATCATAGCAGGTGGTTACGCCTGCCGGAGCGGTAAGCTCCAATATTTTTCCTGCCTTTTTAAACTGCCAGATTTGTCTTTTCCTTTATACCAGATTTAGTTCTTTTCCCGTAAGTATGGCTGTTATTTCCTCCTCCTTACGATCCAACATCTCCGCTATCTCTTTCGAGGTTAATCCTTTTCGATTCATCTGCAAGATAATATTTGCCTCTCCTCTTACCTCTCCTCTTGCTTCTCCTTCTGCGATGCCTGCTGCCAGCGCCTCATCCCAGATGTTATCACTTAAATTACACATTTCTCTGATATCCCTCCTTATTCTATCCTCTGCCGGAATTTCAAATTCCTTTTCCATGATTCCTATTTTTTCCTTTACATCCAATACCGGCGAGAGCAAAACTCCTAAAAGCCTGTGAAGCTCCTGTTCATTTTCATGCTCTTGAATCTCTTTAGACAATCCGATCAAAATGATATTAAACATATCCTTTCCAGGCAGTTCCACAGAGCCTAACAATTGATCCTTTGTAAGATGTACATGGGTTAAAGAGTTTTCTTCCATATTCATCAAGATCCAAATAGAATATACCGGACAGATATTGTCGTAATCCGCCTTTTCAAAATCCCGTCCCTTCTGGGAAGAAATAAGCCGACTTACATAAAAACCGGCACGATTCAATATCGAATACTGCAAAGGCTTCCTGCGCTGCGCTTCCAAATTAATAATCATCTGTGACAGACCGTCACGCATACGCACATAAAATACAATGTCAAACCTTACCAGTCCCTCATTTATTTGTGCATCTTCCGTATTAAAACCGACAAGTTTCCCATTGTTCTTTTCTATCTCCGCATTGGTAAGCCCCGGTTCTACCGGAACACTGCCAATCATCGGCGTTCCTTCAATAAGCGAAACTACATCTTTTGGTTTCATACCCTTAAACTCAGGCACTGTCTTTACCAGGATATGCGCCAGAATAATTTTCTGTCCCAGCAGGCGCTTCGCTGCCTCATCATACTGTGCCTTTCTGCCTGCCGCTTGTACAGCATTTGTTATCTCAGTCATACAATATCTCCTTTTATAGATTTTATTATACCGTATATACCGCCTTTAATCAATCATTACTGAAATTCGGGTGTTTGACACATCAATAATCAAAAAAGTGCTTCCAAGCCTTATAACAGGCTTATTTTTTTGTCAACTTTTTTGTTTTATTAACTAGTAATATTTAGTGATATATGGTATACT
>JAETRR010000017.1 GCA_021770065.1 Lachnoclostridium sp. | reverse complement strand
AAAAGTACACATAACCGGATTTCTTGCCTATCCGATTATCTGGCTTTTTCAAATATTTTCGCCTTGTCATGGAAAGTCGCCCTTGACATCCCACATAACCGTGCAGCTTCACTGACAGAAATCTCCTTTTTTCGCCACTGCCTGTGAATTTCATAAAAATTATCAGGTAACGGCAACGGCGGCCTGCCAAATTTTACCCCTTTTGCTTTTGCCGCCGCAATTCCTTCCGCTTGACGCTGCCGAATATTTGTCCGCTCATTTTCTGCCACAAAGGATAACACCTGCAGCACAATGTCACTTAAAAATGTTCCCATCAGGTCTTTTCCCCGCCGGGTGTCCAAAAGCGGCATATCCAACACCACAATGTCAATCCCTTTTTCTTTGGTAAGAATCCGCCATTGCTCCAAAATTTCCCCATAATTACGCCCTAAACGATCTATGCTTTTGATATAGAGAAGATCATCTTTTTTCATCCGCCGCACCATGCGTTTATAAGATGGACGTTCAAAATCCTTGCCTGATTGTTTATCCATGAAAATATTTTTTTCTGGTATGGAAATTTCTTGAAATGCTGCCGTCTGCCTGTCCTCGTTCTGGTCGCGACTGCTGACACGAATATACCCATATATGTTCGCCATGTTTCCTCCCCTTCCTGCTGCACTTGCAAAAACTCTCACAATTCCCGTATTTGCTGTTTCCGCTTTCCTCATAATACTTTATCCCTTTTTGTCTTCGAGTGTTCAAAACAGCGGTTACTGACCTGTCTTTTCAGCTCTAAACCACTCCAGAAACAACATCGGCGGAACTGTTTCGATTTTTCTTTCTTGCTCCAGACAGTCTCACGCAATATCCTGTATGTTCTGGAGCGGCTGGAATCCATGCTTTTTTGCATATGCCCTTGCCGCCGGCCGTTCCTCACTGTACGGCTGAACTCCTTGTATCAAAGCAAGGAATATAGTAATATAAAATAAAAAATCCTGTACAGGCTATCCTGTAAAAAAGAACATTTTTATTACAGTTTATATCTAATAAAACGGTAAAAATGGAAAATTCGTATGAAGTATAAGATTTTTCATTGCTGCCTGTACTTAAGTGAACGGAATGGGGTATTAAATGATAAATGAAATTTTCCAGCTTCAATACCACTCTCTGAATGAAGCTGTCCATACTGCTTTTGGGAACGATGCCGAAATATGCAAAACCGATCCTGTCCACGGAGGCGATATCAACAATGCCTGCAGACTCAGCCTTTCCACCGGGGAAAAAGTTTTTGTAAAGACGAACACCATAAATAATTCTAAATTTTTTATAACGGAATCACAGGGACTTCTGGCGCTAAAAGGGACAGGGACAATTGGTGTGCCGAAAGTGCTGGGAACAGGAATCGATGAACAAAGGGGATTCTCGTTCCTGCTGCTGGAATGGATCGAAAGCGCCCCCCGAAGCAAAAATTATTGGGAAACATTCGGTCACGAACTTGCAGATATGCACAGAACACCCCTCCCCCGGATAAAGGAACCACAGACAGCGGCATATAACCAAAGGGAGCAGCGACCATCCTCCTTCTTTGGAACCAGGGGGCAGCCTTCGTCAAGGTATGGCTTTTGGGAGGATAATTTTATCGGATCCAATCCGCAGAAAAATCTTCCTATGGCATCCTGGATCGACTTTTACCGGGAATGCCGCCTGGTACCCCAGATAAAAATGGCGGAACACTATCTGGATTCCAGGCTGCGAAAAAAGATGACGTATCTGCTCGATCATCTGGATTCCTATTTGAGGGAACCGGAATTTTCCTCCCTGCTTCACGGAGATCTGTGGAGTGGAAATGTGTTGTGCGGAAATAACGGAAAAGCCTGGATTCTGGATCCTGCTGCCTATGTGGGGGATTTTGAAACGGATCTGGCTATGACACAGCTTTTCGGCAGCTTTCCTTCTGCATTTTACTCTGCATATCGGGAAATCAATCCCATTGATAAAGGGTTTGAAGAACGCAGGGATCTGTATCATTTATACCATCTGCTGAATCATCTGAATTTATTCGGCCGGACATATCTGGGGAGTGTTGCGGCAATTTTGAACAGGTATGTGTCATAGTCAACCCAGGATCAAAAAAGGGGGCTGTCTTCCCGACACCCCCCGATTAATGGCATCCCAGCCAAATAGGTGAAACTCAGTCATCCTTTTCCGTTACTATCCGAAGAAATTTTGACATCAGCGGAAGATAAGTCACCAAAAATACAAAATATGCGGCCCAGCTTATGGCCCTTTTATTCTTTTCCGGTATCCTTATGCCTGCCATGATTCCCATGGCAAAAAGGCAGAGCTTAATGAGCGCCAGATCCTTCCAGCTGCTTTTTTCCAGATATTTGTCTGCGTAAGAAAATAAACATTTCATGGTGCGATCCCTCCTATTCAAGGTTCCGTTATGATAACCGGCCTGTCTTCTGTTAAATTTATGATAACAGAAAAAGAGGGGTTTCGCAACGAAAAACAACCGCAGGACTTTCTGCCTTTACGCATGCAGTTACTGTTCACTCCGTGACCAGTAACCGCATGCACATCTTTATGCTTCAAGTACCGGATTCCAATAGAGACAAACAACACAAGAAATACACACAATGCCGCCGCAAATCCTGCCGGGCTGGAAAGTGTGTCCGTGCTCTTGTTGGCATTCATCCCCATCATCATCTTCATTACCTTTTAACCATTTCTGTTTTTCTCCAGATAATCCGGAACCTCAGTAAGTGATGAAAGCACTGCCTCCGTCATAATTTGATATTTTCTTCCAGGTACTTTTAAATCAGGAACACAGAGTACTTTTATCTGTGCAGCATAGGCAGACTGTATGCCGGCTTCACTGTCTTCAATCACAATACAATTTTCCCTCTTTTCCTTAAGTCCTTTGCAGGATGCAATAAAAATATCCGGTTCAGGCTTCCCTTTTTTAACTTCTTCACCCGTAATCATACGTTGAAAATAATCCTTTATTCCGTGAAACTTAAGAATTTGTTCCGCTCTCTGGCGTGTACTGGATGTAGCCATCGCACATTTATATCCATTGGCTTTTAGATATTCCAGCAAATATTTCGCTCCGGTTTTTAAGGGAATTCCCTCCTCAAGATATTTCTTTTCCTCCATTTTCATGTGTTCCAATCCATAAGAAACATCTATGGGCAGCCCAAAGCGCTCAATTATCTTTACCATATTCTCATAAGCCGTTTTTCCGCTGTAGCATTGGGCATACTCTTGTTTTTCTAATGAATATCCAAATTTCATAAGAAGGCTGCTGTATAGGCGAAAATAGATTTCTTCGCTGTCAATAAGTACCCCGTCCAAATCAAAAATTACCGAATGAATCATTTAAAACATCCTCCGTAATATCACATAAAAACCGCTGCTGCCTCCCCGGCAGGCTTTCCGGTAACGGGATCCATAACCCTGGCGCTTAAAAACAAAAGGGTTCTGCCCAGCTTTTCCACATGAGCCTCCACCGTAAATTCGCTGCCCCTGTCAATACTTCGAAGAAAAGCCATATTTAACTGAACCGTGACACAGGAAGCTGATTCTTTATAGAATCTTCCCAGCATCCCCATAGTCATATCACAGGCGGTAGTAAGAAGCCCTCCGTGGAGGGTGCCGGCCGGATTCAGCATCCAGTCCTTCACACGAAACTTAAGCGTCAGCATTTTATTCTCATAACTGCATTTCTCCACGGACGCATCCATCTTATCGTTAATCCTCTTCTGCGTATCCCCGGCCAAAGCAAAGCTGCTCTTTATTATGCGTTCCATAAATGCCTGATCTGTCTCCTGTTCACCTTTTGCCCTTCCGCATGCTTCAAAAACACCGTAATTCATCCCTATAACCCTCCAACGCTACCCCTGCTTCCTGTTTTCCAGCTCAACAGCCAAAGCCACAGTCGCTCCAACCATAGGGTTATTGCCCATGCCTACATATCCCATCATCTCTACGTGGGCCGGTACGGAGGAAGAGCCTGCAAATGTCGCATCCGCATACATGCGGCTCATCAAATCCGTCTGTCCATAAGAGGAAGGCCCTGCCGACGTATCATCGGGATTCAGGGTCCGCCCGATTCCGCCGCCGGAGGCACAGGCAAAATAATTGCGGCCATGATCATTACAGTATTTCTTATATGCACCGGCAACCGGATGCTGAAAGCGTATCATATGTGTGGCATTGCCGGAAATGGACACATCCACATGCTCATGGATCATGACTGCTATGCCTTCTCTGGGTTCAAACGCTCCAAAGCAGCGAACCTTCGCGCGCTCATCGCCGGAATAAGGTGTCTCACTCAAAATAGAAAGCTCATCCGTCTTAAAGTCAAATGCCGTTTCTACATAAGTGAATCCATTGACTCTGGCAATAATATCGGCCGGCTCTTTCCCCATCCCGAGAAGTATAACCTGCAAAGGAGTTTTCCGGACCTTATTCGCTGAACGGGCAATTCCCAGCGCTCCTTCGGCAGCCGCAAAGCTTTCATGGCCCGCCAGAAATGCGAAGCAGTGTACTTCGTCCGAAAGAACCATAGATGCAAGTTTTCCATGGCCAATGCCGATCTGTCTCTCATAAGCAACGGATCCGGGGATACAAAACGACTGAAGAGCCTCCCCCAGAAGAAGCGCTATTTCACTGACAGAATTCAAACCGCTGTTAAGCGCTGCCGCCGCGCCTGCCGTATAGGCCCAGCATGCATCATCAAAGCAGATGGGCTGAATCCCCCTAACGATCGCAAATACATCCAGCCCATGCTGAGTGCAGATTTCCTGCGCCGCATCCAGGCCTGCTATCTGATATTTATTCAGAAAATTCTGAATCGTCACCTTACGCTGTTCATAATTTGTAAATGCCGCCATCCTTATTCCTCCCTTGGATCAATCACGGAAGCCGCCTCATGGAATCTTCCATAAGCCCCCTTCGCATGTTCAAGAGCCTCATTAGCGTCAACACCAGCCTTAATCTGTTCCATCAGCCTGCCAATGTTTACATATTCGTAACCGATAATCCGATCCTGTTCATCAAGCCCCACTCGTGTGACATAGCCCTCTGTAACCTCCAGATAACGCGGGCCCTTTCCAAGTGTTCCATATCCAGTGCCAACCTGGGTCTTAGCTCCATATCCCAAATCCTCTATCGCTGCACCGACATCAAGCCCGCCCTCTGAAAACGCTGTCTGAGTTCTTCCATATGCCATATTAAGAAAATATTCTCTCATGGCAACATTAATTGCATCGCAGACCAAATCCGTATTCAATGCCTCCAGCAATGTCTTTCCGGGAAGAATTTCCGCAGCCATAAGTGCGGACTGCGTCATGCCGGAGCATCCAAGGACTTCAACGAGCGCCTCCTGGATGATCCCGTTCTTTACATTCAGCGTCAGCTTACATGCTCCCTGTTTCATCGCACAGGTTCCCACACTGTGGCTCAAACCGCTGATTTCTTCAATCTGCTTAACCTGATCGTAAGATCCTTCCTGCGGAATCGGCGCCGGTCCGGATCCTTTGGTTCTGTTAATACAGCGCATAGCTTCATATTTCTTTGTATAGCGCATCCTGCTTACCTCCCCTTCCCCTTCAAATATTGGAAAAGTCCTCCTACGTGGATAATTGCCATAATATGCTCCGGAAGGCTCTCGCACTCATAGGATTCGTTTTTTGTGAGGTTTAAGATCCGGCCGCCTTCAATATCCGCCTTCAATTCATCCCCATCCTCAATCTGATTACTTTTCTCGCAGATCAGAGGAATAATGCCTACATTGATACAATTCCTGTAAAAGATTCTCGCATAAGAGCGTGCCACAACTACGTGAATGCCGAGATATTTCAAGGTAAGAGGAGAGGTCTCTCTGCTGGAACCCGAACCCAAGTTATTCTCCGCCACAAAGAAATCACCCGGACGCACCCTGGCAGAAAACTCAGGGTCAACCGCCGACATACTGTATGCGGAAGCCTCCTCAATGCTTAACTCCATGTACTGGGGAGGAGAAATAATATCCGTGTTAATATTATCACCATATTTTAATGCTTTTCCTGTTAATTCACCCATGTCGGATCCCCCTGTAATAATTCTCTCGGATCAGTGATATGTCCCGTAACGGCGCTTGCTGCCACCGTAAGGGGTGAACCGAGATAAATATTTCCCTGTTTGCTTCCCATACGGCCGATAAAATTGCGGTTACTGGACGAAATGCAGTTCTCTCCCCCCGCAATCAGTCCGCTGTGAAGTCCTACACATACGCCGCAGGTCGGTGCCAGAATCACTGCTCCCGCTTCTGCCAGAATCTTAAGATACCCCGCCTCATCCGCCGCTTTCCAGATTGGTTTTGACGCAGGAGAAACCAGCATACGCAGTCCGGAATGTATCTTCTTCCCCTTTAACAATTGTGCCGCCATTTTAATATCATTTAATCTTCCGCCGGTACAGGAACCAAGATATGCCTGATGGATCGGTACCTCCCTCACGTTCCCTGCATCAGTCACATTGTCAACACTGTGGGGACAGGCCACCTGCGGAGTAAGTGCAGACGCATCAAAGGCATAGGTTTCACAAAAGGCCGCATCTTCATCGCTGGAATATACCTTGTAATCCTTCACTCCAATGCGCTCAAGATAAGCCTTGGTAACCTCATCGGTGGGCATAAGCCCGACCTTAGCCCCCATTTCCACGGCCATATTGGTAATCGCCATACGCTCATCCATAGGAAGCGCCGAAATCACGCTTCCCATATACTCCACAGCCTTATAGGTTGCCCCTGCATGGCCGATGGTGCCAATTGTTTTTAAGGATATATCCTTTGCCATAACGCCGTCCCGTAAAGCACCTTCCCAGACAACTTTTATGGTTTCCGGAACCTTAAGCCAGGTCTGCCCCACAGCCAGAATGCCCAGCATTTCCGTAGAACCGACGCCGCTTGCGAATGCTCCCAGTGCGCCTCCCATACAGGTATGCGAATCGGTTCCAAGGACGACCGTTCCCGGAATAACATTTCCCGTCTCAGCCATAACCTGATGGCAGGGCCCGGCAAACTCATAATATTTCTCTACGCCGTATTCCCTGGCCCAGTCTCTTGTGAACTTTACAATCTCGGCCTGCTTAATACTTGCCGGCGGCGTATAATGATCCGAAATAATAACAACCTTCTCTGGATCCCAGACTTTATTTCCCAATTCCCTGAGCTTCTCCGCTATCTCGACACGGGGGCCCAGAATGTCATCCATCATCGCACGGCCAACCTGCACCCACACGATCTGCCCTGCAGATACCTCTTTCTGACCGGAAGCTTCCGCCAGTATTTTCTCAGATATTGTTTTTCCCATATTCTTTTCCCCGCCTTGTTAAGAAAGTATAGACTTCTTTATGTAGACCAGTCCGTCCATAATCTTCCGGGCTGTTCTGTAAAACGCCAGTCTCTCTATTACAAGCTCACCATTCTCCTGGTGTGCAGCACTTTCTACATCCATGATTCCTGCAGGATGTCCGATATGAATCTGAGTGCGCCCATCCGCCGCCCTTTTGAGCTTTTTGTTCGGAATACTTCCCGGCACACGGACCGCGGCAGCCGTGGCCATAGAACCGGTTCCCGGATAAGTCTTATGCATCTTCTGCATAAAAAGAAGCCTTGATGTGATATCAATATCTTCCTCTTTTACTTCCTGTCCGGAAGGCGTCACATACCCCTGGGGACTGCTGACAATTGCAAAGAATGGTGCATAAGGACTGCTTTCCAGCGCATCCCCGGGAGACCCGGCCATTCCGATTAAGACGGCGCAGCGTCCCCTTATGGCCTCAATAAGCTTCAGCAGTTCTTTATCCGCATCAATCTCCGCCGCACTTTCATTTCCTTTCAGATTCAGACTTTCTGCCTCAATAAATACTACGGGAATTCCGGCGTCTACTATGGACACGGCATAGTCTTTTCCATCAACTTCAATCTGATCCGCTGCATTTCCCGTGGGCAGCAATTTCCCCGTAGCAGCTCCGACTGTGTCAGAAAAATCCATAGTAATCTTTGCCCCGGTTCCCGGCACTCCGTCAATGAAAAAATCACCCTCCGTACAGGCTTTTCCATCCTTGACAGGAACCTCCGCTATCAGAAGCTTATCTGTATTCGTCTGATAGATTCTTACCGTCGTGACTGGCTCCACTGCCGGGACAAGGCCGGCATCAATGGCAAAGGGGCCTACCCCCGAAGAAATGTTTCCGCAATTTCCGCCAAAGTCAACAACATCCCGATCAATTCCTACCTGCGCAAAGGTATAATTTACATCTGCGTCCGGCCTGGTCGGGGGCCCCACAATTGCCAGCTTGCTGGTCAATGTGTCCGCTCCCCCAAGTCCGTCTATCTGACGCTGATCCGGGCTTCCGAAAACCGCCTGGATCACCTTTTTACGGGAATCTGCATCCTTTGGCAGTTCATTCTCCATAATATAAATTCCTTTACTGGTTCCTCCACGTACAATGGAGCATCTTAAACTCAAGCTATCCGGATGCATATCAATTCCTCCTATTCCAGTTCCGTAATATCCCTCACAGTACACAGGTATGAAATCAATTTCCAGACGCAGAAAACATGCGTCTGTAAATCGATTTGTGCTCTGTGAGGGATATTACTGTTTTAAAGTCGCTGCGCGACAGCACTAAAGGGTAAAGCCGCTTCGGCACACCGGTATTGAGAGAAACTTTCATTCGAAAGGCACTCATGAAAGTTCCTCTCGTGCGCCTTTGCGGCTTTACCGTCCAGCAGAAAATATTTCTAAAAACTGTTTTCTGTATGATTACGCCTTCATAGCATCCCCGAAAATTTCCTCATCGCTGGGCTGACGGGACGGAATCGCCGCAGCCACCCAGGTATTATTCAAGAAATGCTTCAATGTAATGTTTTCCGATACGATATTGCCGCCCCAGGTGCCGCATCCCAGGGAGCCTGTGAATGGCATTCCGTTGGTCCAGGAACCGCCGTTCGCTCCGCTCTGTGCCTGGTTAATCATAACACGTGTCGTATGAGTATTTAACGCAAGCTGCATTGCATGATCATCATTCTTTGTCTGGATTCCGCAGGAATGGCCGGCGCCCATGTAATCATGAATTCCGTTTACGATATCAATTGCCTCCTGGAACTCTTTGTACTTAAATACGGTAAGAACTACGCACAGCTTCTCCCCTGAGAAAGGATGCTCAAACCCATAGCCGTCTTCCTCAACGAGAATCATCGTCGTCTCATCCGTAACTCCCTCGATTCCTGCGATTTCGGCAATGCGCTTCGCCGGCTGGGTTACGATGTCACGGTTCAGCTGATGGTTCTCAGGCCACTCCGGCCATAACGCCTTACGCATTTTCTCATAACCGGACTTCTTCGTCATAAAAGCGCCCTCTGCCTTCAGACATTCCATAAACTCGTCATAAATGCTTTCCTGTACAACAATGGAGTTATCACAGGAACAGCCGGAAGCATAGTCAAATACCTTACTGATATGTACATTCCGTGCAGCCTGTTTCAAATCGGCCGTCTCGTCAATCACAACAACCGCATTTCCAACGCCCACGCCGTAAGCCGGCGTTCCAGAAGAGTATGCGGCCTTTACCATGCCCGCTCCGCCGGTAGCAATTACCATGTCTGCCTGGCGCATAAGCTCCTGGCTCTTTGTCATGGTCGGCTTTTCGATGCAGATAACCAGATCCTCCGGTGCGCCGTTCTTCTTTAACACCTGGCGGATTACTTCTGTAACCATAAGCGTTGTCTTCTGGGAACGGGGATGGGGAGAAAAGACAATTGCGTCTCTTGCCTTCACCGTAAGCATGGCCTGAGTTGCCGGACAGAGCTCCGGCTGTGTTGTCGGAATCAGAGAACCGATCACGCCTACCGGTTTTCCCAGTCTGCGGATGCCAAGCTCTTTATTTTCTTCAATCACTCCCACGGATTTCAGGGGATTAATATCATTTAAAACACCGCGGACCTTGTTAAAAAGCTTATTCTGCTTTGCCTCATAGGTTCCCATTCTTGTCTCCTCAAGGCAGAACTTTGCAATCTTATTCACAGTCTCCGGCTGTACCAGGGCCCAGCCGATTTCACGTGTCAGTTTGTCTACATATTCCTGCGTAAAACCATCAGCGATCTTCTGCGCCGCATGTGCACGCTTTACCAGGCCGGTTACATATGCAATATCTTCTTCTACATTTGTTGTCGTACTCATTGTTCCAAATTTCCTTTCTCCGCAAATTTTTAAATATTCCCGGCCATATTCATGCAAGAGCTGTTTTTTACCTTATACATCTTTCCTGTAACAGGCGCATCTACATGCTCCATGATATAGCCGACAACATCAACTAATTTATCCAAATCAATTCCCGTGCGAATTCCCATCTGCTCAAACATATATACTGCGTCTTCCGTAGCAGCATTTCCCTCTGATCCGGGTGCAAACGGACAGCCCCCAAGCCCGCCGATTGATGTCTCAAAACGGGTAATCCCCCGCTCAACGGCCGCCGTCATATTGGCAAGGGCCATTCCCCTTGTATTATGAAGATGAAGCGTAATATTCATTTTGGGGAATTTCTCTTTCACCAACTCAATCAGATCTGCAGTTTGTGCCGGATTTGCAATACCTATTGTGTCACAGAGGGTGATTTCCGTAATTTCCAATTCTTCGGCTTCTTTTAAAATCCTTAATACGTTTTCCGGCGGCGTAATACCGCTGTAAGGGCATCCAAAGGCAGTTGCCACATCCACACGCACACTTAATTCCGGATGTGCAATAACCAGCTCCCTCAAGTTGGCAAGAGATTCATCAACTGTCCTGTTCACATTTGCCTTATTGTGGGCTTCGCTTGCGGAAACAACGTAAGCAACATTTTTTATCCCTGCCTTTGAGGCATTATCTGCTCCCCTCAAATTTGGAACCAGGGCTATTGCTTCCAAATCAGGATATTTTTCACGCACAGCCGCAGCCACAACCGCAGCATCCTTCATTTGCGGGATTGCTTTGGGATTCACAAAAGAAGTAACCTCTATCCCCGCAATTCCTGCCTTCACCAATCCTTCAATGATAGACAGCTTATCTTCCGTTTCAATAAAGGTTTTTACGTTTTGAAAGCCATCCCTTGGTCCCACGTCAATAATTCTTACGTTATCCGGAAATCCTGTTTTTTTCATTACAACACTCCCTCTTCCCTGTATCTTGCAATGTCCCCAGATGTAAAGCCCAGCCACTCCCCGTATACAGCCTCATTATCTTCTCCAAGAGAAGGTGCCGTCTTTACATATTGAACCGGAGTCTCAGACAATTTCAACTGCGATCCCGTCATCTTCATTTTCCCCGCAACAGGATGCTCAATGTCTACAAACATTTCCCTGTCCTTTGTCTGAGGATCCGCAACCACCTGCGAAATATCATTAATGGACGCTGCGGGAACGCCTGCACTTACTAAAACATCTACCGCTTCCGCCGTTGTATGGGTCGTTGTCCACTTTAAAATTTCCTCACGAATGTAGGGCCAGTTCAAAAGCCTCTCTTTATTGGAATGTGTTTTCTCATTGTCAGCCAGATCTTCCCTTCCGATAGCACGTGCCATTGCCTGCCACAGCTTATCGTTTGCTGCACTTACCATGATGTTTCCATCACTGGTAGGATAGCCATCCGTGGGATAATTGGACTCATAGCGGTTTCCGATCCGTGAGGGCAGTCTCCCCTCTACGAGATAATATGTCTGAATAACCTGCATACTGGCTATGGCCGAATCCATCAATGCTATATCTACCTTCTGCCCTATACCGGTCTTTTCTTTATAGTGAAGGGCTCCCAAAATAGCAACTGCAGCAGATAAGCCGGCAAGATAATCTGCCATAGGGGTTCCGACTCTTGTAGGACCTGTCTCCGGAAAGCCCGTAGTACTCATAAGACCGCTTGTTGCCTGACCGATTGCATCATAGCCGGGCCGCTGGGAATAGGGGCCTGTATGTCCATATCCCGAAACTGCGCCGTAGATGATGCCGGGATTGATCTTTTTAATATCCTCATATCCAAAGCCAAGGCGTTCCATAACACCGGGGCGGTAATTTTCCACGACAATATCCGCCTTTTTCAGCATTTCCGTAAAAATCCTTTTCCCCTCCGGGCTTTTCATATTTAAGGTAATACCTTTTTTGTTACGGTTCATATTAATAAAATAGGCGCTTACGCCATTTTGGAAAGGACTGAACGCCCGGCTGTCATCCCCTTTTCCCGGCACTTCGATCTTGATCACTTCAGCGCCCATATCTGCAAGCATCATTGTGCAGGCCGGACCTGCCAATACACGAGTGAGGTCAAGGATTTTGACCCCACTCAGTGCGCCCTTATATGTATTGTCCATATACGAACACCTCTTTAAATTCTTTTTAGAAGATACCCTGACGTGTAAGCTCATGCAGCGACTTCCATCCCTCGCTTAAGGGCTCCTTTAAGAACGGCGCTACCTCTTCGTCCGTGCGGAAGGTAATTGCACTTGCAGGTGGTACCTGTCCTGCTGGATAAGCCTTCAGAATCTCTTCGATCATAAGTGTCAGATAACGGCAGATTGCCGCAACCGGACGCTTTGCCTTTTCTGCTGTTCCGCGGGTAGGATATCCTACTACACCCTCCGGGGTTCCAAGTCTTTCGATTGTTGTATGCCCGACGCCCTCAGACCACGCATGGGGACGATGCAGGCCGTCTACGGAATTGTCATAGAAGCCCTGCATAAACAACGGCTTGGACTGTGCATCTACGCAAACGCTCATATCTACCATATCCGGGAACAGAAGATTCGCAACTGCCGTTTCGGCCTCGTCCGCATGAACAAAGTGAGTTGTCATAGCATTCTCATGATCCTCTACGGGATAGAAGAACTCACGAACTGCCCTGTGCCACTCTACAATGGTAACAAATGCCGGAACCTGGAATCTGCGGTAAAATTCCTGTACTGCGGACTCCATAATCCATCTCTGTCCGTGGTTGTTTACAAGAATAATCTTGCGGAATCCGTCATCCCAGAGGCCTGCAATTACGTAAACCAGCATTTCACGAACGGTTTCTTCCGGAATAATGCAGGTTCCGGGCATTCCGCCATGATGATAGGGATGGCCGCCATAATTTAAGGGATTGAATGCCAGAGAAACTTCGAAGCCTTTCTTAGCCGTATAACGGCGCACGCCTTCACAAATCTGGGATACCATAAAGGAATCCAGACCGCTGGGATTGTGAATGCCATGGTTCTCGGTACATCCGATGGGTACAAGAACGATGTCATTTTTTCTTCTCTTCTCAATTACTTTATTGCGGGAAGTATTCTGAATATAGCAGCCTGCTTTTCCAAGTTCAGACTCATGAGGAAGCTCATACTCTTCCAGAATCTTATCGATTTCTTCTGTGGAAGCATCCCACAGCTCCTTTTTCATTTTTCCTACTACGGTATCCTCAAAGAAAACTACCGGGTCATTTGTAAAAATCCACTTATCTGCCATTTGATTTTTCCTCCTGCTGCTTTTTAAATATGTTTTGCTTCTTCATCCATGGTGATCATGATCTTAATCGCACGATCTTTATGGTTAATTGCCTCATCGAACGCATCCTGGATCTTCTCCAACGGATAATAACCTGTTACAAACTTGCTGTAATCGATCTCTTTCTTTACGCGGTTCATGAACTTAATTGTCTTTGTAAAGAACCAAGGCTGGCCGGCACTTCCCTGAAGATTCAAGCCCTTCCAGATTGCCTTTCCAATTTCAATGGGGATCTTGCGTCCTATTGAATGTCCAATGAAGCGGATGCGTGCGTGGGGCTTTGCTATATCTACAGTTGTACTCACACCGAAATCCGTACCTGTACACTCAACAATGAAGCTTGCACCCTGGCCGTCCGTCTCTTCTAAAACAACCTTCTCAACATCTTCATTAAAAGGATCAATAGCACGATCAACACCGATTGTTTCGATGGCCAGGTCACGACGGAACTTAACAGGATCCACAATCATAACCTTAGCCCCTGCCGCCTTACAGATGGCTGCTGCAAACAGGCCAATCGGTCCTGCTCCAAAAATAACGCAGTCATCTGTTCTTGCCACATAGCCTTCACGGCCGTAAATGCTGTAATATGCAACGGAACAGGGCTCAACGAGTGCGCCCTCTACATAAGTCATGCTGTCCGGTACCTTATAGCAGAACTGCTCCTCGCCTACCAGATACTGTCCCATTCCTCCCGGAGCTGTAGGCATAAAACCTACTTCATTCCAGTTGGTGCAGTAAGAATTATTAATTCCTTCTTTACAAATGTCGCAGCGGTTACAGGAATTGGCGCACTCACCTGTTACACGGTCTCCAACCTTCAAAGAAATAACATCTGAACCAATGGCAACAACATCACCGCACCACTCATGTCCCGGTGTATAGGGTCCCAGGTCATAACGCCCTTCCTTGGATTCGCCAAGATAGCAGTGCACGTCACTGCCGCAGATACCGGAAGCACGAACCTTTACCAGAATCTGTGTAGGTTTAAGCTCGGGAACCTCTACCTCTTCAAGCCTTAAATCCTTCGGCCCGTACATAAATGCATCTAATGATTTCATTTTTTTACCTCCATTTTATTTAATGTTGTTATCTCAAGCAGGAGCTGATTTCTCCTGCAATGATTTCTTTCGTTAACCCGTTCTGCTTGAGCTGATATGCCAGGGAAGCAGTCACACCAAAATGATCCTTGATTCCCATACGTATAAGTTTTGCATCTGAGCCATTTTCTGCAAGAACCTCTGCTGCTGCGCTTCCAAGTCCGCCTACTGTGCTGTGATTCTCAATCGTCACTATCAGCCCTGTCTGTGCGGCTGCCTTAATAATCGCTTCCGCATCAATGGGCTTTATGGACGGCATGTTAATAACCCTTGCCTCGATCCCATTCTCTTTCAGAACATCGGCCGCATCCAGAGCTATCCCTGTTGCTATGCCGCAGGCAATCAATGTCACGTCTCTGCCATTCTTAAGCTCTACGGAACGTCCAAGTTCAAAAGACGGGACGGAATCGTATACGTTTCTCAAATACATTTTAGGCTGCCTAAAATATACCGGGCCGTCATACTCTGCCATATATCTTGTAATGGCCTCCAGCTCATAGGTGTCCGCCGCCTCCACAACCGCCATATCCGGGAAGCTCCGCATTATGGCTACATCTTCCACCCCGATATGCGTTCCCCCGTTTTTTTCTGCCGTAAGGCCGGCATATAATCCGCAAACCTTTACGTTTGCATGATTGTAACAAACAGAAATGCTCACCTGGTCACAGGCACGCTTTGTGGCAAAATTTGCGAACGAACTGGAAAACACATTTTTTCCGCAAAGAGCCATTCCTGCAGAAGCCGCCATGCAGTTCTGCTCGGCAATACCAAAATTAATATGGCGTTTCGGGAATTCTTTCATAAATCCCTTTGTTCCAAAGCAGCGCATCAAATCCGTGTCGCACACTACGATATTGGGATACTGATGTCCCAGTTCTACCATCAACGGCCCAAAAATATCCTTACTCACAAGAGAACGTCCTTTTGTATCTGCCACGATTACACACTCTCCTTCCCTGTTAACTGTGCAAGCTCTTTTTCATCAAGAAACATGATGGAGGCTTCTATATTCTCAAATCCATACGCTTTATAGCTTTCCGTAATCTCGGCCAATGCCTGCACGCCCTCGTCTTTTGTCATCTTGCGGCTGTGCCAGTCGGCATCATTTTCCATAAAAGAAACACCTTTTCCTTTTATGGTATCCGCAATCAGAACAGAAGGCTTATCCGCAGCCTTGCCCATTCTTTCCAGGGCCGCACTGATTTCTTCAAGGCTATGGCCATTGCAGGTTTCTACGTTCCACCCGAAAGCTTCCCATTTCGCCCTCTGATCGCCAAGCGGCATAATATCATCACTTCTTCCGTCAATCTGAAGTCCGTTGTTATCTACAATTACCTGTAGATTGTCCAGTTTATACTTGGCCGCCGACATGGCAGCTTCCCAGATTTCTCCTGACTGGCACTCTCCGTCGCCAAGCAGACAGTATGTCTTATAAGAAGCATCATCCATCTTTCCAGCCATTGCCATTCCCACAGCCATGGACATTCCCTGTCCCAGTGCTCCGGTGGATGCATCAATACCCGGAGTCAGTTTTCGGTTACAATGCTTGGGCAGCATACTGTTGTCCACATCAAAAACCTTCAACGTCTCTTTTGGGTAATATCCCTTATCAGCAAGAATTACGTACTGAGTCGGGCTGGCATGGCCCTTGGACATTATCAGCCTGTCCCTGGCCGGATTCTGCGGATCATTAGCGTCTGCATTTAAAAAGCCACCGTAATAAATGGCCGTCAGAATTTCAACAGAGGAAAGTGAACCGCCCGGATGACCGGAACCTGCATAATCCATCATCGCAATCAGATTATAGCGAAGCTCTTCTGCTTTTTTTCGCAGCATTCCAAATTCCAATTTCTCGTTCATATCAAAGGCTCCTCTCTGTCAATGGTCTATAACATTTCTTTTAATTTGATGATATTAGCATAATGCTTTTCCTCTATATTTTCTATAATTTTATCATTCCTTTTTATAACAATATTATTATTTTGTTCCGATATTTCAATTTTGCTTTGAAAATATCCATAATATATTATTTTTACTCAAGGTTTTAGCAATATTGTTATCCATCGTCGAAAACCATAACAATATTCTTAATTTATTCCACGTTATTTCGAGTTCAACCGTCTCAGCCGAATTTCTTGCATTCGCTGAAAAAATAAGGTATCATAAATATAATTTTAAGTATTTAATGGGAGAATCTAATGAATAGAGAAATTATCATTGATAAAAATATGAGAGAGCTGAACCCGCAGGGAGATTTCCGTTTT
Source organism: Lachnoclostridium sp. (assembly GCA_021770065.1). Taxonomy (GTDB): domain Bacteria; phylum Bacillota; class Clostridia; order Lachnospirales; family Lachnospiraceae; genus Laedolimicola. The sequence continues at coordinate 48,217 of JAETRR010000017.1, read as the reverse complement.
CCTATAAATCTTATGTATATTATTCTGTCCCAATATCCATTTTTCAGCTTTCCAGGACATTGGCACTCTGAAATTGAGGCAACTTACATATTGGACGGCGAAATGACCTATATGGTCAATCAATCTGCTTTACACTTAAAAAAGGGCGATTGCATTTTTGTAAACACAAACACCCTTCACGCCGGAGAACAATATCAGGACTCGGACTGTGTTTATGTCTGTTTTATGTTTAACCCTGCTTTGATTTATGGTTTTGAAAACAGCCTTATAAAATCGCAGTATGTCTCCCCTATCTTAGAGGCTTCTCATTATGCCTATGCTCTCTTTCACAGTGAATCCAAGGAGCATCTCCATATTGCGGAGCTCATTGAAAAGCTAATTCAATATTCAGGTCTGCATAATCCCGGATATGAGCTTCATATTGCTGCAATTCTAACTGAACTCTGGTTCTATTATTATGAGGATTATTTACAATTTATCTCTAAAAACGAAGCTGTTCTTAATCCTATTAAAACACGGCATTTGGAACGGCTGAAAAACTCTCTTTCTTTTATCTATACCAACTATGCCGAGCCCATCACGCTGGATGAGATAGCCGGCTCCTGCCATATCAGTAAAAGTGAATTCTGCCGCTTGTTTAAGCAGACGCTTCATCAGACACCTTTTGATTTCTTACTCCGCTACCGAATTGAACAGAGCCTCCCCATGCTCTGTGAGGGTAATCTTTCTATAACCGAAATCGCCTGCGCTGTAGGCTTTTCAGGGCCAAGCTATTATGCAGAAGTATTTCGCAAATATATGCACTGCTCGCCCACGAAATACAAGAAACAGCACAGCAGTAACGCCTAATCTTTACAGCAGTCGCCAAATGGACATGCCAGCATGTCCGCCTGGCTCGTTGCCCTCAAGAATAAAGGGGCTGTCTTATTTCCCGACAGCCCCTTTATTGGGTTTATTTATCAAATATGGCAGTGCTTACCAATTAGGTGTAACAACAAATTTCCCGCCTTCAGCCTTTGCTGCTGCCTGAATAGCTTCAATGGCATCCTCAAGATGATAGCATTTAGACAAATATTTGCTCGGATCAACTCTTCCGGCTTCAATCAGGCGGATAACATTCGGCCAGGTTCCATGACCGGAGCTTCCGATTGCAAAATGATAATTAGCGCCCTTCTTCTGCATATATACCGGATGGAAGTCAACCGTGTTTGCCGTAATACCAATCTGTGCAATGGTTCCAAAGGATGCCAGCATATCAACAGCTTCCGGAATGTTTTCTCCGGGTTCATGGGTAGCCTCAACAACCATCGCCGCACCAACGCCCTTTGTAAGTTCCATAACAAGGTCAGAAACTTTTTCACCCTTATTCCAGTACTCAAAGGGATCAAAGGTATCCGTAGCCCCTACATCTCTTGCAAGAGCCTGACGGGTCTTGTTAGGGTCAAAAGCAATAATCTTTGCCGCACCGGATGTCTTCAACAGAGAAATCGCCGAAAGACCTATGGGACCGCAGCCAAATACAACTACATGTCCGCCCGGCTCGATTCCGCCGCCTCTTGTAAACACGCCATTATAGGCAACGGCCATGGGCTCAATCATAGAAGCAGCTTCCAAAGCCCGCCGCTTATCTCCATAAACCTTCACAAGTCCATCGACCTTGAAGCAGAGCTTTTCTTTTGCAACAAGATATTCCGCATATGCACCATTAACCGAAAAACCGATCTCTTCCAAATTTTCGCACTGGTTAAACTGTCCTCTCCTACATGCAAGACATTCTCCGCACCAGGCCATCGTTTCCGCAACGACTAAATCTCCAACCTTAAGTTCCTTTACATTCTTACCGACTGCAGCGACCTCACCGGAAAACTCATGCCCAATTACACATGGAAGCTTGCAATGTCCTGCATAGTGGCTGTAATTATCTTCATCCGCTCCCAAAAAGTTTGTATCAGAACCGCATACCGCCGCTCCGCCGACCTTAAGCAATATCTCATCATCCTTTGGCTCCGGAACCGGAATTTCAACAAGCTCAAGGGTGGGATTATAAAAGATATTCGACCCCAATAAAGCCCGCTTATCCCTCTCCTCTCTCGCTGTCGGCTTGTAGCCCGGACGCGGCTTGTACTCGCCGCCAGCCATTAACGCTTTCATCATTTTCTGCATAATACCCTCCTTACCTACATTACAACAATGTATTTTTATATAATTATAATTTGAAGCTTGGATTTGCTTTTATTCTAAGCAGCACCAATAACTCTTTCAATAAAAATAATGTCTTTTTTGATAACAATATCTTTATCTTTTTGTTTCTATACCTATACTTTCTCATGTAATCCTCTTTCTCATCTCTGAAAACGCAGACTGTCAAACATTAAATTTCACAGGCTTTGTAATATGCAGTATAAATTGCATCCTTAATTTTCCCCACTCTGATCGCATCTCCAATCCGAAGGACAGGATATGATTTTTCTGCAAAACCATTTTCATAATTACTCCGAAGTCCCCCTGCCAGAATGACCGTATCTGCCGGGAAGAATAATTCCTTCTCCCCTTTCATATCAAAAGCACGCACACCTTCTTCCGTGATTTCATCGACTCTGCAGCTCGGATTCATGCTGACACCATTTTCCTGCAGCGTAGAGAGAACAACCTCCTTGCAGAAAACATCCATATCGCTGCAAATCTCTGGAAGCATTTCAACAATTGCAATTTCCTTATTGCTTTTTTCTCCTACCTGCTCAAAGTCATACAGCACTTCTCCGCCAAGTTCCTTTGCGCCTTTTACGCTCAGCTCCATGGATGCTCCGGAAAAATAATCGGCTGTCTCCGCACCGGAAGCACCGCCTCCTACAATCACAATGCGTTTTCCGACCTGTGACGGATTCTGTAATGCCTGGACTGCATCGATGACATTCGGCCCATCACTTCCTTTGATTCTTTTTATGTAATGAGCTCCTGCCGCCAGAAATACCGCATCTGGTTTCATAGCATCCAGGGCTTCTTCCGTAATTTCCTCATTAAGCCGTATATCCACATCAAGCTCTTTTAACTGAAGCTTATACCATTCAACCAGACGGCCAATCATTTCCTTATGAGGCGGAACCTTTGCCGCATTCAATGTTCCGCCAAGCTCCGGGTTCTTATCAAAAAGAATCACCTCATGGCCGCGAATTTTCGAAACACGGGCTGCTTCCATACCAGCCGGGCCGCCCCCTATCACAATCACTCTTTTCTTTACTTCCGCTTTTGTAATGCCATTGTATTCCCGCTCTCTTCCGGTCTCCGGATTCACAGCGCAGCAGATTCTGCGGTCGTCATCCAAGGTATCAAGGCAAAATTCACAGCTTAAGCAATGGCGAATCTGATCGGTTTCTCCATTCAGTGCTTTATTCACATAATCCGGATCCGCAAGCTGTGGTCTGCCAAGACAAACCAAATCCGCCTCTTCCTTCACCAGAATCTCTTCAATATCCTCCGGCTCGCGAATTCCAATCGCTGTAAATACCGGTACTTTCACCACCCGTTTAATCGCAGCGGAATAAGGAACCAAAAGCTTTTTCCCCTGTTCCAGACAATTGGGGGGCGTAGTCATCAAATATGCGGACGGCTGGCCAGCCGATATATCAACAGCGTCCACTCCATGCTCCTCCAGAACCTTTGCCAGTTCAACACACTCTTCCATTTCCCGGCCGCCTAAAATAAACTCATTGGCACTGTAGCGGACGAAAATCGGGAAGTTCGGTCCCAGTTCCTTACGGCAGAGATCAAGAGTTTCGAGAAGAAAACGACAGCGGTTTTCGAAAGATCCGCCATATTCATCTGTTCTCTGATTAAAAACCGGAGATAAAAATTCTGCAAGCAGATATCCATGGCATGCATGAAGGGTTATGCAGTCCATTCCTGCCTGTCTGGCCAGCTTTGCGCTGTTTACAAATTCCAGCTGAATCTCTTTTATCCGTTCCTTTGTAAGAACTGTTCCCGGCTCATCTTTATATTTCGAAAGACCTGATGGAGATTCCCGGGGAAGCATGGAGGCCTCGCTTCCGTAATGAACCAATTCAACACCAACCCTTGCGTCATAACGATGCAGACGTTCTACCAGGTGCGCCCATCCCGCAACCTGTGCTCTGTCATACAGAACCGGCTGGCCCGGGTGATTTTTCGTATCCCCGTTTATCACTGCCGCCTCAAGGACAATCAGACCGGCTCCGCCTTTTGCTCTCCGTACATAATACTCTTCCATTTCCGGCGTTACACAGCCGTTTTCAGAAGTCAGATTCGTATTCATAGGCGGAAATACAATCCGATTTTTAACTGTCATTTTCCCAATTTGAAGAGGAGTGCCCATTTTATATCTGTTTTTATTGTACATATCCTTCACCTCTTAAATTTCTTTTTATGCTATTATCATAAATCTGTAACATTCACTCTGCAACAAATTTAGTCTAAAATATTATAACAATATTGCTATTTTTTTCTTCCTCTTTTTAAAATAGTTTTCACAATCATTGTTATATTGCTCGTTAGATTTCAAAAAAGCAGCCGGAGAACATACCTGTCCCCGGCTGTTTTCTCTGAAGTATTCTTCTTTTTTCATCTGCTGCTTTTAGTTAATATCAAACCCCAGCCCTTTAACCTGCAGCAATTCTTCGGGGAAATCCCGGGAATAATCCCTGGGAATAGCCTCTTTCAGCAAATCTGCGGATTTAGCAACGGCCACAACATTCGGCATGATTATGTCTTCCATTTCAATACTCATAGCTCCATCATAACCAAATTCCTGCAGCGCCATAATATACTGTTTCCACCAGAATACATCATGCCCGTATCCAAGTGTACAATATGTCCAGGACCGTTCGTAGCGAGGTGTGCTTAAGTAGGCAGCGGTTTCATGTCCCCCTGCAAGAGCAACGACCTCATCTTCCAGATGGGTATCTTTGGCATGTACATGATAAACTGCATGTTCTTTTCCAAGCGCAGCAGCGGCCTTCAAAGGATCCATGCCCATAAACCAGAGATGACCAGGATCCAGGTTTGCACCAATCATGGGACCTACAGCATTCCGCAGGCGCAGCAGTGTCGGTACGTTATAAACAATCCCTGTAGGATGCACTTCCAGGGCAATCTGCCTGATCCCGTAGCTTTCGGCCAATTTAACCGTTTTCTCCCAATAAGGAATCCCAACTTCATTCCACTGATAATCCATCATATCCAACATTACAGGCGGCCAGCAGCAGATAACCCAGTTTGGATATTTGGCATCAGGGCCGCCTCCAGGAAGACCTGACATCATTGTAATTTTTTCAACTCCAAACTCAGCCGCCAGGCGGAATGTCTTTTCAACGGTTTTCGCATCCCTCTTGCCTGTTGCATCAGGTGACAACTGATTTCCGTTGCAGTTTAATGTTTCAAGCTTCAAACCGCGGCTTTCAATTGCTCCTATATAAGCTTTGCGTGCATCGGCACTTGCAAGCAGTTTATCAATGTCCAGATGCGGCGCATTGGAATATCCGCCGGTTGGAATCTCCAATGTTTCTATTCCGCACTGAGCTGCTACATCCAGCATCTGCTCAAAAGGAAGCTGTCCCAGGCTGTCTGTCATCAATGAAATATGCATACTTACACTCCTTTATTAATCTAATATAAAAAAACAAATATTTTCTAAAATACTTATTTAGCAAGATGATAGTTCTCAATCGCAATACCCTGATCGAAAGATTTCTTCGCAATATCAGCAACCTCAACAGCTCTTCTTGCGTCCGTAGTGTTGCACGGAGACGGTTTGCCATTCTTGACAGCATCAATAAATGCAACAATCTCAGCAGTGTAAGCGTCGCCGAAACGCTCCCAATACCAGGGACATCCCTCTTCTTTAATGCCATTTTCGTCCTTAACTACTACAAATGTATTGCGGCCGCATTTCACATCGATAGAACCCTTTGTGCCGACGATTTCTACCCAAACGTCATAGCCGCAGCCTGCAAGACGGTTGCCCTCTGCTTCACCCATTACCCCGTTCTCAAACTGCAGTGTAACGGAGTTGGCATCCAGGTCACCAAAATCAGCAAACTCGTCAAATGCATACACGCCGCCTGATGAAAAGACTTTCTTAACCTCTGACTCTGCAAACCACCTGCAAAGGTCAAAATCGTGAACATTCATATCATAAAAGATACCGCCGGATCCCGGAAGAAACTTGTCAAAATATTCTCTGTATTTGCCAGGGTCTCTTGTAACGCTCTTTACCTTAACAACCTTTCCGATCTCGCCTCTGAGCACACGTTCCTTCGCATCCCGCATCGACTTGTCGAAGCGTCTTAAAAAGCCAACCTGAATTACCTTACCCGGATTGGCGGCAACAGCCTCATCGATTTCATTTAACTCTTCAAAGTTAATACCTGTTGGTTTCTCACAGAAAATATGCTTTTTAGCTGCACATGCTGCTTTAATGCATTCACAGTGGGCAGCAGATGTGTTTGTAATCAAAACTGCATCAATATCCGGATCATTCATAATCTCATGATAATCTGTGGTAAACTTCTTTGCTCCCAATCTCCTTGCGGTAGATTCAGCCAATTCCGCATTTAAATCACACACAGCAGTAAGCTCTGCGTCCGGTGTACGGTATGCTATGGACTCTGCATGACAAATACCCATACGGCCTACACCAATTGCACCAACTCTAATTTTTTCCATCTTTAATACCTCCCTAAAATGTTGTTTTTTAATTAAATATTTCTGCAATCAGAAATTTTATTCGTTTTTGTCCGTCTCAAATGTTGAAAACAGACAAGAAGCGAAATAGTAACATTAGGCACGCTGTGATGCCTTATTCCGATATGTATCCACAATAACAGATATGACAATGAGCATACCTTTCAGTATCTGCTGGTAATATGCGGATATGCCGAGCAGCGTCAAGCCGTTATCCAAACATCCAACAATGAGTGCGCCAATAATCGTACCGATAATTGTTCCGGAACCGCCAGCAAGACTGCTGCCCCCTATAACTGCGCCTATAATTGCGTCAAACTCAAAGTTTAATCCAACAGAAGCATTACCCGCATTCACACGTGACGTGATAATAACTGCCGCAGCACCCGTCATGAAACCTACATAAGTATAAACCAGTGTCCTGACTTTCTTCACATTCACACCACACAAATGCGCTGCGCTCTCGTTGCAGCCAAGGGCATAAATCTTTTTTCCAAATGCCGTTTTCTGCAAAACAAAAAAACTGATAATTGCAAGTATCGCATAAATAATAACTGGAATTGGAAGAAACTTAAACAAACTGCCTCCGCCAATAACTCTGAAAGAATCATCCAATCCCGCTACAGGATAGCCGCCTGTAACCAGGTTTGCCGCACCTCTGGCACATAGCTGCATACCAAGTGTCATAATAAACGGAGGAATACCCGTTAAGGAAATAACAGTTCCGTTAATAATACCGCAGCCCGTACCAACTGCGATTCCTACCAAAACTGCTGCTGCCGGATGTCCTCCCTGGGCAAGTATAGCCACAAGCATCCCGGCAAATGCCAGAACAGATCCGGCAGACAGATCAATACCGCCCGTAACAATAACCATTGTCATACCAAGACCAATAATGCCGGTCACAGAAACCTGACGCAAAATATTCATTACATTTTTTACTGTAAGAAAGCTGCCATTTGCAATGCCAAACGCAATCATAATCAGCACAAGGATCACCAAAGTACCGCACCAGTTTGGTACTTTTTTGAAAATATTTTGTCTCACTTTGTCCTTCTTCATGTTTATACCTCTCTCATTTAAACTGCCGCATATTTCATAATGGTTTCCTGTGTCAGCTCTTCTCGTTGAAGCTCACCTGTAATATGTCCCTGGGAAACTACAAGAACGCGATTACTAATTCCTATAACTTCAGGCATCTCTGACGAAACCATAATGACAGAGGTCCCATTTTTTGCCAAATCGCATAAGATCTTGTGAATTTCATACTTTGCACCGACATCAATCCCTCTGGTCGGTTCATCGATAATCAGGATCTCCGGTTTACAGTACAGCCATCGTCCCAAAAGTGCCTTCTGCTGATTTCCACCAGACAGGCCGCGGATCACTGTTTTTCCAGACGGCGTCTTGATCCTCAGCGCCTCAATCTGAACCTCACAGGCTTTATTTAATCTTGTTTGTGAAAGCAGGCCTTTACTCACAAAATCCCTTAAGCTCGGCATTCCGATATTATCATTAACAGACAAGCCTAAAAACAGACCTGTACCCTTTCTATCTTCAGTAAGCATTGCCATGCCCGCCTCAATAGCCTCTTTGGGTTGTCCAAGCGAAAGTTCTTTCCCATTAACTGTTACCGTACCAGAATCTGGTTTGGTAATACCAAATATCGCACTCATAATTTCAGAACGGCCGGCCCCCATCATTCCTGCGATGCCAAGGATCTCACCTTTATGAACTTCAAAGGAAATATCATCAAATTCGCCTTTACGGCTTAAATGTTCCACTTTCATCACTGTCTCACCCGGGACTGCTTCGTTAGGCGGGAACAGCTGCACCAACTGACGGCCAACCATCATACTGACAATCTGATCACTATCCAATTCACTGATAGGCTTCGCTCCAACAAACTGACCATCCCGCAAAACCGTAATTTCGTCCGCAATCTTAAATATTTCATCCATCTTATGTGTAATATAGATAATAGAACGTCCTTCATCCCTAAGACGCCGAATTACATTGAACAGCATCTCAACTTCCTTATCCGTAATAGCAGAAGTCGGCTCATCCATAATAATCAAATCAGCATTTAAAGAAATTGCTCTTGCAATCTCTACCATCTGTGCATACGCTGTTGTGATATCTCTCATTTTCGTGTTGGGATTAATATCCATACCAATGCGCTCAAACAGCTCTATCGTATCCTGATTCATCTGCGCATCATCAACGAAAAGTCCTTTCCCGGGCTCACGATTCAGATAAATATTCTCCGCAATCGTCATCTGAGAAAAGGAAGCCAGCTCCTGGTGAATCATAGAAATCCCTACATCCATAGTTTCACGCACATTCCGGCGTCCACGTAAAAGTTTCCCCTTGAATGTTACCGTACCCTCATCGGCCTCATAAATTCCCATCAGAATCTTCATCAGCGTCGATTTTCCTGCTCCATTCTCCCCGAGCAGCGCATGAACAGTGCCTGGTTTCACTTTTAGTTCTACGTTGTCCAACGCCTTTACGCCTGGAAACGCTTTGGAAATGCCGCTCATTTCCAACATATATTCATTCTTCTGCGCACCCATATTCTTCATCTATCCTCTCATTACACCGGGCCGCCCATTGTAATTACATGGGCGACCCGGCAATCTTTACCCACACTCAATCAAGTGTCTTATTTCCAAGAATCCAGGTATTCCTGACAGTTATCCGGTGTTACAAGCTCAAAAGGAATCTGCTCCCAGTTTTCTGCGCTAAGATCATATCCGCCCTCAATTGCCTTCACAGCGGAGATGACCGCCTGCTCACCCTGTCCAGATGCAGATTGATAAACGGTTGCATCAATCAGCCCATTCTGCATCTCCTGCAGGGCTGTGATATTGCCGTCAATGCCGGCAACTATGATGCTGTCTTTCATATTAGCAGCAGAAACAGCCATTGCTGCGCCCACAGCCATTTCATCATTATTTGCCGCAATCGCATCGATCTGTGTGCCGCTCTGAAGCCAGTTTTCTGTAACAGTCATGGCCTGATCCCGCTGCCACTCGCCAGTCTCTTCGAATACAATCTTAATATCCGGATAATCAGCCAGAACACTCTTGATCGCATCTGTACGGATTACCGCATCATTACTGCCTAAAATACCAAGCAGAATTGCAAGATTTCCTTTTCCCTCCATAGCTTCAGCCAGGTACTGGCCCTGAATAATACCCGCCTGCTGTGGATCCGTAGAAACATTTACATGCGCCTCATCAAGATACCGGCAGACACCAATAAGAGGGATTCCATACTCATCACACATCTCACGGTAGAGCGGACCGCTGCCGCCGCTGGTATCTACGATTACACAAATAACTGCATCCACGCCGTCTTCACACACTGACTCCAGCTGTGAAAGCTGTTTTGAAGAATCATCCTGAGCATCCGCAACTAAAAACTCGATACCATTCTCTTCACAGTAAGCTTTTGCGCCATCCATAACCTTAACCTGGAAGTCATCTGAAGTGCTGTTGATAAGATAAGCAATCTTCATGCCATCGCTTTCTCCTGCGGCTTCTTCCGAAGCACCAGTTTCCTCAGGCTCCTCAGCAGCCTCCCCGCCAGTCTCACTGTTTGCGTTTTGCTCTGATTTTCCACATGCTGCCATTGTAAATACCATCACAATTGACAGTAAAAATAGAACTACATTTCTAAATACATTTTTCATCAATACTTCCTCCTGTTTTTGTTTTTTGTTTCTATATATCAGATTCGGTGTGCACATTTCCGATTCTTTTCCAAAACTTATACCAAGGTTTCTCCGCCAGTCGGTACGAGCAATATGGGACGCCTCACATTTTTCTGAGCTAAAAACCAGATGCATTCTGCAATCTCCGCCGTACTTGCTATTCTTCCAAGAGGGATATTTTGCTCCCTCTTCATAAGCCACTCATTCAATGGCATTGCAATTGAAGCTGCAAACTGTTTCTGTGCCGAATAATAAAGCGGAGTACCGATACACCCGGGACAAATGCCCCGGACTGTAACACCTTCCTTTGCCGCATAGTCAGAAATAGACCGTACCCATCCGGATAATGCATATTTCGATGCACAGTATGCTGCATTGTTTGCCTCTGGCTTTAGCCCTGCCTGAGAAATCACGATTGTAAAGCTTCCTCCTGCAGTCTTCAGCAGCGGCAGTGCCATGCGAAACAGCCTGTATATGCCAAGGGTGTTAATATTCAGCACTTTTTCATAGAATTCTTCACTCAGCTCACTTAGCGGTGCGGATCCGTCAATACCATGCGTCGTGATGATGCAATCCACATTTTGCTGCTCCATTTTTTCCCGCAGCTTAATAAGTTGTTTATCATTCATCAGATCACAAACCATTCGCTCTGAAAGTTCTGCAGCCCGATCCAAGGCCTCTTCTGAAATGTCAATTCCCATCACCCAGCATCCTGCGTCAACAAACCGTTTTACTACGGCACTTCCAATTGCACCCCCGGCACCAACAATTGCAGCTCTCATTTCCAATCCCTCACATCAAATGTACAGCCTGCACAGAAATCAGTATGTTCCTCTGATAAAAATACCACGGCATCTATAATACTTTTCATATCTTCTTTTCCGCCCCTGATCAGATTCAATATCAAGTGATTCGCACGTTTTTCTAATGTAAGCACATGCACTATACCACGTAACGATTCCCAGCATCCATCAGCAGCCGCTTTAGTAAAAGGATCCTCCATATTCTCTGTCAGCACAATGATCAAGCACTTACGCTGTTCATCACCAGGCATCTCATACTCTCGTTTCAATTCCATTGTCAGCCGTCTGGTATATTCCCCAACCCAGCGCTCAAATGCACTCTGTTCCTCTGCAGCAAGCCCAAGCAGATAAATGCTGACGTTTTCCGGCAGAATCAAATCCCGCAGCTTCACTGCAAGAGCCTCGACTCCTTTACCAATCTCTACAATATGCATAACCCCATCCTCCACCGCTGTTGTAAAAACTCAATAAAAATGCCTGGTCAGATTAACTCTAATCGAAAACACACACTATCATATTCTATCATATCCTATAACAATTTTATCTTCTAACTTTTTACAAAATTAGTAAATTTATAAATATCACATCAAATTGACCAATTTCACTTTTTCTGCTTATATCATTTTGTCTAATATAGCTTATATTATAAAGGGTCATCTGCTCTTCTGCTATAAGTTTATTTTTTAATTTTATAACAATATTCTTGTCCAGGATATTATTTCAACCCTCTTTATATGAATTTTCAAGGGATAAAAACAAGAGGCAAATCCATAGATTCGCCCCTTGAAACAGGAATTTAAAATGATATTTTTTAAACAACCATGGAATGCAGCAGCTCTTCGTGTGTAATATCTCTGCTTTCGCACCTATAACCGTCTTCCGTCGAAGTACCAGGAAAATTCCGTAATTTCTGATTGGCTCTTTCCAATTGTTTTCCTTAACACTCCTGAAAATAATGCACAGGGCGGAAACCCGATTTTTCAGATTCCTATCTACATCAGACACAATTGCCGCATTTAAGATCGGCTGATCTCTTGCATCGCGTATCAGCTTCTCCACATGATCTACTGCCGGGAAAGAGATGTGGTGATCCGGCTGCCGCTTTAAACGCTGTCAGCGGCCGCACCCGTGATGTTCTCCATGTCCTCCGTGACGGCCGTAGTTATCGTCGTCCGTATTCTGAAAATTCTCCTCCTGAAAACCGGCATCCAGGGAATCGTCTTCTGACGGTGCCTGGCTTTGAACTCCTCCGTGGCCGTGGCAGCATTCAATGCGGCTCTGGATCTCTCCCATAGTCATTTTATGGCACTCCTCCAGGGTAACGCTTTCGTCATATCCGGACAGCTCCAGATAAGCCCGGTATTTGCCGAAGGACATCTCATGCCGGTGGGCCTCCTCCATACATGATCTGTCGCTTACATAAGTCAGCACGGAAGTGCCCTGCGGGGAGGAGATTCCTGCAAGCCCTTGCGTGATAGCCTCCGCATTTTCGGAGATCACGGTAAAGACCAGCAGTGAATTTTCCGTGATGTAGTTTTCCGCCGTCTCATAGTCCAGCAGCTTGCGCACAGCCCTGGGATAGGGAAGATTTTTCAGTTTTATCTGTGCCAGAATCTGCTGTCCGTCCTCATTGTATGCATTTACCGAAACAACTCTGCCCAGGCGGTTGATGCCCAGCTCAATGGAGGGATTAATGTCAATGCTTACATAGGAAACAGGCCTGCCGTAGAAGGAATAGCCGCCGGTTCCCAATAACAGCAGCAGACATACAAATGCAAATGCAAAACGCGGTGCGCCATGCCTTCTTCCCGGATTTCCTGCGCTCCTGCGCTCCTCCAGACAGCGCAGGGTGTCTGCCTTCAGCTCTTCGGATGCTTTTATGCTGTTCATGCTTCTCTGAAGCTCATTCATGCCCATTCACCTCCAAGCCGCTCACGCAGAATGCCCTTTGCCCTGGAAAGCCAGGTGTAAATTGTATTTTCCTTTTTTCCAAGTATTTTGGCAATCTCTACTGCCGTGTACTCTTCATAGTAGAACAGATAAATGACATTTTTATATTTCTCCGGAAGCTGAAGGACAGCCTCCAGAATTTCTTCGGAAGAGCTGTCCTGTATCTCGCTTTCTTCTGCAAGTATCTCTAAGGGAAGCCATTTCCTGTGGGAAAGCTTTCTCAGCCAGTCCGTACAGGCATTGATAGTAACACGGATAAACCATGCTTTTTCGTGCTCGCCGCTCTCAAAGGAGCCTTCATAAAGCAGATATTTCAAATACACGTCTTGAAATACATCCTCCGTGTCCTGGAGATTTTTCAGATGCACAAAACAGATTCTGCGCACCATATCCGCATACTTTTCCATAACACGGTTCACATCCTCTGTGCTTTTCAAAGGCTCCACTCCCTTTCAGCTTCGTAAGGCTCAGCGATGGTGACGGCCGCCGTGGTGTCCTTCTCCGTGATGACCGTAATTGCCGCTTCCGGTATTCTGGTTCACGGTTCCGTAGCAGCTGCCGCCGTTCTGACAGATGCCGTCTGCGTCACAGCTTCCGTCCCGAAGACAGATCCCGTCCTGATAACAGGGCGCATTGGTGCAGGGTGCACCGTTACAGATGCCTCCGTTCTGGCAGACACCGTTCACATCGCAGAGATTGTTGCCGGTACAGTAACCGTTTTCATAGCAGGCGGCATAGGCCGGAGCTGTATCCGCTGCCTGAGCTTGAGCCGGTGCCGCTTCCGGTGCCGCAGGTACGGCTGCTGCGGTATCGCCTGCCGCTGCCGTATTATTTGCTGCCGTGCTGTCTGCCGTATCCAGAGTCTGACCCCTGTCCAGCATGAAGGCTGCAGCACGGGTACCCTTTGCCCGTCTGGAATGACGGCCGGAATGTGCCTGGGCCGTACTTGACACAGAACCGGCCAGCGCAAGAACCAGTGTCAGGGATAATATGGTTTTTAAACATCTTTTCATCGCAGATAACCTCCTATTTAAACTGCTTCCTGGTATAGCGTCTTGAAAAGCAAAGTTACTCCGGTACACACTTATCGTGCACCTTTGCGGCTATACTGTTTTACATTTCATATATAATACGCCTGAGGAATATGATTCCTTTCAATAAAATATAAATTTTTTCTTTTATTCCATCAGATATATTGCGAATCCGGCCGCAGACTATGCCGGAACCGCATCTATATAGAGTATAACACAAAACATACGGAATATGGGAAGGAAATAACTAAAAATATGCTTAAAAATCACTTATTCCTCACATCATGGTATCATCCCTCAAAACCTCTGCCAGGTTGATTCTCTGCATGTTCCTCCACCCAAGATAATAGGCCAGGGCCACAGACCCGAGGATAGCCAGCATAAAAACTCCTATGGGAACCACAGGCGCTTCCGCCAGAAATTCTCCTGCCCCCAGATAACTCATTTTCAACATGGCTCCCACCGTAAAGACTGCCACAGGCAGCGCAGTCAGAACCGGACGTCCTGCAATCACCAGAGCCTCAATACAGAACATCCTGCGGATCCCCTCCGGCGTCACCCCCACAGACAAATATCTGGCAAACTCCCGTTTTCTCTGGCGCACAAAGCCCAGCGTGTTAGAAAACACATTGCCGATTCCAATGACTGCAAGGAGCACACAGAGACTGCCGAATACTGCCTTCATCCCCTGTATCTGCTTCTCATTCGTCTGACGCTCCTGAATGCGGTTCTCGCTTTCAACCGTATAGCTCTCAGCAATGATTCCCTCTATCTCCTCCTGCAGTAAATTCAGTTCCTCCAGCGTCGCATCCTCTCTGCCAAGGACACAGATAGAAATATCCTCCCCGGCACCCCCTGTCTGTCCCCTGATCTCCTTCCACAGAGAAGCCGGAACAAAATGCACCAGTTCATAATAATCCAGTGTCGCATATTCCTCTCTTAAAGCGGGAACCGTCTCCGTGTAGGCCAGAACCGGAATTTCCGCTGCCATTTCTTCCCTGCCGCGCTGACGCAGGATACTTGTACTATTTTCTTCCCTGATATAAGGCATATATTCCGGGTGCCGGAAATCAAGGTTTGTCACATCCCGAATCTGGTTAAGAATCACTGCTCCGTCAAGCTGCGGCTCAATGCCAAGCTGCCCGCAATAGTCCAGAAAACTTAAATCATCCAGGATCACAACCGGCGCATTAATAAGCCAGCCCCCATCTGTATGCACCGCTTCATTGCCCGAGGCGTGGGAAAAGCCTCCGAAGGATTTCATATCCTCACTCATTTCCTCCTCCGTGACAATCCTTTTGGCCGCTGCCTTCTGGTAGACAATGGCGCTTTCCACACCGGGCAGCTCCTTTATCCTCCCTGTCTTTGCAAATGCATCTGCCTGCACGTCCCGAACCGTAACCATAATATCCCAGACATCCTGATACCGCTCAAAATACGTCTCTCTTGTACTGATATCCGAGGTTGCGAAAAAGCACTGCATAACGGTAAATGCCGTAAAAGACAAGACTAACGACAGGGATGCTGTTCTCAGCGCTCTGCTCTGCGCCTTCAGTGCATTGCCGGCCAGCTCGCCTTCCATACCAAACAGCAGGAAAAGGATACGGGAGCTGCGTCTGCGCTTCAGCTGCAGTTCTCCTGTATTTTTAATGGCTTCCAGAGGCGTGCATCTGCCGAGCTTCCGGGCCGGAAGCCAGGCAGAAACCCATATGGTGAACACTGTTGCTGACAAAGTCACTCCCAGAACCAGGGGATGGTATCCGAAAACCGCCGGATGCCGACCGGGAATATCGCTTCCAAGCAGAACATTTGACAGATGTATCAGCACCATACTGCCTGCAATACCCAGGAGATTTCCCAAAAGGACCGGTACGGCGCACAGCGCTGCAGCCTCCTGCAGAAGACATGTGCGGATCTGCTTTGGTGTCGCTCCGATGCTGGATAAAATGCCAAACTGATGCAGACGGGCGTTCATGGATACTGCAAAAGAATTGTGTATGACTACGATAAGGGAAAGGCTTGCCAGCACCAGAATAAACAGGAACATCGGAAACAGCAGCCTCGGCGCCGTATCCCGGGAACTGCGGACGAGATACATGGCCAGAAGCGGATAGTTGTAAGTCACCATCTCCGGCAGAATCCCCATGTGCTCTGCAATCCGGGCCGTATCCTCTAAAACATAGTCCATGCGGTCAAAATAAAGATCCAGCGCCGTCTCCTGTCCCTCTGCTTCCCGGTCATTTACTACTGCATCTTTTACATGGGCAAAATTCCGGACCGTTTCTATATCCTCCCCGTCAAACCCACCGATCATACGGCTCTGCCAGGCGCCTTCCTCCAGTTCAATTCTTTCAACTTCATATTTCCACAGATTATAAAATAATCCGCACAGCAGCGATAAAAGCAGGGCGGAAATAAATGCCGCTATTATAACGGACATGCCCGAAGAACGGTTGTTTTTGATATAGCCTGCCGAATAATCCTTCCACATAGCTGTCACCTCCGCCGTACATCGCTGAGGATGCGGCCGTCTTCTATGGTGATCACACGCTCCGCTTCCAGGGCTGCCTTTTCATCATGGGTGATTAGGATGATCGTCTGGTTAAGATTCCGGTTGGAGAGTTTCAACATGTCCATAATCTCCCTGGAATTCTTCTGATCCAGATTGCCGGCAGGCTCGTCTGCCAGAAGAAGCGCCGGACGGTAGATCAGAGCGCGCGCAATGGCAGTCCTCTGCTGCTGTCCTCCTGACAGCTGGTTCGGCAGCGCCTCAAGCTTGTCGGAAATGCCAAGGGTGCTGACAATCTTCTCAAAATATTCCTGATTCGGCTTCTTTTTATCCAGAATAAGAGGCATGAGAATATTCTTCCGCACTGTGAGGGTGGGAATCAGATTATAAAACTGATAGACCAGCCCCACCTTTCTGCGCCGGAAGATTGCCGCCTGGGTCTGATTCAGTTTCAGAAGATCCGTTCCGTCAATGACAACCTTTCCTTCTGTCGGCTTGTCCACACTGCCGAGAATATGCAGCAACGTGGATTTCCCAGAACCGGAGGCTCCGACGATTGCCGTAAATTCGCCTTTACTGACTGTCAGGTCTATTCCGTCCAGTGCCGTGACTTGGTTACTGCCGGAGCCGTAAATCTTCCGGACGCCCTCACATTTTAAAATCTCCATCCTGTTGTCTCCTTTCCTCTATCCGCCTGTTTTTTCAAGGCATGCAGGGATACCCTTGCGGTATTTCCTCTATCCGCCTGTTTTTTCAAGGCATACAGGGATACCCTTCAAATATATAATAGCAGACGAAAGTTACAACTCAGTGACTGTAAAACCGAATTTCAAAACAGGCCCCTCCGCCCGGCATGTTTTTTGCCCGAATGGTTCCGTTCTGGCGCTCAATCAGCTCCTTTGACAGGGCAAGTCCAATCCCGATGCCGTCCCCGCCTGCATTCCGTCCCCGGTAAAAGCGCTCAAAAAGACGGGGAATGTCCTCCTTCGCAAATCCTTCCCCGTCATCCCAGATAAGAATCTTTGTGTACAGCGTATTCTGCTCATAGGAACAGTGGATGCTTCCTCCCCGGGTATGTTCCATACAGTTTTTCATCAGATTCATCACGGCCTCCATCGTCCAGTCCAGATCCACCAGAACCGCCGCCTCCTTAAGCTCCGGGATATCAACAGAAACTCCGGAACAGGCAGACAGCTCCTCAAGATTATCCGCCGCCAGAACCAAAAGGGTAAAGACATCCGTCTCTCTTCTTTGAAGTTTTAATACACCGGCATCCAGCCGTGACAGCACAAGCAGAGCTTCCTGTAGATGTGTCAGCCGTAAAAGCTGTTTTTCTAACTGCTTTACACAATCAATCTTTTGCTCCTGCTCTATCATCTGAAGAGACAGAGACATGGCCGCAATTGGCGTTTTTATCTGATGGGCGATATTGGACAGATTTTTTGCAAACTCATTTTTTGCCTGTACTGCCGCATCCTTTGTCTGGTAGAGGTATGTCACGTTCTTATAGATCGCATCCTCCAGTTTCGAAAAATCGTCCTCCCCGGATGTGGAGAGCACGACTGCTTTTCCCATATTAACCTGCTCCAGATAATCGGCCAATGCCCGGATACGCACGGCTTCCTTTCGGTTTCTGTACAGAAAAGTAAGAAGAAACAAGGTTACTCCTGCCAGAAATCCCATGATTGCAAAGAACACATTCTGCCTGTAAGACGGGTTCGTAAAATCAGATGCGCGGTAACCCAGTGCAGTTAAAATGTCTTCGTCAAATGAATGATTTTCTGCTGCCCCGTAGGACGGGGCGCTCCTCTGTACCCGGGTATATTCCTTAAGGGCAGCGGCAATGATCTTCCTTGTCCCGGGATCCCGCTCTGCCGCTTCCCCGCAAACGGCATTTAACAATTCAAACTGCCGCCGGCCATCGCGTCTGGAAACAAACATAACCGCAAGGCTCGAAGCAAGGAGACTGACAGATATCACAAATCCTATTATCACAATGCTGTTTTTCCGGCTGTTCATAGCGTATCCTCCATACGGTATCCCACACTTCTGACGGTTTTCAGACAATCGGGCCGGCAAAGTTTATCTCGCAGACGTTTCATGGTAACAGTCAGAGTATTGTCATTTACAAAGCTGCCGTGTACATCCCATATCTGTTCCAGAATCTTTTCCCTGGTAACGGTCTTTCCTTTATTTTCCATCAGGTACAGAAGCAGTTCGTACTCCGCCGCACTTAAGCTTACCTCCTCCGGCAGGCCGGACGGCACAGAGGAACGGCTGCCGGACATTTTCTCCCAATAGCAGGAAACCGTTCTGCGGTTTCGATCTATCACAATCCCATCGCAGGACAGATACTGCTTTGCCGCATTACCGCTCCTGCGGAGCAGTGCCTGAATCCGGGAATGCAGGACCTCCAGCTCAAAGGGCTTTACCACATAATCATCGGCGCCGTTCTCAAATCCGGAAACAATGTCCGCAGAATCTCCCCGGACCGTAAGAAAAATAACAGGCAGTTCCTTCCGGGTTTTACGAATCCATCGGCACAGGCTGTCCCCCTGCCCGTCCGGCATATTCCAGTCCAGCAAAACACAGGCAGGTATATGAGTCTCTAAAGTCTGCTTTGCTTCCGAAAGGGAAGCACACAGCGTTACCCGAAATCCCTTTCCCTCCAGATATGCTTTAACTGTCTGTGCAATATTCGGGTCGTCCTCTACATAATACAGTTCCGTCATTTCCATTCTCCGCTCTGTTTTTTTCTTTCCATAATTTACTCCCTTCTGTTTTCTGCCCTGCCGTTTTTCTTTTATTATATCCGAAAATAATTACGGTTCTGTGACAGACAGATACTCAAAAAAATTCCCTTGCGGAATGCCGGTAAAAGCATAAGACAAGGGAATTTGTAAAACTTTTATGGTGCATTTGTAAGCTCCTGATACAGCTTTGCATGATCGTTAATGCACCACCATTTGCTGCCCGAAGCAGCCGTCACACAGATATAGGTTCTGCCGTTTTCATTGGTTCCGAAGCTCACTGCGCAGCTCCCCGACTCATCCACATAGCCGGTCTTTCCATAGACCAGGATCCCATTGGTCTCCTTATCCTCAATGCGCCGCACGAACCAGTTGGACAGCTCGATCCCTTCCGGATGCTGTTCGGTGGCGGAAGTCGTGAAGATCCGGGTCGAAAACACCTCTCTGCACATCTCATTTTGAATGGCAGCCTCCATAATCACTGCCATATCATAGGCCGTAGTATAGTGATCGGCATCATAGATTCCCACACAATTGGTAAAATGCGACGTCTCCGACAAGCCCAGCTCCTCAAGCTTCTCATTCATCAGTTCCACAAACGCCTCCTGGGAGCCCGCTACATAGACAGCCAGTCCCAGGGATGCATCGGCACCGGAGGGCAGGATTGCTCCGTACATCAGA
This sequence comes from Lachnoclostridium sp., assembly GCA_021770065.1. Lineage (GTDB taxonomy): Bacteria > Bacillota > Clostridia > Lachnospirales > Lachnospiraceae > Laedolimicola. The sequence goes on along the minus strand of JAETRR010000017.1, from coordinate 28,061 downwards.
TCCCGTATGGTGACCGTCTCATCCCTGTCAAAGCCGGCATTGCTGCAGTGGTTTTTGAAGCTGTAATCCGTGATGTCAATGGTAATGGTGAAGGTATCGTCCCAATTCTCAACGTGCTCGGCCGCAACCAGAGCGGTCAGCACCTTGGTCATGGATGCCGGAACCATCCGGCTGAAGGCATCCCGGGACGCCAGAATAGTGTCATGCTCCGTATCCACAAAAACCGCATAGGTGCTGGTGATATCTTCCTCTCCCAGAGCGCGCGTATCCTCTGTGGCTTCATACCGATAGATCTGCTGTTCTCCAAAACCGTCCTCTCCCTGGCCGCCTCCTTCCGGGTTTACCGCTCCCCCGTCCGAGAGACTGTCTACAAGAAGGCTGCGCTGTGCCTCCGCCATAAATTTCTGTCCCGGATTGGAAACCGTTCCACGATCCGGGTTTACTTTTCCCCATATCATCTTTATCATCAACAACACTATGCCGATAACGGCCGCGGCCGCTCCTGCCTTTATCATCCGGCGGATCAGCATCTGCCGTCTTCTTCTGCGCCGCATCTCCTGCCTTCTTCGTATGCGCCGCCGTCTCCGGCGCAGTTCGTCTTCATCCTCTTCGTATAGATTTTCCAACTATTCACTCCTGTTTTCCAGTATGAGCTGCCAGTCAAATACCCGGCAGCCCTATAGATACTTTTATTAAAATAGCATAAAAGAAGCCAAGGTACAACCCTCAGCTTCTCCTTTTTCTTAATTCTTATGCACGTATGTCAACAAACTGTCCCAAATCTGAGGGGATAGCTCCCTCCAGCATCTCAAGAAGCTCTGCACTGGTCTCTTCCACCTGATCCATAACCTTGGCTGTCAGGGCATAGCCTACGTTCATATGAAGCTGGCTGTATGACATGGCAGATGATAATGCTGCAATATCCATAACAATCACCTCTGTCTGTGAAATGCTTTTTACAATTCCCTTACTTCAAAACCGATAAAAGCATTTCCCTTATTCTTTCAACTATCATAACAGATTTTTCAAAAAAATACAAGAGATTAGTTACTGTTGTTCACTCCGTGACCAGTAACAGGGATTAGTCAATGGTAATTCCGGCCTTCTCCAGAATCTTCGGAACATTCTTCTCTGCGCCGATTGCCATAATATGTACGCCGTCACAGAGGCCCTCATCCTTGATCTTGGCAATCATCTCGGCAGCCATCTCAATACCAAGCTGAGTCGGGAGCCCCTTCACGCCCTTCTCCTTGCCCTCTGCAGCCGCAGCAGCCAGACGGTCAATCATATCCTGGGGAACTGCGATTCCCGGTACATTCTCATTCATGTACTTGGCCATTCCCGCCGCCTTCAGCGGAATGATGCCTGCCATAATGTGAGTCTTGATATTTGCCTTATCTACCTCATCCATAAAACGCTTGAAGCTCTCCAGGTCAAAGATACCCTGTGTCTGAATATAGCGCGCTCCTGCTTCCACTTTCTGGCGAAGCTTATTAATCTGCAGAAACAGAGGTTCATAGACAGGAGTTACCGCCGCACCCTTATAGAACTCCGGCGCACCGCCCGCCAGTTCGTTGCCGCCACAGTCTGTTCCGGTCGCTTCCATTACGGATAACATATGAAGAATCCCGACGGAATCCAGATCATAAACCGGCTTGGACTCATTGCAGTCACCCACAATAGGATGATCACCGGTCAGCGCCAGCATGGTATCAATTCCAAAAGCCGCTGCCGAAAGCATATCGCCCATGATTCCCATACGGCTGCGGTCACGGCCCGTCACCTGGATAATCGGCTCTAAGCCTGCTTCCTTCAGCTTAATACAAAGGCCGAGAGAGGAAGCCTTCAGACAGGCAGACTGCATATCAGTCACATTCACTCCATGTACCTTACCCTTAAGAAGCTCTGCCGCTTCCATCTGCTCGCTAAAATCATATCCCTTGGGAGGAGCCATCTCAACGGTTACACCAAATTTTCCGCTTTCCAGCGCTTTCTCTAACATTCCCATTACTTGTTCCCCCTAATATTAATCGTTCTGGGATATGAAACCTTCTCATATCCTTTATCATTCCGTCTCTTAGCCAGCTTATCCAGCATGCCTAAAGACTCCAGACGCTTATAAATCAGAATCCACGCACAGTCATTCTCCGGATTCACCTCGCACTTGCCGTTCTTCTGTCCTCCGCAGGGACCATTCACCAGAGACTTGGCGCATCTGGAAATGGGGCAGATGCCTCCGGTCGTTCCCAGCACACAGTCTCCGCAGAGATGACAGGCCTCTTCAAACAGACCGAACTTCACGGCCTCTCCTAAAAACATCGTATTGTTAGACGGATAAACCGGCGCTGCGGCATGATTGGCCGCCACCTGCACACCGTCACCGCAGGACATACAGACAACCGCGTCCGGACCTGCCGCATTCAGCTTCTTCATGGCCGTCTTCACACCCATGTTCATACAGCAGTAATCCGCCATTCCGGTAGCCACCACTGTCTTCCCCTTAGACTCCAAATAAGCCTTCAGTTCCCCAATCTCCTTCTCGCCGCCCGTGGCACAGGCCGTAGCACAACTGCCGCAGCCAAGGATCGCAATTTTCTTCGCATCCCCGAGCATCGCCATCAATTCTTCAATGGGCTTTTTCTGTGTGATAATCATGGTATTCTCTCCTTATATCCCTTTCTGATACAGGCATCCCTCGCTGACAGACACAGGCAGCAGTCCGATTAACCGAACCGCCCCAAAAACGGCAAGCCGGCAAAGAGCTGTCCTTTCCCTTTCTATTGTAATACTTTCTGATAAGAAATCAAGTAGAAAATCAACGAAAATAACAATTTTTTAACAAAATATATCACATTTAACACCTTTATAACATTTTATAACATCCATTATAGCCGGCCGCCGTCCGAAACTTCAAAAATCCACCCATCCCAGCAGCCAACGATAACAAAACACCGCCACTCTCCCATAGCCAGGGACAGCCGAAAAATATGGCCGCCGGCTTTTCCGATATCCAGTGTCCGGCTATTCACGCACAGACTGTCTGATATGGACGGACAATGCCACAGGAATTTACAATTATATTGAAGTAAGTCCCAAGGCAGTGTCCGTACAGAGCAGACAGTCTGTACGTGAATCGTCCGAACACGGATATGGAAAAGCCGGCGGCCATATTTTTCGGCTGTCCCGTCCACCCTCAATAAAGATTCTTCACCTTAAACTCCTTCTCCGCCTCCCGTCTCTGATCCTTCTTAGCAATATCCTGCCTCTTATCATAAAGCTTCTTCCCTCGTGCCAGTCCAATCTCCACCTTAACAAGACTCCCCTTCAGGTAAACCTTAAGAGGCACCAGCGTATACCCCTTCTCAGTCACCTTCCCCCCAATCTTATTAATCTCATACCGATGCATCAAGAGCTTCCTCACCCTTAAAGGATCCTTATTAAAAATATTTCCTTTCTCGTAGGGGCTGATATGCATCCCATAGATAAAGAGCTCCCCCTTCTCCATCTTAATAAAGGACTCCTTCACACTGCACTTCCCCATCCGGATAGACTTAACCTCTGTCCCGGCCAGAGAAATTCCGGCCTCATAAGTCTCGTCAATAAAATAATCGTGATAAGCCTTCTTATTATTCGCAATCAGTTTTACCGCATCTTTACTCATAATCCTTTATTCTCCTTATCATCCTCACCACAGCTCCAGAACCTCATCCGGCAAAGTACGGGTATCCCCATTAATGTATGCCCTTTCAGGGCCGGCGGACTACGTCCGTTAAACTTCGTCCGTCAAAGTAAAATCGATCGTTCTTAAAAGCCTGTCCGTTCCCTTTACCCGGATCTTCACCCTCTGCCCCAGCCGGTAAGTAATGCCTGTATGCTGCCCCCTTAATTCGTATGCATTATCATCATACTCATAATAGTCATCCTCCAGAGAATTCACATGAACCAGTCCCTCCACCGTATTGGCCAGCTCCACATACAGCCCATACTGTGTAATCCCTGAGATCACTCCTTCAAAGCTCTCCCCGATATGCTGCTCCATAAATTCCACTTTCTTAAGCTTCTCCGTCTCCCGTTCCGCCTCATCGGCACGCCGCTCCGTCTCGCTGGCATGCTTCGCTGTCTCAGGCAGAACAGCCTCATAATGCTCCACTCTGCCGGCAGTCAGACGCCCCTTAAGATTCTCCTTGATGATCCGGTGAATCTGCAGATCCGGATATCTGCGGATAGGCGAAGTAAAATGACAGTACTGTTCTGCCGCCAGCCCGAAATGTCCCGTACAGTCCGTGGAATACCTGGCCTTCTGCATGGCCCGGAGTGTCAGCCGGCTCAGCATCGCCTCCTCCGGCGTTCCCTCCAGACGGTCAAGAAGCTTCTGAATTTCTCCCGGATGCACCTCATCCCCTCCTGTATGAAGGGAATATCCAAAGTTCCGGACAAAAAGCGCCAGCTTGTGAAGGCGTTTGATATCCGGCTTATCGTGAACCCGGTATACAAAGGGCTGCGCCTGCCAGTAATAGTCAGCAGCCACCGTCTCATTGGCCGCAAGCATAAAATCCTCAATGATCCGTGCAGCCGTATTCCTGTCATAAGGGAGTATCTCAACAGGTGTTCCTGTCTCATCCAGAAGAATCTTTGTCTCCGGAAAATCAAAGTCAATGGAACCCCGTTTTCTCCTCCGTCTGCGAAGAAGTCCGGCCAGATCCCTCATTTCCTCAAACATAGGAACAAGTTCTTCATATTTCCGGCATTCTTCCTCGTCCCGATCCTCCAGAATCCTCTTCACACTGGTATAAGTCATGCGTTTATTTACCCGGATCACAGTCTCCGCTATGATGTGATCGATGATTTTTCCCTTTGGATTTACAGTCATAATACAGCTTAATGCCAGCCTGTCCTCCCCTTCGTTCAGAGAGCAGATACCATTGGAAAGGCTGCGGGGCAGCATGGGAATCACCCGGTCCGCCAGATACACACTGGTTCCTCTCTCAAATGCCTCCCTGTCCAGAGCGCTGTTTTCCTGCACATAATTGGCTACATCCGCAATATGCACGCTTAAGATATAATTTTCTCCTTCCTTCCGGACGGAAACCGCATCATCCAGATCCTTGGCGTCTTCGCCGTCTATGGTGACGCAGACCTCCTCCCTCAGATCCATGCGGCCTCGCATGTCCGCCTCTGACACCGGTTTCGCATTCCGCTCTGCCTGGTTTAACACTCTCTCCGGAAATTCCATGGGAATCTGGTAGGCCCTCACAATGGACAGGATATCTGTTCCCGGATCATTGCTGTGTCCCAGAATCTCTATTACCCGGCCTTCCGGACTTTTTCGTCCGGCTCCGTAGTCCGTCAGCTCTGCTACAACCTTATGGCCGTTCACTGCCCCTCTTGTATGTTCCAGGGGAATAAAAATATCACGCGTTATCCGCTGGTTGTCCGGAACCACAAATCCAAAGCTTTTGCTTTTTTCAAAGGTCCCTACCACCTCGGTAATGCTGTGGGAGAGCACCTGAATTACCACGCCCTCCTGCCGCTTTCCTCCCGGCTGCCCTTTTAAGGCTACCTGCACCGTATCTCCCAGAAAGGCGCCCTTTGTGTCGTTCTCCCCAATGAATATATCTTCTTCCCGGCCCTCCACTGACACAAAACCATATCCTTTGGCATGGCTGGTAAAAACTCCTGTGACCGTTTTTTCCTCTGCCCTGGAATAGCGCCCTCTCTTGGAGAGCTGCAGCTTTCCTTCCGCCGTCAGCTCCTCCAAAGCCTGTGCAAGCTCCCCTCTCCGTTCTCTTTCCACCTGCAGAAGAACAGCCAGTTCTTTCTGCTTCATGGGGACATAGCGGTCATCACAGATAAACTCATATATTATTTTCTTTTTTTCTTCTAAGCTTTTATTCTCCATATACACTCCATCAAAATGATTCTTTCTATCTTCGCTATCATTATACTGCCTCAAGAGTTTCTGTCTTATTAAGGAAATTCAAAACTTTCCCGCGAGGGTCAAAGAATCCTGTGCGGAATGCTTATTGTCTAAAATTCTCTAAAACTTTCCTGTAAGAGAAAAAGCACTCTCGGCTATGTCCGGAAGTGCTTTTTTATCTGTCTTCTTTAGATAAAACTCATATTCAGCAGCAGCGCCAGTACAATGAAGGCCGCAGCCAGTATCTTTGTAATCAGCACAAGCTTTCCTTCCTTGGAACGGCTCTTATTCTGCTCCCAGAAGGAATTACTGCCTGCTATGGCTCCCAGTCCTGCTGATTTTCCTTCCTGGGCCAATACAATTCCCGTCAAAGCCAGACTTACCAGAACAAATATAATTGTCAGAATAATTCTTAAAATGCCCATTATTACACCTCCTATGGCCAAACAAGGTTTAGTTTAACATAGATTGGCAAAATGTTCAAGTGTCTTTTGTGGTTTGTTTTAATGCCGCTGCCGGTCACAGAGTGAACAATAATTCAATGTCTGCAGGCCGGGTAGGGCAGCTGCTCCTGGCTGGAAGCGACGGCTTTGGTCAACTGCAGTATTATCTCGCTGAAATAGCGTGGGCTTACCTCTTCAAGCCTGTATTGGTTTTCTTTTTTGATGGTGTCGTATACATAGCTTCCCCGTCTGACTGTGCCTGCACGATAGAAGGCGGCGCCGTATACGGTCACTTCGTCGTTTTCGTCGCCCACGTAGCTGCCGGAAAACTCGAGTTCCACGCCTATATCACCGTCCTCGCGGTAGAAGGTACTGTAGACACCGGCGTCCTGGACAGAACCGCGGTACCAGCCCATTCCCTGGAGCTTTCCGGACAGGGACAGGCCGTTCAGGAGCTTTCCGCCGAAACGGGTCAGTTCGGCTGTTCCGGTTTCTTCCTCTGTGATTCGGTAAACGGCACGCTCCAGCTGTTCTATGGGCTGAATGATCTCGTAGTCGGACAGCTGTTCTTTCCAGGCTGCCAGGTCTTCCTCCGACAGTTCGATGGGATGTACAAGACCAATCTGCGCCTCTTCGGGAAGCTCAAATTCTTCTTCGTCTTTTGTGTTGAAACTGCCGTCCTCCATATAGCGGAAGGTCTCTTTTAAGGCGCCGTTTTCGTAGGTGCCCCAGATAAGGCCGATGGCAAACTGATGCATAACCGGATTTTTGACGAACAGCTCTTCCCAGGCGGCTGCGGTCCAGAGACGTTCTGCGGTCAGCGCCTGCTCCAGACGCATTTTCTGATTGGTAATTACGGTTTTCATCTGTTTTTTCATCTGCTTGAATTCCGCATAGGCGGCTGCGGCTTTTTCTTCGTCGTCACGTTTTCCGGGGGACGGAAGGGTTTTTACTTTTTTGTCGGACTCGTCGTATATCTCAAGCTCCAGGGCCGGGGTCAGATAGACATTAAAGGTGCGTGTTCCGTAGTCGAAGGTCCGTTTCAGACTTTCGTCAAAGCCCAGGTTGGGGACTATCCGGTCTTCCAGCTCTGCCCTTGTGATTCCCATTTCGGAGGCTGCGTATTCCAGGGCCTCTCCGGCGGCTGTCTTTACCTGGCGGAATTTGAATTTCCGGGATATCTGATCTACATACAAAAGGGCTTCAGAGCTTCCGTTCAGGGCCAGTGCTTTTACGGCTTCTGCGGCCAGCGCCCCTCTGGAATGCTGGGGCCATTCCTGGATCTGATGACGGAATATATCTACGATTCCTGTTCCGCCGTGGACTGAGGCAGCGTAGAGCACCCATTTTTTCTTGGCTTCGGCACCGGATTCCAGCCATTTGCTAAAGAGCTCTGCTGCATAAGCTCCAAGCTCGGACGGTTCCAGCTCGGCTGCCAGAGTTACGGCTTCGGGGCTTAAACCGGGTATGGAGCGGTCTGCGTAGGCTGTGAGTATGGCCTGGAGGTATTCCTCCTCTGCTGGGCTTCCGTCTTTTTTATGTACAACCGGAAACGGGGTCTCATAGGCCCAGGCCGTTTTACGTTTTTTGCCGCCCTTCAAGATCTCTTTTACCAGATCTGCAGTGGTTCCGGGACCTTTGCCTTCCGCCTGTGTTTCCGGTCTGATCCCCAGGCAGTCGGAAAGAAGTTCTTTCAGCTTTTTGCTTTTTTCTGTCTCCAGTGCTTTTGCAAAAGTTTCCCGGTAAGCTTCTGTATCCCAGAATTTCAAAACCCGGATGGCAAGTTCCCGCTCCTGTGATTTTTTGGAAGTTATCATTGTCAGCATTTCCGGCTCCCACTCCCTGTGGGCGGTACAGATGGTCACGAGCTGCTCCCGGACCTGCTTGGAGCTGTCGAGGGCGGAGGACAGTATCGCTTCTTTTTCCTCCTGCCAGTAAGTATCCAGAGCGCAGATGCAGATACAGCGTCCGACGGAGGTACTGTCCTTTGCGGCGTCCCGAAGTTCCTGGGCACGCTCCTTCCACCGGGCAGATAATATCTGAGCGGCCGTATCAAGAACCAGATTTTTGTCCTTTTCCTGGTAGCAGGAGTTGTAAATGCCCTCTATGGCATCGGCCTGGTATCGGATGGGAAGGGCTTCCTTTTCAAAAAGCTCTATGAGCTCTTCCATCTCCTCCCGGAACTGCTTTGCATTGGTTTTGCTGCCGCGGATTGAATGGAGATAATAGCCTGTAAAATAGCTTCCCTGCATGCGGAGGGCCTCCAGAATTACACCTCTGCGGAAGAGACGGCCCTTATTTTTTCGCAGACTCTGTAATTTCTGGAAGCGCTGATAGTAGTAGCTCTGACTGCCCCGCCAGCTGTTTACAAAGGGGTAGAGGGTGTCAATGGAGGCTTCCCCCAGAAGATATGCTTTGGCCTCCGCCTGTCCGGCAGTGATATTTGCCGTCAGTTCTACTGCAAGCTGGAACTGATATTTGTCTGCATTTTTCGTCTGAAGTTCCTGGTACAGACCCGGATTTGCCTTTTTGATATAATCCAGAATACGGTGATATTCATCGGTTGTGGCTGCGTGGTCCGCAGCATAGCGGACTGCCTCCGGGAAGCGGACTGCCATACGGGCCATGCCCTGTTCCTCGCCGTTTGCCGCGTACCAGCGGATGAGTGCATCAGGCTTCACGGGAAGCAGGCCCTCGAGCTGTTCCAGATGCTTGTGGAACCAGGAGTCTTTGTCGTTCGCAATTCCTGTCATTTCTCTGCCCGCTTTGAGAACCGTATTAAGGGTCGGGATGCCTGCTGTCTGCAGGAAGGCGGTAAAGCATGGGGAATGCTCTATGGCAAGAAATGCTGCTCCCGAAAGGAGGTAAACCATATATTCCGTGTAGCTGCGGCCGTTTAACAGCTTTTGCAGAGATACGGGGAACGGCTGATCCACGGGGTGGTTCCGCACATAGGCCTGTATTTCTTCAATCTGGCTTTTTCCAAGGTCATGCTTGATAAACATTTCGGGCAGACTGTCTATGATGCTGTTTTCCAGAAATTTCACTATACGGGAGAGGGCTTCATCGCCTGCGGATGCATTTCTGGCAAAAAGACCCAGGATTCCTCCGGATTTTTTTGCTTCTGGTTTTCTGCAGTTCAGATAGATGCCGGCCAGCAGGACTTTGGCATTGTCATAGCGGTGATAGCAGAGATCTATGGCTCTTCTTAAGAGCTCCGGATCTTTTCTGCCCTGTTCCAGCAGAGGTTTCATCCGTATGTAGTTGAGGGAGTATATGTTCCAGACAATGCCCTCCGCATACATGGCCGTTTCCTGCTCCGGGGTCAGGTATTCTTTTACGGAGTCCAGGTTCCAGCCGTAGCGGTTGAAGAGATAGTAGGCCGTGGAACCTCCCACGGATGTCTGGAAACGGACATAGCGCCTGAGCTCTTCTTTTTTGCCGCGCTTTTTTAGATGCTCTACGTAATCGATGCTTTTCTGGTGCTTGTCGGAGGTGAGGGCGGAAAAATCCTGGTGTTCTGTCTTGCTTAGCAGTTCTGGTTTTTCCGGTCCGCTTATGTCCAGATATTCTTCTGCAAGCTGCCGGTTTTTTTCGGACAGTTTCAGGGCGTCCAGGGTGTCCGTTTGTTTTTGGCGGTTTCTTTCTTCACTTAGGTTCATGGTCTTCTCCTTCCAGTTAAAATTTTTAGGTTCTGTGGATTTCTTCCATCTCTAACAGTGCACGATCCAGGGATGTTTTTTCCTGGCAGAGTTTTGTATAGGACATGAGGCGTATCCAGGTTTTTAGTACCGGCTCTGGGGCGGATTCTGTCTGGTCTGTCTGGTGGCGCTTTTTTGCCAGGGTTTCTGCAAGGTATGTAAGGGTTTCTTCTGCACTGTGAAGGCCGAGGATGCCGCTTTCTTTTGCCAGGCGGACGAGGTTACCGAGGGTTTCTTCCTGGAAAGAATTTAAGCCGCTCTGAAAAAGATCTGTAAGAGCCTCTCTGATTTCTCCCAAGAAGCTTTCCATTCCCTGTATGGTTTCTCTGTTAAGGGCTAAGGCCGCGGACAACGGACTGCCGTTGAAGGATTTGTCTTCCGGCTTCTGTTCTTTAAGATGCTCTTCCAGTTCCTCCTGGTTTTGGAAAAAACGTTCTCTTCCAAAGACTTCTATGGGATACAGGCATAGTTTTCCCTGCTCCAGATAGGGGATGCCGAAGAAAATCAGGGTCTGATCTTTTTCTTTTTTCAGCCGCCCGCTTAAGCGCTCCAATACCTGGATAGTCAGTTTCTCTTCCTTGGAGTAGGTCACTGCTACGGAAATTTTCCGGCCTTTTTTGTCCAGTATCTCCATGGAAAAACGCTGATGCACTGTGTCAAAGCCGGCCTCCCGGCACTTCAGGGCTCCCACCAGGGCAAGGCGTTCTCCTCCGTCTTTTTGTTCCCCTTCTCCAAAATGGGCAAAAAGAAGCTGTTTGTAGTCCCAGAAAACGGTCCGCCGAATCTCCTCTCTTTGAAAGTTCCTGACGCCTGCTGCCTCGCTTTTTGTCTCCCGGCTCACGGACAGACGGCCGTCCCTGGCTGCTTTTGCGCGATCCAGGTAAAATTCCAGTTCCATCATCTGTTCTCTGCTGCAATTAAGGCCCCACGGAGCCTGGGCCTGTTCTGCCTGGCCTGACGGCCGTCTGCGCACGCCTTCGTAAAAAACCGGACGGGCATCGGTCCAATTATAGAATATGCCTTTTTCCGGCTCCAGAAAATAATAGATCTCCCCTTCGTAGCCTGTTTTGCTGTGGAAACTCCGGCTTCCCACGGCTATCAGATGAAGCCGGGGAACCGGACGGTAGGCCTCCCGAAAGCTTCCAGCCAGTTCACGCGGGCGCTCCGGTTCTCTGGTTTCTCTCAGTTCTCCGGCTTTTTGGTACAGGGTTAACAGCTGCTCCAGAAGTTCTTCCGTCCGAAAGGCTGCCGCACGCTCAAAATACAGCCGGTACTCGGAGGCTGTTTTTCTAAGTCTGGTTTCAAAGGCCGGCAGTCCTGCTCCGTGGCTTATCACTGCCAGACGCTCCATGCTTTCCGCCGCTTCTGGTGACAAACGGGAGAGGCCGGTCATTAACTGCAGGCGGATTCCTTCCCGGATAGAGCATGCTGCCCGGTCAAGCTCTTTAAAGTCCCATTCGTCTCTGTTCTCTAAGAGCCGCTCAAGCTGATCTAAGGAGACGGCTTTTTTGTGAAGCTGATAGAGCAGTACTGCCTGGGCCTTGTGCGGACAGAGCTCTTTGCTTTTGCAGGAACAGGTGGAATATTCCAGAGGACTCAAGAGTTTTACCGTGTCCGCTTCCCAGGGAACTTTGACGGTGATCACGGTTCCCTCCTGAAACTGAGGCTGTTCCCCTGCCTTTAGATAGTAAAGCAGCTCACCGTACCGCTTACTGCCGCAGGCGCGTTTCAGCTTCTGCAGCGGATACGCGATGAGTTCCTGCTCCAGAGCCTGGGTTAATGCTTCTTTTTCCGGCTGGGTTTCAGCTGTTTCTTCCGGGGGGTCTGATGCAGTCGGTGTCTTGGGTGTGTTTTTTTCCTCTTGGGGATCCGGAACTGCCGCGGCTGTCTGGCTGCGCTTCAGATATAAGATTGCCGCGATAAGGTGACGGCAGATGCTTCTAGACGGGCAGGTGCAGGTGCTCTCCCCAAGGGGCAGACAGATTCTGCACACTGCTTCCTTTAAGGTTACTTCCGCCCCGGTTTCGCTCCAGACGACTGTGGGGGATTCCTGCTCTAAATCCTTATATGCACGTTTTACTGTTCCTTTGTTGCACAGTCCTGTGAGATATTCGTCGTCTGTCTGTATGAGTATTTGTTTTAAAGTTTCCATATTTGCCTCCATGGGTCAGGTGGATATGTTTTCTAACCCCCTCGAATTTGAGGGGGTTAGAATCTGGGTTACGAAGACTTTCCCATTGCTCCTCCTGCAGCTGCATCATACTCTTTTGAAATACCTTATCTTCTTTCCCTTTAAGAAAACTCTGCTGAATAACCGGCTTCATCTTCTGACACAGTTCTGCTGCATACATCTTCAACTAATGGCATTTAAACCTCATAAGCTTTTTGATGTATTTGACCTTGAGACAATACCGATGGCGTTCATCTGTGTAATCCACTTTGTCGGTGTCATAACAAAACGATTTAATCCCGCCTCATTTTTAACCGCCTCGAATTGCACACGGTTAAAATCTGGATTATGCAATTCTTCCCAAACGCCTAAAAATTCTATTGTATTACGATTGCGCATCCAGTTTTGAATCACAAATCTTGGGTCATCTTCATTTCTATATTTTGCAATATCCGTTAATGAGATAAACTCATTTTCAAAATTTGTTGTATAGATGCCAATATCAATACCTTTAGCATGAATAGTCTCTTTCACAATTTTCGCCATACACATTCTCCTAGTCTTACATCGTAAGCTCATGCAAAATATCTCTTAAAATACTTATCCTCTGCTTAATCTACAAATCGTTTTCTAAGCATCCCCCCTCATCTTCCCACATCTCCCGATATGCTTCAATATAAGATTTGATGCACCTCGGATATACATATAAATATTTTCTACACACCTTTTTATACAACCCCAATATTTTTTCATCACATGCAAAATCTAGCAAATAATCAAGCAAATGTGACAATTCATCTTCTGACACAATTCTGCTACACACACCTTCAACCAACGGCAAATAAAACTCATAAGCTTTTTGATGTATTTCAACTATCTGCTCTGCAATTTGATAAATCCTTTCATCCATTAAATTGCCTCAAAATATTTAAGTGCATCCGTTATCGCTTCTGCCTTCTCTTTCGGTGGATGCTTCCTCGGCTGTTTCAATTCCTCTACTACATTTGGCGCATCATACATTGTCAGACCTAATAATCTCTTTACCTCCGCAATATATGCAGTATGTGCTTTAAATCCATATTTCTTTTCAACATATTCCTGTATCATTTTATATGTAACTTTCGGTTTCGGCTGATATTTCTTTGCCCGTTCTGCTATTGCATCTAAAGGTACTTTCCCTTCACCTTCTCCAAATTCCACCGTAACATTAATGACACTATCTGGTGATTTGTGGGACAAAAGTACAATGGTTTCAACGTGATTATCGTTGTCCAAACTAATACTTTCCTTCTATAACAGTGATTATACTATTTGCCTCTAAAATGTATTATTACTATTAAATGCAATTGCTTATTCATAATCCGTTTCTCTTTTGTCGACCATAACTCTACCTCTTTTCAAATCTTTCTCATTATCTTTTACTTCCCAATAACCACTTCTTGCTGAACCGACTCGCTGCAATATGCCCTTCTCATTTAACTCTTTAATACTCTTTTTGACAGCTCTTGATGTTATGCCTAATTCTTCTGCCATTACCGTCTGCGTCATTTTCGGATTTAAAAGAATCATTTCTATAATTTTCTGCTGTGTTTGGTTCACATCTTTTAGTGAACTTTTTGGTGAACTTTTTGGTGAACTTTGGTGAATATCGTTATAAGACGGTCTATACAAATTTACTCTAAAGCTGTCACCGATCTCCAGTAATTCTGGCTCTCTAATGCCATATTCTTTACAAGAACTAAACATTCTCTTAATACCAGTTCCCCAACTTTCGATAATCTTCATCCTACTAAACACTTCTGCAATACATCTGTTACGAATTTTTGAACCACCTTCCTTAATCTGCTCTATCGTCAGACCTCCATACAGCATTCCCGGAGAAGTAATCTCAACTCTGTCATCATATACCGCCACTTGTACACAAGATCTGTCCAAAAAATTTCTGTGTGTCATAGCATTTACAATTGCCTCTCTAATTGCTTCTGTTGGCAATTCATATGTGTCTGTTCTTACAAGACCATTTATCTCTGCCCCCAAATTAATATGCTTCAATACAAATTCATAAGCTTCTTCAATCTGCTCATAAAGCGGACCTTCAAAGTCTCTTTTATCAATAAATATAACTCTTTCAGTACCTTTAAATAATGCACATTGAATTTTTGCAAATGGAAATGTATTATTTGTCAATAAAACAAAGGCATTTGTTGGAACCAGTATTCCGTCCAAATTTTTTACAATACCCCAATTAATTAAATTCTGTACTGTTACATCTTTTACTTTTTCTTTTTCACTTTTCGTTTTGGCAGCCTCCACCATATAACTCTTAATGGCAGCACATAGCCTTTCTGCAAGGAGTGGATCATATTTTTGCTCTACACAAATCATCTCATCAAAAGAGTGATTAGTTCCCTGCAACTCTAAGTCTTTTAAAATCGCTTCATCAGCCGGTCTGGATGTTCCTGATACTCTGACATAAGTACCTGATTCTTTTCCGAGTGATTTGATATAATATGGTCTGCCCGCTCCCGGAAATATTTCAATAACAACTACACACTTTCCATCAACAGTATCTACTCCAATATTGGGGAATATCTGCGGATAGCACATATCAGAAATAGTATTTATTATACTGTCCATAATCTTAAAGATTTCATCTTTATCAACTCCTACTATCTCATGTGTTTCATCATCCACACCAATAATAATCTTGCCACCGGCTGTGTTAGCAAACGCAATAACACTCTTTATATACCTTTCACTTTTCTTAGGAACCTCAACCTTAAACTCAATATTAGTTGACTCCCCTGCCTTAATCTCATCTGCTAACATATCCTATTTCCTCCTCAATTCATTTTCTAGTAGAAAACGATGTCTTTGCCCTGTAATAAATAATCTGGTATATCTATAGCTTTTGCTAATGGATGCCCCATAAACAATATTCTTATCGCTCTTATTGCCCCGTATGTATTTATCATTAGTTCTTTTTGCTTTTCATAAACATCAACATCATACTTATTATCTGTCAATTCATGAGCTGGAACCTGTCTAATCTTTCTGATATATTTTATCGGATTAACAATAACCTCGTCTATATCAAATTTTCCGCATTAGCTCGTTCGACGATAAGTTCTGCCGCTGTATGCCTATGAACAGCCCAGTGCATTTTGTTCTGCACTGTCTGAAAAAACTGTCTGGTAGTTTTAGCATCTTTGTCATAGTCAAAAGCCGTGGCATAAAGGTCAGTAACTTTTTGATAAAATTTGCGCTCAGAGAGCCGTATCTCACGAATATTCTGTAACTGCCGTTCAAAATATTCATCTGTGAACATATGCCCTCTTTTCAAACGTTCCTTATCCATCGTCCAACCTTGAATTGTATAATCCTTCACAATTTGCCCTGACCATTTACGAAAACGGACTGCACGGTCATTGTTTACCTTAAAGCCGACAGCAATTATCATCTGCAAATTATAATGGATAACGTCACGGTTCACCTGCCTTGAGCCCTCAATTTGAACTATTCGGAATTTCCGAATAGTTGCCGTCTCGGTAAGCTCATTATCCCCATATATTTTTTGAATGTGTTCATTTATTGTTGATAAGCTTACATCATAAAGTTGCGCCATCATTTTCTGTGTCAGCCATATATTTTCATCTTCATAACGCATTTCCATACTTTCAGCCGTATCTCCGGCAGCCGCAATATATGTTAAATATTCAGCCGCTGAACTATGAATGGTTACATCAACTTTCTTTTTTGTCATCTAATCCTCCACAATCATAATAGTTATCGACAACATAAAAATAGGAATAACTTGTTCGGAATCTAACAAATTACGCAAATATTCGTAAATATCCTCTTTAACCGGAACCCCAATCTCTGAGTTTCTCATTTGAAATCTTTTCATTCCTCCATATTTACCTTTACTTCCTTACATATCGGAATATTGTCTATTCAAATTACTTCAAAATACTTCAACGCATCTTTTATGGCATCCACTTTCTCTGCTGTCGGATGTTTCCTCGGCTGTTTCAATTCCTCTACCGCATTAGGGGCATCATACATCGGCAACCCTAACTCCCTCTTTACCTCTGCGATATATGCGGTATATACTTTGAAGCCATACTTCGCTTCTATGTACTCCTTAATCATTTTGTATGTAACCTGCTCTTTCGGCTTATACACTTCAGCTCTCTTAGCGATATTAATTTCACTGCATAATCCTCCCCATAAAATCCCCAAGCATCTCCGGCGTCATTGCCCCTACATGGGCTCCCAGATCTGCTAACTTCTGTGCCGTATGGCGGTCGTAAACCGGATTGGCATCCCGGTCAAGGGCTGTCAGACAGATAAGCTTTGCGCCGCTCTCAATGATATTACGGCTGACACAGAGAAGGCCGCCGATGCTGCCGCCCTCGCAGAGATCCGACACCAGAACCACCATGGTTCTATCGGGGTTCTCGATCAGCCCCTCACAGTACTGCAGGGCTCCTGTGATATAGGTTCCCCCTCCAAGCTGAATGCTCATCAGTGTCTCCACCGGATCATCCAGCTGTGCGCTTAAGTCCACTACCTGGGTATCAAAAATCACAAGCCGGGTGTCCAGCATGGGAAGCCGGGCAAAAATTCCCGCCATCACGGCGCTGTGAATCACGGAGTCCAGCATGGAGCCGCTCTCATCCACCGCAATCACCACGCGCCACTGATTGTATCTCCGGGTGCGGCTGCTGAAATACACCTGCTCCAGTACCAGACGCTCTTCCGATGGGTCATAATGGGACAGATTCCTGCGGATGGTTTTGCGGATATCCAGATTCCGCATGGACTTTACATGGCTTGGAGTATTCCGGTCCAGGCTTCCTAAAAGGGAACGGCGGATCTCCCGGTTCAGTTTTTCGGCAATCTCCTCCGCTGTCTTTCTTACAATCCGCCGTGCCGTGTCCAGGACCGGCCCCTTCATCAGATGCTTGAGCTGAAGGATCGTTTTTAAAAGTTCCTGGTTTGGCTCCAGTTTTTCCAGAACCTCTTTGTCTGTTAAAAGCTCCTGCATCTCATAGCGTTCCAGAGCATGGCGCTCCAGAATCTCCACCGTTTCTTTGGGAAACAGACGGCGGATTTTTGTAATCCAGCCTGCTGTGGTGAGCCTGCTGGCCCCGGTACCTCCCTCCCGGCGCACATCCTCTCCGTACTCACGGGAATAGAGAAAGTCCAGCGCTTCCTCCAGATCCTCACAGCCAATGCCGTTCTCCATGGCTCGTAAGCCCTCTCCCCCAAAAGAAATCTGATCCTTTGCCTGGCTTCCCAGAATGAGACGCCAGCGGTTTAATTGTTTTCCGTCGTTCATACATTCTCTTTCCTTATAATCTCCGCCGCGAGGGTCAAATACCCCACAGCCTGCTGCGAGAGTTTTGACTTGCATAATCATCTAAAGCTTCACCATAAGCATACTCCCTGGGGCTCACGCTTCTTCCTGTCAGCATATCGCTCTTTTTCTTCCCGTGAAGCGCCGCTGCCCGGCCTGCGATCCGATCTGTCTCAAGGGGTGTAAAATAGCCGAATGCCAGACGCAGCTCCGGAAGCAGCTTCAAAAACTCCTCTCCGGACAGCCGGCCCAGAAGTCCGTCAATCAAATTCAGAAATTCACTGCTGGCAAATACAAAATCCCTTGCCGTAAAAAACAGTCCCCGAAGAAAAGCAGCGCTTTTTGACAGCATTTCTCCGCTTCCCTGCATATAACCCCGGGCCGTCCTGGTTATCTGCTCTGCATATTCTGACTCGTAACCGTACAGAAGGCCCAGAACCGTCCCCTCCACGCCGGGATTTAAAGCCTTCCGGCTAAGAAGGGTTTTCAGCGCCTCCATCAGCACCGGACGCCGTTCACCGGCATTGCTTCTCCCGGCTGCCTGGTAGAGAAGCCTTAAGTCTTCCATACATTCCTGCTGCCGGTCCTCCCCCACCTGTCCCATAGACGGCAGGAGCTGGATAATCTTCTGAAAACAGATATCTGTCATCCGCTCCAGATCGAGGGCATCCCGGACCTGATACAGGTCCTGCAGATCCAAAAGCATCAAAAGCTGGGAAAAACCACGGGTCAGAGAAAAGAAATCTCCGTCCGCAGCCAGTACTTCCGCCAGATGGGTCCGCATTTCATCCTGTTCCTCATAGAGTCCCATGAGAAATCCTTTTACCAGAAGCTCCGCCGCTTCCTTACACCCGGCGCTCCTGCTGAACCGGCTGTGCAGTAAGAACCGTGCCGCTTCTGCCATGGTTCCTCCGGAAATGGAGGCGTCAATCAGGGCCGCCGTCACCTGCTCGGACCATTTATAACGCCAGATTTCCCGAATCCGGTTCTGATCCCGGCGATTTACCAGATCCGCTCCCTTTTTCCGCTTTGCAAAGCCGCAGCCCAGAAATTCTGTCTGGTAAAGGAAACGGCTCATCCGCAGGTGCTTTTCCTTTTTAAAGATTTCCAGTATGACCTCCTGTTCCAGACTGGAATGAAGCTTTATGCCAAAGCTTCTGCACTGATCCTCAAAATCCGATAAAAGCGGCGGCCGGGCGGCATCTTTGCAGAGACGGCCGACCTGGGAGCCTGTCACAAGTTCCTTAAGGATCTGGAGCGGACCCTGGGTGGACAGATTCCGCTCCCCCTTTACAAAAGAGGAGACTGCGCTGTCTTGAAGCTCATACAGACCGGGTTCCCGTTTTCCCCGAAGGGCGGCTAAGCCCAGGGCCATGGAAAAGGCACATATCTCGTCGTAGGAGGACACATTTTCTTCTTTTCTTCTGGCCTGCCGTCCTGCTTCTGCCAGAAAATGCAGGACGGTCTGCTTATATGCCCCGTCTTTCTGCTCTTCGGCATCGGAAGGATCTGTCTGCTGCGCATTCTTCTGCAGGTTTTTCCACACCTGGTGGTAAAATCCCGGTGACTGCATCCCGCTGGCATAGCCGTTCAGCGCATCCGCCGCCTCCATGGAATAAGCCATGGGATACACCTCCTGCTGTTCCTCCACTTTACTGTGAAGTTTCACCGGCCCGCCTGTATAGGCATAGCTTTTGTCTTCCTGCTGTGACAGCAGTTCAAAAAGGCCGCAGCTGTGAAAGCCCCCTGTAACCGCCAGAATTCTGTGATGCTGCTTTGACGCCTCTGCAAGCTGCTCTGCCATATACTGCTCCCGCAGAAGACAGCCGTCCTCCAGAAGCTCCTCCTTTGGCGTATTTTTTCGGGAAAGGATGCAGTAGGTAAGCATCTGGCGCACAAATTCTTCCGTAGTCTCCGAAAGGCCCTGGATTTCAAAATATTTCTCCCAAAACTCCTCAAAATCCCGGAGGCCTGTTTTTTCACAGAGCAGGGCCAGATAACGGCTGCGGCTTAAAAGGTAATCATCGTTATAAGTCTGCTTTTCTCCCTCTCTGCGTATGCCTTTTCCGCCTGCCGTTCCAATGAGAATCTCTCCGTAGGACAAATCCATGAACCGTGCCAGTATCCCGAGGCGCCGGGCTTCCCGAAGCGCCGTCAGCTCGGGGGAACAGTCCAAAAAGGGATAGTAGCATTTATAATCCTCTTTTTTTTCCGTAACCAGGCCTTCCCGATCCCGGTAGGCGTAATACAGAGCCAGCGGAGGCTTTGTTTCCTCGCTGACCAGTACGGGAATCAGAGGGTCCGCATTTTCCGGACCTTCAATAAGAATCAGATCCGGCTGATAATCCGATACCGCCTTTTTTAAATGGAAGGAGCAGACCGGGCTGTGATGACGGATGGGAAAATAGAGGATTGCGTGCTCTCTGTTGTATAACAGCTCCGAAGGAATCTCAAAACTGCCCTCCATTGCTTCCGTTACCGCAGGTATTTCCTGGCCTCGTAATAGCTGCTCCATAAACCGCCCTCTTTTCCTCCCTTGTCTCGAATCACGGTCTGGAAATAGCTTTTCAGCTTCTCCAGGTCGTCCCTGTTTTCCTTCTGCACGGCTCCCACCAGATTCTGCACCAGGCAGCCTAAATCCATCCGGGAATCGCCGTAATAATAAGCCGTCATCATAGTCTGATAGTAGACGGACACCGCCTCCGCCGTGCTCATCACTGCCGACGGACGGTCGATCCGGTGGCCTAAGGAAGAAATGCCCTCCCGAAGCTCATGGTAGGTGGATGCGAGCAGCTCTGCCACATCCTCATCCGGCTCCATCTCAATCCGGTTCTCTTTTGCCAGCTCCGCCACCTCATTTAGTATGATCTGTTTTTCCAGGGCCGCGTCGCGGATAGGCATTACTGTCTCAAAGTTAAAACGGCGCTTCAAGGCGCTGCTCATTTCGTTGACACCCTTGTCTCTCGTGTTCGCGGTACCGATTACGTTGAAGCCTGCCTGCGCAAATAACAGCCCCTCCTCTCCAAGCTCCGGGACATTCAGCACTTTGTCGCTTAAGACGCTTATGAGGCTGTCCTGGATCTCGGCCGGGGTACGGGTGATTTCCTCAAAACGGGTAAGGATTCCCTGTTCCATGCCCACATAGAGGGGCGAGGGAACCAATGCCTCCCGGACGGGGCCTTTTGCAAGGAGGAGCGCATAGTTCCAGCTGTACTTGATCATGTCCTCGGTGGTTCCTGCCGTCCCCTGGATGGTGTTGGTACTGTTTCCGCTGATGGCGGCGGACAGCAATTCCGAGAGCATGGTTTTGGCCGTGCCGGGCTCTCCCACCAGCATAAGCCCCCGGTTGCCTGCCAGTGTAATGATGCAGCGCTCCACTAAGGCGTCATTCCCCAGATATTTTTTGCGGATGGTAAGTTCCCGATCCTGAAAGCGTAAGGGCTCCCGGCTGCCCAGAATAAAGGTCCGCACGGCCTTCGGGGACAGTTTCCAGTTCAAGGGGCGCCTGCCGGTGTCCAGGATGGACAGAAGCTCCAGTTCTTCCCGATAGCGCTCCTCCACGGGCGGTTTGATTGCTGTTTTTTGTTCCACTCTATAAACCCTCCTATTCCAGTTCTCTTTCCTCTTCCAGAAGACGCTTCAAAAGATATTCCCTGTGATTGAGAAACATTTCCGTCACCTGGTAGCTGTCGGTCTCTGTGTACGCAACGGGATGAACCGCTCCCTCGTCAAAGGACAGAATCTCCGCCCCCGGAAGCCCCAGAAGTATCGGGGAATGGGAGGCTATGAGAAACTGGCTCCCCTCCCGGACCAGACGGTGAATGCAGATCAGCAGGGTGAGCTGGCGCTGAGGCGAGAGGGCTGCCTCCGGCTCGTCCAGCAGGTAGAAGCCCTGCCCCCGGAAACGGTTCTGCATCAGAGCCAGAAAGCTTTCCCCGTGAGACTGTTCGTGAAGAGAGCGGCCGCCGTACCGCCGGTAGTAGACGGCCGGATCGTCTCCGTCCCGGTATTCTTCCACCTGGGTCGCAACATTGTAAAAGCTCTCCGCCCGGAGGAAAAAGTTATCTTTGGGCCTTCGCCAGCCTTTTTTTAAAATCATCCCTTCGTAAAGGGCAGAATGCGTTTCCCTTGTGGCAAAACGGAAATCCCGGCTTCCTCCCTCCGGATTCAGACCATAGGCTGCGGCAACGGCCTCAAGAAGCGTTGATTTTCCCGTTCCGTTTTCACCCACAAAAAAGGTTACCGGATTTTCAAAGTTTAAGGCTTCCATTCCGGCCAGTGCCTGAATCCGGTGTAAATAAGAATCCGGCTCTACTTTATTCCAGTCAATGGTTAATCCGTTTACAAAAAGACTTTTCATCGCTGTGCTCCATTTTTCGTTCCTGTTTTTAATACCAGTCCTTCATCAGTTCCAGAAGCACTGTCTCGTAATCTCCCAGCAGCTCCTCCTGCCTTCCTCCGCTTCGAAGATTGGTCTCCACGCCCCGTTCTTCATCCTCGAACTCCCAGATATGGTAGGGAACGCCCCGGTAATCAAAGTCGATACTCCCCAGACCGTCCTCCTCACTGTATGTGCAGTTCCAGCCCCGTTCCTGTATGAATGCCAGGACACGGGTTAAATGTGTTGCCTGTTCCATGATTCCTCCCTGTGTCAATTACTGCTTTCTTCCGGGGCTGTTGTCTTATTGCGGCAGCCCCTTTCTTCCCGTTTCATTTTCCCATATGCTTTATTATACTTCATTTTCTATGGTTTGTCGTTTAAAATTCTCTTAAATCAGAAAAATTGACAAACGGCAGATTATAGAGTATGATTCAAAAAATGCACCTTCAACAGACAAAAGAATGCTGTCTTTTTCCACTGAGGGTAATTACGGAAGTTTGAAAAGGAGCAGATACTATGGATTTTCAATTAAGGCCCTGGAGAATGGAAGATGCCGAATCTGTGGCTCTAGAAGCAGATAACCCTCATATTGCAGCAAACCTGCGAAATGTATTTCCCTGTCCTTATACCCTCAAAGACGCCGTCGATTATATCAGCGACTGCATTTTTAAGGAGGGCGACAGACAGATGACACGGGCTGTCGAGGCAGACGGACGTGCCGTGGGAAGCATCGGAATCTTTCTTCTGAATGACGTATATGAGAAATCTGCTGAACTGGGCTACTGGCTCTCGGAAAAATACTGGGGGCAGGGCATTATGTCCCGGGCGGTGCGGATGCTTTGCAAAGAGGCATTCGAAACCTTTGATATTGTCCGTATCTTCGCGGAGCCATTTGCTGACAATGCAGGTTCAAGAGGTGTTCTGGAAAAAGCCGGATTTACCTGTGAGGGTACAATGCGCAGCGGCGTCTATAAGAATGGAAAAATTCATTCCTATTGTATGTACTCTCTTCTCCGGGAAGAACTGGAACTGTAAAACAGAAACAGCAGGGACAGCCAAAATACCTGCCATCCCTGCTGTTATCCTTTACAGACAAAGTCCGCCTGCCTCGAAGGGCATGTATTAACGGGATACTCTGCCGGATTTTATTCCTGCACAATCTTATGATATACTTTCTTTCCCTTCCGGATAATCAGAGCCCCGTCACTGTCCAGATCCGCAGTCGTAAAGCTCTTGTATACATCCGTCACCTTCTCGTCATTGACCGTCACTCCGCCCTGCTGCACCAGACGCCGGGCCTCGGAACGGGTGGGGGCAAGCTTTGTGTCCACCAGCAGGGAAAGAATATCCCTGCCGGCCTCCAGATCTGCCCTGGGATATGCCGTTGTGGGCATGTCGTCTGTCTTGCCGCCGTTTACAAAAAGGGCTTTTGCCGCATCCTGTGCCTTTCCTGCCTCTTCCTCTCCGTGAACAATCTTGGTAATCTCATAAGCCAGTACTTCCTTGGCATGATTAATCTCTGCTCCCTCCAGGGACCCAAGACGGCGCACCTCCTCCATGGGCAGGAAGGTCAGAAGTCCTAAACACTCCTCCACCTTCACATCCTCGATATTTCTCCAGTACTGATAGAATTCGTAAGGAGACGTTTTTTCCGGATCCAGCCACACGGCGCCTTTCATGGTCTTGCCCATCTTGATGCCCTCGCTGGTGGTCAGAAGCTTGAAGGTCAGGCCATAGGCCGGCTTATTTTCTTTTCTTCGGATCAGCTCCACGCCGCCGATGATGTTGGACCACTGATCGTTGCCGCCCAGCTGCATCTGACAGCCGTACAGCTGATTCAGCTTTAAGAAATCATAGGACTGCATTACCATGTAGTTAAATTCAAAGAAAGTCAGTCCCTTTTCCATCCGCTGCTTGTAGCACTCTGCCGTCAGCATCCGGTTCACGGAGAAATGGGCACCCACTTCCCGCAGGAAATCCACATAGTTCAGATTCAGCAGCCAGTCCGCATTGTTGGCCAGTATTGCCCGATCATTTTCAAAGTCCAGAAACCGTGCAAGCTGCCTGTGGAAGCACTCTGCATTGTGCTCAATGGTTTCCTTTGTCATAACTTTCCGCATATCGGATTTGCCGGAGGGGTCTCCTACCATGGTGGTTCCGCCGCCTAAGAGGGCGATCGGCCTGTGGCCTGCTCTCTGCATATGCATCATGGCCATAATGGTCAGAAAATGACCGGCGGTCAGACTGTCCGCCGTTGCGTCAAAGCCGATGTAGAAGGTGACCGGTTCCTTTCCCCCAAGAAGTTCTCTCACTTCCTCCGGGTGGGTGCACTGTTCGATGAAGCCGCGCTCCATCAGAATGTCGTATACATTTTGTGACATTGGTTTTTCTCCTTTTCCCTTTTGAATTTTGATTTTCTGAAGCCATGCCGGAGGATTTCTTTTCTCCTGCTCTCTGCGCAGAGTCCATACTGCGTAAAAAAACCCCCATCCTTATAAAAGGACGAGGGTTATGCCCGTGTTACCACCTTTTTTTATAAACGGCTCACGCCGCTTACCTCTTCGAGTGCTTTAAACACTCTAGCACGATAACGTGTGCAGGGTTCCGTCGCAGCCTACTCGGAACAACGCTTCCTTTGGGTGCGAAGCTCGGGGAGGTATTCAAAAACAGGCTGTCCGCGCGCCTCTCATCAGCCGGCTGCTTTCTGTGCGGTGTCACTGCTCTCTACTTGTTCCCGTCAATGCCTTTACAGCTATATAATTCAACGGTATCTGTGTCAAATACCGGTATAGCTGTTATTGTTATTAATAAAAGCTATACTATGGACATTATATCCATAGTATCCGGTCTTGTCAACAGGGTTTCACAAATTCGTCAGCATTCCTTCCGGCTGCGTTCGTGTCAAATCTGAAACCGCCGCCGGGTATTTGCATTTTGCCTCCGGGAGGCTGACTTGCGTTGTTATTTCCTGTTGTACCCAGGCTGCCTTGCGGAGGGGTTTCCGGGCGGCTGCCGGAAGGCCGGCCGGGAAAATCGTCCGAAAAACCATTCGGAGAATCAGGAGAATGGCTTCCTCCCATAGACCCCATATCGGAAAGCGTGATGGCCGAGGCATCCACATAGTTCATATCATCAATGGTCGCATCATTATCAAGCTGCATGGAAATACTCTCGCTGCGCAGACTGCAGAACCGGCGGAGTGTCTCAACTCCCAGTTCAAATTCCTCATAGGTAAAAAACGCCGTCGGATCTTTTTCCACATAGGATTTAATCAGATCATAAGCATTATTTATGATACTCTGAATGTCAACACTGCTTATAAATTCAGCAAAATACTGATGATACAATGCTGTATATTCTTCGCTCTCAAAGATCCAATTCAGCATCGGCCTGTCGGAAGAGCCTCCGGATACCGGTGTGTCAATGGGCGTATTGACGGTACTCGCTGCATTTCCGCTGCCAAATGTGCCAAAGCCCAGGTTATAGTCCCATGGGAGCATGGAAAGGCGGCCATCCTTCTCATATAGATAATAGTTGTGAACCATCATGCCTGTATAACTGTCGTCATTGCAGACATAATTGTGAACAACAAAATAACGGATCACCTGCTCAATATCAACCACAGATGTAATGTCCTCATTCTCGGACAGTTTTTTCAGGGATGCAATCAAACGCTTTTGATCGGCTTCTGTAATATCCGTTTTGGCGTTGTTCCAGATATTAGTATAACTGTCCGTTTCATTGTCAATGTATTGCAGCTTCACATCAGAGGAACCCATTCCAGGCCCGCCTCCAAAGCCGCCGGGCAGTCTGCCGGGTTCACCTGAATCCGTATCTGTCCCTCCAAATTCAAAATCCTTCATATCAAAATCTCTGCCGTTGCCCCGGCCTCCGCCGAAGCTCATGCTGTCCGGCTTGTAAAGCTCTCCGTAATCAGAGCCGTAATTGCGCTCAAGGAAGGATTCTTCCACACCTTCTACTGCCAGGTACAGACCCCAGTCCTCCCCGTTCACCGTGATATAGACATAGCTGCACAGAGGGGAATTCACGCCGAACTCATTCATCATGGTATAGGTCAGATAATCCTTCATCATAGTGGAATCCTGAATTAGGTTGTTCAGGCTCAGCTTGTCAAGGCCATGATAGGACTTAGTACTGTCATAGTGATCAAATTCAATTTTGAAACTGTAACGCTCACTGCCGAAAGAAGACACTGTGGACAAAGAGGTGTTTCCCTTAGCACGAATGCCCACATTTTTATAAGATTCACCGTCGATCACCACATTGGCAGTATCATATTCCTCGCTGACGGCGCTGGCAATGAATGTTTCCCAGTCGTCCATTACAATATCAACGGTATGTACTTTTGTATTATCAAATAACCGGTTTTCATACCCCGGCCTATGGGCCGTTGCTTCGATCCCCAGCGAAGGGCCATTCATAATCAGAACGGTCAGCGCCAGAATGAAAGCCGTAACGCTCACAGCTATGCGATCAAAATATCTGCTTCCTGACATAATTTACCCCATATAATCACCGTTGTAAGAAACGATCACCGCACTGCTGACACCGGGCATTTCCGAAAGAATATTAATAATATCGGTATCGTCATTCTTAAGCCGCACTTCGATGTTCAGTTCAACCGCACCTTTGACAGCAGATTTGCTCTTGATTGTAGATTTGGTCACATTTTCAGAGATAAATTTTTTTGCTCTCATTTCCGCATCATGGTCAGTACAGCCAAGCACCACCATATAGGGATGGGTATTGGAGGTCTTATTGACAAATATCAATAAAATGATACCTATGCAGACGCTGCCGATGATGGCAAGGGGGATCATGCCTGCTGCCAGAATAATACCTGCACCGATAGACCAGAACAGGAACGCTATATCCAGCGGGTCTTTGATGGCAGTACGGAAACGGACAATAGACAGAGCGCCAACCATGCCCAGGGACAGGACAACATTGGAGGTTACGGCAAGTATGACGATCGCCGTAATCATAGTCAGCGCGATGAGAGTAGTTCCGAAGCCTGCGGAATACATCACCCCGCGATAGGTTTTCTTATAAACGAGGAAAATGAACACGCCGATGCCAAAGGACAGGACAATGGTCAAAATCATATCAAAGACACTGATAGAAGCTGCATTTTCCAAAAAACTGGATTTAAAAATATCATTAAAAGTCATAGTTTGGGTTCTCCTTATTTTATTTGAAACAATTCAAAACAGACAGGTCTGTGGTAATTCTGTTCCGGACAGTTTCTTTCATTCTTAATCATACATACGGCAGGCGGCATATTTGGAAAATGCCGTACTGTGCCTATCCCCAAGCTGCACCATATCACGGATCACGTCGGGCAGATAATTATCCCATTTCACTTCCAGAATGCAGGGGGAACCGGGTACGGGTATGGTAACACAATCGGGATTTAAAAAATCCGTGCAGCGAAGGGCGGTGCGGATATTGTAATCCATCGTCACACGGACATTGCCGGGGCCGAATACAAAAGGCTCGCGGGTGTAATCTACAATCACCTTTGCCCCCAGGCCTTCATTGCGAAGGCGGATGTAAAATCCTAAAATCACCTCATCGGTACTGTCAGCCATCCAGCGGATCTCACCGCCGGCAATCTGCCGGGCCTGCTCCTGTGTCAGCAAAGCGGAATCTTTATATCCCAGCCCGCCGCGCTTGAATTTGCGTTCCAGATGGATGACAGAAGGATCATTGTTATACAGGCGAATACGGTATTTTTCCCGGATGCTCACACCGTCCAGCTTTTCACGCAGGGCCTTGTCGTCTTGATTGTCAAAGTACAGGCTGCGGATTTCATATCTGCCGCCTTTGGCATAACTGTCCGGCATCATCACCGCTCTCAGTCTCTGCCGCAGAATCAGCATATCCAGATTACTGATCTCATGCTTTATCTCATGTCTGAACTGCAAGCAGCATTCCTCCTTTCTATTACAATAACTTCTCGGAATCTTCAACCCTGATTTTATAAGGCTTTCAGCTCCCTATCTCAAAAAATCACCCACTTTTTTTGCAAAAAACGCTTGACAAATCGCTCAAAATTTGCGGCGA
>JAETRR010000127.1 GCA_021770065.1 Lachnoclostridium sp. | reverse complement strand
CACTTCACAGATTTATAAAAAAAGAAGTGAAAATGGAGGGTATGAAATGGCACAGAAAAAAGTTTATGACAAGGAGTTCAAAATTCAGGCAGTAAAGCTTGGTCGAGAAATCGGGTTCAGTAAGGCGGCAAAAGAATTGGGCATCAATACAGACACTCTTTACGGTTGGAATAAACGCGCCAAAGAAGCCAGATTGGATTTGGGACCGGGAACCCAGACACCAGATACAGCCATGAGCCTTACAGAGGAGGTGCAAAAACTTCGGCAACAAAACAGAGAGCAGGCAAAGGAAATTGCCCGGCTAAAAGAGGAGAATGAGTTTCTGGCAGAGGCGAGCGCTTTTTTCGCAGCGAGCCGTCGGAAGTCAGCAAAAATCTAAGAATGAGATTTATCGATATAAAGACAGACGGCGGCACGATGAAAGGGAAAATCACGTTTTATTGTGATGCGCTTGGCGTGACGAGACAAGGATTTTACTGGTATTTGAAGAACCGGAATGCCCCACGGAAATATGAAGGGATTGCTGAAAAAATGCGGGAGATCGTAGCGGAGGATGAATGTAACGATACTTACGGACGTTGCCGGATGCATCAGGCATTAAAGCTGAAATACCCGGACGAGGATATCCCCAGCGAAAGGACTGTCTACAGGATCATGGAAGAAACCGGGCTGGGCCACAGGCCAAACCATAAGCCGAACGGTATTACGAAAGCTGACCGAAACGCCAGAAAATCAGAAGACCTGTTAAAGCGTAATTTTACGGCGGGGAAACCGCTGGAGAAATGCATAACGGATATCACGGAGATTCCGGCCAAGGACGGGAAACTCTATGTCTCCGCCGTCTTTGACTGTTATGATCTTGGAGTTCTGGGACTTGCAATGGCAGACAACATGAAGGCGGATTTGTGCGTATCCACAATAGAGAATGCACATAAGGCATTCCCATCTATTAGAGGAGCTATCGTGCACAGCGACCGCGGCAGCCAATACACCAGCGTTCTTTACAGGGAAGAACTTAGGCGTTGCGGGATTGTACAGAGTATGAACAGTGATGGCGGCAGATGCCATGACAATGCACGTTGTGAGGCAATGTGGGCAAGAATGAAGGAAGAGCTCCTATATGGCAGATACAATACAAAGCAGATGAGTATCGAGGAACTGAAGACTCTCATATGGAGGTACTTCATTGTTTACTGGAACACCCGAAGGATATGTTCGTCCAATGGCGGTCTTCCTCCAATGCTCAAGAGAAAACAGTATTATGAGTCACTGGGACAGGCAGCGTAAAAGTTTCGTGAAGAAAAAGTGTAAAGGGATATTGACAATATCA
>JAETRR010000126.1 GCA_021770065.1 Lachnoclostridium sp. | reverse complement strand
CTTGAATTTGCCAGTATTCCTGCGTTTGAGTGGCTGATTCCCAGCTTTTCCAGATTATGATATCTTGTCTTCACCCTTTTCCAGCGTTTCCAAAATACCATGCGGATTCGTCTCCGCATCCACTCGTCAATCTGTTTAAGCCAGTTTCCCATATTTGCCAGTTTGTAGTAGTTTACCCAGCCCGTTATGAATTGTTTCAGCTCCTGTTTCCATCCTTGATAATCTGGTACATATCTTCTTCCGGTCAATCTTTTGACTTTCGCCTTCATCTTTTCCTTGGACTTCCCGTGTACCCGGGGCTGATATCCTTTCTGGTTCTTATAAAATCCATATCCCAGGAATTTAATTTTCCCAGCATAGGCTACGGCTGTTTTCTCCTGGTTTACTTTTAGGAACAGCTTCCTTTCTATGTATGGTACGATATGTTCCAGCGTTTGCCTTGCGCTTGCCTTGCTCCCACACAGAATCACCATATCATCCGCATAGCGAATATAGCGGTGTCCTCGCCTTTCCAATTCATGGTCCAGTTCATTCAGCATTACATTTGCACACAACGGACTCAGCGGCCCTCCTTGGGGCACACCGATTGTCGTGTCCTCGAATCTTCCGCAATATACCGCTCCTGCCTGTAAATATTTATGGATAAGCGATATCACTCTTCCATCCTTGATTTTCTTTGACAGAATCTCTATTAGTTTGCTCTGATTCACCGTATCGAAAAACTTTTCCAAATCCATATCTACTGCCCATACATATCCTTCATTCAAATACTCCTGGCATTTCCGGATTGCATCATGCGCACTCTTCCCCGGCCTGAATCCATAGCTTGTTTCCACAAACTCCGGTTCATAGATTGGAATAAGCACCTGTGCAATCGCCTGCTGGATAACCCGGTCTACTGCCGTTGGAATCCCCAGCATTCTTTTCTTCCCGTTATCCTTTGGTATTTCTACCCTTCGTACCGGGGCCGGCTTATATTTCCCTGCCAGCACAGACTCCCTGATTTCCTTGCCGTTGTCTTTTAGGTATTGCAGAAGTTCATCCACCTTCATCCCATCGACTCCGCCCGCTCCTTTATTCCTTACTACACG
Organism: Lachnoclostridium sp.; assembly: GCA_021770065.1. GTDB lineage: Bacteria > Bacillota > Clostridia > Lachnospirales > Lachnospiraceae > Laedolimicola. The sequence continues at coordinate 260 of JAETRR010000126.1, read as the reverse complement.
CTTATACGCATTGTTCAGATTTTCCGGGCTTACAATTCTTTCCAGCAGTCTGTTTACATCTCTGTCGGCGTTGGTGACGTTGTTTTCCGTTATCCTCTGCCCGATAAGCGCTCCGCCTTTCTCTTCGTGTTCCGCACTATCCCTCCGGCGGCAGCCACTGCCACAGCAATGTTTTGTGCTTTCTTTTCTCTCGGTTTTGGTAACATTCATTTACTCTCACCTCCTAAGGTTCAGCCCTTTCCCAGCCCGTCGACTGGCCG
>JAETRR010000016.1 GCA_021770065.1 Lachnoclostridium sp. | reverse complement strand
ACGAATCTGTTTAAAATACAAAAACGAATACTTTGCGCTTTTTTATATCTGTTCCAATCTGGGAGTAGATATGAGAACTGGAAGTTGCTAATTTTTGCTTAATCAGCAGACACTAAATAAAAATAGATATACGAATAAACTGATATTTGATTTAGGTCTATATGAAATTGATGATAGGATAGATTTTATAAAAACGTAGAAGTATAAGAAAAATAAATTTTGAATATATGCTTTCAGCAAGAAAATATAGTTTTTGCCTGTAAATATGATAAAAAATACTACAGAATATGTTAAGGCATTTGTAGAAAGCATTGTATGGGACAGATAAAAAAATGATATAAAAGTTTTAATTTGTATCATGGTTTGGAGAAAAGAATTATGGTAAAAATATCTATTATAATACCAATATATAATTGTGAAGAATATTTGGAAGAATGTATAAAAAGTGTTTTTTGCCAGACGTTAAAAGAATTGGAGATCATTTGTATTAACGATGGTTCAACAGATGGTTCGGTGCAAATCGTTAAAAAATTTTGTGCGGAAGATGAAAGAGTCATATTGCTTCATCAAGAAAATCAAGGAGCAGGAGCAGCCCGTAATCGAGGGATAAAAAAAGCAAAGGGAAAGTATGTTGCGTTTTTAGACGGAGATGATTATTACCTGGATCCGGAAGCTTTGGAGCTGATGTATAAAGAATGTGAGACAAAGAGAGTCAGTATTTGTGCAAGCTTGCGGAAATTTTTGGAAAATGGAAGAGAAGAACTGCTGGAATTGTTTCAGGATACAGTAAAAAATAATATTTTGAAATATGAAGATTTTCAATTAGACTACGAATATCAGAGCTTTCTTTTTTTGAGGAAGCACTTAATAGAAAATGAAATTTTTTTTCCAAGCTATCGAAGATTTCAAGATCCGCCGTTTTTAGTAAAAGCACTTTATAAGGCACAAAAATTTACGGTTGTTGATACATATTTGTATTGTTACAGAGTTCCTAATGTAAGAACACGTTTTAATAGAAAAAAAGCAGAGGATTTGCTGTGCGGATTGATAGATAATTTGTTATTTGCGCAGAAACATAATTTGGAAATTTTATTTCAGAATACCTTATTTCGATTAGAATATGAGTATAGTTCTATAATTTGTAATAACATTAATATGGATGATTTGAAGATTCTATCATTGTTATTAAAAGCGAATCAAATTGTATATGAGCAATATAGGACAGAGGATTATGTAATTCGGCCTCTTAAAATGCTGTCTTTTTATATGAATCCGTATGAAAAAAGGCTTTTGGCATTGATAAATGAAACGGATGAAATTGTGTTATATGGTGCAGGGAAATATGGACAGATATTTTTGGATTATTTGGAACAACATGAATTACTGTATAAAGTAAAAAGTTTTGTTGTGTCTGATATAAAAGAGGATAAAGCTTATGTCAGGGGTATTCCAGTGAATCAGCTGAAAGATGAGAAAGCATTTATATTTGTAACAGTAGGAAGAAAAAATCAGGAACAAATAAAATTATTTTTAGACAAGATGGGATATAAAAATTATGAGTTTGTTAAAACAGAATTTTTAGAATTATTAGATTGTGAATAAGGAAACTCGACGGTGATGAAGACGACAGAGAGGGTTTATGAAAAAAATAGGAATCTTTATATGTAATTATAATGGAAAAGAGTATGTTTTAAATTGTATTAAATCCCTGTATCAACAGACTCTGCAGGATTTTGATATATTTGTAGTAGATAATGCCTCTACTGACGGCACAAGGGAAGCCGTGAAGAAAGAATTTGGAGACAAAGTTTTCATTATTTGTAATTCGGAGAATTTAGGAGGAGCGGGCGGGTTTGATCGAGGGCTTCGCATAGGATTAGAGAAAAGATATCCTTATTTGATGTTGTTAGATAATGATATTATTCTAGATGAAAAAGTTTTGCAGCATATGAATAGCTATTTGGATATTCATGCAGATGTGGGAATTGTCGGCTCCAAAGTTATGATTATGGATACACCCGATATTATACAGGATTATGGCGATTATCTGGACTTTGAGATATTTAAAGAAACAAATGGGTATATGGGACAAAAAGACAGTAAGGATTTACCATTAGAAAATCCCTGTGACTATGTTCCAAGCTGTGCGATTATGATTCGGGCTGAGTTATTGAAAAAATCGGGGACTATGCCGGCCGATAATTTTATTTATTACGATGATATTGAATTATCGCATAAAATGCGGCTGGCGGGTGGAAAAGTGGTTGCTTTGGGCAATGCTAAAGTATGGCATAAAGGAGGGTTTCGGAAGACAGAGGTAAATACTTTTTTTAGATATTATTTTTTAAGAAACCGCTTAAATTTTTTTGCAAAATATGTTTCAGAGGAAGAGACTGAACGTTTTATAGAAATAATATTGAAAGAAGTTTTTTCACAGTTGTATGGATTTTATTACAAAGGGATGAAAGAGATATATCAAAGTACAATGTTTGCATTTGATGATTTTCTTCATCAAGTAAGAGGTGAAGCTGATCCCAGCAAAATAATGGCGATTTCTTCAAATGATATTCCTTTTTCCAGGGCAGTAAAAGGAAAGAAGCGAATTATGATTAAATTTACGAAAGATTATTTTGAGGATGGGATAGAAAATAAGTATTATGATCTATTATTTGTGATAACCAATATTCAGAAAAGCGAATTTCAAGAGAAAATTTGGATCTCATTAGAAGAATGTGATTGTGATAGAGCCGGATTAGAGCAGGGAATGTGGAAAATGGCAGAGATCCAGATGTTAAATCACACGATTCCTCAACTTGTATTTAAGAGTATAGAAGCGGCAGATTTAGTGTTAAGGGTATGTAAGCATGTCAGCCTTGTAGAGAAACAGATTCTTCCAGAGATATATGTTGATAAATATTGTAATTGTATTGTCAATAAAGAGGATTATATTTATTTCACTGGATTTGAGACAAATAGAAAGTTTTTTACAGATTTATATCATCCATTGATGGAGCAGGCTGTAAAAAAAATAAGAGAAAATAAAGACAAAGTAAATGATGGTGGATATAGGAGGAAGGATTAAAATTGCCGGAGATAGCTTCAATCATAAAAGACAGAGATATCGTTATATGGGGAGTCGGATCCCTGCAGAGTGATTTGGAGGGTTTTTTTCCGTTCTTCCATATATTATATTATATAGACGATTATATTCTGGAGAAGAACCTCATTTCCGTACCGCAAGAGAAGATTTATCCTTCCGGAAAGCTTGCCGGGGAAGAACGGGAGCATATATTCGTAATTCTGTGTACGGACAATGCAGATGACGCAATTGGCAGTCTGGAGGCTATGGGATATGGGAGGGAAAGCTATATATCGGGCCAGGAACTGCTTGCAGTATATTGCTGTTCTCACCAGAGTTATCCGAAAGAGATTGCAGTCTGGGGAACAGGCAACACCTGTTATGCATATGAGGACAGGCTTAGAAGGTTTCAGTTTCGGATAACAAATTTTATTGTAACTGAGAAAAAAGAAGAATATTTTCAAGGCAGAGAAGTTATTTCTGCACGGGAGCTGACAGAGAGAGAAGAAAAGCCCTTTATAGCCGTGGCAAGTGTGTACTATAAAGATATTTATAAGAGCCTGACAGAGATGGGCATGCAGCCGGGAAAAGACTTTATGCACATGGACACCTTGATGCTGGTACATTCCTTAGCCACAGGAACGGACGGGGAATTTCAGATGGATGACCGGAAGAAGGATCGGGAAGATCTGCTGGTGATTCTGGCCGGTTATAAAGAGACTGTCTGGGAAAGTGTATTTCAAAGACTGATAGCCTTTGTCCCGGAAGAAATTGATGTATGTATTGTGACAAGCGGACTGGTAAATGAACGTTTAAAAAAATTGTGCGAGAGACAGCAGTGGTCTTATATGAGTACGGGCAGAAATAATGTCTCACTGGCCGTGAACCTGGCAGTCTTTAACCATCCCGAGGCAAAATATATATATAAAATGGATGAAGATATCTTTCTGACAAAAGGAATATTTGAGACATTAAAGGATACCTATATAAGGGCACAGAGAGACGGCAGATATGTGGTGGGGTTTGCAACACCATTGATTCCGGTAAACGGCTATGGGCATGTAAGACTTCTGGAGATTTTTGGTGCGGCGGACTTGTGGGAAAAACAGTTTGGAACCTTAAAATATACAAATAACACGCATCACAAAAATATATGCGAGAATCCCCAGGCAGCCCGGTTTATGTGGGGAGAGGGAAACCCTGCGTTCTCTGATCTGGATGAAATACAGAAAATGTTAAGCGAAAGAGCATTTCAATATTCCATCTGTCCCATTCGTTACAGCATCGGCTTCATTCTGTTTCAGAGGAGTACCTGGATTCATATGGGAGGATTTCCGGTATTGCAGGGAAATATGGGGGTAGACGAAGAAGCTTTCTGCCAATATTGTATGATTCAGTCCAAGGCGATAGTGGTAGCAGAGAATGCTGTAGCGGGACATCTGGGGTATGGCCCCCAGAACGAAGAGATGGAGCAGTACTACCATGCTCATAGAGAGAAGTTCCAATTAAAGACAGAGGGGGAGCATAAAACAGGCAGATGAGAAAATTGGAAAATGAAAATCTTAACAGAGACGGCTTTGCAATGCTGAAGCGATGGATGGAAAATAGAAATGCAGGGAAGACATTTGCGGATTATTTTCATGAATGCGGGTATCGGACTATAGGGATCTGCGATGCGGGAGAGATTGGAAGGCTGCTTTATGAGGAAATAAAGAATTCCGATATTGTGGTCCGGTATTTTGCTGACAGAAATGCGGAAGGCCTGCGGATGATTGACAAAGTGCCGGTTGTGCCTCTGTCCCGAATCCCGGATATGGAAGAAGTGGATGTGCTGGTCATAAGCCCGATCATGGACTATGATGCCGTATGCAGCCTGCTGGCAGAAAAGGATCCCGCAATACGGACCTTGTCGTTAAAGGAAGCAGTTTATGAGTTTTAAAAGACGGGCGGTATCATAATTAAATTTGTGAAACTGGAACAGGAGAAACTATGATTTCAAAAAGAGTAATTCCGGATGATTTTAAGGAAAACGGAACAGACAAAAGTTATGATGAGGTATTTGCCTTAATCTGCAGAAATATCAGGGTTCAGATATCGGGAAGCCGGTTTGTATATTTTATTGATACAGACTATGTGATGGACACCACCAAGGGCTACCGCTATGAGAATCTGACACCGGCCTACTGTAAAGTGCTTCATATTGGACTGAACGGTCTGAAATATCCCCTGGAAGAGGTGACGGATGGTTTCTGCCGGAGTTATAACAGTGTTCTTGATCATCTGATACTGCTTGCGGATCGTATCATTGCGGAATTGGAGCCATACGGTACCCGGATGGAACGGCAGAGAAGATGGTTTGAACGTCTGAAGAATGAACCGGTGGAAGGATTTGAGGAAGCAATTCAGCGAATGCTGTTTGTAAATCAGATTTTCTGGCAGACGGATCACAGACTGACCGGTCTTGGAGCCTGGGATTTTTATCTGGACGAATATTATCAGAGAGAGCTTGCGAAAGGAAGCCTTACGAAAACAGAGGCTCATGAAATATTAAAAGATTTGTATCGTGTACTCCATCACAACTATGAGTATAAGAGCAATATGCTGAAGGGGGATACAGGGCAGATCTTTGTACTGGGCCGTTCAGACGAACAGGGAAACTATATCTGTAATGATCTGACGTACCTGTTTATAGAGGCGATGAAGGATGTACAGCAGTCAGAGCCGAAATGCCTTCTCCGGGTAAACAAAAATACGCCCAGATCTCTGATAGAGACAGCACTGGAATCCATTGCCACAGGCATCGGTGCTCCTTTGATTGCCAATGATGACGTTGTGCTTCCGGAACTGATCCGTTTTGGGATTGACGCACAGGATGCCTGTGAGTATGGAACATCAGCCTGCTGGGAGCCTTTAATTATCGGGAAGAGCTCCAGTCTGAATAATATGACAGTTTTGAATTATCTGAAAGCTCTGGACAATCTGCTGAAAAGGGAGCGCCTGGAGGATATTAAGACCTTTGAGGATCTGATTGATAAATACCTTGTCTATCTGCGTAGAAATCTTAAGGCGGTAAAAAGAGTGCTGGCATGCCATCGTTTTCAATACAATCCTCTTTTATCTGTCTTTACGGAAGACTGCTATGAGAAAAAAACGGATGTATCCTGGGGCGGTGCGCGGTATCATCATGTGGGCATTACTTCCGTTGCGATGGGAAATCTGGTGGATGCGCTTTTCAATATCAGAGAATTTGTTTTTGAAAGACAGATATATTCCCTGTATGACGTAAAGAAGATTCTGATTCAGAACTTTGAAGGAAATGAAAGTCTGAGAAAAGAATTGAAGGCAAAAGCATCCAGATACGGAACGGATGAGGAAGAGATATCGAACCTTGTGAACCGTATTACGGCCTGTGTATCTGAAGAGATCGAAGGGTACCGCTCTTATCTGGGCGGAAGGATGAAGACAGGCTTAAGCGGCTCCGCATATATGGATGCGGCAAGGAATTTTGGGGCATCTTTTGACGGACGGAAGGCAGGAGAGCCGTTTACTGTGCATATTTCCAATGAAGACAATGATGGATTTACAGAAATCGTGGGTTTTGCATCACAGCTCAAGTACGGCGCAGGAAGATTCAATGGAAATGTAGTTGATTTTATGGTGAGTCCGGATTTTATTCACAATAACCAGGATAAATTTGTGGATTTTCTTATGGCCTGTATCCGAAAAGGTTTTTTTGAGATGCAGATGAACGTGGTCAGCAGCAGACAACTGCTGGAGGCACGGGAGCATCCGGAGAAATTCCCGAATCTGATTGTCAGAGTGTGGGGCTTTAGCGCATATTTTAAGGACTTGCCGGAAGAATACAAGGATGTTCTGATAAAGCGCGCCTTGAAAAACGAGGGGCTGGCATCTTGAATCCCCTGCGCTGGTAATTCTCTCAGGCTTAACTTAATGATACCGGCTGGTATCGCGGATTGTTCTGGAAGGTGGTGGATATTGTGAGTAAAACAGGGATTTATGTGTGTAATTATAATAAGCGTGAATATGTGATTCGATGTGTGGAATCCTTACTGAAGCAGACCTTCCGGGACAGAGATATCTATGTGGTAGATAATGCGTCCACGGACGGATCGTCGGAGGCATTGGAGGAACGCTTTTGCGGACAGATTTCAGTCATAAAGAATAAGGAGAATATAGGGGGGAGCGGAGGCTTTGATGCTGCCATACAGGATGCTCTGGAAAAGGATTATCAATATGTGGTTCTGTGCGACAATGATGTATGGGTGGATACAGATACAATCCAGGTGATGCATGAATATATGGAAAAGCATCCGGATGTGGGAATCCTTGGCCCCAAAGTGCTGCAGATGGAAAAACCAAAGCTGATACAGGACTTTGGAGGAAGCATTGACAAGAGATATCATCTGACAGGCAACTATACCGGAAGAATAGATGAAAACCTTCCGGACGAGCTGGACTGTGAGTATATCAGTACCTGTACGGCGATGGCAAGAGTTTCGGCAGTCCGGAAGTTCGGGTCTATGCCAAAAGAGAATTTTATCTATTGGGATGATGTAGAGTGGAGTAAAAGGTGTCAGAACAGCGGATACAGGACGGTTGCTATCGGGTCAGCAAGGGTCTGGCATAATTTTGCGGAGGCGGATATACCTTCTCCTTTTATGTACTATTATATGACGCGCAATCAGCTTAAGTTTTTTTCAAAATTTCTTCCGTCTTCGGACATCAGTGCTTTTTTTGAAACTATGCTGACGGAAATCCATGCGAAATGCTTTATGTTCCGTTATAAAAAGAGGATTGATTTGTCAAAGACCATACAGAATGCGTGGGAGGATTTCCTGGCAGGGGCGGAAGGAAGGGCAGGGGAAGGAAGAATTTTACAAAAACCGGAGAATCCGGGAGAGGATTCTTTGGAAACGCTTTTCCATGACAATGCCTCTGTTGTTGTAGAAATAAACGGGGAACAGGATGAGGCAGTTACACTTATCAGACTTGCCGGAAGAATGAAAAAAATTGGTTCCGAAAACAGGATTTGTATCCGGGTCCGGGATATGGAGAAGCTGAAAGCGTATCTGGCTTCTTATGCGGACGAAAATCTGTATGATAAACTGGAAATAAAACAATGGAATGATCAATATGACAAAGAGGCCCGGAGCGTCTGTTTATGTGACGATATAAAGGGGCTGTCTGCAAGAGAGGAGAATAAAGCATATATTGACAGATTCCTCAATTGTATTGTTACAGAAGAGGACTACAAATATATACAGAATTATGAAGCATCCTTTAAAAGTTTCAGAGAAACGTATAAGGGAATGTTTGAAGATCGGATTCGCCAGCTGAGAGAGATACAGATATGACGCAGAACAGACTGATGATAACGAATATACAACGCATGTGCTTCCACGACGGCCCGGGGATCCGGACAACCGTATTCACCAAGGGCTGCAGCCTGCATTGCCCCTGGTGTTCCAATCCGGAGAATTTAAGCGCTGTGCCGGAGCATTATGAGAGGGATGGAATTCAAGGTACTTACGGGCAGGAATATAAGACGGAAGAGCTGGTAAAAACCCTTCTGAAGGATCGGGATTTCTGGGGGGAGGATGGAGGCGTAACCTTTTCCGGGGGAGAGGCGCTTCTGCAGGCTGGAGCTTTAGAAGAGGTTTTAAAGAGGCTGAAGGAGCTGGGAGTACATACTGCAATAGAGACAGCTTTATTTGTGCCGGAAGAGAATCTTCGGGGTGTATTGCCGTATATTGACTATGGGATTGTGGATGTGAAGGTTCTAAACCCGGCTGTCTGTAAAGAAGTGCTTGGCGGGAAGCTGGAATTTTACAGAAAGAATGTGCGTCTTTTTTATGACAGCGGAAGGCTGAAGCTGTTCCGTGTGCCCTGCTGCCGGGAATATACATTTACGGAGGAAAACAAAAGATTGCTGAAAGAATTTTTTCGGGAATATCCGAATGTTCCGGTACAGCTTTTTGCCATTCACAGTCTGGGGGAGAAAAAATACCGGTCTCTCGGCCGAACCATGTGGAAGGCCGGGGAGATGGAACAGGAGAGTCTGGAAAAGTATTGCCGGGAACTGAAAGAGTGCGGGATAGAGGCAGAGGTGATCCGGATCTGATCATAACATTTAATCAAAATATGTATACCAGGAGATGCCGGCCGCATCTCCTGTTTTTTCGCGGCAGAGAGTCACAGGACGATGAGGTACTCCCGGATGACAATGGACATCAGCACCATATCAAACTGGAAGAGACAGGCAGCGCGACAGAAATGCAGATGCGAAAAGAGGCTGGATAGTGTACCAAAACTGTGATAAGATGAAAACATGAAAGACGAGGAGGTGTGAAGTATGGCGAGAACTGTAGGGATTGGGCTGCAGAGCTTTGAGACAATACGAGAGAGACAATGTTTTTATGTAGATAAAACGAAGTTTATAAAAGAGTGGTGGGAAAATCTGGATGATGTTACCTTAATTACCCGTCCCAGACGCTTTGGAAAGACATTAACTATGAGTATGACAGAGCAGTTCTTTTCCATAAGATATGCCGGCCGGGGAGAACTGTTTGAAGGGCTTTCTATCTGGGAGGATGAAAAGTATAGGGGGCTGCAGGGAACTTATCCTGTAATCAGCCTGTCTTTTGCTAATGTTAAGGAAAATGGCTATGAAGAGGTTCGCTATCGAATCTGTCAGATACTTCGGGATTTATATGTGCAGAATTATTTTCTGCTGGGTGGAGATCTGCTGACCTCCGGGGAAAAGGACTATTTCAACAGGATATCAGAGACGATGAAAGAGGAAGATGCCACCATGAGCCTTCATTATTTATCTTCTTTTCTATCCCGTTATTACAATAAAAAAGTAATTATTCTTTTGGATGAATATGATACTCCTATGCAGGAAGCCTATGTGAATGGATATTGGGAAGAACTGGTTTCCTTTACCAGAAGTCTGTTTAATTCGACATTTAAGACGAATCCTTATCTGAACAGGGCTATTATGACAGGGGTTACAAGAGTAAGCAGGGAATCTATTTTTTCGGATTTAAATAATCTGGAGGTGGTGACAACTACTTCGGAGAAGTATGCAGATAGCTTTGGTTTTACAGAGAAAGAGGTATTTGCCGCGTTGGATGAATTTGGAATGTCGGACAGAAAGCAAGAGGCTAAAAACTGGTACGATGGATTTACCTTTGGGAATTATACAGATATTTATAATCCATGGTCTGTTTTAAACTATTTGGATAAAAGAAAAGTGGGAGCATATTGGGCCAATTCCAGCTCCAACAGCCTGGTAGGCAAACTGATTCGAGAGGGGAATAAAGAGGTTAAGCAAAGGCTTGAGGGCTTGATGCATGGCGAGTCTTTTCGGGTGGAGATTGATGAGCAGATTGTATATGGAGAATTGAATACAAAAAGGAACTCTGTCTGGAGTCTCCTCCTTGCAAGCGGCTATCTGAAGGTTCTTCAGGTAGAATATATAGAAGCAGCAGGCCGCTGGTACTATACGCTGACCCTGACGAACCGGGAAGTACGGATGATGTTTGAAAATATGATTCGGGGATGGTTTTCAGAGCAGGATGAAAACTATAATGATTTTATCAAAGCATTATTGTCGGATGATTTGAAAGCAATGAATTATTATATGAATAAAGTAGCACTTGCTACGTTTAGTACCTTTGATTCGGGAAATAAACCCTCGGAGGCTGCAGAGCCGGAGCGCTTCTACCATGGTTTTGTGCTGGGACTGCTAGTAGATTTGGCTGACCGCTATGTGGTAACTTCTAATCGTGAGAGCGGCTTTGGAAGATATGATGTGATGCTGGAGCCCAAAAAAGATGATGACGGAATCATACTGGAGTTTAAGGTACAGGATATGGAGGATGAAAAGGAGCTTGCGGATACCGTGAAGGCGGCGCTGCAGCAGATAGAAGAACGCAAGTATGAAACCCAACTTATATCAAAGGGAGTTCCCAAAGAGAAGATACGCAGGTATGGCTTTGCTTTTTGCGGGAAAAAGGTTTTGATTGGCCGATAGATATATAAATGCAAAAAGAGGCCAGAGGCCGCATTAAGGAATTGCGGTAAAATAAAATCAGCGGGTGAGGAGGCATGAAGCATGGCGAGAACCGTAAGTATCGGATGTCAGAATTTTGAAACAATTAGGACAGAAGGATACTTCTATGTAGATAAAACTGCTTTCCTTTCGGAATGGTGGGAAGGTGGGGACAGTGTGACATTGATTACCCGTCCCAGACGTTTTGGGAAAACATTGACTATCAGCATGACCGAGCAGTTTTTTTCCATAAAATACGCAGGGAGAGGAGACTTGTTTGAAGGACTTTCTATCTGGAAGGATGAAAAATATAGAGAACTGCAAGGGACTTATCCTGTGATAAGTCTTTCCTTTGCAGGAATAAAGGATTCCGATTATGCGACCACACGCAGGAAGATCTGTAAGATATTGACAAGTATATATTCAAAGCATCGTTTTTTGCTGGAGGGAGATTTTCTGGATGACAGGGAAAGGGAATTTTTTACATCCGTATCCATGGACATGGATGATGTGATAGCTACACTGGCGCTCCACGAATTATCAGATTATTTATCACGTTATTATGGAAAAAAAGTGATCATTCTCCTGGACGAATACGACACTCCCATGCAGGAGGCTTATGTAAACGGATATTGGGATGAGCTGGTTTCCTTTACAAGAAGCCTGTTCAATTCGACCTTTAAGACGAATCCTTACCTGGAACGCGGGATTATGACAGGGATAACACGGGTAAGCAGGGAATCTATTTTTTCTGATTTAAACAATCTTAAAGTGGTAACGACTACCTCGGATGAGTATGCAGATAGTTTTGGGTTTACGGAGGAAGAGGTATTTGCCGCATTGGATGAAATGGGGCTGTCCGAGCGCAGGCAAGAAGTAAAAAGCTGGTATGACGGTTTTACCTTTGGAAACCATACGGATATTTATAATCCCTGGTCTATTTTGAACTATTTGGATAAAAGAAAAGTGGGAGCATATTGGGCCAATTCCAGCTCCAACAGCCTGGTAGGAAAACTGATTCGAGAAGGGAATAAAGAGGTTAAGCAAAGGCTTGAGGGTCTGATGCGCGGCGAGGCTTTCCGGGTGGAGATTGATGAGCAGATTGTATATGGAGAATTGAATACAAAAAGGAACTCTGTCTGGAGTCTCCTCCTTGCAAGCGGCTATCTGAAGGTTCTTCAAGTAGAATATATAGAAGCAGCGGGCCGTTGGTACTATACCCTGACCTTGACGAATCGGGAAGTTCGGCTGATGTTTGAAAACATGATTCGGGGATGGTTTTCAGAGCAGGATGAAAACTATAACGATTTTATCAAAGCATTATTGTCGGATGATTTGAAAGCAATGAATTATTATATGAATAAAGTAGCCCTTGCAGCCTTTAGCAGTTTTGATGTTGGAAGTAAGCCTTCGGAGGCTGCAGAGCCGGAGCGCTTCTACCATGGCTTTGTGCTGGGGTTGTTAGTAGACTTGGCAGACCGCTATACGGTAACCTCCAATCGTGAGAGCGGGTTTGGAAGATATGATGTGATGCTGGAGCCCAAAAAGGATGACGACGGAATTATACTGGAATTTAAGGTACAGGATATAGAGGATGAAAAGGAGCTTGCGGATACCGTGAAGGCGGCGCTGCAGCAGATTGAGGAACGTAAGTACGAAACCGCATTTATATCAAAGGGAGTTCCCAAAGAGAAGATACGGAAGTATGGCTTTGCTTTTTGTGGGAAAAAGGTTTTGATTGGCCGATAGATATATAAATGCAAAAAGAGGCCAGAGGCAGCATTGAGGAATTGTGGTAAAATAAAATCAGCAGGTGAGGAGGTATGAAGCATGGCGAGAACTGTAGGGATTGGGCTGCAAAGCTTTGAGACAATACAAGAGAGACAATGTTTTTATGTAGATAAAACGAAGTTTATAAAAGAGTGGTGGGAAAACCAGGATGATGTTACCCTGATTGCCCGTCCCAGGCGTTTTGGAAAGACATTGACTATAAGTATGACAGAACAGTTCTTTTCCATAAGATATGCCGGCCGGGGAGAGCTGTTTGAAGGGCTTTCTATCTGGGAGGATGAAAAGTATAGAGAGCTGCAGGGAACTTATCCTGTAATCAGCCTGTCTTTTGCCAATGTAAAGGAAAATGGCTATGAAAAAGTTCGCTACCGAATCTGTCAGATACTGCGGGATTTATATGTGCAGAATTATTTTCTGCTGGATGGAGACCTGCTGACCCCAGTGGAAAAGGATTATTTTAACAGGATATCAGAGACGATGAAAGAGGAAGATGCCACCATGAGCCTTCATTATTTATCTTCTTTTCTATCCCGTTACTACAATAAAAAAGTGATTATTCTTCTGGATGAATACGATACCCCTATGCAGGAAGCCTATGTGAATGGATATTGGGAAGAACTGGTTTCCTTAACCAGAAATCTGTTTAATTCGACCTTTAAGACGAATCCTTATCTGGAACGGGCGATTATGACTGGTATCACACGGGTGAGCAGGGAATCTATTTTTTCTGATTTGAATAATCTTAAAGTAGTAACGACTACCTCAGATGAGTATGCGGATTGCTTTGGGTTTACAGAGAAAGAGGTTTTTGCGGCGCTGGATGAGTTTGGAATGTCTGACAAAAAACAGGAGGTAAAAAGGTGGTATGATGGCTTTGTGTTTGGCAGTCAGCCGGATATCTACAATCCCTGGTCCATTATAAATTATTTGGACACAGGAAAGCTTGGAGCTTACTGGGCCAATTCCAGCTCCAACAGCCTCGCAGGAAAGCTGATCCGAGAGGGAAGCGCAGATATCAAGCAGGATTTTGAGAATTTGATTTTGGGTAAATCGATTATAAAACCAATTGATGAGCAGATTGTGTATGGGGAGCTGGATGGAAACGAAGAAGGAATCTGGAGCCTTTTATTGGCCGGCGGATATTTGAAAGTGCTCCATTATGAAGAAGACCCGGAATCCATAGATCCACCGGACTATGAACTGGCGCTTACCAATCGTGAAGTAAGGCGGATGTTCTGCATCATGGTGCGGGACTGGTTCCGTAAGAGCAGGAGGGAGTACAATGAATTTATCAAAGCTTTGCTGGCAGACGATCTGAAAATCATGAATTATTATATGAATAAAGTGGCTCTTGCTACTTTTAGCAGCTTTGATGTGGGAACTAAGCCTTCGGAGGCAGCGGAGCCGGAGCGGTTTTACCATGGCTTTGTACTGGGTCTGTTGGTGGAGCTTTCTGACCGTTATACCGTAACCTCCAATCATGAGAGCGGTTTTGGCCGGTATGATGTAATGCTGGAGCCAAAACAAGAAGATGATGGTATTATTTTAGAATTCAAAGTGCAGGATACAGAGGATGAGAAAGAGTTATCTGATACTGTAAAGGCAGCTTTGCAGCAGATAGAAAAGAAGAAATATGAAACCGTTTTGATGGAGAAGGGAGTTCCAAGAGAAAAAATACGCAGGTATGGTTTTGCCTTTTGCGGAAAAAAGGTTTTGATTGGAAGGGAGGATTAAAAATCCATCTCACAAAAGAAAGAGATTTACAGTTATCACTGATAAAATTATGTATACCAGGAGGTGCTTTCTGCATCTCCTGCTTTTGCACGGCAGAGAGTCACAGGATGGTGAGATACTCCCGGACGCCGGCAGATTCTAAAAGCGTTTCAGACAATATTTCTCTACAAGATTAATCCCCTGGTACAAAATCATAGCCATAATACAGAGGATGACAATGGACATCAGCACCATATCAAGCTGGAACACCTGGCTTCCGTAGATAATCAGATACCCCAGTCCCTGCCGGCTTCCGATAAATTCCCCAATCACCACGCCCACCAGGCAGAGCCCGATATTGACCTTCATGGTATTGACAAAAATAGGAACGGAGCCGGGAAGAACCACTTTCCAAAGCACATCTTTTTTGTTCCCTCCCAGGGTGTAAATCAGTTTCACCTTTTCCGGATCCACCTCGGAAAATCCCGTATAAATCGTTAAAATGCTTCCAAACACAGCCACGGACATACCGGCGACAATGATTGTTTTCATATTGGCTCCCAGCCACACAATGAGAAGGGGCGCCAGGGCAGATTTTGGCAGACTGTTGAGCACGACCAGGTAGGGTTCCAGGATCCGGGAAAGACTGTGGAAAAGCCAGAGCAGAACAGCGGACAGCACACTGAACAGAAATACCAGAAAAAAGCTTAACAGAGTTTCCGTCAGAGTAGTGCCCATATGCATAAAAATGGATCGGTCGGATACCATGGAAACAAACATCTTATAGACCCGGCTGGGACTGCTGAAAATAAAAGCATCAATTAGGTGAAGCCTGGCACTCATTTCCCAGACAAGCAGGAAGAGAAGGAAAATAAAAATACGGGCAAGAGTAATGGCCCGAAGCCTTCGCTTCCGCTGTTCCAGAAAGCTTTGCTGAGCAAGAGACGGTTCAGCCACTTATATTCAACTCCTTCCAGATAAGATTAAAATAGTCCTTGAATTCAGGCGCATTTCTGGCTCTCATGGGTGTGCGTTCCTCCATGGCAAAGGTCACGGGAACCAGCTTTTGTACCCGCCCCGGCCGTTTGGAAAGGACCAGCACCTGATCCGCCATACTGATAGCCTCGGACAGATCATGGGTAACCAGAATTGCCGTTTTCTCTTCCTTTTTAATAATAGCGGCAATATCGTCACAGACAGAAAGCCTTGTCTGGTAATCCAGGGCAGAAAAGGGCTCATCCAAAAGCAGCAGATCCGGTTCCAGAGCCAGAGTGCGTATCAGGGCCGCACGCTGGCGCATACCGCCGGAAAGCTGAGAAGGCCGGGCATTTTTAAAAGAGGAAAGGCCATAGGTTTCCAGCATGGCATCGACGGAAGACAAATGTTTGGGTGTCAGTTTTTTCTGTATTTCCAGACCAAGGGTCACATTGCTGTAAACAGTACGCCATTCAAATAAATGATCCTTCTGCAGCATATATCCGATGCTGGCGCCGGCCTCCCTGAGAGGCTTTCCCCGAAAGGCGATACTGCCCTCCTCGGGCTCAAGAAGGCCGCAGATTAACGATAACAGTGTGGATTTTCCACAACCGGAAGGGCCGACAATCGCAAGAAAGCTGCCGTTCTTAAGAGTAAAGGAGATGTCAGACAGAGCGAGCGTTTCACCGTTCACCTCATGGTAGGAGTAGCTGACATGAGAAAGCTCCAGTAAGGGATTCATAAGCATGCCTCCTATTGTAATATATAGCTATTTTATGAGGGTGGCAGGAAATGGTGCTTTTCTATCTTACAGAAAAATGCATCCCGGGAAGATGTTTCCGCCTGAAAATTTAGAGACATTTTTGATGCAACTATGATACACTTATGATGTAAATTTTAATATGAAAGGCTCTTTTTTGCGCAGCGGAAAACTTAGTTCAGGGATGTTCCATGCGCCGCTGCCGGCTATGGAGAATTTTGATATGTACTGCCGGGAATATGACAGAAAGAGGAAAAGAAATGATACAGATTTTAGTAGTTGAAGATGAAAGGCCCATTTCCAATCTCATAGCTGTAAATTTAAGAAAAGCGGGCTACTCCTGCCACTGTGTCTTTGACGGCATGGCAGCTGCGGATGCCCTTGATAAAGCCAGGTACGATCTGATTCTCCTGGACGTAATGCTCCCCAAGGTAGACGGCTATGAGCTGATGAATTATATAGCGCCCCTGGAGATCCCCGTGATATTTCTCACAGCCAAGGCTTCTGTCAATGATCGGGTGAAGGGACTTAAGCTTGGGGCGGACGACTATCTGACCAAGCCCTTTGAGATCATTGAGCTCCTGGCAAGGGTGGAGACGGTGCTCCGCCGTTACCACAAGACGGAAAATATCCTGACTATACATGATTTGGTTATAGACACATCCTCACGGATTGTAAAACGGGATGGAACTCCCATCAATCTCACCAAAAAGGAATACGAACTTCTGCTTCTTTTCGTCCGCAATAAAAATGTTGCCCTCTACCGTGAAACCATTTATGAGCGGATCTGGGGAGGGGAGTACATGGGAGACAGCCGCACCGTGGATCTCCACGTACAGCGGATGCGCAGAAAAATAGGCTGGGAGGATAAAATTGTTACGGTGTACAAGGTTGGATACCGACTGGAGGGATAGATGAAATTTTCCTGGAAAATATGTTTTTCAACCGTTATCTTAAGCCTTTTGATTTTCAGCATTGGCGGATATGTTCTGATATCCGCCTTGTTTCAGTCTACTTACGAGCGTGAAACTGCCAATGCCGGGGAAGAGAACAGGATGCTTCAGTACTCATTTGCAGCTTATTGGAGCGCTGCCATACAGGATATGGAGCTTAGTAAGGAAAATGTGCGGCGCACGGCAGATGCTATGGTGGAGGGAATGGCAGGCAGTGATCTGCGGATCCGGATTTCTGACGGGGCCGGCCAGGTGCTTTATGACAATGCAGAGGCGGATCCGGATACAGGACTTTTGGAAACCATCACGAGAACCAGCCGGGGCCATATGCTGCGAAAGACAGACAGCGGTTATGAGCTTCAGACGGCAAGTATGGTCTGCCTGGGGGAAGAGGAGTTTTTGTATCTGGAGAGCATCCGGGATGTGACGGAGCTTTTTCGGGAGAGGGCATTTCAGTATAGGATCTACCGGCAGTGGCTTGTGGGGCTTTTGGCGGTTCAGAGTGTTCTCTGTTACGGAATGGCTTCCTGGCTGCTCAGACCCTTAAGGCGGTTGTCCAGAGCTGCCCGGAGGATCGCGGAAGGAAACTTAAGTGTCCGTGCCAGGACGGAAAGCAGGGATGAAATCGGGGATTTGGCGGCGGATTTTAACCATATGGCAGATAATCTGGAACAGCAGTTTCAGGAACTGGAGGATGCGGCCAGAAGGCAGGAGGACTTTATCGGGAGCTTTGCCCATGAGCTGAAGACGCCGCTGACTTCCATGATCGGTTATGCCGATATGCTCCGGACTACGGAAGTTACAAGGGAGGAACAGTTCCAGGCAGCCAACTATATTTTTAAGGAAGGAAAGCGTCTGGAATCCCTTTCTTTTAAATTATTGGATCTGATGGTTGTAAAAAACCAGGAACTGGAGCTTAAGCCGGTAAAAATCCGCTGGATGGCGGAGGATATCAGGGGAATGCTTCAGCCTTCTCTGAAAAGGCTGGGGATTGTGCTGAAGGTGATTATGGAAGAGGCAGTTTTGATGCTGGAGCCGGATCTGATGAAGACAGTGCTTTTAAACCTTCTGGATAACGGACGGAAGGCCATTGAGGGAGAAGGGACTCTTTACCTGCTCGGGCGCAGGGAGGAAGGCGGATTTGCCATCTATGTCCGGGATACCGGGAAGGGAATTCCCAGGGAAGAACTGTCCCGGATCACAGAGGCATTCTACATGGTAGACAAGTCCCGGGCCAGGCAGCAGGGAGGGGCCGGTCTCGGGCTATCCATCTGTCAGGAGATCGTAAAGCGGCATGGAGGAACCATGACCTTTAAGAGTATACAGGGCAAGGGAACTATGGTGCGCATATTTCTGGAACTGCCCGGGAATCAGTAATATCCCTCACAGTGCACAAATCGATTTACAGGCACATGCTTTTGTGACTGGAAATTGATTTAGGTTAAGGTGTACTGAGAGGGATATTACGGAACTGGAAACAGTAATATCCCTCACAGTGCACAAATCGATTTACAGGCACATGCTTTTGTGACTGGAAATTGATTTAGGTTAAGGTGTACTGAGAGGGATATTACGGAACTGGAATGAAAATTACGGAACTGGAATGGAGGCCGGTTATGAAAAATTATATAATGACAGGAATTCTCTGTATTGTTCTGGCTGCGGCAAGCCTGTTTCTTCCGTCTGCGGTCATGGAGTGGCAGGACGAACAGCGGACGGGAAAAAGCGAGACGGAGGAAGTGCAGGAGGTTGTCCTTCGGGAGCAGGTTTCCATGACCCTTTCTGAAAAGCTCCGCCTGCGGAGTCAGGATACGGTCAATGCGCTGACTCTGGTAAACGGAAAAAATTACAATCAGGATACCATAGCCGAGCAGGTGAGAAAAGAGATCGGAGTTTTGGCAGAACAGGAGATTTTGATTGATTTTGATGCGGATCTCCTGAAGGTGGTGGAAGCTTCCGCATTTTTTTATGTGGATATGGAAGACAGTGAACGCTCTATTATGTTGTGGGAGGGTGTTGCGGAGTCGCTTGACAGTCAGCTGACTTTTACCATGGATGATGAGACAGGAAAGATTGTCAGCTTTTCGCAGTATATTTATGAAGGTGTGCCGTATGACGAATATGATATGCAGTCAACCAGTGTAAGTGTTTCGAGATATGCCTGGGATGTCTCTGATATGGGAATAGAGGAATTGCAGGAAAAGGCAGAACGCTGGGGTGACTATCTGGGGTACGAAGTGACAGACAGTCATTCCGTCTGGATAGGGGAGGACTTTGGAATCGACACAGAAGAATTTACAGAGCATTTGGAAAGAATGATAAGTAAGGGGTATTCAAAAGAGGAAGCAGAGATTCTGACAGCCAGAGAATGGGGACTTGATATCTCGGGAAGGCAGTTTTATGCAAATCTGGAGGATGAGGACGACCGGATAGAGTATCTTTTGCGGCCGGAAAAATTAATGTTCCGCATAGAGCCGATCATTTCTTAATAAATAAAATATAGTAAATTATAGTACTGGTATCAATTGTGATGTTTTAAATGTCTGATTTGCAGAAAAAGTGCAAAAATAATTGACAAAAACCGAAATGGCAGGTAGTATGAGTATATCAAAATTGGAGGGACATCGTATATGGTATTGCAGTTTTCATGTTCAAATCATAAGTCAATAAAAAAGAAGGTAACTTTTTCAACAATTGCGGGGAGTGATGATACTTTAGAGGAAACCTTAAAGTCTTTTTCAAATGTCAGGGTTATGCGTTCGGCGGTGATTTATGGGGCAAATGGTTCTGGAAAAAGTAATTTTATTAATGCATTGGAATTTATGTGCAGCCTGGTTAGTGAGAGCATAAAACACCAGCCGGGAGAAGAAATTTTTCAAGCGCCGCATAAATTGAATTCTGACGAAGTCCCGAGCGAATATGATATCCAATTTGTAAAGAACGGTATAAGGTATGCATATGGTTTTGCGATAGTAAAAAATGCGGTAAAAGACGAATATTTATATTATTTTCCAAAAGGACGTCAGGTAAAAATATTTGAAAGGGAAGCTATGGTAATTAAACCTGGTGATAAGTATAAAAATGTCTTTGACGTTAGTTTAGGCGTATTAAAAGAAAACAGATTGTTTTTATCATGTGCTGCGAATTATACCAATATAAAAGAAATAGAAGAAGCCTTTTTGTTTTTTAATAAGGATGTAGTAGTATATAATCCTCATGGGAATAACTGGATAGAGTATTCTATTCAGTTAATGCAGCAGAGCAAACAGGTTAAGGATGTATTTGTAGAAATTTTACAGGCTCTGGGAACCGGAGTGAAGGATGTTAAAGCAGGGCTGGAAAAAACCAGGTTAACTGCAAAAGATTTACCGCAGGAAATGCCGGAAGCATTAAAAACACTGATAACTTCTCAGGACGCTAATATTATAGAAGCAAAATTAGTATACGATGAGTTTGAAACAGATTTAATGACTGAAGAATCCACAGGAATTAAGAGATTGTTTGAAGTTATCTGTCCGATTATTGATATCATTAATAACGAGAAAATATTAGTTTGTGACGAAATTGAAATAAGCTTACATGAATCAATAGTTTACGAAATAGTAAAATTATTTAATGAAGCGAAAAAAGAACAATTTGCGCAGCTTATATTTTCTACCCATGATTCAAGTCTGCTGGATTCCAGTTTGTTCAGGCGTGATCAAATTTGGTTTACACAGTTGGATAAAGAAAGAGCTACAGATTTGTATTCTCTTGTGGAGGTAAAGAATGTAAGAAAAACGGAGAATCTTGAAAAAGGATATATTTCTGGCAAGTACGGTGCGATTCCAATATTAAATAAGAATTTTTCTTTCGATGATGCAATCGATAAGCGGTAACGAGGTGGAGCATGGAGGGAAGAAACTTCGATTTAAAGCCAAGACAAGAAGAAATAAGAGAAAAGATATCTCCGGCAATTGTTAAATTTCAACTGAATGAGATAGAGGAACATTTTGACGAAAATTTGCAATACATCCGCTCACAGTTTGATATTGCTGATGAGTTGTTTCAAAATGGAAGGGAGGAGGAAGCAAGAAATATCTGGAGTTCACAAATTGTTTTTCTGGAAAGTGCATTTGATTTTTATTTACATGAACTGACAAAATTTGGTTTGTCGGAAATGTTTGCAGGGAACTGGGATAAAACTAAAAAATATAATAATCTTTCTGTTAGAATGAGTATTGTAGACAGAGCGCTGAATGCACGGGAAGATCCCGGGTGGTTTTTGGAGTTTGTAAATGAATTTTATAAAGAAATTACCCTTGTGTCCTATGAGTCAGTCAAGGATCAAATGAATCTTTTGGGTTTAGACTTACAAAAGGTTGCTGATACAGTTTTTTATGAAAGGGACACGGTGATAAAAACAAAGTATAAGTTGAGAGAAGTTTTAGAAATGTTATACTGTCGAAGAAATGTGATTGCACATCAATCAGGCAGAAGACATTCAGATGCTCAAAGAGAAAAAATTACAAAAAGTATGGTTGGAAAGTTTATAGAAGATATAGAAAAGATTGTTAGAGAGATACATAAGCTGGCCAAACAAAAATGTTAAAAATTTTGAGCTTTAGAACCCGGATATAAACTGAGGACAATATAATAATAGTAAGAAAGAAAAAATGTATTATTTTGATGCTTTTTTGATACAAGCCGCCTCTATGATAAGAATACGAGGTGATGAATATGCGAAGATACAGAGAATATGAACAGGAGAACAGGGAATCGAGAAAAAGAAAACGCAGGCAGTCCATGCAGCGGAAAATATTAGGCTTCTGTCTGTTTACTTTTCTGCTTGGTGTATTGTGCGGGAGGATCGTGTTTGCAAAGAGCGGGGGAGAAAAGCCCGAACAGACTTTTGCAGAAAAAGCGGAAAATATGTTGTATACGGCAGAAAATCTGCAATGGGAGCAGAAACCGGAAAAAGCTGCGGCGGAGACAGAGGGAATTGCCGGAAATCTTCTTGAGGCCGGCGAGGAGGAAGCCTGGAAGCTGACTCTCGTAAATAAATGGAACCCCATGGAGGACGGTTACAGGCCGGCGGTTGCGGAGATTGAGAACAACTATTATTTTGATGCCAGAGCCGTAGGGTATCTCCAGGAAATGCTTGCGGACGGCCGGAGAGAAGGACTTGACTTTTGGGTCTGCTCGGCGTATCGTACCATAGAGAAGCAGACGGATCTGTTTGAGGAAAAGGTGCGAAGGGTGACGGCGGAGACAGGGCTTACCGGAGAGGCGGCCAGGGAAAAAGCAGGTACGGAGGTGGCTTTTCCGGGCACCAGCGAACATAATCTTGGGCTGGCCGTGGATATTGTGGCAAGGGATTATCAGATTCTGGATGAGAAGCAGGCCCGGACGCCAGAGGCTCAGTGGCTGAAGGAGAATTGCTGGAAATATGGTTTTATTCTGCGGTATCCGACGGACAAGACGGATGAGACGGGAATTATTTTTGAGCCGTGGCATTACCGGTATGTAGGTGAGAAGGCAGCTAAGGAGATTATGGAGCGGGGGATCTGTCTGGAGGAATATCTGGATACGGTGGAGAGTATATAGATAAAAGTTCAGATAGAATACATGTCCCTTCGGGATAGGCGGACTTCGTCCGTTAAAGTATGAGGAACAGGATGTGTGTATGTAATGAATCGGAGAAATTATCAGAGGGAATTGAATCAGACCATAGAAAAGCTTGTAGAAGCGGGGCGGGTGCCCCGTCTTTTACTGCATAGCTGCTGTGCTCCCTGCAGCAGCTATGTGCTGGAATATCTTTCGGAATATTTTTCCATAACGGTGTTTTATTATAATCCGAATATATTTCCGGCTGAGGAGTATGAAAAACGGGTGAGAGAGCAGGAAGCACTTATCTTACGGCTGCCGGCAAA
The DNA here is from genome assembly GCA_021770065.1 of Lachnoclostridium sp. Taxonomy (GTDB): domain Bacteria; phylum Bacillota; class Clostridia; order Lachnospirales; family Lachnospiraceae; genus Laedolimicola. The sequence continues at coordinate 43,404 of JAETRR010000016.1, read as the reverse complement.
GCACAGGATTTCATTTCTGGAGGGGCCCTATGAGCAGGAACGGTTTTATGAGACGGCTAAGGGGCTTGAGCAGGAACCGGAAGGGGGAGAGAGGTGCTTCCGCTGTTATCACCTGCGGATGCTGGAGGCGGCACAGATGGCACGGGCCGGGAGGTTTGATTATTTTACGACGACGCTTTCCATCAGCCCGCTGAAGGATGCAGTGAGATTAAATGAGATCGGGGAGAAGCTGTCCCGGGAGTATGGGGTGGCTTATTTGAACAGTGATTTTAAGAAGAGGGACGGGTATAAGAGATCGATTGAGCTGTCCCGGGAGTATGGACTTTACCGGCAGGATTATTGTGGGTGTGTGTATTCGCTTCGGGAGAGGAAGAGAGGGGCTGTGTCCGTCTGAGAAAAGGCAGGGCTGCGGGCTGCTGTTCCTTTGGTATTAAGAAAAACTAAGGCCGGAGCTTTCGCTTGGGACAGAAAAAACGGCGGTAAACTCGGCCCGTTTCCTTGATGGAAACGCACCTCAGACAGTACCGCCTTGCGTCCGGAGGACGCATTTTTCTTGATCGTGAAAGCTCCGGCCTGAGTTTTTCTAAATCCAAAGGAAATGCAGCCCGCAGCCCTGCCTTTTCTCAGACGTTTTTACGTTGCTGGCAGGGTTATGGCGGAAGGTTTTTGGGGATGTTGATTATATAGGGGGGTTGTGGTATATTGGATACAGTAAATTTAGGAAGGGCTGTTTTTTGAAGTGTATTGAGAAAATGGCTTGGAAGAAAGATGAGGGAATGAGTATGGCACAGCTTTGGGGAGGACGTTTTACGAAGGAGACGGATCAATTGGTCTATAATTTTAATGCGTCGATTTCGTTTGACAGGAAGTTTTATAAGCAGGATATGAAGGGGAGTATGGCTCATGTGCGGATGCTGGCGAAGCAGGGGATTCTTACGGAGGATGAGCGGGATGTGATTCTCGAAGGCATTGAGGGGATTCTTAAGGATGTGGAGAGCGGGGAGCTTGAGATTAGTGATAAGTATGAGGATATCCACAGCTTTGTGGAGGCTGTGCTGATTGAACGGATCGGGGATCCGGGAAAGAAGCTTCATACGGGACGCAGCCGGAACGATCAGGTGGCTTTGGATATGAAGCTTTATACGCGGGATGAGGTGCGCGAGATTGATGCTCTGGTGGAAAAGCTTCTTGTGGTTCTGCAGCGGCTGATGGAGGAGCATATCAGGACTGTTATGCCGGGCTTTACTCATCTGCAGAAGGCTCAGCCGATTACGCTGGCCCATCATCTGGGGGCTTATTTTGAGATGTTTAAACGGGATCGGGGAAGGCTTTCTGATATCTATGAGCGGATGAATTACTGCCCGCTCGGTTCGGGGGCCCTGGCGGGAACTACTTATCCTCTGGATCGGGATTATACGGCAGAGATTCTTGATTTTACAGGTCCTACGCTCAACAGCATGGATTCCGTGTCGGATCGGGATTATCTGATTGAGCTGCTTTCGGCTCTTTCTACGATTATGATGCATCTGAGCCGGTTTTCGGAGGAGATTATTATCTGGAATACCAATGAGTACCGGTTTGTGGAGATTGATGATGCCTATAGTACGGGAAGCAGTATTATGCCGCAGAAGAAGAATCCGGATATTGCGGAGCTGGTTCGGGGAAAGACGGGGCGTGTCTATGGAGCGCTGATTTCTCTGCTTACGACTATGAAGGGACTGCCTCTTGCCTACAATAAGGATATGCAGGAGGATAAGGAGCTGACCTTTGATGCTTTTGATACGGTGAAGGGATGTCTGGCGCTCTTTACGGGGATGCTTGATACCATGAAGTTTAATAAGCCGCAGATGGCGGCAAGTGCAAGAAATGGGTTTACGAATGCCACAGACGCTGCGGATTATCTGGTAAACCATGGCGTGCCCTTCCGGGACGCACACGGAGTGATTGGCCGGCTGGTGCTTTACTGCATTGAACAGGGAAAGGCTATTGAGGAGTTAAGCCTTGCGGAGCTTAAGAGTATCAGTCCGGTATTTGAGGAGGATATTTATGAAGCTGTCAGTATGGATACCTGTGTTAATAAACGTCTGACCCTGGGGGCGCCGGGGGAGAAGGCTATGGAGCAGGTGATTCGGAAGAACCGGGAGTGGCTTAAGGCTCATGGGAGATTAGGATAAGCGGAAAGGGGCTGGCGAGAAAATAAGACAGCCCCTTCCGCCTGCTTTAGGCAGATTCCTCGGTTGTGAATTTATATCCCATTCCCCAGATAGTCTTAATCAGCTCGCCCTTTTCGCCGAGCTTGCTCCGCAGCTTCTTTACATGGGTGTCAATGGTCCGGGCATCTCCGAAATAGTCATAGTTCCAGACGTTGTTCAGAATTTTTTCCCGGGAGAGGGCAATGCCTTCATGTTCCATAAAATAGGCAAGGAGCTCGAATTCCTTAAAGCTCAGATCCAGGGAATTGCCGTCCAGGGTTACCAGATGGGCGGCTTTGTTGAGCTCAATGCCGCCTGCTGTGAGGATATCGTCTGCGCTTCTGGTGGTGGTTCTGCGGAGAATAGCCTCTACCCGGGCTACCAGTATTTTGGGACTGAAGGGTTTGGAGATGTACTCGTCCACACCCAGCTCAAAGCCCTGGAGCTCGTCCCGTTCGTCGGATTTGGCCGTGAGCATAATAATGGGTACTTTGGAATACTCCCGGATCTCCCGGCAGGTCTGCCAGCCGTCCATTTTCGGCATCATTACATCCAGAATTACCAGGGCGATCCCTTCTGTTTCAAAAAAAAGATCCAGGGCTTCTGCGCCGTCCCCGGCCTCCAGAACTTCGTAATTCTGCTTTACCAGAAAATCTTTTACAAGTTTGCGCATCCTGCTTTCATCATCAACTACCAGAATTTTCAATTTATCCATAAGACAGCCCTCCGGTTACTTTGCTATTCTGATATAGTATAACAAAAAAATATGTCCCTTTTGTGAACTGGCGGCAGGAATCTTAATAACTGCCGTTTTGAATTATGGTCTTAGTCCGGATTCGGTTACCGGTCACGGTGTGGAGGGTAACCGGCTTTTGGAAATTACCGGCTCAGGGGTGGAGGACGGTTGAAATCCGCTCCGATATGTGATATGGTGCTTAAAGAAAAGTCAGATACACCACAGCAGGCTGACAGGGTATCAAGCTTGCAGCGCGGCAATAATTATCACTGAGGTACGGTAATGAAACATTCCATCAAGCGCCAGATGGCGGCTGGTTTTATCGGTATTATGACGATAACTCTGATCTGCTGCTGGCTGGTCAACCGTTTTTTTCTTGAGGACTATTATATTAAAAATAAGCAGCATGTAATTTTAAATGCATATAAGGTGCTGAACAGCGGAGTGTCTGAGGGCAGGCTTGAGGAAGCGGAGTTTATCACGGAGCTTGATCAGATCTGCGCTACGGACAATATTTCACTTTTTGTCATGGATACCAGCGGCAGTCCCAGGCTTTACAGCAACCGGGATTATAAAACTCTGCAGAGAAAGCTTTACGTCTATATTTTTGAGCTGGAGCTGCCGGAGACTGCCCATATCCTGGTACAGGGAGACGGATACGTCATCCGTGAGAGCCGGGATTTTCTGACCCAGGCAGACTATCTGGAAGTGATTGGAACTTTGAATTCCGGGGAGCCTTTTATTATGAGGACGGCAATGGAGAGTATCAGGGAGAGCGCAGAGCTTTCCAGCCGTTTCTTTGCCTACATCGGAGGGGCAGGAATTCTGGCAAGCTCTCTTTTTATCTGGTGGCTTTCCAGGCGCCTTTCAAGGCCCATGATGGAGCTGGCAGAGATCTCCCGGCGGATGGCAGATCTGGATTTTAATGCCAAATTCACGTCTCACCAGAACAATGAGATCGGCCTCTTAGGCAGGCATATGAATCAGCTTTCCGAAACGCTGGAGCAGACCATCTCTGAGTTAAAGACGGCCAATAACCAGCTTCAGAAGGATATTGAGCATAAGATCCAGATTGACGAGATGCGTAAGGATTTCCTTTCCAATGTATCCCATGAGCTGAAGACACCCATAGCTTTGATCCAGGGGTATGCAGAAGGGCTCAAGGAATGTATCAATGACGATCCGGAGAGCCGGGATTTTTACTGCGAGGTCATCATGGATGAGGCCGGGAAAATGAATACCATGGTGAAAAATCTGCTTGCCCTGAATCAGCTGGAGTTCGGCAATGACGTGACTTCCATGGAGCGGTTTGACATTGTGGATCTGGTGCAGAATGTCTTAAATTCCGTGGGGATTCTTCTGGAACAAAAAGAGATTCGCCTGCGGTTCAAGGGGGAAGGGCCCGTCTATGTCTGGGCCGACGAGTTCAAGGTGGAGCAGGTGGTGACCAACTATGTCAGCAATGCTATTAATCACTGTGATTATGATAAGATTATCGAAGTAAAGATTGAAAGAAACGGCGATTCTGTGAAGGTATCTGTTTTTAACACCGGCAGCCCCATACCGGACAGCGATCTGGATAAAATCTGGATTAAATTTTATAAAGTGGATAAAGCGCGGACCAGAGAATACGGAGGCAGCGGAATAGGGCTTTCGATCGTAAAGGCTGTGATGGAGTCCATGAACAAGGATTACGGCGTGAAGAATTACGACAATGGCGTAGAATTCTGGTTTGAAGTTGACGGAAAGGCGAATTGAGGTTACTGGTCACGGAGTGAACAGTAACGAATTGAGAAAGGAGACAGCTTATATGGTACGCAGGCATATTTATTTTTCCGGAAGGGTTCAGGGAGTCGGTTTCCGTTTTCAAGCGTCCTGGGCGGCAAAGCGGCTGGGGCTGACCGGCTGGGTCATCAACCTGCCGGACGGACGGGTGGAAATGGAGGTTCAGGGAGAGCCCCGGGCAATCGAGAAGCTGCTGGAGCTTCTCAATGAGGATATGTATATCCGCATCAGCAAAACAGAGTGTACAGAGCTTCCTCTGAAAGAAGGGGAAAAGAAGTTCCGTACCCAGTATTAAAAGATGCAAAGCTTAATTTTTTATGAAAATTGTTCACAGCCCGTTCAAGATATGGTAAAATTTTTATACGAAGTCCCCTGTCCCCAAGGGACATACATGAATGGGATACCCGAAAAAGAGAGGATAAAAGTATGAGAGGTGTCTATACCAATGTGGTAGAAATCCGCCAGAAAATCTTTACCGAGGTTGCACGCATGGCTTACGAGGGCGGCGACTACTCCCGGATTATCGATCTGCCCTACAAGATCATCCCCGGAGAGGTGGCAACTTACCGGGAAAGCGTATTTTTAGAGAGGGCTATCGTAGAAGAACGCCTGCGTCTGGCTATCGGCCTGCCTTTGCGGAAAATGACGGAGCATGCCCCTGTGTCCCAGGGAATTGAGGAAAGTGCTATTGCCGAGAAATACTACGATCCTCCGCTGGTCAACATTATCAAATTTGCCTGCCATGCCTGCCCGGATAATGAGGTAAGAGTTACCGACGCCTGCCAGGGCTGCCTGGCCCATCCCTGCAAAGAGGTCTGTCCAAAGGACGCTGTTTCCATCGTAGACGGCCGTTCCGTGGTAGACCAGGAAAAATGCATCAAATGCGGAAGATGTATGAAAAACTGTCCCTACGGGGCCATCATCCAGATGCAGCGCCCCTGCGCCAGGGCGTGCGGCGTGGATGCTATCGGTACCGACGAGTTCGGCCGGGCGGACATTGATTATGATAAATGCGTATCCTGCGGCATGTGCCTGGTAAACTGTCCCTTCGGCGCCATTGCCGATAAGAGCCAGATTTTCCAGACCATCCATGCCATTAAGAGCGATGTGCCTGTCTATGCGGCTCTTGCACCTGCCTTTGTAGGCCAGTGGGGCAGGGAACTGCCGGCAGAGAAGGTAAAGGAGGCTTTCCGGCAGCTGGGCTTTGAGGATGTGATGGAGGTGGCTGTGGGAGCAGATCTGTGTACCATAGAGGAAGCACATGATTTTCTTGAGGAAGTGCCCGAAAAGCAGCCTTTTATGGGAACCTCCTGTTGTCCGGCCTGGTCTGTGATGGCCAAGAAGCTGTATCCGGAATTTGCTTCCTACATATCCATGGCCTTAACGCCCATGGTTCTTACAGGCCGCCTGCTGAAAAAAGAACATCCCGGGTGCAAGGTGGTCTTTGTGGGTCCCTGTGCGGCCAAGAAGCTGGAGGCCAGCCGCAGAACCATTCGCAGTGACGTGGATTTTGTGCTGACCTTCGAGGAGGTAATGGGCATGTTCGAAGCCAGAGGCATAGACTTCGAAGCCATTACCAGATTAGAGAATATGGCGGACGCAAGCGGAGACGGCAGAGGCTTTGCGGTGACCGGCGGCGTGGCATCTGCGGTGGTAAACTGTATCCATGAGATGGAGCCGGACCGGGAAGTAAAGGTGCAGAGCGCAGAGGGCTTAAGAGCCTGCCGGGAAATGCTCGATCTGGCGAAAAAAGGCCAGTACGACGGCTATCTTCTGGAGGGTATGGCATGTCCGGGCGGCTGTGTGGGCGGAGCCGGAACCCTGAAGAGCCCCACGGCATCCAAGGGCCAGGTAAAGCTCAATATGAAAAAAGCAGCCGGCCAGAGTGTATTTACCAGTGACTATAAGGAGTACCTGGAGATGCTGGAGGAAAAGAACCAATGAAAATTATGATTGCTTCAGATATTCATGGGGCTGCGCCCTTTTGCGAGAAGATGCTTGCGGCCTACGACCGGGAACAGGCGGAGAAACTGCTCTTGCTGGGGGATATTCTCTATCACGGCCCGCGCAATGATCTCCCGGAAGGCTATGCGCCCAGGGAGGTTCTTGCCATGCTGAATGCCAGGAAGGAAGAACTGCTCTGCGTGAGAGGCAACTGTGACACCGAGGTGGATCAGATGGTTCTGGAATTCCCTGTTCTGGCGGAATATTGTATCCTCTATGTGAAGGGCAGGATGATTTTTGCCGCTCATGGCCACAACTTTAATGAGAAAAACCTTCCCATGCTGAAAAAGGGGGATATTCTTCTTCACGGCCATACTCATGTGCCGGTGTGCAGAGAGACAGAACAATATGTGTACCTGAATCCGGGATCCGTCTCCATTCCCAAGGAGAACAGCTGGCGTGGATATATGACACTGGAGGACGGGCTTTTTACCTGGAGGGATCTGGACGGGGCTCTGAAGAAGGAATTTTATATTTGATGAGTAAAAGCCGTTTCTGTGAGAGAAAAGCGCTGGTTTTTTACCGGAGGAGACGGCATATAAATGGTTGGTGAGAGAACTTTGGAACAGACAGAACGGAAAATGGAACGGCTTATGAGGCCGTCCCGATTTTCCAAAGTACAGATTATTGCATTAAGCTTTCTGGGAATCATTCTGGCGGGCACCTTTTTGCTGCTGCTGCCCTTTGCAACCAGGGAAGGGGAGAGCACCGGCCTTCTGGATGCGGCATTTACGGCGGTAAGCGCAACCTGTGTGACGGGGCTGATTGTGCATGATACCTTTCTGCACTGGACCCTTTTCGGACAGATTGTGATTTTGACCATGATTCAGCTTGGAGGCCTGGGTTTCATGGCTTTCAGCGTTACTTTTTCCCTGCTGCTGCGCCGCAGAATCGGCCTCAAGGAGCGGGGAATTCTGCAGGAGAGCGTCAATACCCTGCAGATAGGCGGTATTGTCAGACTTGTCCGCAGAATGCTTTTGGGAACGCTGCTTTTTGAGGGCGTGGGGGCGCTGCTCCTTTCTGTCCGTTTTATCGGGGATTTCGGAGTGGGAAAAGGTCTTTATTATGGAATTTTTCATTCTGTTTCAGCCTTTTGCAACGGCGGCTTTGATTTGATGGGAGTTCGAAAGAGCGGCAGCTCCATGACATATTATGCAGGGGATCCCCTGGTGAATTTTACCTTGATTGCTTTGATTCTGATTGGCGGAATCGGCTTTCTGGTATGGGATGATCTGCTGAAAAACAAGTGGCATTTCCGCCGTTACCGCCTTCATACCAAGCTGGTGCTGTCGATGACGGTAATTCTTTTATTCGGCGGCGCGCTGATGTTTTATCTCCTGGAGCATAACGGGATTCTTGCCGGAGAACCGGTGGGAAAGCAGATTCTTATGAGCCTGTTTCAGTCGGCCACTGCCCGGACTGCGGGCTTCAATACGGCGGATACGGCGGCATTAAGTGACAGCAGCAAGCTTGGTATGGCAATGCTGATGTTTGTGGGAGGCAATCCCGGTTCGACTGCGGGCGGACTCAAGACTACCACACTGGCGGTTCTGCTGATTTATCTGCGTGCTGCCTTAAGGCGGACGAAGGGGGCGGAGATTTTCGGACGGAGGCTGGAGGAGGATGTGGTCAAACGTGCGGCGGCCATTCTGACCTTAAGCCTGCTGCTGGATTTGTCCGGCACCCTGATTATAACGGCGGTGGAGCAGCTTCCTCTGGCAGATGTGATGTTTGAGGTAGTTTCGGCTCTTGGAACTGTAGGAATTTCGGCAGGAATTACAGGAAGCCTGACGACAGTAAGCAGGCTGATCCTGATGCTTCTGATGTATTGCGGAAGAATGGGAAGCCTGACTTTTGCCCTCATTTTTACGGAAAACCGTCAGACATCGCCGGCCCAGAAACCTACAGAGCGCATTTTGGTGGGGTGAGGGTTTGAAAAACCGGAAACTGCATGAGGTTCTATGGAACCGGAATCGGAGAATGAATTATGAAATCAATTTTAATGATTGGAATGGGAAAGTTCGGTCATTTACTCTGCATGAATATGGCCGAACTGGATAATGAAATTATGATTGTGGATGAGGATGAGGAACGCCTTTCGGATCTGCTGCCTATTGTAACAAGCGCCCAGATCGGAGACTGTACCAATGTGGAGGTATTAAAAAGTTTCGGCATCCGGAATTTTGATGTGTGCTTTGTGTGCATCAGCGGAAACTTTCAGAACAGCCTGGAGATTACCAGTCTGTTAAAGGAGCTTGGAGCGGCCTATGTGGTCAGCAAGGCGGAGCGCGATATACAGGCAAAGTTTCTGCTGCGCAACGGGGCAGACGAGGTGATTTATCCGGAACGGGATATAGCGGAACGTGCAGCGAAGAAGTTCAGTTCGGATCATGTCTTTGATTATCTGGAGCTGACTGACGATTATGGGATCTATGAGATTCCGCTTCTGAAAGAATGGCCGGGGCACAGTATCCGGGAACTTAATTTCCGCGTGCGGTACCAGGTCAGCATTCTTGGAATCAAGACAGGCGATGACCTGGATTTACTCCCGTCTGCAGATCATATATTTGAAAAAGAGCAGCATTTGATGGTGATTGGAAAGAAAAAGGATGTTGACAAGATCTTACACAGAATGTGATGAGGATAAAAAAAGGACCCGCCAAAAGAGAAAGCCGCAGGAGGAACAGCCGGGAAGGAGACGGCACAGGAGGATGAGCAGAAGAGAACGGGAACGCTGGAAAAGGCGGAAAGTGTTTTTGATCCGGATATCGGCTCTTCTTGTGGTGCTGCTTTTCGGGATTGGAATGGGTTTTGGAATCCGTGAGATTTATCGGAGGGCGAAGAGGAAACCGGTGGAACCGCCGGAGATTCTGGAGGATTTTCTTACGGAGAATCCTTATTCCAGGCCGGGGGAAGCGCTGGATAAGGTGAAGAATATTTTTGTCCACTATACGGCGAATCCGGGAACCTCGGCAAAGCAGAACAGAAGCTATTTTGAGAATCTTAAGGATACCGGGGAGACTTCGGCAAGCTCTCATTTTATCATCGGGTACGATGGGGAGATTATTCAGTGCATCCCGCGGGAAGAGATTGCCTATGCGGTGAAGGGAAGGAATTACGATTCCATTTCCATTGAGTGCTGTTATCTTGCAGAGGACGGGAAGTTTACGGACGCAACCTATCAGTCTCTCCTGCATCTGACAAACTGGCTGCTGTATGAGTACGATTTGAGGCCCGCAGATGTGCTGCGCCATTATGATGCCGGCGGCAAGCTCTGCCCGTTGTACTATGTGGAGCATGAGGATGCGTGGGAGCAGTTTTTGGAGGAACTCAAACAGTTGGAATGATAAGGAAAACAGCCATTTAACATTTTTCTGATATTGTTTAGAGGTTCACATAAATTCTGGAAAGTCTTGAATTCTCTGTATGAAGCAGTTATAATGAAGTCAGCGGATTTTTCCGGCTTAATGAAGTTATATGGACTGTGAAACGGCAGGAAGGTATATAGTGAGGACAGGATGAAAAAAAGAAAAATACATAGCAGGGCGACGGCAGCCATACTGGCTGTATGTCTCTGTTTTTCCATACAGGCATCTGCAACAGAGGCAGATTTGAAAAAACAGCAGAAGGAGACACAGCGGCAGTTAGACGAGATCAACAGCCAGATGAAAACGATTGAAAGCCAACAGAAGGCTGTGCTTGCGGAGATCGATTCTCTGGGCTCGGAGCTGATGGAGCTCGTGATGAACCTGGAGATTCTGGCCGGGGATTTGGAGCTGAAGCAGGAGGAGCTTGAACAGGCAGAGGCAGATTATGAGGCGGCCAAAAAACGTGAGGAAGAGCAGTATGAGGCTATGAAGCTTCGGATTCAGTATATCTATGAGGAGGGTGAAGCCGATTATCTCACCATGTTTTTGGAAGCGAGCAGCTTTGCGGACTTTTTGAACCGGCAGGAGTATGCCAATGAGATTCACAAGCAGGATCGGGAGATGCTGACGGCTTACCAGGAGACCAAAGCCCAGGTTGCAGAGCTCCGGGATCAGCTGGAGCAGGAAAAGCTTGAACTGGAGACACTTCAGGCAGAGTATGAAGAGGAGAAGGCATCGGTAGAGAGCACTCTGGCCCAGAAGAAGGCTCAGGAAGCCGATTATGAGAATCAGCTTGCCAATGCGCAGGCAAAGGCCAGAGAGTATAAGAATAAGATTAAGGAGCAGACGGCACAGTTAAAGAAGCTGGAGGCAGAGCGCAGGAAAAAGGAAGCCGCAGCAGCTGCTGCAGCGGCCGCTGCCAATAACAGTAACAACGGCGCTACCGGAACCATTACGGGCGGAGCAGGTTCTGCAGGGAATTCGGATTCCGGCGGAAGCGGCAGTTCGGGAGGCGGAGGCGGTTCTGTAAGCGGCGGAGGCAGTTCTACAGGCAGCGCCATTGCTAATTTTGCCCTGCAGTATGTAGGACGGCCCTATGTATCCGGAGGGACAAGTCTTACCAACGGAGCGGACTGCTCCGGATTTACCCAGGCGGTATACCGTAATTTCGGAATCTCCATTCCCAGGACATCCGATGCCCAGGGACATGCGGGACGGGAGGTCAGCTATTCGGAGGCTCAAGCGGGAGATATCATTTATTATGGAGGCCATGTGGGAATCTATCTGGGAGGCGGCCGGATCGTACACGCCAGCACGCCGGCTACAGGAATCAAGACAGAGAATGCGCTGTACCGTTCCATTCGGTCTGTGCGCAGGTATTATTAAAATCAACAGAGAAAAGTTTCTGTTACTGTTCACACATCACTATTCCGCGAGGTGTTTCCGCACATTTTTGTGCGGAAATCCCGAGTTTTTCTGACTGTGCTGTCGGTCGTCAAGACTGACAGCGCAGTTTTTTTGTATTTATATATTGACAATAAAGTATATATATGATATATACAATATAACAGCTATACACAAATGCGGAATGGAGTGCTTTGGTATAGAACAAAAGAGGTGGATACGTGAACATTATTATCAGCAATTCAAGTGGAAAACCAATCTATGAACAGATTACTGCTCAAATTAAAGCTATGATTATGAATGGGACGCTTAATCCAGGTGATCCGCTGCCCTCTATGCGGCTTCTGGCCAAGGAGCTTCGTATCAGCGTAATTACTACCAAACGGGCCTATGAGGATCTGGAACGCGACGGCTTTATCACCACCATTGTGGGAAAGGGCAGCTTTGTCCGGGAAGCGGACTGCGAGTTTGTCAAGGAGGAGCAGTTAAAGGCCGTGGAGCAGCATCTACAGGCAGCTGTTGACGCGGCCAGGCAGTATGGAATGCCGGAGGAGGAACTGGCAGAAGTTTTAAAAATGTTGTATGAGGAGTTATAAAAGATATCAGGATATTACGGAACTGGAAAACAGTAATATCCTGACAGTGCACAAATCAATTTACAGACACGTGTACTTGTGGCTGGAAATTGATTTAGGTTAAGGTGTACTGGAAGGATATTACGGAACTGGAATAGGAGAACAGTATGGAATACGCAATTAAAGTCGATGGATTGACAAAACAGTATAAAGATTTCACGTTGGATAATGTAAGCTTTGCAGTTCCCGCAGGCTCTATCGTAGGCTTCATCGGAGAAAACGGAGCAGGAAAAAGCACTACCATCAAAGCAATCCTGGATCTGATCCGAAAGGATGCCGGAACCATAGAGCTTCTGGGGCAGGAGAACGGAGCCGGAAACCGGGAAGTGAAGGAACAGATCAGTGTCATTTTTGATGAGTGCTATTTCCCGGACGGTCTTATGGTGGAGGATGTGAACCGGATGATGAAACAGACATACCGCTTTTGGGAGCAGGAGACATTTTTCAATTATTGCCGGAGATTTGAGCTTCCGGGTAAGAAGGCGGTGAAAGAATTTTCCAGGGGTATGAAGGTGAAGCTGTCCATCGCGGCGGCGCTTTCCCATAAGGCAAAGCTCATCATTCTGGACGATGCCTGCGGTTCCTTAGACCCTGTTGTGCGCAGCGAGATTCTGGATATTTTTATGGATTTTATCCAGGATGAGGATCACACGGTGTTTCTCTCTTCCCATATTACCAGCGACATTGAGAAAATCTGTGACTATATTCTGCTGATTCATAAAGGAAAGCTTCTGCTCTTTGAAAATAAGGATGCTCTTCTCTATGACTACGGGATTGTCCGGTGCACAAAAGAGCAGTTTAGGGAGCTTGATCCGTCCCTGGTCGTGGGCGTGCAGGAAAACCGCTTTGAGGTGGAAGTTCTGGTTAATAACCGCCAGGCTCTTAAAGGACATTCCTGTGATTATGTGATTGACCAGGCATCCATTGAGGATATATTGCTGTATGTGGTAAAGAACAATATTAAGAAAATGTAACACGTTTGACAGGACACAGTGAGAAGGGAGCGAACAAAATGAAAGGTTTGTTGTTAAAGGATATTTTTAATTTGAGAAAGGTGGCAAAGCAGTATCTTCTGATTCTGGCATTTTTTGTATGCTACTGCTTTTTCCTCAAAAACCCGTCGTTTTTTCCGATGATGACGGTTATGAGCTTTTCTATGATGATATTAACCAGCCTGGGCTATGACGAGGCCGCCGGTTTTGACAAATATGCGCTGACGCTGCCGGTGAACCGGGAGGATCTGGTGCGGACAAAGTATCTGCTGCTCCTGCTGCTTATAGCCGCCGGTTTTGTGGTGGGAATGATCGGAAATATACTCATTAACCTTTTTATACAGGGGGACAGGGAGCCGGTTTTAGAGCAGATGATTTCTGTTGCGGCGGTTGCGGCTGTTTTCTTCCTGGTTTATGCGACTATGCTGCCTCTGGTGTTTAAGCTGGGTGTGGAGAAGGCGCGAATGACGCTGATGGTGTGCTATATTGCCGTCTTTGCCGGTGTGTTCTTTGCCGTTAAGCAGATTACAAAACTGGGGCTGGACAAAGATCTGACAGATGGACGGATGACGGCCCTGGCGCTGGCGGCGGCCATTGGGACGATTCTTTATTTTATCGGAAGCTATTTTGTTTCTGTCCGGATTATACGGAAACGGGAGTGGTAAAAAACCTGCCTGTTTACCCCAGATAAGGAAGGGACAGGAATTACAGTAAGAAATTATTAAGAAATTTTTGCAAAATGCCACTTGCCTGCCTGGTGTATTTCCTATATACTGTAGTAGGAACCGATTTTTTTCATAGATGTTGAGGAAAAGAGATAATAGGCAAATGAAAAGAAGGCAGAAAAAAAGACTGATTTATTTCCTTGCGGGAGTGCTTTGCATTCTTTCCCTGGGAATGGTGATAGGAACGGTATATGCAGGCAATCTGAATCGTAACAATACAGAGGATGAAGTGACGGAGGGGGGAAAGCTTCTGGGGGAAGATCCTCTTCGGATGGCAAAGGAGACGGATATTGAGGCAGAAGAGGATGAGGAAGAAGAGGAAGTATGGGAGGAAGACCTCCCGGATGACTGGAATCTGATTCTGGTGAACCGGACCCATCCTCTTCCGGATGATTTTGAGGTGGAGCTTAAGAGTATCGGGGGCGGTCATAAGATTGACGCCCGGGCCTACGACGATTATATAGATATGGTGAAGGCGGCAAGAAAGGACGGAGCCTATATATATGTGACCTCATCCTACCGGACCATGGACAAGCAGATTTCGCTCCATGAGACTAAGATCGAGGAAGGTGTAATGATGAATTACTCCTATGCGGAGGCGAAAGAACGGGCGGCAGAGGTGGTGGCTGTTCCCGGAACCAGTGAGCATCAGGCAGGTCTGGCTCTGGACTTTGTGTCGGCAGAGTACCGGCGCCTGGATGAAAAACAGGAGAAGACAAAGGGATTTCAGTGGCTGAAGGAGAACTGCTACGATTATGGTTTTATTTTAAGATACCCCAACGGGAAGACAGAAGTTACGGGGATCATTTATGAGCCCTGGCATTTCCGTTATGTGGGGAAAGAAGCGGCCCTGGAGATAAAGAAGTCCGGCCAGACCCTGGAGGAGTATCTGGGGGCCATTCCCATTTCCAAGGGAATCCCGGTGGAATATGACAGTTCTATGGCGGAGACGAAGAAGCAGCCGTCCGGCAGGCAGGTTGTGCCTGTACAGGAGACAGTGCCGGAGGATGCCGTCATACCGGAAGGCGGCGGACAGGAAGGAACGGAAGACATCGGGAATTCCGCTCCTGCGGAATCGCAGACTCCCCCCGCCTCCCAGATACCGGAGGTGCCTGTAGTTCCCCCGGTACCGGAGACGCCCGAAGCGCCTCCGGCTGCGACTGTGCCTGCACCGCAGCCGGAACCGCAGCCGCAGCCGGAGCAGCCGCCGGAAGTGCCGCCGGTCACACCGGAACCTGAAGTGCCGCCGGTACAGGAGACACCGCCGGAGCCTGCACCGCAGCCGGAACCACAGCCGGATCCGCAGCCCGAGGCGCCGTCCCAGCCGGAGGCACCGGCAGAAACTCAGCCGGAGATACCGGTTGTATAAGCCGGAAGAGATAATATGAAACAAAAAAGATCCCTCACTCAATGAATGCAGAGAGAGCAGGCATTGGGATGAGGGATTTTGCAGGATACCGTAAAGTATTAAAATTTTGTGAAATAAGGCAGTAAACTTGGAAATGCATGAAAAATGTGGTAGGATGGAGGAGAACAGGAGAAATAAAAATATGTTACGGAAGATATTAAAGCTGCTCACAAGCCGGCTGGTGTTTTTTGGATTTTTGCTTTTTATTCAGCTTGTGTGGTTTCTGACCTTTCTGACCAGACTGACCACGTATTCCACGGCAATTTCCGTGTTGTTTACAATGGTGAGTCTGATGGCTGTTCTGTGGATTATTAACCGGGGCGAGAATCCGGCTTATCAGATGGCGTGGGTGATCTTTATCCTGGTATTTCCTCTTCTGGGCGGCCTTTTTTATCTTCTTGTGGGCAATAAGAAACCGTCAAAAAAGATGCGCCGGAGACTGGAGGCAGAGCAGAAGCGCACACGGGAGGCGGTAAAACAGGATTCTTCGATTCTTAAGGAAATAGGAAGCCTGGATGCAAGGGCCAGGGGCCAGGCAGATTATGTGTCCAGGATCTGCGGTTTCCCGGTCTATAAAAATACCCGGGCGAAGTACTATAAGCTGGGGGATGAACTGTTTCCGGTGCTTCTTTCGGAACTTAAGAAGGCCGAGCATTTCATTTTTATGGAATACTTTATTGTGGAAGAGGGCCGGATGTGGAACAGCATTCTGGAGGTTCTGGAGGAAAAGGCGAAGGCCGGTCTTGATGTGCGTTTTCTCTATGACGATCTGGGAAGCGTTTCCTTACTTCCGCCGGGGTATGACCGGCAGTTAGAGGCGAAAGGGATCCGCTGTATGGCTTTTAACCCTTTTATTCCGCTTTGGTCTCTGGTAATGAATAACCGGGATCACAGGAAGATTACGGTCATTGACGGACACACGGCTTTCAGCGGCGGCGTGAATCTGGCGGATGAGTATATCAATGAAAAAATGCGCTTTGGACATTGGAAGGATACGGGTTTCATGCTGAAAGGCGATGCGGTTTGGAATTATACCGTAATGTTTCTGCAGATGTGGAACGGATTTCGCAGGACTGACGTTTCCTATGAGGCATTCCGCCCGGAATGTTACCATCCGGATCCGTTTTTGTCGGACGGTTTTGTGCAGCCTTTTGGGGATTCCCCTCTGGATGAAGAGATTGCGGCAGAAAACGTGTATCTCAATATTCTGAACCAGGCCAGGGATTATGTGTACATTTTTACTCCTTATCTGATTATCGATCATGAGATGGAGACGGCGCTGTGCCTGGCGGCAAAGCGCGGGGTAGATGTGCGGATTGTGACACCGGGAATTCCGGATAAAAAGGTGATATTTCAGCTGACACGCTCTTATTATCCTTCCCTGTTACGGGCCGGGGTGCGTATTTATGAATATTCGCCGGGATTCCTTCATGCCAAATCTTATGTCTGCGATGACGAGACGGCGGTGGTCGGAACCATCAATATGGATTTCCGCAGCCTGTATCTGCATTTTGAATGCGGCACGCTGTTTTACCGGAATTCCATTGTGGCGGATTTAAAACGTGACAGCCTGGAGACGATAGGGCAGAGCCGGGAGATTCAGTTAAGAGATACAAGGCAGGGCTTTTTCGGCAGTCTGTTCTGCGCTGTCTTACGGGTTCTTGCACCATTATTATAGGAAACCTTGAATGAGAAAGGAACGAAGAAATGAATATTTTGTTTTTTCTGAAGCCCAAAGGGGAGCTGGCTTATCTTTACGACGACAGTACGCTGCGGCAGGGACTTGAGAAGCTGGAACGCAGCGGATTCACAGCTATTCCCGTGATCAACCGGAATGGAGAATACATAGGGACGATTACGGAAGGTGATATGCTCTGGACCTTGAAGAATAAGTTTTCCCTGGATCTGCGGGCTGCAGAGGATGTTTCGATTCAGACGGTGAGGCGGCGTGCGAAGTTTGAGCCGATCTCTATTGACTCAAATATTGAGGATCTGTTTTCCAAAGCTATGAATCAGAATTTTGTTCCTGTTATTGACGATAAGCAGATTTTTATCGGGATTGTGACACGCAAGGACATTATGGGATTCTGCTACAGGGAGTTTATCTCGGTAAAAAATGGAGCGAAGGCGGAACGGCCTTTATAATTAAAAATATAAGCAGTGCAGAAGCCTGCTGAAAAACAGCATCCGGCTTTTCCATATCCGGATGCTGTTTTGCGGCAGGCTCTGCCGGGAAGCTATGCCAGCTCTTCCCATTGCGCATAGAGGGTTTCCAGACGGCCGGCGATGGCTTCTTTTTCCTGGTGAAGCTTCAGACATTCGGAGGTGCTGGTGTAGACTTCCTCCTTTGTAAGCAGTTCATCAATCTCCTGATCACGGGATTCCAGTTCAAAGATTTCTTTTTCCGTCCGTTTTAAATCATTTTCACGTTTTCGAATCCGGGCCTGCTCCTCCTTTTGCTGTTTCCAGTCCAGTTTTCCTGCAGATGAGACTTCTTCCCCGGAGGTACCGCTGTTTCCGGCGGCCGGAGGCGACAGTTCTTCGCGTTTTTCCAGATAATAGTCGTAATTGCCGATGTAATTCACCAACCGGCGTTCTGTCAGATCCAGAATCCGGGTGGCAGTCGTGTTGATAAAATACCGGTCGTGGGACACATAGAGCACAGTGCCGGTGTAACGGTTCAGGGCCTCCTCCAGAATCTCCTTAGATACAATGTCCAGATGATTGGTGGGTTCGTCCAGAATCAGAAAATTAGCCTCCGAGAGCATCAGTTTTGCCAGGGATACACGGCCGCGTTCCCCGCCGCTCAGATCTCCAATCTTCTTAAACACATCATCACCGGTAAAGAGGAAGGCGGCCAGGGTGCTTCGTATTTTTGTGTTGTCAAGGCCGGGGTAGGCATCGGAGATTTCTTCAAAAAGAGTTTTCTCCATATGAAGCACGTGATGCTCCTGATCGTAGTAGCCGATCTTCACCTTTGTCCCCAGACAGAAGGATCCTTCATCGGCATCAATAAGTCCGTTCAGAATCTTCAGCAGGGTGGTTTTTCCCGTCCCGTTATTTCCGATAAGGGCTGTCCGCTCCCCGCGTTTGACTTCAAAATTCAGATTTGTAAAGAGGGACAGGGAGCCGAAGGATTTGGAAAGGCCTTCCACGGTAAGCACATCGTTTCCGCTTACAATCTCCGGTTCCAGACGGATGTGCATCTCGGAGCGTACTTCGGTTGGCTTTTCCAGTACCTCTATCTTGTCCAGCATTTTTTCCCGGCTTTCTGCCCGGCGGACGGACTTCTCCCGGTTGAATGATTTTAACTTGGCAATGACTTCCTCCTGGTGCCTGATCTCCTTTTGCTGATTCAGCCAGGCAGTCATCTGCGCCTCCCTGATCCGGGCTTTTTTTGCCGCATAATCGGAGTAGTTTCCCTGAAAGGAGGTCACCTGCCCGTTGTCAATCTCGATTACCTTTGTGACAACCCGGTTCAGAAAATACCGGTCATGGGCCACGATAATTACTGCGCCTTCGTAGTTCAGAAGAAAGGTTTCCAGCCAGGCGATGGAAGCCATATCCAGATGGTTGGTCGGCTCATCCAGAAGAATGATATCCGGGCGGGATAGCAGAAGCTTTCCCAGGGATACACGGGTTTTCTGTCCGCCGGAGAGGGTGCTTACTTCTTTGTCAAATTCTTCCTCGGGGAATCCGAGGCCCTTCAGGACTCCCGTAACTTCGCTTTGGTAAGCGTAGCCGTTTTTCTGTTCAAATTCGTGGTTTAAGCGTGTGTATGTCTCTAAAGCGGCATTGAGACTGCTTCCGGACAATTCTTTCATTTCCTTTTCCAGGGCGCGGATGCGCTCCTCCAGATCGATGACGTCCCGTTTTACCTCCAGAAGCTCCTGGTAAATGGTGCGCCGGCTTTCAAGATCCTGGTGCTGGGCAAGGTATCCCAGAGTGCGCCCCTTTGCCAGCACTGCCTGGCCGGAATCGGGGGTCAGCTCATGGACAATGATTTTTAAGAGCGTGGATTTGCCTGCTCCATTGATACCCACAATAGCGGCTTTTTCCCGTTCTTCTATATGAAAGGATGCATCCTTTAATATTACATTGGTGCCGAATGAATGGCAGATGCTCTGACATGCCAGTATCATAGTATATAAAACCTCGTCTTTCCATATACATACCCGGCTCTCTTTTCCTGCCGGAATTCCGGGCCTTTCTCTATTATAGCGGAAGAGAAAGAAAAGTCAAACGGTTGTAACAGTTCTGCCGGGCTGCAGGTTTGTGAAAAATCCTACAAAGTCATTGACAACCCTGTGGACGACCGATATAATGATAGCAGAAAAATATTTTACGGGGCGGTGTTACAATGGAAGAACGTGAAATTTCAAAAGCGGTCATTAAAAGGCTTCCGCGTTACTACCGATACCTGGGTGAGATTATGGAGAGCGGAGTGGAGCGTATTTCCTCCGGGGAGCTGAGTGACAGAATGCATGTGACGGCATCCCAGATCCGACAGGATTTGAACAACTTCGGCGGTTTCGGGCAGCAGGGGTACGGATATAACGTCGCTCATCTGTATGAGGAGATAGGAAAGATCCTGGGACTGGACAAGAAGTACAATATGATTATTATAGGAGGCGGAAATCTGGGCCAGGCATTGGCTAACTATGTATCCTTTGAGAAGAGGGGGTTTGTGATCAAGGGTATTTTTGATGTGAACCCCGTATTAAAAGGATTAAGTGTCCGCGGGATACAGATTTATATGCTGGAGGAATTGGAGGATTTTATCCAGGAACAGGATATCCAGATAGCAACTCTGACTCTGCCGAAATCCAAGGCGGCGGAGATGGCAGAGCTTCTGGTGAAATACGGCATTAAGGCTATCTGGAATTTTGCCCATGTGGATCTGCAGGTTCCGGAGGATGTACTGGTAGAGAATGTACATCTGTCGGAAAGTCTGATGCAGTTGTCCTACAATATTAACCGGTATGAAAAGGAGCATTCTTAGATTTGCAGAGAGCTTTTAAGAATGCCGTACCAGAACAGGGGAGCTTAAAAGCAAAGGCGGCTTTTGGTTCCCTTTTGCTATGTGTTTCACCGGCCGCTGACATCTGTGAGCCGGCAACATATACTATAGTCAGAAAGGAAGAACTGTAATGAGTGCATATACGCGAATCGGGGCCTTTGTGGATCTGAATGCTGTTGACGCTAATCTGGACGCCGTCAAAGCCTGTCTGTCGGGGGACGCAAAGGTGACAGCCGTAGTAAAGACAGATGCCTACGGGCACGGGGCCTGCCCCATAGCCAGGCATATTGAAAAAAGAGAAGAACTGTGGGGCTTTGCCACAGCCATGCTGGAGGAAGCCCTGGAACTTCATGATTCAGGAATCAGGAAGCCTCTTTTGATTCTGGGATATGTGTATCCGGAGGATTGCGGGCAGATAGCGGAAATTCTGGAGGAGAATCCGGGGGCAGACGGGAGCTTCTGCACACAGATCCGCCCTGCCGTGTACAGCCTTGAGACAGGGAAGGCCCTGTCGGCTGCCGCAGTAAAGCAGAGTGCGCTGCTTGGCCGGGACATTGTGATACCGGTACATATTAAGGTGGACACGGGAATGAGCCGCATAGGTTTTGAGGATTCAGAGGAAAGTATTGAGGTGATAAAGGAAATCTCAAAGCTTCCCGGGATCTGTCTGGAAGGGCTGTTTACTCATTTTGCCCGGGCGGACGAGGCCGATAAAACTTCTGTAAACTGCCAGATTTCACGTTTCAGGGCATTTGAGGAAGCATGCACCCGTGCGGGACTTCATTTCCCTATCTGCCACTGCTCCAACAGTGCGGGCATTATGGAGATTCGGGAAGCTCACTTCGATATGGTACGGGCCGGGATTATTCTTTACGGGCTTTATCCCTCGGATGAAGTCCGTAAAGAGCGGATGCATCTGACACCGGTTATGGAGCTTAAAAGCCGTATCGTTCATATTAAGGAGATTGGCCCGGGAACCCAGGTAAGCTACGGGGGTATCTATGAGGCGGACTGCGTCCGCCGGATTGCCACGATTCCCGTTGGATACGGGGACGGATATCCCAGAAGCCTCTCCAACAAGGGCTATGTGCTGATTGCCGGGAAACGCGCTCCCATCCGGGGACGCGTCTGTATGGATCAGATGATGGTGGATGTGACGGATATTCCGGAGGCCGGGATGGGCATGGAGGTTACTTTGTTTGGCCGGGACGGGGATGCAGAGCTTCCCTTAGAGGTCTTATGTGAATTGTCCGGGCGGTTTAACTATGAATTTGTATGTGACATCAATAAACGGGTGCCCAGAATTTATTTAGGCTAAAGTGTACTGTGAGGGATATTACGGAACCGGAAATGGTTTATAATTATTGAATACTTCCGATTTTTTTGGAAATACTTCCGATATAACTGGAAAGCAGTACGGGAAATCATGGCGATTTCCTATACCAGTGAAAAGAATTTCAGAAAATCGGAGTGTGAGAAGATTGATAATCCGTCGGGGAGACATTTACTATGCGGATTTAAGGCCTGTAGTAGGATCGGAACAGGGGGGCATCAGGCCGG
The DNA here is from genome assembly GCA_021770065.1 of Lachnoclostridium sp. Lineage (GTDB taxonomy): Bacteria > Bacillota > Clostridia > Lachnospirales > Lachnospiraceae > Laedolimicola. The sequence goes on along the minus strand of JAETRR010000016.1, from coordinate 21,575 downwards.
TTCTGGTGATTCAGAATGATACGGGGAACCGCCACAGTCCCACGGTGATTGTAGCGGCCATTACTTCAAAGATGAATAAAGCGAAGCTTCCCACCCATGTGGAGCTTAGTACCAGACAGTGCCGGATTGTGAAAGATTCGGTGATATTGCTGGAACAATTGCGGACAATTGACAAGCAGAGGCTTCGTGACAAGGTCTGTCATCTGGATGAAGGCCTGCTGGGAAAGGTCAATGAAGCCCTGAGGGTAAGCCTGGAGCTGGATACATAATGCTTGCCATCGCGGAAAAATAATGCTAAAATAGATAAAACTGTCTGCCCGCAGGAAGGGAGCAGGCTATAAAGAACAAAAGGAAGAGGAGTGTTAGCAATGTCGGGACATTCAAAGTTTGCGAATATAAAGCATAAGAAAGAGAAGAATGATGCGGCCAGAGGAAAGATATTTACCATCATCGGACGTGAGATTGCCGTAGCCGTAAAGGAAGGAGGCGCAGATCCGGCCAACAACAGCCGCCTCCGCGACGTGATTGCCAAGGCCAAGGCCAACAATATGCCCAACGATACCATTGACCGGGGCATTAAGAAGGCAGCAGGCAATGCGGGTGCGGTGAATTATGAGTATGTATCTTATGAGGGTTACGGGCCGAGCGGAATCGCGATTATCGTGGATGCGCTGACGGACAATAAGAACCGGACGGCGGCCAATGTGCGCAGTGCATTTACCAAGGGGAACGGTTCCGTGGGAACCCAGGGCTGTGTTTCTTATATGTTTGACAAAAAAGGGCAGATTATCATTGACCGGGAGGAGTGTGACATGGATCCGGATGATTTGATGATGCTGGCCCTGGACGCGGGAGCGGAGGATTTCTCAGAGGAGGAGGACAGCTTCGAGGTGATTACGGATCCGGATGCTTTCAGTCAGGTGAGGCAGGCTCTGGAGGCAGAAGGAATTGCGATGGCCCAGGCGGAGGTCACCATGATTCCCCAGACCTATGTAACGCTTACGGATGAAGGCGATATTAAGAATTTACAGAAAACTCTGGATCTGCTGGACGAGGACGACGATGTCCAGAATGTGTACCATAACTGGGATGAATAAAAAGGGCGGCATCGCGCAGCGATTTTGAATGGTAAAGTCGCAAAGGCGCACGAGAGGAACTTTCATGAGTGCCTTTCGAATGAAAGTTTCTCTCAATGCCAGTGTGTCGAAGCGACTTTACCCTTTAGTGCTATCGCGCAGCGATTTTGAATAGGAGAAAAAAATGGATGTAGTAGCATATGGTGAGTATTATAACAGGGCGATGCAGGGAATTGAGGACATGCTGTTCCAGGCAGAAAACCCGTTAGCCTCCTTTAAAAAGAGTCTTTACCCGGAGGCCTTTCAGGCATATCTTCGCAGATACATAAATGTGATTGATGCCATTGAGCAGGTATACCTCAAGTCAGAGGCTCCGGATGAGGAATGGCTTGACAAGCTTGCAGATCATCTGGTAGAGCAGGCGGCTGTGGAGCTGGAGCGCATTCCCAAAAAGGGAAAGCGCAATGAGCAGCTGATCAATTACAACATGATCCTTGCAGTCTATACATTTCCGGCTATTCTGGAGCAGAAAGGCCAATCCGCAGAACCTCTCACGGATCGTATTGTGGAAAAATGGAACACAGCTTTCCAGACCACGGTGGGAAAGGCGAATTATGAAAAAATTGAGGCCGGTTTCCACCGGAAGCTCTGCTATATCACCACGGCTGTCTGTGAGAGCCAGGGGAAGGCGGATAACTGCTATGAACTGGAACTCCTTCGGAATTACCGGGATCAGTATCTCCTTTCCACACTTGAGGGACAGGCCCTTGTAGAGGAATATTACAATATCGCACCTACCATTGTAAGCAGAATTGCGCGCTCAGAGGCTCCGGAACAGGTGTATGAAGAAATCTGGCAGAGTTATCTGTCACCGTGTGTGAAGCTGATTGAGTCGGGAGAGAAGGAAGCCTGCCGCGAGTGTTATATGGCTATGGTGTATGATCTGAAAGGCAGGTATATGGCATGAAACAGGACACGATCTGTGTACAGGGCGGCTGGAAGCCGAAAAAAGGAGAGCCCAGGGTTCTGCCCATTTATCAGAGCACGACTTTTAAGTATGATACCACAGAGGAGATGGGACGTCTCTTCGCGCTGGAGGACAACGGATATTTTTATACCCGTCTGCAGAATCCGACCAATGACTGTGTGGCGGCGAAGATTGCGGAGCTGGAGGGCGGAGCAGCGGCTATGCTTACTTCCTCCGGACAGGCGGCCAACTTTTATGCAGTGACGAATATCTGTGAGGCAGGCGACCATCTGGTGTGTTCCGCCAAGGTGTACGGCGGAACTTTTAATCTGTATGCGGCTACCCTGAAGAAAATGGGAATCGAGTGCACCTTTGTGGATCCGGATGCTTCAGAGGAAGAGATTGAGGCGGCTTTTCGTCCCAATACAAAAGCAGTGGTGGGAGAAACCATTGCCAATCCCGCCCTTGTGGTGCTGGATATCGAAAAGTTTGCAGGTCTGGCCCATGCCCACGGCTGTCCTCTGATTGTTGACAATACCTTTGCAACGCCTGTCAACTGCCGTCCTTTTGAGTGGGGAGCGGATATTGTGACCCATTCTACGACAAAATACATGGACGGCCATGCTATGGCGGTAGGCGGCTGCATCGTGGACAGCGGCAATTTTGACTGGGATGCCCACAGGGATAAATTCCCGGGTCTGACTACGCCGGATCCGACTTATCATGGAGTTGTGTATACACAGCAGTTCGGGAAGCTGGCCTATATTACCAAGGCTACGGCCCAGCTGATGCGCGATCTGGGCAGTATCCCCTCGCCTATGAATGCATTTCTTCTGAATGTGGGCCTGGAGACACTGGCGCTCCGGATGGAGCGGCACTGCAGCAATGCCCGGGCTGTGGCAGAGTATCTCCACGGGCATGAGAAGGTGGAGTTCGTGAACTTTGCGGGGTTAAAGGACGATCCCTATTATGAGCTGGCGCAGAAGTACATGCCGAAGGGAACGTGCGGCGTAATCTCTTTTGGATTAAAGGGAGGAAGAGCGGAAGCGGTGCGTTTTATGGACAGCCTGAAGCTTGCGGCCATCGTCACCCATGTGGCGGATGCCCGTACCTGTGTTCTTCATCCGGCCAGCCATACCCACAGGCAGATGACAGATGAACAGCTTGCAGAGGCAGGCGTTACGCCGGGCATGATCCGGCTTTCCGTGGGAATCGAGAACCCGGAAGATATTATTGAGGATCTTAAGCAGGCATTGGAACAGGCCTGAATCCTGCGGCCTGCCATGCTTGAAGCTTTATACAGAAATAAGATACATGGACGCCATGTATAAAAAATCAGCCTTATTCCCTATCCTTTACCGGACGAAGTCCGCCGGCCCTGAAAGGGCATGCATTAATGGGATACCCGAAGGGTATACTAATGTCTAAAAGATATGGGAAGCGAGGCTGATTTTATTTATGAGCGAAAATAAGAAGGAAAAGAATCAAAAGGAAAAAAACCATAACCAGGAAGAAAAGCAGACGGGAGAGAAGCAGGAACGGCAGGATAAGCAGGTAGAGGAGTATGGACAGCTTACCCTGGAGGACGGGGAGGCGAAAATTCATCTCCTGAATATTATCGGAGAGATCGAGGGCCACGAATGTCTTCCCTCCAATTCCAAGACAACGAAATACGAGCATGTAATTCCACAGCTTGCGGCCCTGGAGGACAGCAAAACTATACAGGGGCTTCTGGTGCTTATCAATACGGTAGGCGGCGACGTGGAATCGGGCCTTGCCATTGCGGAAATGATTGCTTCCTTAAGCAAGCCCACGGTTTCTCTGGTTCTGGGCGGGAGCCACTCTATTGGTGTTCCGCTGGCGGTATCTGCGGATTATTCCTTTATTGTTCCTACGGGAACCATGATGATCCATCCTGTGCGCATGACAGGGCTGATTATCGGGGTGGCACAGACCTTTGATTATTTTCAGAAGATTCAGGACCGGATTGCAGGATTTATTACTTCTCACAGCGGAATTTCGCAGGAGCGCCTTTTAAAACTTATGCTGGAGACGGGGCAGCTTACAAAAGATGTGGGTTCTGTCCTGGTAGGGCAGCAGGCTGTGGAGGAAGGGATCATTAATAAGGTCGGAGGAATTAAAGACGCATTTGGAAAATTAAGGGAGCTGATACAGGAACAAGGCGCTGTATCTTAAGAAGGATTGGTATTGTTCTATCTTAAAGCGGATGTTATAATATTTGCTGACAGGTAAAGATATGTGTACGAAGGAACATTACGGGATGAATCACAGAGGATAAGCTGAGTGATGGCAAAAAAGAGCAGTTTTCAAAAGGAACTGGAGAGACTTGCATCAAAACAGATTATCACAGTCATAGCGATTGGATGTCTGTTTTTTTGCGTTGCCATATTTGGAAATACACTGATGGAACAGAGGATGAAGCAGGAGAAGCATCTTGATGATGTGACGGGAACCTTCCAGAAGGTCTGTGACTCCGTATCGGCTTTTCTTCAGGATGAAGAGAATAGAGAAACCTTTTTAAACTGTATCCAGGGGGTGGAAAACGGAAACGGCCTCCAGTACCGGATTACCAAATACAATGTAGATGCCCTGGTGGGAATCAATCTGATTCTGGCGGATCCTGAAGGACAGATCCGGTTTTCCAGCTTTTCTGATGAAGTACTGAATCTGCACAGGAAAGAATTCAACCAGATTGCCGACACCAATGCCAAGGCCCAGGACAAAAAACTGTATCGGACGGTTTATTATTTCTCGGGCGAGACCTCGGAATATGTGTTGATTCATCCCCTTTACCGGGACGGCGTTTATATGGGCAGTGTGGCGGCTTATCTAAAAGAGAGAGACTGGAACCGCCTTTTTCAGAAATACCAGTACGATATCATTCTGACTACGGCAGGCGGCGATGTAATTTACTGTTCCAACAGCAGCTTTACTTCAGACAGCACTGTGAATAAATACCGCCCCGGGAAAACGGAACGTTACTGCCGGGTGAATGACAGCCGTTATCTCACCGGCAGGCGGTATCTGGCTGAACAGAATGTATATCTTTATTCCTTTATCTACCAGCCGGAAAACGGAAGTTATATTCTCATCGGTATTTTGATCATTCTGAGCCTGGGGCTGGTGTGGATGTTCATCTTTTTCCACCTGCTTCAGAAAATGGCCGAGAAAACTTCACAGTCAGTGAGGGCGCTGGTGGAAGAGATCCGCCTGATTCGAAAAGAGGATAAAGGGCATGTGATTGAAATTGAAACCGGGGATGAGATTGAGGAGATTGCGAGACAGATCAATATGATGGTCCTGAGCGTCAATGAACTGAACCGGAAGAATATGGCTCTTCTGGAGATCAATAACCGTATGGAGATTCAGAACCTTCAGGCCCAGATCAATCCGCATTTTATATACAATACCCTGGACAATATCCGTTTCCTTATTGCCCAGGACGGGAAAAAAGCGGACGAATTAATCGGAAGATTTACCAGGATTCTTCGCTACAGCATCAACAATACCAAACAGACTACATCTCTGCAGGAAGATATGGAGTACATAGAGGATTATCTGGTAATCCAGAAAACCCGGTTTGGAGAACGTTTTTTATATGAGGTAGACATCCGCCCGGAGTGCAGCCGGATGCTGGTTCCCAAGCTTCTTCTGCAGCCCTTGATTGAGAACAGCCTGAAATACGGTTTCCGGAAGAAAGCAGCCATCCATGTTCTGATCCAGGGATGGATTGAAGGGGAATATCTGGTTCTCAGGGTGGAGGACGACGGGCCGGGGCAGCCCAAGTCTACCCTGGAAACCTTAAGGGGCATACTGCATTCCGGAGAAATCAATACCGTGCACAACGGTCTTCAGAACATTAACCGGAGAGTGATTCTGGAGTACGGAAATGACAGCGGTATCAGTGTGGAGAGTCAGGAAGGGATTGGCTTTATGGTAACCATACGTCTGTGGATAGGAGGCGGCAGGGATGTATAGTGTTTTGCTGGTTGAGGATGAAGAGATTATACGAAAGGGAATCAGAAATTCCATTCCGTGGGAGGAATTCGGCTGCCATGTGATTGGAGAGGCGGGCAACGGTGAGGAAGGCATGAAACTTATAGAAGAGCTCCGTCCGGACATTGTGGTTACAGACATTAATATGCCCTTAATGGACGGACTTACCATGCTGTCCAGAACAAAGTTCCGGTATGATTATGCTGCCGTGATTCTCACAGGTTATTCGGAATTTGAGTATGCCAGGGAGGCTATCCGGAACGGAGTTTCAAGCTATGTGCTGAAGCCTTTGAATATGGAGGAGATGAAGGAAGCCTTAGAGCAGGCAGTGCTGGAGTCAAAAAATATATATTATCTGCGGCAGAGGAATGAATCTGCGGGGGAAACAGATACAGTATCCCTTCTGGAACAGGAGAGGGAAAAGGAGATACAGGATCCGCTGGTGGAGCAGGTACTCGCTTATATCACTGCTAATTACCGGAATAAGATTACTCTTTCGGATCTGGAACAGAATCTTCATTATTCGGAGCGTTATATCAGCCAGAGATTCCAGAAAGCTCTCGGAACTACGATAATTGAGTATCTTAACCGCTATCGTCTCCAGAAAGCCCTTGGAATTCTGAAGACAGGCAGTGTTCCTCTGTCAGAGGTGGGCTGGGAATGCGGAATCGGAGAGTATAAATATTTTAATTACGTATTTAAAAAGTATATGGGCTGCTCGGCCAAGGAGTATCAGAGCAGAATCAGATGAAATACCGAACAGATTTGTTCGGTATTTTTTCCGATTGTTCTGAAATTCAGGTAGTTTGCAGGGAAAAAAGCAGATAAAATAAAGGTATAAATTTTAAAGGAGGATTTTATGATGAAGAAAAAGAGTATTGCATTACTGTTGGCGGCTGTTATGACCACCGGTCTGATGGCGGGCTGCGGCAAGAGCAGCACAGAGGAGCCTGCGGCTCCGGCGGAGACGGAAGCGCCTGCGGCAGAGGATGGCCAGGAAGAAGGCGGTTCCGAAACTGCACAGGTAGGCGGCGAGCTGGTCGTTTATTCCCCCAACTCTGAGGGACTGATTAACGCTACGATTCCGCTGTTTGAGGAAAAATACGGCATCACCGTAGAAGTAATCCAGGCCGGAACAGGCGAGCTGGTAAAGAGAATTGAGTCTGAGAAGAACGATCCTTATGCGGATGTCCTTTTCGGCGGTTCCTGGTCCCAGATGTATGACAATGAAGATCTGTGGGAGCCCTATGTATCTCCCAACAATGAGAACGTAGTAGATGCCTACAAGAATGAATGCGGTTTTATCACCAGCAATGTTCTGGACGGCAGTGTCCTGATTGTAAATACGGATCTTATCGGCGACATAGAGATCAAAGGTTATGAGGATCTCTTGAATCCGGAGCTGAAGGGTAAAATTGCCACAGCAGACCCGGCCAATTCATCTTCGGCATTTGCACATCTGACCAATATGCTGCTGGCTATGGGCGGCTATGAGGATGAAGGTGCCTGGGAGTATGTAGAGAAGCTGTTTGAGAATATTGACGGCAAGATCTGCGAGAGTTCTTCCGGTGTTTACAAGGGAGTCGCTGACGGAGAGTATGTAGTAGGCCTTTCCTATGAAGATCCCTGTGCACAGCTTGTAAAGGACGGAGCGCCTGTTGAGATTGTATACATGGAAGAGGGTACTGTATACCTGCCCGCATCGGCAACCATTGTAAAGGGAGCCAGAAATATGGATAATGCAAAGCTGTTCATGGACTTTATCTTAAGCGAAGAGGTGCAGAATATCTGGGGCAGCACTCTGACCAACCGTCCGGTTATGAAGGATGCACAGACCAGCGATTACATGATTCCTCTGGCAGATATCAAGGTGATTGAGGAAGATATCCCCTATGTAAGCCAGCATAAGCAGGAGATCGTAGATCACTATACCGAAATTTTTACGGATCTGCAGAGCAATTAAGACTGAAAGGGGATCATCCCGGACGTCAGCAAGGTTGTGGAGGATAAGATGAGTAGAATTATAATAAAAAATGCGGTAAAGAAATACGGTGAGAACACCGTAATCCCTGATTTAAGCGCCGAAATAGAGGACGGAGAGTTATTTACCCTCCTGGGGCCTTCTGGCTGCGGAAAGACAACACTGCTGCGGATGATTGCAGGATTCAATTCCATTGAGGGCGGAGATTTTTACTTTAATGAGACCCGGATCAATGATATGGATCCCAGTAAGAGAAATATTGGCATGGTTTTCCAAAACTATGCCATATTTCCCAATCTGTCCGTGCGGAACAATGTTGCCTTCGGCTTGAAAAACAGGAAAATTGAAAAAGAAAAAATTAAGACAGAGACGGACAAATACTTAAATCTGATGCAGATTATGGAGTACGCAGAGCGGATGCCAAGCCAGCTGTCCGGCGGACAGCAGCAGCGAATCGCCCTGGCAAGAGCCCTGGTGATTACCCCGGATGTGCTTCTGATGGATGAGCCCTTGTCCAACCTGGATGCAAAGCTCCGTATGGAGATGCGGACGGTAATCCGCCATACACAGAAAAGTGTGGGAATTACCACCGTGTATGTGACCCATGACCAGGAGGAGGCCATGGCCATCAGCGACCGGATTGCCGTAATGAAGGACGGGGTAATTCAGCATATTGGAAAACCCAAGGACATTTACCAGCGGCCGAAAAATGTATTTGTAGCAACCTTCATCGGGCGAACCAATATGGTTCCCGCAAGAATCGAGAAGGGCGAGCTGATATTTGCAGACGGCTACCGGGAGCAGATTGATGCGCTGAGGCAGGCAGAGGATCAGGAAGTTATCTGTTCTATCCGCCCGGAGGAGTTTGTGATCTGTAAGGAAGGCAGTGACGGAATTAAGGGAACAGTAAAAGAGTTTGTGTACCTGGGCCTTAATACCCACTACTATATAGATACGGATGCGGGAGAGACCGTGGAAATTATTGAGGAATCGTCTCTCAAAGAGGAGCTGAAGGAAGGACAGTCTGTTCTTTTGAAGGTAAAGAAGGAAAAGATCAACGTGTTTAATCAGACGGGGGAGCAAAACCTGGTAAGGAGCGAGGCCTATGAAAAACAATAATAAGTTCCGTCTGGATATATGGGGGTTTATCACGCTGTTTGTGATTCTGCTTTATGTGCTCTTTCTGCTCTATCCCATGGGCTATCTGATCCGCCAGTCTGTTTTCGACGGATCTACGGGGGAATTTACCCTGGCCAACTTTGCGAAATTCTTTTCCAAGAGCTATTATTTTAATACGCTTTTTAACAGCTTTAAGATTTCCATTGCGGCTACGATACTCTCCCTTTTAATTGGAACGCCTCTTGCCTATCTTTTTGCAGTATATAAGATCCGCGGTAAATCTTTTTTGAGTATTCTCATTGTAGTGGCTTCCATGTCGGCGCCTTTTATCGGTGCTTACTCCTGGATTCTGCTTCTGGGAAGGAGCGGCGTGATTACTACTTTCTTCAAAAATATGGGGATTGCCCTGCCGGATATCTACGGGTTTGGAGGAATTGTCCTGGTTATGACTCTGCAGCTGTTTCCCCTGGTGTTTCTCTATGCAAGGGGAGCGTTGAAGAACATCGACAATTCACTTATTGAAGCGGCTGGGAACCTGGGCTGTTCCGGTGTAAAATGCTTTCTCAAAGTAGTTGTTCCGCTGATTATGCCTACCCTTTTAGCGGCAGGACTTCTGGTGTTTATGCGGTCCTTTGCGGATTTCGGAACGCCTATGCTGATCGGCGAGGGATATCGTACTTTCCCGGTAGTGCTCTATAATGAGTTTATTAATGAGGTGGGGGGAAATGACGGCTTTGCGGCAGCGATTGCCGTGATTGCCATTGTGATCACCACAGTTGTATTTCTGATTCAGAAGTATGTTTCCAACCGGAAATCCTTCTCTCTGAACGCGCTCCATCCCATGGAGGAACGGGAGGCTAAGGGGGCTGTCCGGTGGATGGTACATATCTTTTCTTATCTGGTTATCGGGATTGCCGTGCTGCCGCAGTGCTATGTGATTTATACTTCCTTTAAAAATACGGAAGGAAAGATTTTCGTGGACGGCTATTCCTTAAGCAGCTATGCCACGGCCTTTGGAAAACTGGGAAAGAGTATCCAGAATACCATTATCATTCCGATTCTGGCTCTGGTTGTGATTATCCTGCTGGCTGTTCTCATTGCTTATCTGGTGGTGCGCAGAAGGAATTTCCTGACGAATATTACCGATATTCTGTCTATGATTCCTTACATTGTGCCGGGAACGGTACTTGGAATTGCCCTTCTTGTGGGATTTAATAAGCCGCCTGTGCTCATCAGCGGTACCATGCTGATTATGGTTGTCGCACTGGTGATCCGCAGGCTGCCCTATACGATCCGCTCCTCTGTGGCGATTCTGCAGCAGATTCCCATGAGTATTGAGGAGGCTGCCATTTCCCTGGGGGCTACGAAAATGAAGGCATTTTTCCGCATTACGGTTCCTATGATGCAGGCGGGAATTGTGTCAGGGGCGATTTTGAGCTGGGTGACTATGATCAGCGAGCTTTCTACGGCGATTATCCTGTATACGGGCCGGACGAAGACTTTGACAGTGGCTATCTATACGGAGGTTATCCGGGGCAATTACGGGACGGCTGCGGCCCTGTCCACTATCCTGACCCTGCTTACGGTGGCATCTCTTCTGCTGTTTAATAAGCTGAACGGCGGGAAGGACTTAAGTCTGTAGAAGTGTTTTCTGCCGGAAAGAGGGGCTTTTGCACCTATCACTAACAATTAGTGGTTATTTAAAAAAATAGCACAATATGTTGTATTATTAAGTATTCAGTGTTATAATGGATGCATCGTAAAAGAGGTGATAGGGCATGATTCTGGTTGATAAAGACATAAAACGGTATGCAGAACAGCATCAGCTGATTCTTTCGGGCTATACAGAGGATAATCTAAACGGTATATCCTATGATCTGACAGTTGATGCGGTTCTGGATGCGGCAGGTGCAGAGCACCGGGAATACGAACTGAGACCAGGAGAGACAGTGTTTATTAAAACGGCAGAAAAGCTGAGTATTCCGAATCACATTCTGGGGAGGATTGCGGAGAAAAATTCCCGGATGCGGCAGGGACTGAAGGTAGACGGCCCTCATTATCAGCCTGGACATGTTACTTATGCATTTTTAAGAGTACAGAATATTTCTTCGCAGATTATTGTTCTGCAGAATCGCATGCGGATTGCCCAGATTATCTTTGAGCAGCTGACAGAAGAGCCGGAGACCCCTTACAGTGCACAAAAAGGAGCATCCTTTCAGGATGAAGTTCAATATATAGGTCTCGGTAATTATAAAGAGGAATATGAAAAGCAGACCATACGGAAGCTGGAGCGCGCTAAGGAGGATATTGAAGGAGTATCCCAGAGAATTTATGCAAATGTGCTCACTATTATGGGAGTTTTTGTCGCGATTTTTTCTTTGCTGACTATTAACTATGAGGCATTTACAACGGCTCGGATAGATTTCCGGTACATATGGGTAATGAATTTTACCCTGACGCTCTGCATTGTCATTATGCTGGGGCTGATATTTGTATTTATTAACAAGGCGGGAAATAAAAAAATCTTATGGGTTTATATTGCAGTTCTCGCGGTTCTTACGGTTATGGCTGTAGCGGCCAGTCTGGCAATTTTCTAAAGAGTCTGACAGTATTTCAGCATAAACAGGACTGTGATTTGAAAGCGGCAGATCGGCCGGAATGTTTTAAAAAAGAGTTATACTCCTGTTTTTGACAGTTGTGGGAAAATAGAATCGCTACAATGCTTGAAAATACGGGCATTGTAGCGGTTTTTAGTGTTGTTTTAGACTATGGTATTTTATTTCCTTCCTTTACTTTTTTTCTGAATTGTTTTCATATGACTTTTGGTGATGAATTTATAGTCGGTATCAAAACCACAGATCTCGTGCAGGGCATAGGTTAACTTGTCTCGTGTATAAAGGGGAATAAAGCCCTGTTCCTGTATGTCCGCAAAATTCATTGTTTTTAATTTGTCCAGAATCGTCTCGCAGGTAAAGACGTATTTTAGCTCTCTTTCAAGATAACGGTATATGACTAAGGAGAGAAAACAGATAAGGAAATGTGCTTTTATACGTATGTCATCCCGAAGAAATACAGGCCTTGCTTCAAAGTTCGTTTTCATGATCTGGAAACATTCCTCGATTTCCCATCTTCGGTCACTGTAGCCTTTCCAATAAAACGTGCAGGATCATTGGGATTCCCGCGTTCCTTTTTTACCTTCCCGGAATTCAGCATCTTTTCAGCATGTTCCACTTGTACGTCGCGTATCGTTTTCTGATATCTTGCGTATTTCGGAGAATAAGTCACAATCAGACGCTGGTGGAGTGTGAGGGGAGTATACGGTTCATCTTTATAATACAATCCATTATCATCTTTGTTTAACTTTTTAATGGACTGGGTAACAATAAAGGCACGTTCACCGGCATGGTTTATTTTTTTGATTGTTTCGGAGCCGAGTCCGGCATCACTGCAGTAAACAAATTTTGTACAGCCAAAATCTTGAAGTACCTTTTCTTCCAGCGGTTTTAGGGAAGTCTGTTCATTTGCGTTTTCGGGAAAAAGCGAAAATGCAAGGGGAATGCCGTCCCCGTCCATGAACATTCCCATCTGGATGATGGGGGTTGGGTGGTGCTCTTATACACTTCTGACTGGATAAAATCGCATTCATTTCCCAGCGAGGGTTAGCAGTTTAGAGGGATTAATTAGCGGTCTGGGAAATGGATTTGATTCTGCAAAAGAGGCAGAAATCGGAGTGGCATGTGATAGAAAGAATAAAATTTAAAGACCATATGCTTTAGTATAACATGAATTAACAAAATTTTTAAGTCTTTTATTTTAGGTAATATATAATATAATGTCAATATAAGGATAAAGAGAGGGTGTGATTGAAATGTGGAGGCAACATTTGAGTATCATATTGTGATTGAGTGAACATAGTTTATTACCAATGAGAAGAGCTTAGGCCTAAAGTTACATTTTTTTGTGCTAGAAGCAAAGCGAATGGAAGGGTGAAATTTATGAAGAAGCTTTTATCTATGTTTTTAACATTTAGCATATTATTTAATTTAATTTAATTGGTGTTATGCCAGTTTGTGCTAAGGAAAAAACAGTTGATATTGAAAAAGGATATATTCAAGAAGTGGAGACAAATAATCCTGATACTAAAAGATGGATAGTAATTGATTCAGGAATACAATATGATCTTTTTATTGATTATAAAGAACATTATTTGAGGATTGATGATGAGATAATACCTTATATTGTTAAAGAAATTGATTTGCCTGTTACACGTGCTACAATTAACCCAAGCACCAAAAGACAGTTTGAAGCTAAGATTCCTTGGAAAGGTTCTGTAGTTTTGTTATCTGCTGCTATAGCAGGAGTTGTAAGTGGTGGATCTGCAGCAGGATGGGCGGCTACGATTGCTGGTGCTTTAACGGCGGATGCAGAAAATATTTGGGTAACATTTGATCAATATGATAGTAAAGAGAAATATTATTCAAATTATGAAGGGATGTATTATAATAAATGTATTAATCAAAATATAAAATTTTATAAGACATCCGTCTCAAGCTCTAATATAATTTTAGGCCCAGTCAATGGGGATTGGTTTGATCCGGTTAGGCCATAAATTGGCAAATGAAGGGGGAAAATGAGTATGAAAAAAATATTTTGGACGCAGCTTAACCCTCTGGAAAGATTAGATAGATATATTCATACTCTTTGGCTTTTGGTTTTGGCGGTTATGGTTTTGTTCCTGCGTGTGGAATTTATGTTAGCCTTGTTTCTGTCAGGAGTGCTTATATTTACAGCATATTTAGAATATAAATCGATAAAAAAGAAGGCTCTTGAGTTTGAAAAACAGAATAAGGGTTGATTTTGACAGGCTTTTGGGAATGTTCTCAAAAGCCTGTATATGAATTTTGCAGAGGTTTTTCTTTATGAGAAAGAAGCAGTAAGCAGATGAAAATGCTTCAATGCATTGGCGATTCCGTCGTTGTCTATGTCTGTGGTGACATAGTCGGCGACTTCTTTTGCTTTTTTAGAGGTATTTCCCATGGCTGCGCCGATCTGGGCGAATTCCAGCATGTCGACATCGTTGTTGTCGTCGCCGAAGGCCATAATGCTGTCCGCACTTAGGCGGTAATGCTCTAAAAGCTTCTGTATGCCGGCCGTCTTTCCGCCGTCTGCCGAGATATTAAGTATGTTTATAAGATTTTCTTTTAAGGCAAGGGGGTGCAAAATTTTCTAAATGGAGAGATATGTTTGGTTTTATCCTTGATAATTTGTGGTTGTTTAAGCATTTCTTTTCCGGGGAAGGTCTTGTCAAACCTTTTAAAAAGAGTTATACTGATACCAGTCTAAGAGACACACCAGACAGGGAGGTTTTGCAATGATTGAGGCAACCAGTTGTGGCGGTGTGGTGATATTTCGGGGGAAGATTCTGCTTTTGTACAAGAATTACAAGAACAGGTACGAGGGCTGGGTGCTTCCCAAAGGAACTGTAGAACCGGGAGAGGAGTTCAAGGATACGGCGGTTCGGGAGGTGCGTGAGGAGACGGGTGTAGTGGCTTCCATTATTAAGTACATCGGGAAAAGCCAGTATTCTTTTTCAGTGCCGGAGGATACGGTGGAGAAGGATGTCCACTGGTATCTGATGATGGCGGATAATTATTACAGTAAACCACAGCGTGAGGAGTATTTTGTAGATTCGGGGTATTATAAGTTCCATGAAGCGTATCATCTGTTGAAGTTTTCCAACGAGAAGCAGATACTGGAACGTGCTTATAATGAATATCTGGATCTGAAGAAGAGTAATCTTTGGGGAAATAAAAAGTATTTTTAAGGGAATACCGCAAAATAAATCCTGTTTTTTTCTTTTGCGGTGTTCCTTTCGTGCTATTTTGGGAAATAATTTCTGGAGGGGCAGGATAGGGGATTTTAGCGGGGAAAGGCGGCTATCTGTATGAGATGGGCGAAGGAACTTTACTTAAGTGAAAAGACAGCCGGAAAAAAGGACAAGATTATCCGCAAGGCAGAGAGGGGCATTGGAATGGTCAGTATTTATTTTATTTCTCTGGCATCCAATGAACAGAATCTGTTTGATATTTTTCATGCGGCCCATCTGAAGCAGCCGGGCTTTTACAGCCAGGATCCTTTTATTGTGGGAATTGCCTCCGGTTATGAGGAAGCATTAGAGATGACACAGCAGATGGTAGAGGATATTTACCGGGAGACGGGCGGCTTCCGGGTGAGAGAGTATTTCGGGGAAGCCGGGAAAAACGCAGCTTTCCCAAAATGAAAAGATCAGAAGTAAACTAAGAAATCGGAACGGGAGAATTGAATGCTGCATATATTTTTATTTTTTTTAAAAATAATCGGTATCATTCTGGCAGCTCTTTTGGGGCTGTTGCTTCTGATCCTGCTTCTTCTGCTGTTTGTGCCCATTCGTTACAGAGGAAACATTTCGAAAGACAAGGATCTTGAGATAACGGCGAAGGCAAGCTGGCTTCTGCATATGATAAGCGTTCCCATGAGTTTCCGGGAAGGAGTTTTTTCCGGAAAAATCAAGCTTTTCGGAATTACCGTTAAAAATTTCGCAGAGGATGAGGAGGAGCTTGAGGAGACGGCGGAGGAACTGTTCCGGGATACGGAAGATGCGGTTGAACAAGGGGAAGAACAGATTCTTAAGGCAGAAGAGGCAGGGCCGGGAGAGACTGCTGATTGTGAGCCGGAGTGCGGGGATGGCAGCCTGTCAGAGGACAGGGATGAGGATCCCGTCTTTAGTGCTGATGAGGATGCCGTCTGGCAGGAAGCAGAAGGAGGAACAGCGGAGGAAGAAAAGCCGCCGGACAGTTTTATTGTCCGTATCTTAAGGAAAATCAAGGCATTCTTCCTCAAGATTCGGGGAATATGGGAAAAAATCAGAAATCTTAAATATACAATTCGCCGATTCTGTGTTAAAATAAAAAATGGTATTCAAAAATTCCGGGATACAAAAGAATTTCTGCAGAATGAGCAGACGAAGAAGGCATGGAAGCATTGTATGGAGGAGGGAAAGCTTCTGCTGGCAAAGCTGCTTCCGAAAAAGATCCGCGGAGAACTTCACTTCGGCATGGAAGATCCGGCTCTGACGGGAGAGATTCTTGGCGGTATCAGTATATTCTACTCGCTTTTTAAAGATAATGTTAAGGTATTCCCGGATTTTGAGCAGAGCATTCTTGAAGGAGAGCTTTTTGTAAAAGGGAGCTTCCGTCTGGTGACGGCGGCCTTGATTTCATGGAGGCTCTGGAGAGATAAAGACGTCCGCTATGTATATCACAGGCTCCGCAGCGGGGAGTGATAAGGGGGACGGGACGAGGCATTACGGAACTGGAAACTATGGAATGGGAAACTATTACGGAACTGGAATAGGAGGACTAAAAAACTATGGATAATAATTTTGATACGACCGTACAATCCCTGTTCAAAGGGATGGACAGCTTCATTACCACAAAGACAGTAGTAGGCGATGCGGTAACAGTGGGTGATACCATTATTCTTCCTCTGGTTGATGTAGCCTTCGGCGTAGGAGCCGGGGCCTTTGCGGGAGATAAGAAGCAGAATGCGGGAGGCGGCATGGGAGCAAAGATTTCTCCAAGCGCGATTCTGGTGATCTCCGGCGGTGTAACCAAGCTTGTGAATGTGAAGAATCAGGATACTGTCACCAAGATTCTCGATATGGTTCCTGATTTTGTGAATAAGTTTACCGGCGGCAAAAAGGAGAGCAGCCCTGTGGCTGATGCCATACAGGATGCGGTGGACGTGATTGAGAAGGAAGATGCAGAGGCGTAGAGTCTGACAGATAATCAGACGGGGCTTTTAATTTTGAAATGAAAAAGAGAACAGGCAGTGTAAGGCCTAAAAGCCGGCTGCGGCAGATGATTTCAGATGAAATCTCTGCCGCAGCCGGCTTTTTGTCTAAAATAGTATAAATCTCGTTGCTTTACATAAAAAAATATGTAAAATTAGACGATATTATTTTTTTAAGAGGATTTGATATTGACAATTTCAATAAGACGTATTATGATGTATTACATCAAAGGAAATCGATACGGAAAAGGAGGATGAAGCAAAGGATGAGAAGAGTGATACTTGCATCTCACGGAGCTTTTGCGGAAGGGGCAAAAGAATCTGTGTCAATGATTATCGGGGAACAGCAGGGAGTGACAACTTATCATATGCATCCGGGGGAGAATGCGGCTGATTTCGCAGAGGAACTGCGGGCGGAGATTACGGCCGATAAAGATACGGAATATCTGATCCTTACGGATTTGTATGGAGCCAGCGTATGTTCCGCTATGATGCAGCTCGGCATTTATGACAATGTCCGCGTATTTTCGGGCATGAACCTCTGTCTGATTCTGGAGATATTAACAGGGTATCCAAATCGGCTGACGGATGCGGATGTAGAAGAAATCTTATCTGTGGCAAAAGAGGGAATCAGACAGGTAAAAATGGAAAAAACAGAAGAGGAGGAATTTTAAAAATGGTAAAGAGAAAAGACGTGCTGTCACTGTTTAAAAATCAGAAACCGGTTATCGGTGTAATCCACTGTAAGGGGGATACCGATGCAGATGTATTGGAACGGGCAAAAAGGGAAATTGATATCTATGAGCGGTGTGGTGTGGACGGCGTTCTGGTGGAGACTTATTTTGGAACCTACCACCAGGTAGAGCAGGTGCTTTCCTATCTTAAGGCGGAGAAAAGCGGTTACCCCTATGGCGTGAACTGTCTGAATGTAGATGCCATGGGTTTTATCCTGGCCGGGAGGTACGACTGCGATTACCTTCAGATTGACTCGGTAGGCGGACATTTAAAGAGCCGGGATGACGAAACTCTGGATGCCTTTTTTGAATATTTTAGAAAGGACTGCAAAGCAGCTCTTTTAGGCGGTGTGCGGTTTAAATATCAGCCTGTTCTGTCCGGAAGAAGTGTGGAAGAGGATCTTGAAATCTGCATGAACCGGTGCGATGCCGTCTGCGTGACGGAGGATGCCACAGGGCAGGAGACTTCCATGGGAAAGATTGAGCAGTTTAGGAAAGCAATCGGGAAATTTCCGCTTCTGGTCTGCGCCGGCATGACAGCAGACAATGTGAAGGAACAGCTTCGGATTGCGGACGGCGGCGTGGTGGGAAGCTATTTTAAGGATACCTACCAGGATACCGGCGATGTGAGCGAGGAGCACGTTGCGGCATTTATGAAGAAGGTAAGAGAGCTGAGAGAGGAACTGGCGTAAAGGAGAGATTATATGATTAAATTAGTAAGAGTGGATCATCGTCTGGTGCACGGACAGGTGGCGTTTACCTGGACACGTTTTCTGGGAACGGACTGCATTCTGATTGCAAGTGATTCGGTGGCAAAGGATGAACTGAGAAGCACGGCTCTGCGTATGGCAAAGCCCAGCGGTATTAAACTGGTTATTAAAAGCATAGAAGATTCGGCGGCTGCACTGAACAGCGGCGTGACGGATAAATATCACCTGATGGTGCTTCTGGAAAATATTGAAGACGCTTACCGTCTCTGTCAGAAGACCGACAAAATTAAATATATTAATCTCGGGGGCATTAAAGCGGCTGATGATAAGAAACAGATTTCCAAGGCAGTGTTTGTGTCGGAAAAGGACTGTGAACAGCTGCGTGAGCTGGATGCATCCGGAATACAGCTGGAGGTAAAGATGCTGCCGGATGAGACAGGGCAGAATGTTATGGAGCTGATTCATTAGAAAATTTAAATATCGGAACTTAAGATAGAAAGGAGAAGATGAAATGCTGGTACAATCGATTTTTATATTTTTTATAGCGGCATTGGGCTATTTGAACAGCTTCTTCGGAAGCAGTAATCTGGGCAGGCCCTTGATTATGTCAACCCTGGTAGGCCTGGTTCTTGGAGATATAAGGACAGGAGTTATGGTAGGAGCCACTTTGGAACTGGTATGGCTGGGGGTATTTCCTATTGGGGCAAGCAATCCGCCGGACTATGTTTCCGGTTCCGTGATCGGTGCGGCTTATGTCATTACTACGGGCACGGACGCGGCTTCTGCCTGTGTTCTGGCTATTCCTGTTGCCACACTGGTACAGCTGTTCTGGGACTTTCTGATGATGTCTGCCATTCCTCTGCTGGCGGCAAGGGCAGACCATTATGCCGAAGAGGGAAATGCAAAAAAGGTAGACTGGATGCACTATTGGGCAATTATTATACAGACTGTTCCCCTGGCCCTTATTGTTTCCTGCGGCTACTATTTCGGAATGCCTGTTATTGAGCAGGTGATTCAGGCGATTCCAGCATGGATTACCGATGGCATCGCCTATGCAACAGGCATTATCCCGGCAATCGGACTTGCTATGATTGCCAGAATGCTGATTAATAAAAAGGTAGCCTGCTTCCTGTTTTTCGGCTTCCTTCTTGCGGCTTATTTTAACCTGTCGATTATCGGGATTGCATGCATCGCCTGTGTTATGGTAGCGATTCTTATGCTCAATCAAAACCAGACAGTAAGAGAGGAGGCAGTAGATGATGACAACGAATTCTAATGTACATACAGAACAAAATGGCGGGATGAAAAAGCTTTCCCAGAAGGATTTGCGGCGCATTTACTGGAGAAGCTGCCAGCTGGACGTGTCCTGGAATTATGAACGGCAGCAGAATCTGGGGTATTCCTATGCCATAAGCGCTGCAGTGGATAAGCTCCACAAGGATAATCCGGAGAAGAAAAAGAATGCCTTAAAGCGGGGCCTGGAATTTATGGCGATTACACCTCAGCTGTCCACATTGCTGCTTGGAATCAATGCGGCTATGGAGGAAGAAAATGCCAACAATCCGAATTTTGACGAAAATGCGATTAACTCTGTAAAAACTTCCCTGATGGGTCCGCTTGCAGGAATCGGCGATTCCCTGATCCCCGGAACTCTGCGTATTATTGCAGCCGGTATCGCCATCTCCCTGGCTATGTCGGGAAATATTATGGCTCCCATCCTGTACCTTCTGATTTTTAATATTCCGGCCTTTTTGATTCGGTACTTCTGCTTAAAGTATGGTTACAAATTCGGAACCAGTTTTCTGACAACGGTAGAAAAGACGGGAATTATGGATAAGGTTTCCTATGGAGCCAGTATTGTGGGCCTGATGGTAATCGGCGGCATGATAGCCAGCCAAATCTGGCTGGATCTGCCGATTATGGTTGGAAGCGGCGATTTTGCAACTCCTCTGACTGATTATTTTGATCAGATTATGCCCTGTCTGATTCCTCTGGGCTGTTTTGGAGGAATGTATTATCTGCTGGGCAGAAAGGTAAAGACAACTACCATTCTAATTGGCCTGATTATTGTATGCGTGGCTGTCTGCGGAATTGCAGCGCTGTTTTAGAAGTCTGGTTGAAATCAGGCAGAGAATCCTCTATAATATGGATAGAAAATCAGAGTATGGGGGTAACTATGCAGAAACTAGACAGCCGCTCAGCTGTGCCGCTTTACCGGCAGCTGTATGATGAGATCCGATATGCAGTGGATACCGGTGTATACAAAAGAGGCGAACAGATTCCTTCAGAGGATAAGCTGCGGGAGATGTACGGAATCAGCAGGATCACGGTAAGAAAGGCGCTGGAGGAATTGACAGCAGATCAGATTCTTGTAAAAAAGCACGGAAAAGGGACCTTTGTTTCCCAGACAGAGTATGTGGAGACCGTGGGGGCAGAGGGCAGTTTTACTAAGTCCTGCCATCTCATGGGGGCCCTTCCGGCTACAAGAATTCTGCTGCAGCAGACGGAAAAGGCAGGGAAGAGGCTGGCTGATATTTTAGGGATCAGTAAAGGGGACGAGATGCTCCATATTGAACGCCTCAGAAGTGTGGACGGTGTTCCGGTGATCATAGAGAGTGACTATTTTACAGAAGAATTCCGGTTTCTGCAGTCCATGGATTTGGAGGACAAGTCGCTTCTGCAGGTGATCAAAGAGTACGGAAAGCGGAGCATACGGAGCTTCCAGGATACCATGGATATTGTTAAGGCGGATCAGAATCAGTCAGAGCTTCTGGGCTGTGAATTAAAGCATCCGCTGCTGCGTATATACCAGAATGTATATGGAACAGACGGACAGCTTCTCTATTATAATGAGCAGAGGATTCTTTCGGATTATTATAAATATGTAGTTAAGATTATCATATAAGAGATGTTAGAGGAGCCGGCAGGTATCTGCCGGCCCTTTTCCTGCATATAATAGAGTGAGAATTTTTTTATGTCAGGAGCCGTTATGAAGCAATTACTTGGATTTGTCATGTTCTGGATCGGGGTAGGGATACTGACAACCTTTTTTATGCCTGTACAGGGCTGGTTTGTGCGTGCCCTGGCGGCTTTTTCGCTGATGCTGGTAGGATACAATCTCTTTTCCTCGGATGGAAAGTG